>CP089931.1:1239627-1859441 GCA_021307325.1 Peptoniphilus sp. GNH | reverse complement strand
TCCTACCTCCTTTCTTTGAAATAAAAAAAGACGACAGAATTATTGCTTTCTATCGTCTACGGTTGTCTTATATTTATTTTTCTTCAAATTGATTTTATTGTATAGTTTAATAATTCTAATAATCCAATAACATATATACCTAATTTAGGTAATCCAAATGGACTAAATAAAAATGCTAATATTAGTGCTTCAATTACAATTTGCTTGTCTCCTTGAAAAATGCTAGCTATTCCAATTATAAAAATCAAAGTAGAAACTACGCTTAACAACGCAGTACTCAAACTTAATATGAAGGTTAAAAAAGCTATGAGCAAACTCAACACTAATCTTATCGGTAATAAAATTATTCTAATTATCCATCTCATACATACTCCTAAAAATTAAACTGGGATTCATAACAAACCCCAGTTTCATAATTAGCGTGTCCTTTAATATAATTTTGATCCTGCTGGAATATTATCATCCAGCATTATTAAGTTAAGTTTTTCTTCACCGTCATACTCACAAATTGCAGATATAATCATACCTTCTGAGTCGATTCCCATCATCTTACGAGGAGGAAGATTACAAATTGCAAGTAGTGTCTTTCCAATTAAGCTCTCTGCGCTGTAATATTCCTTAATACCAGATAAAATAACTCTTTCTTTTTCAGAACCATCATCTAATGTAAATTTCAAAAGTTTTTTTGACTTAGGAACTTCTTCGCAGTTTTTAACCTTTACAACTCTAAAATCAGATTTTGAGAAAGTTTCAAAGTCTACCATATCTTCAAATAATGGTTCAACTTTCACTTTTGAAAGGTCAATTTCTTCTGTCGTAAGTTTGTCGTAAGTTTCGTAAGTTTCTTTTGACAAACCCCCATTTTCTGCCTTTTCTAAGCCTATTGGCTTCATTGTTGGGAAAAATAAAATGTCTCTTATGCTGGCTTGGTCTGTCAAAAGCATTATCATTCTATCAACCCCTATGCCAAGTCCTCCTGTTGGTGGAAGTCCAACTTCAATGGCATTTATGAAGTCATAGTCCATGGGATGAGCTTCATCATCTCCATCCTTTTTAGCTTGTACTTGAGCTTCAAATCTTTCTTTTTGATCAATCGGATCATTTAGTTCTGAGAAGGCATTTGCCAACTCTGTTCCATTTATAAAGGCCTCGAATCTTTGAGTTACTCTCTTGTCATTCGGGTTCTTCTTGGCTAGAGGAGATATCTCAACTGGATGGCCTATTACAAAAGTCGGTTGGACCAATTTTTCTTCACAAAATTCTTCGAACATTTCTGAAAGAACCTTGCCCCAGCTATGAGTTTCTTCTACGGCAAGTCCCTTGTCTCTTGCAGCCTTTCTAGCTTCTTCAGCTGTCATTTCAGATAAATCCACACCTGCATACTCTTTTACTGCATCAAGCATGGTAATTCTCTTCCAAGGTGCCTTTAGTGATATGTCGATGCCTTGATAGTTTATTTGATCGCTTCCCAGCACATCCTTGGCTACGTATTCAAAAAGATTTTCAGTTATTCTCATCATGTCGTGGTAATCTTCATAAGCTGAATACAACTCAATGTTTGTAAATTCAGGATTGTGGCTTCTGTCCATGCCTTCATTTCTAAACATCTTGCCCATTTCATATACCTTGTCAAATCCACCTACTATTAGTCTTTTTAAGAAGAGTTCATTGGCTATTCTAAGCTGCATTTCTATGTTGAGTGTGTTGTGATGAGTTAAAAATGGCCTTGCGTTTGCTCCACCTGCAACAGTTTGTAGGATTGGCGTTTCAACTTCTAAATAGCCTTCTTGGTCTAGGTATCTTCTAATTGCTTTTATTATCTTGCTTCTTTTTAAAAAGACATCTTTTATTTCTGGATTTACTATTAAATCGACATATCTTTGTCTGTATCTTAAGTCTGTATCTTTTAGCCCATTCCATTTTTCTGGAAGAATTTGTAGGGATTTTGTAAGCAGTTTAAATTCTTCCGCCCTTACAGAAATTTCTCCTGCGTCTGTTTTAAATACCTTGCCCCTTACTCCTATTATGTCTCCTATATCTGTGTCTTTTACGGTTTGATATTCGTCTTCCAAGAGATCTTTTCTTGCAAAAACTTGAATCCTGCCTTTGTAATCTTGAAGATCAATAAATGCAATCTTGCCATGCCCTCTTTTTGACATAACTCTTCCTGCGATTGAAACGTCCTTTTCTTCTAATTTTTCAAAATCTGCCTTTATGTCTGAACTGTAAAAAGTTCTTTCAAATTTTTCAAAAACAAATGGATCTTTGCCTTCTTGTCTGAGCTTTTCTAGTTTCTCTCTTTTAAACTTCAACATTTCATTCAAGTTTTGATCGTTTTGGGCCATTGTATCCTCCTATATAGATATACCTACAATTTCATATTTGATAATGCCGTCAGGAACTTCTATCTCTACTATTTCACCTATTTTGGCTCCTATAAGTTTTGAACCCACAGGTGATTCATTTGAGATTTTTCCTGCTAGAGGATCCGATTCCACGCTGCCTACTATGGTGTATTCGAAGATTTCCCCATCGCTCATATCTTTTACTTCAACTCTAGAACCAATGTTTACTTGGTCCTTGGTTAGTGCTTCCTCATCAATTATTTGAGCCTTTCTGACCATGTTTTCAAGTTTTGCTATTCTTTCTTCAACTTGTGCCTGCTCATTCTTGGCTTCATCGTATTCGGCGTTTTCACTCAAGTCTCCGTAGCCCAAAGCAACTCTTATTCTTTCGGCAACTTCTGCCCGCCTAACTGTTTTTAAATGTTCTATTTCACTTTCTATTTTTTCCAACCCTTCACGAGTGAAAAATATATCTTTATCTACCATCAAATCGCTCCTAGCATAAAAAATAAGGCATGTCAGCCTCTTAGTCCCACCAATTATAGTTTAAAGGCTCCTAAATGTCAAGAAGTCTTTGCCTAAACGGCTCACTTCTTAGTGCATTTTAACTTTTTTCTATCATTCAAAATTTTTTAATAAATCATACAAAATTTTTTCTACTTCCGCTTTGGTCTTTTTAGTATTTATTTCGTTGCGTATGCTTGCATTGTTATTTATCCCTTTTAGATAGCCTGGGTAGTTTTTTCTCATCTCACATACTCCAAGTCTTTCTCCCTTATATTCACACGCCAAATTCAAATGTCTAATAGCTTGCAAAATCTTGTCCTTTTCTCCCAGTTCATCGAAGCTAAGCCCTTGAAATTTTCTTGCAAATTCTTTGAATATCTGAGGATTGCCAATGGCAGATCTTCCTATTAAAACTCCCTTACAACCAGTATATTCCATAACATCCAAAGCTTTTTCGTAAGAATCTATGTCTCCATTTGCTATTGTGCATACCGGGGACATATCTGCAACCTTTTTTATATACTTATAATCGCTATTATTTTTGTAAAAGTCCTCTCTCTTTCTACCATGAACGCAAATTGCATCTACTCCATTTTCAAGGGCAGCTTCTATTGCATATAAGGACTGCATTTCTTCGAAGGACTTTCTTATTTTAATTGTTATAGGTTTATCTGTTGCCTGTTTGCACGCTCTTACAATTTCGCCAACTACTTGTGGCTCTTTTATTAAATAAGAGCCCATTTTATTTTTTACTATCTTGGGTGCAGGGCAGCCTAAATTTATATCTATTAGCTTGAAGTCAGTCTTATTTATGTAATTGCTTATTACATCATAAAATACAGATGCTTCATTGCCAAAAAGTTGGATTGCCTCATCAAATCCTTCTATCTTATCCAGCATTTCAAAAGATTTTTTGTCCTTATAAAAAAGTGCCTTAGCAGATACCATCTCTGTGTACATAAGCCCTGGCCATCCCTCTGTCATCTCTCTAAAGGCCTTATCTGTATATCCTGCCAAGGGAGCGAGCAGAAAGGGTGATTTAAGGTTTATATTTCCTATTTTTATAGGCTCACATGTTGAGATCATATAAAATCCTCAACCCTTCCAGAGTCAAATCTTGATCTATTATAAACTTGTGCTTGGCATTTTTTAAAAGGAAGGGAGCAAATCCTCCTGTGCCGACAAGAGTCACCCTGTCTAAAGCTTTTTCTTCTACTATCTTGTCAATAATTCCATCTATAAGACTCACATATCCAAAATAAAAGCCTGCTTGCATTGAGGCTATGGTGTTTTTTTCTACAACTCTCTTGGCTTCTACTATTTCAAAGCTCGGCAATTTGGATGCCCTTGCAAAAAGGGCCTCTGAAGAAATTCCTATCCCCGGAAAAATAAGCCCTCCCCTATAAGTCTTACTTTTATCTATATAGCAAAATGTCATCGCTGTTCCTATATCTATAACAATCAGGGGTCCCTCATATTTTTCTACGCAGGCAACTGCATTTGCTATTCTATCTGCCCCTAGTTCGCTAGGATTTTCATAGGCTATATCTATATTCATCTTCAAATTATTGTCAACTATTATGCTTTCAAGACCAAAATATCTTTTTGTCATGGCTTCTAAACTATGCATAAGGCTGGGTACAACAGAAGATATTATAATGCCCTTTATATTTTTGCTATCTATATTATTAAACTTTAAACTGTTTAAAAAACTTATCCCGTACTCATCTCCCGACTTTTGCTTGTCTGTTTTCATTCTCAAACTCAGGATAAGATTTTTGCCATCAAAAACTCCATAAACAATATTCGTATTGCCGACATCTATTGCAAGTAACATACTGCCTCCTTTTCTTTTTGATTGTATAAGTAAGCCTCTTATTTTTCAACATTTTCCTTGTAAAATTTCAAATCATTTTTTAAAATATATCCTAAATAAATTTTTTAAGAATGGAGTTTTATTATGAAAACAAAACGACTAGTTTTATGTGCGCTATTTACGAGTTTGACAGCCATAGGAGCCTTTATAAGCCTTCCTTTTAAACCTGTTCCAATAAGTCTTCAAAGCTTCTTTGTAATCTTGAGCGGACTATTTTTAAGTCCTTCTGAAGCTTTTTTATCTCAAGTTGCCTATCTCATCTTGGGGCTTGCAGGCCTTCCAATCTTTGCAAACTTTCACGGAGGAATTAACTACATATTTGCTCCCAGTTTTGGATTTTTATTGTCATTTCCCGTTGCAAGCTTCGTCATTTCTTCTATTTGTAAAAAATCTAAAAGTAAAAGCCGAACAATTTTATCAATCCTTGTTGGTAATTTTGTGATTTATGGCATGGGACTTCCCTATCTATACCTTATAAAAAATTTCTATCTTGCAAGTCCTATAAACGCTTACAATATTTTATACTTAGTATTCTTGCCCTGCCTTCCTGGAGATTGTATAAAAGCCATAGTCGCTTATATAAGCACTAGAAAATTAAATAATTTGTAATATATATACTTTTAAAATCTGTTATAATAAGCCAAGAAGGAGGAAGTGATGAAAAAGTCTAAAAAGAGGAAAAAGAATCATTTCAAATTTTCCAATTTCATTACAATAATATTTTTACTGGGAATCATTATTTTTACTGCCCTTGGCGGACTTCTTGGAACCTATATTCTTTCTGTCTTGAAAGATGCTCCTAGTATTGATCCACAAAATTTCAGGGACCGTATAATTCAGACATCCAAAATTTTCACCGAAAAAGGCGAACTTTTAGAGAGTCTTGTGCAAAGTGAATTTTCAGAATATGTTACAAGCGATAAGATTCCAAAGTATTTAAAAGATGCTGTTGTGGCGATTGAAGATGAAAGGTTTTATGACCACTCTGCTGTCGATTTTAGAAGAGTCTTGGGAGCGATGGTCGAAAACTTAAAAGCAAAGAGATTTAAAGAGGGCGCTTCTACAATAACCATGCAGCTATCCAAAAACCTCTATACTTCAAAGCAAGTTGATATGACAAGAAAATTGACAGATGTATATTATTCTTTTCAAATAGAAAATGCCCTTTCCAAGGACCAGATTCTAGAGGCTTATTTGAACTCGGCAGCTTTTTCCAAAGGAACCGTAGGTGTCCAAGCAGCAGCCAAAACATTCTTCAATAAAAATGTTTGGGATCTGAGTCTTGCAGAATCAGCTCTTATCGCAGGAGTAACTAATTTACCTGAAAAGTACACTCCTTACAACACTGCAGAGATAGATCCATCAGATGATCTTGCAAATATTCAACTGGTTCTCTTGCCGATGCAAAATGTAAATGTGGATGACAGACTTTTACAAATAGCAGCAAGGCTTAGAGAAATAGGAAAGATAGACGGATTCGAAGAGTTTCAAATCAAAAATGGTCATGTCTATCCAATGAAGGCAATATTTAATCCAACTAGCAAAAAAAGACAAGAGCGTATCTTGGACAAAATGTTGGCTCAAGGGAAAATTAGCAAGGATGAACATGATACTGCCAAGGCTGCACCTATAATACTAAATATAGGAAGAAGAAAGGCCTCTGGTATTTCCTCATACTACACAGATATCGTAAAAGACGAAAGTCTTAAAATTCTAGCTGATCTCGGCTATTCTAAGGAAGAAGCCCATCAAAAATTATACAATGGCGGTCTTAATATCTACACAGCCATGGATATAAATATCCAAAAATCCATGGAAGATACTGTAAATAAGATTAGCTTGAGAGGCGAAAAAATAAATGAAAATGGCGAGCTTCAACCCCAGCTCGGTTCAGTAATAATAGAACAAGCTACGGGCAAAGTTCGTGGTGTAATAGGTGGTAGAAGAGTTGGTGGAGGAAGAATTGCAAATAGAGCAATTATCCCAAGGCAACCTGGATCTTCTATAAAGCCTATATCTGTTTATTTGACAGCTTTTAATAACAAGGCGACTGCAGGAGATATTTATGCTGATGAATCTCTACAAGGTGTCAATCTACCCTATCTTGGATTTACTCCAAAAAATGTAGGCTCATATAGAGGCTGGCAATCAATAAGACAACTTTTGGTCAGATCTTCTAATGTTGGATCTTATTTGGTAGCCAGAGATATCTCTGCTAATTTGGATTCAAAGCAAAATAAATATTCAAAATATTCAAAAGTAGTAAACGATGATGAAAACTTTAAAAAAATGGTAACCACACTTGAAGAACTCGGAGTCGACTCTGTGGTAAAACCAGAAGATGATATGAGGACCAATGACTATAACTACGCTGCCCTAACTCTCGGAGGAATGACCTATGGCATTTCACCTCTTAAAATGGCATCAGCCTACTCTGCCTTTCCTAATGAAGGCAAGCTCGTCAAACCTATATTCGTAACAAAAATCGAATCGTCAGATGGCAAGGAAATTTACAAGGCTGAACATAAGGAAACAAGGGTTACATCCGATCAAATCGCCTATATCATGAATGATATCCTAAAGGAAGTTGTAACTAAGTCAACTGGTCGAAAGGCACAAATCAAAAAAATGACTGTCGCCGGTAAAACTGGTACAACCAACTCCAAGCAAGAGGCCTGGTTTGTTGGCTATACACCTTACTACACCTGCTCCGTATTTATAGGAAATGACAATCACGATTCTCTAAAATTTTCTTCAGATGTTGCCGCTGGCGTATTCTCACAAATAATGTCACCCATTCATGAAGGACTTGAAGACAAGGACTTTTTTGAAAAGCCTGATGGCATCAATCGAAAATACATCTCGGCTCTTGGCTACACAGAGTTGATTCCTGAAGGACTTACCCCAAGAAATCAACAAAAGCCATCCTATTTTGCTCCTGAAGAAGACGAAGATGATGACGACAAAACTGATTCTGATTCGGATAACAGCAGAAGAAAAAGAACTGATGATAATGAAAACAATAGCTCTTCAAGCAAAAGAAGAAAAAGAGCTGATGACGAAAACAATAGTTCTTCAAACAAAAGAAGATCAAGAAAAGACGACAAAGATTCAGATTCAAAATCTAAAAACTCATCTAGAAGCAAAAAATCGAGAAAAAAATCAAGCGACTATGAAGTCGGTGGTTCGTCTAAAGAATAAAAAAAGCTCTATAAAACTATTGGCTATACCAACTTAGTTTTATAGAGCCTATTTTTTATTATTCATAGATATATTTAAAGCTCTAATTACAAGGCTTTTTCAAATATTTTTCACGCTTTCTTTTATGAGAATAAATTTTATATCTACACTTGTATAAATAGAACATTTTTCTTATAAAAAATTTTATTTTTTTAAATTTCAAAAAAAATATTGGCGATAAAATTACCACCAATATTTTTATTCTTATTTCATCTTATTCACAATTACAGAAACGCCATCAGGGACAAATGCCACCTTGGCATCCTTGCCCTTGATTTCTTTAGCTCTTTCAAGAGCTTCTTCTACTGTGCTGGCATACTCCATATGCATTTCTTCTATCAACTTTTTGTTTTCCTTATCTGTAACGAAAATCACCTTATGACGAACCAAAATTCTTGCCAAAATTTGAATTTCCCATTGGTCTGCTATTGTTTCTTCCATGGGTATTTGAAGAATACGGTCTTCTATTTCTTTTGGAGAAGCTGCTTCTTTGAAGGTTCTATAAAATGATTCTCCTCCATGGCCGTCATTGCATCTGGAAACTTCGATTATAACTCCATCATCAGCTACTGCCGCTTCTGCTGCTGTCATGGATTTTACTGATTGATATACATTTTGGTCAAGAGGATAGCCTCCATTTGTTGTGACTGCAATATCTGCATTCACTCCATTTATTGTTGAAAGCTCTCTTACAAAGTCACATCCCTTGGCGTGGGCTGTTACACAATCCCCGGCAAAAGCTCCTATGACTTTCTTATCAGCATCTATTACTACATTTAGAATGAAGGCAAGCTTAGCTGCTTTTGCCGCAAATTCCATGTCTTTATGGATTGGATTTTCTTTTAATTTGCCCGTTCTAGCATGTTCAGATGCGATAAATTTAGAGCAGTGATTTGCAAAAACTGTCTTTTGGCTGGCAACCCCTGGTAGGATAGACTTTCTTCCGCCTGAAAAACCTGCAAAAAAGTGTGGTTCTATAAAGCCTTCTGATACTAGAAGGTCTGTGTCAATTGCGTGTTTGTTTAGCAAAAGTCTTCCGCCTGATGGCAACTTTTCGAGTTCTATCATATCTTCGTCATTTGATGAGATGTGATTTACAATTTTTTCATTTTTTACTATTTCTTCCCCAAATTTTTGAATCATTTCTTCTTTGGTTGTAGGTCTATGAAAACCCGTAGCTATAAGTATTGTGATTTCGGCATCTGGAGCACCTTTTCTAATTTCCTCTAAGTATATGGGTAGAGTCACCCTGCTTGGAACAGGCCTTGTATGATCTGATGTAATTATGGTGATTCTCTTCTTGCCTTTTGCAAGTTCACATAATCTTTTCGAATCAATTGGATTTTCAAGAGCCTCTCTTACTAGTTCTTCTTGGCTTTTGTCAGGCTTAAAATCATGAGCTTTACTTTCAAGTATAGCAACATCATCGTCAACTTCAAGTTCGATAAACTCTTTTGAGTAAGGTAGTCTTACCTTTTTCATGATATACCTCCTAAATAATATTTTTTTCTCCTTTATGATATTACAAATCCCAATATTTGTAAAAGATATTAATAAAATCTCAAATAGTCACAATCCCTTTTGTTTTCAACAAAAAAGAAGATGCCAAGACATCTTCTTTTATATTTACTCATTAGGAATTCTTGTCCATATCTTCCAAGGTCTTGGATACATCTTCTGTTACATCATCTTTAGTCAGGTGCTGTCCTGTGTCATAATCTGATTTTTCCAATTTTTTACCTTGATATAGGGCTTCGAATTCTTCTCTATTTATAGTTTCTTTTTCTAAGAGTGCATCTGAAACTCTAATAAGCTTTTCCATATTTTCTTTTAAAATTGTGCTGGCCTTTTCATAAGCCTCTGATACCAATCTTTGGACTTCATCATCTATTTCTGATGCTGTCTTTTCTGAATAATTTCTGGTCTTGCCCAAATCTCTTCCGACAAATACTTGGTCTTCATCACTTCCATAAGTGATAGTCCCTAGCTTTTTACTCATGCCATATTGAGTTACCATGGCTCTTGCTATATCAGAAACTCTCTCAATGTCATTAGATGCTCCAGTTGATATGTCATCTAAGACAAGCTCTTCGGCGACTCTTCCTCCTAAAAGAGAAATTAGCCTTGATTCCATCTCACCTTTAGTCATAAAGCTTGTATCGTCTTCTGGTATATATGCAGTAAATCCGCCTGCCATTCCTCTTGGAATTATTGTTATCATGTGAACTGGATCATGGTTTGTCAACCCATAAGATACTACTGCATGACCAGCTTCGTGGACTGCTGTGAGTTTTCTTTCCTTTTCACTTACTACTCTGGATTTCTTTGCAGGACCAGCTGAAACTTTAAGAGATGCTTCTTCTATTTCCTCCATAGAAATTTCCTGCTTATTTATTCTAGCTGCCAAAAGAGCAGATTCATTCATGAGATTTTCAAGATCTGCCGGTGTAAATCCAGGTGTTTGTTTAGCTATCACTTTTAAATCTACATCTTTAGAAAGAGGCTTGCTCTTGCTATGGACTTGAAGAATTTCTTCTCTTCCTCTCACATCTGGGCGGCCAACATAAACCGTCCTATCGAATCTTCCCGGTCTTAAAATGGCTGGGTCTAGTATATCTGCCCTATTTGTTGCAGCCATAACTATGACCCCTTCATTTGTAGAGAAACCATCCATTTCAACTAAAAGTTGATTTAGAGTTTGTTCTCTTTCATCGTGTCCGCCGCCTAGACCTGCTCCCCTTCTTCTGCCGACAGCATCAATCTCGTCAATAAAAATGATGCAGGGAGCATTTTTTTTGGCTGTTTCAAAAAGATCTCTTACTCTTGAGGCTCCAACTCCGACAAACATTTCAACAAAGTCAGAACCACTCATTATGAAAAATGGCACTCCAGCTTCTCCTGCTACCGCTCTAGAGATATATGTTTTTCCAGTGCCTGGTGGGCCTACCAAGAGTACTCCTTTGGGGATTCTTGCTCCCATATTTATAAATTTTTTAGGATTTTTTAAGAAATCTACGATTTCAAAAAGTTCCTCTTTCTCCTCTTTTAGACCTGCAACATCCTTAAATGAAACCGGCCTCATGTTGTCTGGTTTTAAAAGTTTGGCTTTGGACTTGCCAAAAGAATTCATCTTGCCGCCACCTTGAGCCTGTGAAATCATTGTGTACCAGAAAAATATGAAGACTATTAAAATCAAAATATTTGGAATTAATTCAATAAAAAATGATCTCTCTGTATCTTTTTCAGATATCAACTTGAGCCCATCTTGCTCTACTTTATCTTTTAGATAGTCTTTGTAAAATGAATCCTTTGCCTCTGTTGGAATTACCGTTGTGTAAACTTCACCAGGCTTGGTGCCAGTCTTTTTAAGTTGAACCTTGTAAACTCTATTTGATGATGTTTCCAAAGACTCAACCTTGCCATTTTCCAACTCTATTACAAACTCTGAAAAGCTCTTATTGGGTATGGACCTTGCTGGTGGAGAAAAAAATCTCAAAGCTAAGATCAGTACCCCTAAAAGTAGAAGGTAAAAACCTGCTCCTCTCAATCCTCTTTTCAAATGCACTCCTCCTTTTCTTTTATCATAGAGCTTATTATACCATAAATTAACCGTTTATTTATACTAGCCTATTTATTTGAATTTTATTAGTCTAGATAATTAGTTTTTTCAAATTTAATTATAAATCTAAACTTCTTATTTTCTAAGAAATAAGGTAAAAAAATAGCAGCTGTCCTCGTAGCCGCTATTTTTAAAACTCTATTTTTCATTTTATAAGATGCAAATTTTCTTTTACCTCTTAAAATTTTCTATAATTTATTTGTAAACTTCTTCTTTTAAAACTCCTATATAGGGCAAGTTTCTGAATTGTTCGTTGTAGTCTAGTCCATAGCCTACTACGAAAAGATCTTCAATATCAAAGCCCACATATTTTACATCTACATCAATCTTTCTTCTTCTGGGCTTGGATAAAAGAGTTGCAATTAGTACCGAGTTCACATTCCTATGCTTGAAGAGTTTTACAAGATAATTTAGAGTGATACCTGTATCTATTATGTCTTCGATTATTAGGATGTCCTTGCCAGCCACTGAATAGTCTAAATCTTTTAAAATTCTAACTTCTCCTGAACTTTGAGTCCCAACATAAGAAGACACATCCATAAAGTCAATCTCAAGAGGCAGGTCTATGCGCTTAATAAGCTCTGACATAAAGACTACACTGCCCTTTAAGATGCCAAGGCAGAGGAGTTTTTTGCCCTTATAATCTTCCGTGATTCTTTTGCCCATTTCTCTAATCTTTTGAGCAAGTTCTTCTTCTGTAAATAGAATCCTTTCAATGCTTTCTTTCATAATCTCTCCTTATGTTTAATATATTTTTGCTTTTTTTATCTAGCTTAACCCTATCAGAAATACTAAGGCCGACAACCCAAACTATCTTCTTTTCATCGCATATAAGTGGCCACTTGTTCCTTGCTTCTCTCGGAATTTTTTTGTCTATAAAAAAATCTTTTAGTTTTTTGCTACCACAAAGACCCAAGGGCGAAAACTTGTCCCCTATTTTTCTGGTTCTAAGTCTCAAATCCCCGGAAATCTTGTCTTTATCTATAAATATGGACTCTTTCGATGGCGTGCCATTTTTTTCCTCAATAATAAAATTACCAAGATCCGTCTTGTTGAGCCCATTTTTTAAAAAGATTTCTTCGAAATCAAAATTTTTTTCACTTTTCTTTTTTGAAAAGTAAAAATGTTTGTAGGATTTCACAAGTTTCAAGCCAGCCGGTAAATCCAAACTGCCAAGTCCATCTTCTTTTATGAATTTTAAAATTAAATTGTAATGAATCTTGTAAAAACCCTCTTTGATTTTAAAAATATCACTCAGATAAAGCTTTATGATTCTTCTTTGTATGCTTAGGTCTTCTTTCAAAAATTCACTCGTATCTAGACCTTCTGCATCCAGCAAAATCTCATATCGTTTCAAGCAATAGGCATCCAAAAACCTTACATCTTCTCTTGCATTTTCAGAAAGTCTAACTAGAGCATCCTTTACTTGTGGATTCAAGTCCTCTAGCATAGGTAAAACCTTTAGTCTTACCTTATTTCTCCCGTATATAGGTAGGAGATTAGTCTTATCTATGACATAGCTAAGACCATTTTCGGATAAATAGTCCTCTATTTCCTTTCTAGAAAAATTTAAGATTGGGCGGATTATCCTTCCCTTCTTAAACTCCATCCCCACAAGGCCATCCAAGCCACTACCTCTTATTATTCTTTGAAGGACAGTTTCAGCTTGATCGTCCCTATTGTGGGCAAGGGCTATCTTCGCATCTGCTGCTGCCATCTCATAAAAAAATTTATAGCGCAAGTGCCTGCCAGCTTCTTCCTCACTGATTTTATTTTCTTTTGCATAAGCACCTACTAGAGCTGAGCTAGAATAAAATTCAAGTCCCAACTCTTTGCATCTGTCCCTAACAAAAGCTTCATCCGAATCTGCCTCATCTCTTAGCTTGTGATTGAAATGAAGCACAAACAAGTCATACGATAGGCTCTTTTTTAAATCATAGAGCTTATTTAGCATAAAAATCGAATCTGCCCCTCCAGAAACACAAGCAAATACCTTGTCCCCATTTTCTATTAATTTGTAGTCTGTAACATTTTTTAAAAATTTATCCATAATTTAAAAAAGTGATAGCCTACCTATCACTTATCTCTTTCTATAACCATTAGATTTGAAATTTTCTCTTGACCTTTTTGATTCCAACTTTTCTTGGCTCACCTTTAGAAATTTCTTCAATTTAGCCTCAAAAGCATCATCAAATTCAGGTTCATTTTCGAAAACCTCAACCTCTTCTTCAGGTAAAGCCTGTTTTATTGAAAGATTGAGTTTGCCATCTTCATTAGACAAAACTTTTACAGTAACATTGTCTCCGACAGAAAGCACATCCTCAACTCGATTCACATAAGAATTGGAAAGTTCAGAAATATGTACAAGCCCACTTAACTCGTCTGATATCTTAACAAAAGCTCCAAACTTCGCCAGTCCAGTTACAACACCTTGGGTAATTTCTCCCACAGCTAAATCCATTAAAAAAGCATCCTCCTAATTTTTCTTTTCAGGGACTTCTTGATCCTTAATAACATAAATAATCTCACGAGGTCTTACCATGCCAAGGTCTTCCCTAGCCACCTTCTCAATGAACTCATCTGTCTTAGATTTGTCAATCTCATCTCTTAGCTCATCGATAGAAGAATTGAGATTGCTTATAACTCTTTCATTCTCAGAAATCTGTCTAAGCTTTTCATTTCTTAAGGAAACCATCCTAAATCCAGAAAAAATAGAATAAATTACAACTATGGCAAACAATAGAACAAAAATATTAAATTTTCTACTTTTTCTTTTTTCTTTATTAGAATTTTCCATAACAATCCCTCACTTATAGTAATTATTACATCTAAGTGCTATTAATTCAAGTTTATTTTGACATTTATGCAAATATTTATTTAATTTCTCATGATTTTTTGATTTATTTTTCTTTTTTAAACTAAAATCTACAAATCTCAAATATTTTTCTTGAAAAAATTAATACACTGGCATTTCAAAGTAAAAAGAACATAGTTTGTGATAGCGTTTTCCCTTGTTATGCTTATATAATTTTGTTAAAATAAATGTGTAATCAAATATTTTATATTATTTTTAGGAGGTATCATGAAAAAGAAAAATTTATTTCTCCTTATCTTCCTCTCCCTTGTTCTTTTAATGACAGGATGCGGAAAAAATGATTCAAGCAGGGGATCTTTTAAAGCTGGAGAGTATGAAGTTACAGAGGCTAGTTATGGCGGGGATATCAAACTCAAGGTTACTATGTCTGATTTCGCAATCGAAAAAATTGAAGTTTTAGAAAATAGTGAAACTGATGGTATAGGTTCAGTTGCTCTTGAACAAATACCTGCAAAAATCGTAGAAGGTCAAAGTTTGGATGTAGAATCTATTTCAGGTGCAACCGCTACTTCGACAGCTATATTCACAGCTATTGAAAAGGCTCTAAAAGATGCTGGTGGCGATAAGTCCATGTTAAAGGCTAAAAAAGTTTCAAAGGCTGAACCAGTTGAAAAGGAAGTTGATGTTGTAGTAGTAGGTGGCGGCGGTGCAGGTCTATCAGCAGCTATTTCAGCAGCACAAAATGGTGCCAAGGTTCTACTTGTTGAAAAGGCTCCAGCACTTGGTGGCAATACTGTAAGAGCAGGCGGACCTTACAATGCAGCCGATCCAGAAAGACAAAAATCTCTTCCACCAGCTGATGATGCAGCTATGGAAAAAATTATGGCCCTTACAACAAAAGAAGCTAAGTCTGAAGAACATAAAAAACTCATGGAAACTTTAAAGGCTGAACTTGATGAATATAATAAGGGACCAAAGGATCATCTATTTGATTCAGTAACTCTACATAAACTTCAAACTTATGACGGTGGAGATTATGCCGGCAAACTTGAATTTATCGAAAAACTTGCAGACGAAGCTCTTCCAACATCAGTTTGGATGGAAAAAAACGGCGTTCAATGGAAAAATGAAATCACAACCGTTCCTGGAGGACTGTGGCCTAGAGCCCATCTTCCTATAAATTCAGCAGGACAAGATTACATCTTGGCAGGCAAAAATGCCGCTGAAAAAGCAGGTGTTGAAATTCTTTTAAATTCTCCTGCAGAAGAACTTATAATAGAAAATGGAAAAGTAACTGGCATAAAGGGAAGCTCTGAAGGCGCTCCTATGACTGTAAAAGCAAAAGCAGTTGTACTTGCAACAGGTGGTTTTGCAGGCAATAAGGAAATGAGACAAATCTATAATAAAGCCTTGATAGACTCTCTTCCAACTACAAATGCTCCTTCTGTTACGGGTGATGGTATCAAGATGGGAGAAGCTGCTGGTGCCAATACAATCGGTATGGAATTTATCCAATGTCTTCCTCTAGGCAATCCAGAAAATGGATCTCTTAATGGATGGATAGGAGGATCAGGTGTAGAAAATTACTATCAAATCAACAAAGAAGGCAAGAGATTTATGGCTGAAGACGGTCGTCGTGATGAAATGACAGCTGCCCTTCTTGCACAAACTGATGCTTTCTCCTATGTTATTTCATGTGGCAACAACGAACTTGAAGTAAACGACAAAGGCGAAAATATTTGGGGCAACAAAATTGATGAACTAGTTGAAAAGAAAATAATTTTCAGAGCAGATACTATCGAAGATTTAGCTAAACAATTGAGTATTGATCCTGCTGTTTTAAAAGAAACTAATGACAAATTCAATTCTTATGTTAAGTCTGGAAAAGATGCTGATTTTGGCAGAACACTTTTTGGAAAACCAATGGACAAGGCTCCTTTCTTTGCATCTCCAAGAGTGCCTACTGTTCACCATACAATGGGCGGACTTGAAATCGACCTAACTTGCCACGTTCTTGATAAAGACGGTAAGACTATCCCAGGTCTTTTAGCTGCTGGAGAAGTTACTGGTGGTATCCATGGAAAGAACAGACTTGGCGGAAACGCTCTAGTTGACATCCATGTATTTGGTAGAATTGCAGGAGAAACTGCTGCAAAAGAAGCTAAGTAAAATTTAATCAAAATCTATAATAAAAAAGAAGGCGGCACTTCAAAGTCCGTCTTCTTTTTTAATTTATATAATAATTCTTAGTTTTAGTCTTTAATAAAATCAAAGCTAGAAATTTTTTCTTTCACTCAACTAATTGCAGGCAGAAAATAATTGTAAGCGAGTTATAAAATATTTGCTATCAAGGGCTAGAACATATTTTACTCTCACAAAATATATATTTTTTATTTTATTTCCAATCCTATTATTCATAAAAAGCCAAGTTTATTTGACTGTGACCCTTAAGTATAAATTCGTCAGCTTCTAAAAGATTTCCGTCTATGTTTCCCAAAATAGGCCTTTCAAATTTGAATTCCGCCTTTTTAGCTCTAAAGATATAAACTCCTTCTTCGCCGAGATGCTTTCCTTTTTTGTACTTGGGCAGAAGCCTTGCTATTTTAGGAAGCGAAAATTTTTTTACAAGTACAAGCTCAAAGATGCCATCTTCTAGATTGGACTTAGGCGATTGATTAAATCCCGAACCATAATAGGAGCCATTACATATAGCCATAAGCATATATTCGCCCTCTCCTATGACTTCCTGGTCTTTATCGTCTATGAAGCGGTATCTGAGCTTGTATCCAGGAATCTTTAAAAGAGTCTTTAGGATGCCAAATAAGTAGGCCCTCTTTCCTAAAAATTTATGCTTTTCTAAGATATCCAAGGTGTTTTTCAAAACAAGCGTGTCCAAACCAAAGGAGCAGACATTAAGTGATGTGGAATCATTTATATCCATAAGGTCTATTTTTCTTATTGAGGGATTACAAATATGTTCTAGCATATCATCCCAATTATAGGCTATACTTTTTGCAAAATCATTACCTGTTCCCATGGCAATAATACCTAGGCAGGTTTGACTCCCCCTTATAGCATTGGCCGCTTCTGAAATAGACCCATCCCCTCCTGCTATATAGACAAGCCCTTCTTTGTCATATTTTTTTGCGAATTGGCCTACCACATCTACTATGTGACCCTTTCTATTTGTTCTTATAAGCTCTAACTTGTCTATTAATCCTTCTTGCTTAAATCTTTCAACAATCTTTTTTTCTAATTTCTTATCATAACTTCCTGCTTTAGTCGAAAAAACCAGGAGGATTTTTTTAAAATTCATTAATCTAATTCCTTATAACTTGTTCCAAAAATCGGATTTTCTTCCTTGTCTATATACCCAGCTTCATAAAGCGACTTGACCTTTACCAAAATCTCTTCCTGACTGTAAGTTTCTTCCCCTCTTGAAAGTCTTTGGGCAACCATCAAACCATCTCTTAATTCATTAAAAGGCAAATATTGCTTAAATATTTTGTAAAATTCTTCATTTGATTGGCTAAGCCTTTCTTCCAATTCGTCAAAAG
Source organism: Peptoniphilus sp. GNH (assembly GCA_021307325.1). Classification (NCBI taxonomy): domain Bacteria; kingdom Bacillati; phylum Bacillota; class Tissierellia; order Tissierellales; family Peptoniphilaceae; genus Peptoniphilus; species Peptoniphilus sp. GNH. The sequence continues at coordinate 1,841,482 of CP089931.1, read as the reverse complement.
GATTGTCCTTGTGGGGAGATTTGGTCGATGCTGCTCTTATTCTAACAAAACTAGTCCTTCCAAGCTGAGAAGATGATATAAAAACATCTCCCGAACTCAAATACGGCAATCTCTTTGCTTCATCAGAAGACAAATCTGTTTCCTCTCTTATTGTGTCTATGTCAGAAGCTCTTACAGTCCTAAAGATGAATTTTGAATTTAATTGGGCTGTGACTGTTTCATTTAAAAGAGTTGGCCTTTGAGTTGCCAAGACCAAGAATACACCATATTTTCTTCCTTCTTGCGCAATTTCTTTTATTATTCTACCAGACGGAGATTCGTATCCTTTGGGGGCAAAATTATGGGCCTCATCAGTTACTATAAAAAATGGCGGGAAAAAGTCCTCAGCCTCACCTCTAAATTGAGCATCCTTGTAGGCCCTTCTCTTTTTGTAGAGAGTTGTCAAAAGGTAGGTTGAGAAGACTTGAATAGTTCTAAGAGAGCCTTGAATGACACAAACTCTGCCAGACTTTAGCTCTTCTTGCAAGAGTTCGATTCCATTATTAAATACTCCCTCTCTCCTTAGAGCATTAAATCTCCACATCACTCCCTTTACTGAATTAATGTTTAAGCTCTTGCCGTATTTGTTAAAAACCTTGAGCCTTCTTAGCCAATTTTGTTGCTCTTCTGCTCCCAAGCCTTCTTCGTTTAGCTTTTTCTTTATGGCTTCTTCTCCACCGAGTGCCAAGCCTTCAATCAAATCTCCCAAAAGTGTAGATAGGCTCTGCTCTGTCATGAAATTTTGAAATACCAAATCGACAACATTTTCCATGGATTCTGTAATGGGAGCAATAGCCCCTACTAGCACCTTGAAATCATATGAATTTATCGTCTTAAAATCTATGCCCACATTGTTTCCTATTTGCAATTTTTTAAAGAGTCCATCAAAAGATATTTCATCTTCTGTAGTATCTTCAAAATCCATTTCAAAATGAGGATCCAAAACCACTGTCGGCAGCTTTTTTTTCATGATTTCTTCAAGCAAAACCCTAAGTCCAAAAGACTTACCCGAACCAGATCCTCCAAAGACTCCTATATGAGGATACTCATGTAGCCCCTTATAATCAAAGACATAAGGCAGGTCGTTTTGTTTTTTTATATTTTCGTCATCAAAAATCTTGACTAGATTTTTGTACTTATCTTCTGCTTGCTTATACAAGTCATCTGTGTTTTTTACAACTCCCAAAACCAATCCCTTGGCCGGATCAGTCTTTAAAAGAATTTTCTTTACCTCTTCAAAATCTGGCAGTCTTACATTACTTCCTGTCAATATGGGATACATGGCCTCTTTGAAAAATCTAAGTCTTGCCACAAAAATAGTATCCTCATCCACATCAAAACCAAGACCAGAAAGACTTTTTAAAACATCATCATCTATAAAGTCTCCCGAAAAATCTAGCGGCAAATAGCGGTTATAGGTCTTAGCTTCCACAACTTCACCAAGGATATCTCCATGAACCCTATCTTCTACAACTAAAAATTCACTTATCCTAAAATTTCTATCACTTGAGCCAATATAAACTTCTTGTTGACTTGTAAGTCCTAAAACCTTCATCATCTCTTGTCCCTCTCCGAAATAAAAAATTTCTCATATATATCTCTATCCAAATTGTCTTGGCAAATTCTATCTATAAACTTATCGCTCACCTTGCATTGCCTATCCACCATATCCAAAATGAGAGGCACTCCCCTTGAAGATGATGGAACGAGTGAATAAATCAAATTTGAAATCTCCTCCAAATGGTCTTTTTGCTCGTTTAATATATCTATTCCTATGACATTTACATCTCTTGCCGGTCTTAAAAAGGCTGACGAAAGACCTTCGTAAAATTTTTTAGAATGAGTTTCTTTTATGAGCATGAGATCTTTATAGTTTAACTTGCCGTAGAGAAGCTCTCTATCATAGCTGAGATTATCCATCTTAAATGCCGAAGAAATTATCTTAGTTTTTATATCTTTTATGACACCGCAAAGGATGACTCCCCTTGCAAGGGCCTTAGCTCTAAAATCTTCCCATACCTTTCCAGCATCAATCTTATATCTTATAAGTCCTCCGTCCATTATTATAAGACTGGGGCTTTTTTCTTCAATGGCTTTTATCCCAACTTCAACCTCAAGTTGAGCAAGAATCTTTGTGGATTGATCTTCTCTTTCAGAGCCTCCATCCCTAATAGGACTATAAATTCTTGCCAATTCCACATTCTCATCCCTGCCCAAAAGCCCAACAGCCCTAAATATTTGCAGATAGTGGGGATAAGCTCCCCCTTTCTTATTTACAGAGCCGTCAATCGCACAGATTTTTCCAAATTTTTTCAATTTTTCTTCTGGCAGTTTGCTAAGCTTTTTAAAACTGCCCACATCACTTAGCCTATCTTTAAATTCCTGATCGCTTAAATTAAAAATTTCCCTGTACTTATCATTTATAGATTTATTTAATTGTAAAAGCTCTTGTCTTATATCGCTAATAATCATTTCAACTCCAAAGATTTTTTGTATAAATCATTTTTAGAAATTCCATATTCCTTAGCCAAAATCTTGACAGCCTCTGACTTGCTCATACCCTCACTTAGTTTTTCTTTAAGTAGCTCATCCAAATCGTAGACTTTTTCTTCCAAATTTTTTTCAACTACAATTACAAATTCGCCCTTTAAAGTCAAAAAACCTTCCTCTAATACCTGGTCCAGGTCTGTGTGAATGTAGTCCTCAAAAGTCTTGGAAAGCTCTCTTCCTATGAAAATCCTCCTCTTGCCAAAGATTTCCCTCATATCTTTCAAAAATTCTAAAATTCTATGAGGAGCTTCGTAAAATATTAAGGTCGATTCAAGATTTTTCAAATTTTCCAACTCTTTCCTTCTCCTTTGGGATTTCGGATCCAAAAATCCCCTAAAGCTAAAAAAGTCATTATCAAAGCCGGAAGCCACAAGAGCAACAACAAATGCACAAGGCCCCGGCAAAACTGTATACTCTATTTCATTTTCAATTAGAAGCCTTATCAAGCTATTGCCTGGATCAGAAATGCCAGGCATACCAGCATCTGAAATAACCGCTATATTTTTGTCCACCTTTTTTAAAATTTCTTCGGCAGCCTTTTTCTCGTTAAACTTGTGATAGGAAAACATGGGCTTTTTGATTTTCAAGTGGTTCATAAGTTTTGCAGATGTCCTAGTGTCTTCTGCATATATTTCATCGCACGTTCTCAAAACCTCCTCCACCCTTATAGTTATATCGCCAAGATTTCCTATGGGGGTAGGACAAAAGTAAATCATAATATTACCTCATTTTTCATTATGGATTCATAGTCCTTTGAATAGTTCTCATCTTCATAAATCAATATATCTCTCAAGTGATCTGCTCCTCTCTTAGAACCCTTTATGGCCTCTATCAAAACAACTCGAGATTTTGATTTTTCATCTTTTTTTACAAAGCAAAATTTTTTTACATGGATATTTTCATTCTCAAAAATTTGAAAAATTTCAGGCGCTCTTGTAGATGGACCCACCAAATATAATCTGCCCTTGTCCTTTAAAATGTACTTTGCCATTTTTATAAACTCTTTTAAGTCCAAGATGCCATGCCTTGCTGTAGCTTTAGCATAAGTCAAATTTTTTAAATAATTGTCGTAGTAGGGCGGATTTATTAAAACTGTGTCAAAAGAATTGGTGGCAAAATAGTCTTTTAAGTTGGCAACATTTTCATTCAAAACTTCTATCTTGTGATCAAGTCTATTCTCCCTTATAGATTCTTCTAGCATCTGCGAATATGACTTTTGAATCTCTACTGCAACGACCTTCTTGACCAAATTTGAACCAGCAATGCGCAAACTTATTATGCCTGTTCCCGCTCCAAGATCAGCGCAAATACCACTTGCTCTTGCAAAAGAAGTAAGTGCTAAAGAATCCAAAGAGTAGGAAAAACCATTCTCCGCTTGATAAATTATGTAGTCAGTCCCAGGAACTGTATCTTTTCTCATATAATCACCTTTTCTCTATTATATAGAATAAAGACTCTTTTATAAAGAAAAAAGCCCGGACTAACCGAGCTAAAATCTCATTTTATATTACACTTTTCAAAATTTTTAAAATTCATCACCTATCAGTCAAAAAATAAAAATACAAGTTATAATCTTGCAAATCTTCAGAAATACTCAAATGATCAAAAATCAATTTGTATTTCATATTTTCGTAATCTCCCTTGATTTCCAAATCCTCTGGACTTATTTTAGAGTTGGCCTCCTTAAAAGCCTTAACCCTATTTTTCAATTGGTTTATATCAATTTCAGCAATCGTATCCGGTTTTTCATCAACAATTTTATATATGTTCAACTTATTATTTTTGCAAATGAACCTCAGCGCCCCATATGCATATGCTACACTGGTATCATTTGAAATCATTATATGAGTAAGCTTGGTGTAGCCATCGACATTGAGGGTAAAGTCTCCAGAATTTAAATCATAATAAATTGGCTTATTTCCCAAACCACAATTGACACCAACACGTTGAAACCCAAAGACTTCTTCCACATCCGCCATTTTAAAGTTTTCAGGCAAGACTTTTATAGCTGACATTTCATCATTTCGATTCAGATATTCTAAAGATGATAGGATAATTTCCTTATCATTTTTGGATATTTCTGTATTAGGTATTATCTTGCCACCATTTACCATATTGTTTCTCTCCAAGGCTTTCATAAGTCTATTTGCCTGAGAGTCTAGAGATACAGCCTCAGCTGAAAGCGGGCCAAATAAGCTTACAGAAAGTAAAATTGTAAAAATAATTGGCAAAGCTATGTTGGAAGACTTCTTATAGATTGTGAGATATAAATTTGCTGAAAAAACAAATACTCCCATCATAAGAACAAAATACCTATTTATAGTAAATCCATATTGACTAACTCTAAGCCACATAGAAAAAAACATCATGCCCAAAAGAGGTAGGCTTAATATGGGTGATAATCGTCTAAATTTTTCCAATATCTTGACATCTTTTATATGACTTATGAAAAAATTAAATAATATTAGGAAAATTTCAAACCAGAGAACTAGATTTGTTATGATATTTTGCGGAAGGTCTCTTTGAATTAAAATCTTTCCAAAGTAGAGGTACAAAATTCCCATATATACAGAAAATATGGGCAAAATTATATAAGTAAATAAAACCTTCAATACTTTAGGAAAATTATAATCGTTTAAAGATCTGCTATTTGTCGGAAAACCCGAAAGAAAAACCGCTCCTGCAAATGGCAAAAAGGCAATAATCGCCGCTTTTTCATAAAAATTTCTTGAAAAGCTAAGGCCTAAAAGCTTGTTTGCCGCAAAATAAATTGCACAAATTCCAATGTAGACAACAAGAGAATACACAATAGAAGTCACAAGTGAATACAGAATCTCCATAACATAGGCTATATAGTCCTCGTGATAGGAAATTTTTCCTATATAAAAACATCCGATTGCAAACAAAATTAAAGACCCAAAATACTTGTAATTTGGCATATAAACATTTGCCTCAAAAAGCAATTTATAAACACCAAATATTACAGGAATAGCCAAAATATATGCAATAATAGAAATCTTAAAATTCCTTACCCTGTATTCTTCATAGCTTATGTTATAAGTGAGGCCCTCGCTCAAAAGTCTCAAAAATGCTGTAAGAGCGCATATAAATACGAATAGACAGCCCAACTTAAAATATCTAAACTCTTGATTATTGTTGGCATTTATACTTGAAATCTCAATTATATAAAAAACTGCCGCTATACAAACAGAAAGCATGGGCAGGGGAAATCTTATAAATGAACTGAATAGATTTGACAATCTTCCCTTGATTTTAGTTAAATACGCCATATATCCCTCCGAGTCTAATATAATACTTATAGATAATCTTGACAAGACTTTTACTCACACTTTAACCAAACTGTAACCATCTACAAGGTCTAGTCATGATTAATATTCAATTTCGAGAAAATACAATCCATGAGCTGGAGCTGTGGGGCCAGCATACCCCCTTCTGGTCTTGTCCAATATCTCTTTTATTTCTTTTATATCTTTTTTTTCATGGCTTAACTTGACAACACTTCCAACCATGATTCTAATCATATTTTTCAAAAAGCTCTTTCCGTAAAAGTCTATTATAATAAGATTATTTTTTCTTCTCACTTCTATCTTGTCAAGTCTTCTTATTGTGTCTTTTACCACTGCATTTTTGCCCATAAAGGATGCGAAATCTCTTTCTCCTGTAAGCTGGTCAAAAAATCTTTGCATATTTTTTTCATCGAGTTTAAAGGGAAAATGCCAAGCCCTATCCTCATACAAGCTATTTCTATACCTGCCATTATAAATTAAATAGCGGTAGTGTTTTTTCTTGGCAGAATATCTAGCATGAAATTTTTCATCTACATACTTTGAGCCTATTACGGAAACGTCCTTGGGTAGATGATAATTTATTACTTGAGGAAGATTTCCTATATCGATTTTTGTATCAGAATAAAAATTTACAGCTTGACCTTGAGAGTGAACTCCCCTGTCAGTTCTTCCTCCATAAAAAATTTTTACCGGGTGCTTAACCGTATCCTCAATCGCTCTTTGAAGAACTGATTCAACGGTTCGCTTGCCCGGTTGTTTTTGAAAGCCAAAAAAGCCACTTCCTATATAGGAGATTTCAAGAAATATGTTTCTCAAAATACAAACCTCCATACAATTATAAGTGCATAGAAGGCACAATTGCCGAAAAATAAGAAATAGTCCTTCTTTTTAAGACTTAATTCATTTAATTTTGTCCTTCCTTCGCCACCTCGATAGCATCTGGACTCCATCGCTGTTGCAAGCTCTGTCGCCCTTTGAATGCCATTTAAAAATAAAGGCACCAAAAGTGGCACAAGGCTTCTTGCTCTTTTTAAAATGTTTCCCGACTCGAAATCTGCCCCTCTTGCCATCTGAGCCTTTGTTATTTTATCCGTTTCTTCAATAAGAGTTGGTATAAATCTGAGCGCTATTGTCATCATCATTGCCAATTCGTGAGCTGGCATTCCAATCTTTTTAAAGGGCATCAAGAGGCTCTCCAATCCATCAGTAAGCTCGATAGGCGAAGTTGTCAAAGTCAAAAGCGAAGTCCCAACTACTAAAAATACTAGTCTTATAGCCATAAAAAAAGCTTGATAAAGGCCCTCATAGGTAACATGTAGTCGCCATATAGAAAAAATTTCCCTGCCACCTGTGAAAAATACATTTATTAAAAATGTCAGCAAAATTATCCATCTCAAAGGCTTTATTCCTCTTATGACCATAGAAAATGGCAAGTGAGATGTCTTTATTACAAGAATCAAATATGCCAATACGAGAATATATGGCACAAAAGAATCTATAAAAAACAATGATATTATAAAAATGAGCATAACTATAATTTTCATCCTTGGATCAAACTTATGAACTATTGAATTGCTGGGGAAATATTGTCCGATAGTTATATCTTTAAGCATTCTTTTTACTCCTCAAGTAGTTTTTCAAAACTTCAAAAGCTTCATCTACAGTTATGGCGTCATTGTCGATTTCAAGGCCCTTTTCCTTGAGTCTATTCATGAAAGTCTTAACCTGGGGCAGGTCTAAACCATAAGACCTAAGTTCATCTTCTCTTTGAAACAAGTCTCTAGGACTTCCATCCATTACAAGCTTTCCCTTACTCATAACTAGCATCCTAGATGTATATCTGGCTACATCTTCCATGCTGTGAGATACGAGTATGATAGTGATTTTTCTTTCTTCATATATTTTTAATATTTCATCCAGGATTTCCCTTGCTCCTCTTGGATCCAAACCTGCAGTTGGTTCATCAAGAATCAAAATTTCTGGTTCCATTGCTAAAACTCCAGCAATAGCTACTCTTCTTTTTTGTCCGCCAGAAAGGTCAAAGGGTGATGAATCTTTGAAAGTTTCATAATCTAAACCCACACTAGCCATGGCAGCCTTGACCCTATCTTTTATCTCATCGTTTGAAAGTTGCAGATTTATAGGACCAAAGGCTATATCCTTCTCAACCGTTTCCTCAAAAAGTTGATGCTCGGGATATTGAAAGACCAAACCAACTTTTTGCCTCAAGCCCGTTAATCTTGTAGAGCCTTTGCAGATAGATCTTCCTTTTACCAAGACATCACCTGATGTTGGTTTTAAAAGTCCGTTCAGATGTTGAGTAAGGGTTGACTTACCCGATCCAGTATGTCCTACTAGTCCTATAAACTCCCCATTTTCAATTTTCAAGCTCACATTGTCAATGGCTATTCTTGCAAATGGAGTATTCTCTGAATACACATGACTTAAATTTTTAACTTCTAATATTGACATACCTTATCCACCAAATCTTCCACAGTCAAAATGTCTTTGGGAAAATCATACCCCTCATTGTTAAGTCTATATGCAAGCTCTGTAACTTGGGGGACATCCAAGCCTAAACTTCTTATTTCTTTTACATTGGAAAAGACCTCTTTAGGACTACCCTTTAAAAAAATCTCTCCATCATTCATGACAATAACCCTATCAGCCATTACAGCCTCATTCATAAAATGAGTTATAAGAACAATGGTCTTGTTTTCTTCCTTGTTCAATTTCAAAACTGTATCCATGACCTCCTGCCTTCCTTGAGGATCAAGCATAGCAGTCGGTTCATCCATTACTATATACCGAGGACTCATTGCTAAAATTCCTGCAATTGCTACTCTTTGCTTTTGCCCACCAGAAAGAAGATGGGGGGCTTGTCTTTTATAGTCGCTCATGCCGACAATCTCAAGGCACTTGTCTACCCTTTTTCTAATTTCTTTTGATTCGACCCCTAAATTTTCAGGACCAAAAGCTACATCTTCTTCAACTAGGGTAGCGACAATTTGATTGTCTGGATTTTGAAAGACCATCCCAGCTCGAGACCTTATATCCCAAATTTTCTCTTCATCTCGGGTATCCATACCGTCTACCAAAATTTGACCCTCTGTCGGATTGAAAATCCCATTTATAAGTTTTGATAGGGTCGATTTGCCAGATCCATTGTGACCCAGTATAGCTACAAACTCGCCCTCTTTTATATTTATATTTATATTTTTTAATACATAGTCCTTGTCTTCTTCATAGCGAAAACTCAAATTTTTTATTTCGATCATACTAACCTCTCAACTAGTTTATAAGTTTATTACAAACTAGACCAATTATCAATCTTTCAATTTTTTAATAAGTTTTTTTAATTCATCGACTTCATTGATCTTAAAAATATAAACAAGAAGCAAATATACTATACCTCCCAAAGCTAAAGAAAGAAGTAAGCTCAAGCTTTGACCCAAATGAGTAAATATGCTTTTGGTTATAAAATTTGCACATATTATCATAAAAGATGAGGCCAATAAAATCTTTAATAAATTTATAAAAAAATTCTTAGTTAAAATCCATCCCAATCTGCTTTTAATACTTAATATCAAAAGTAAGGCCCCTATCCAAAATGAAGAAGATGTGGCAACTGCAAGACCCATAATGCCATAAGATTTCATCAATATTATCGACATAATCCAATTTACAAGAACCACAATAATAGAATTTATAAGAGCAGTTCTGGTATCCTTTAGGGCATATAAGAGCCTCAAAAGAGTTTCTCTTAAACCTATTGCTATAACTCCAAGAGCATAAAAGGACAAGGCGTATCCTGTTACCCTTGCATCCTCAAGAGAAAACTTGCCGCCCTTAAAAAGAAGATTTACCAAGGGCTCTGCAAAAAAGAATAAAACTATGGATGCTGGCACAACAAATACTGCCATTAGGGAAAGCCCCTCTCTTGTTTTTGCCTTGAGTGATGCAAAGTCATTTTCAGAAGATGCCCTGCTCATAGTCGGATAGATGGCAGTAATAACAGATGTTACCACAATACCCGTCACAAAAGATTGTAATTTATAAGCAAAGTTTAAGGTCGAAACAGCTCCCTCAAACATTTCACTTGCTAAAGATTTAGAAATTATAAAATTTAGTTCCATAACAGATGTTGCCAAAAAAATTGGAAGGATGGATTTTAGGCATTGTACAAGCTTTTTATCTTTAAAATTAAAACCCAAAAGAGATTTGTAGCCCGACTTTTTTAAATATGGATGGAAAAATATATATTGGAAACTAAATCCAACAAAAATCCCCAAAGCCAAAGAATTTATGCCAAATTTTTTAGCAAACACCATGGAAGCTATAATAATCGCATTCATTAAAATAGCATGAGAAACAGAAACTATAAAGTGTCCCTTGATTTGCAGATATGACTTGAAAATCGAATAAATACCTGTTGCTATAATAGAAAGTAAACCCGCCCTAGTCAAAAATACTGCATCAGAAAAAACTTGTCCCTCAAATCCAGGTGCCATAAGACCTATTATTTGACCTGCAAAAATAAGTCCTAAAACAAGTAAAATCAAACAGATGAGAAAAATCGCTCCTGCTAAATTGCCGGTAAACTTGTTTGCCCTTTCTGTTCCTTGCTCATGTTCTATTTCATCATAGATTGGAATAAAAGAACTGACCATGGCCCCCTGGATTACATTAGAGAAGGTCATGGGTATTTGAAATGCAATTAAAAAAACATCTGCTAAACTAGATGTCCCAAAAAAATACGCCAGAGCTTTTTCCCTAGCCAGACCAAAAATTTTTGATATAACAGTTATAATCATAAGGACAATGGATGTCGCTTTCATATTTCACCTCTTCCTAGAATTGTATAATAAAAAAAGCCAAAATAAAAGCTGGCTCTTTATCAAATTACTCCAATTATAGTATTTTTTTGAGTCAATAAAGATTTCTATACAGGACTTAATTTTTATATTTTTCCAAAAAAATCTTTGAAAACGTTTGACAAAAATAAGTCTGTCTGTTATTATAATAACAGATTCAATCAATTTGAATCTTATTCATCTTTTTTCTTCCAATACATAGAGATTTATCTCTGGGACCTCTTAGGGGGTCCATTTTATTTTTCAACGTTTTTATTTAGCTTTTTAACTTTTAATTAAAGCCTCTGTCTTTAACTTTTTAAAAATAAAATGAGCCACCCTTAGCAGCTCATTCTAATATCTTCATCTTATATTTTAAAATTTTTCTATACTTGCCTTTTCTATGATTACATCATCAAGTGGCTTGTCCATAGCATTTTTAGGAAGTGATGCTATTTCATCAACCACATCCATACCTTCAAAAACTTGACCAAAAACTGTATGCTTTCCATCTAGCCAAAATGTTCCGCCCAAATTTTCATAAACATCTACAACTTGATCGGGATATCCCTTTTCTTCTCCCATAGATCTCATCTGTCTTATTATATCTTCTTCAACAGGTCCTTTTTGAACTATAAAAAATTGAGATCCATTTGTGCCTGGTCCAGCATTTGCCATGGAAAGAGCTCCTCTAAAATTTCTATAATTCACATCAAATTCGTCTTCAAAAGGTCTGCCCCAGATGGATTCTCCTCCTCTTCCTGTACCTGTTGGATCTCCACCTTGAATCATAAATTCATCAATTATTCTGTGAAATATTATTCCGTCATAGTAGCCATTTTTTATATGTATCTTAAAATTTTCCACTGCCTTGGGTGCTATGTCGGGGAAAAGTCTTATTTTTATATCTCCGTGATTTGTTTTTAAAATTGCAATTTCTTCACCTTTTTCTGGTGTTTTTATTTGTTCTAGCATAATTCCTCCTAAATTAATAATTTAAAATCGTCGGTCTTTTTTCTTATTATAGCATAGATTAGGCTAAGCCCCAGTCCATTAAAAATCATGGTCAAGCTCATAGAAGTCCAGATGCCCAAAATTCCCATGCTCGTCATAAGAAATATGGCAAGTGGTACTCTTGAGGCGTGGCATATAGTTGATGCCATGGCTGGATACTTGGTAAGACCTAATCCATTTAACATACCTGCAGTCCCAATTTGAAGGCACATGAAAAATTCAGATGGCGAAATTATTTTTAAGTATTGGGCCCCTGCAATTTGAGTGTGAATATCTTGAGGTACGAAAAATTTAAAGAAGTCCTTGGCAAATATAAATAGAATTACTGTCCCGAACAAGCCTATAAAATACATTATATTTAAACCAATTTTTCGTCCTCTTTTGATTCTTTCATAGTTTCCTGCCCCAAAATTTTGTCCCATAAAGGCTGAAAAAGCTGTCGCTATACCATCTGATGTGAGCCAAGTTATAGATTCTATTTGAGAGCCGATAGAATAAACTGCTATATATTCTTCCCCGCAAATTGCTATATACTTGTTTAGAATTGTTCCTGCAATAGCGTGCACCATGCTTTGGGATGAAGCGGGAATTCCAAGTTTCAATATTTTTTTATAGTAAAATTTGGGAGCCACTTTTAAGTAGTTTGTCTTTACAAATTCCATTTTGAAGCTAATTGCAAAATATAGATATAAAAGAGTGGCTAAAAATTTGGCGAGAACTGTCGCTAAAGCGGCTCCTGCAACTTCTAATCTCGGAAATGGTCCAAGGCCGAATATCAAAATTGGATCAAATACTATATTAAAGATGAGAGCCACTAGGGCAACTTTAAATGGGATTACAGAATTTCCCTTGGCTGAAAAATTTGTCACTAGAATTGTATTTGTAAAAGAAAAAATATATCCTATTGTCACAATATAGTAGTAAGTCATGGTTTGCTCAAAAACTTCGCTTGAAAGCTTATAAAATCCAACTATAGACTTGCCAAAGAGCAAATAAATTGCAATTATAAAAAAGCAAATAAAATAGTGTACATGTCCTCCTGCTCTCATGACCTCCTCTGCCTCAACTTCATCCCCTCTGCCATAGGCTTGAGCAAGACCGACAGATACCCCTGTTTTACCTATTAAAATCAAGGCCTCTGTTATCCAAACAAAAAATCCAACAGTCCCCACAGCTGAAACAGCTCCTGTTGAAAGTCTGCCAAGCCATATGAGATCTATTATCGTGTACGCCATTTGAATAAAGGCTGTGCCCATTAAGGGCATAGCCATTTTTAAAATTACACTTGATATGTTTCCCTCCAAGAGGGAATTTTTATTTATTTCTTTCAATTAAAAATCACCTATATAGCTGCATAAGAAGTAAATATGCCAAGATATTGCATGACTGAAGCTACAATTACAAAAATATGCCAGATTGCATGATTAAAAGGAATTTTCTTGTTGGCATAAAAGAAGGAGCCTATTGAGTAAAATAAACCACCAAGCGACAAGAATATTATTAATTTAATCCCGGCTGTTCTATACATGGGCCTAAAAAGCATAACCGATATCCAACCCATAATAAGATACAGAGCAAGGGACAACTTATTATATTTGCCAAACTTGCCATAGGTAAAGATTTTAAATAAAACTCCTAAAAGAGCCATTAACCATATAAAAACAAGCATGACTATCCTAAAGGCCCCTCTTAAAGATAAAAGGATTATAGGAGTATAAGTTCCTGCTATGAAAATAAAAATTGATGAGTGGTCCATCACTCTCAAGATTTTTTTTATTTTTTGCCAGGGTACAGAGTGATAAATGGCACTCGAGAAATACAAAAATATCAAACAGGCCCCATATATGGCAAATGCAGTTGTAGAGATTGCCGATTTCATCTTAACAGATCTCACAAGCAGTAAAACAAGTCCAAGTATGCCTAGACCAAATCCCAACCAGTGAGTCAAGGCATTTGTGAGTTCTTCTGCAAAAGAATATGTTACAATTTCTACCTTGTCTCTAATTTTTTTAATCATTATACATCTCCTTGATCCGTTATTATAATAGGACCATTTTTTGTAATTGCCAATTGATGCTCGTATTGGGCAGATAACTTTCCATCTCTTGTCCTGGCAGTCCATCCGTTGGAATCCATCTTGAGCTGATAAGTTCCTTGATTAATCATCGGTTCAATCGTAAATACCATGCCTTCTTGTATTCTAAGACCCCTGCCCGGCTTGCCATAATGTAGAACTTGGGGATCTTCGTGCATATCCTTTCCTATGCCATGTCCTACGAAATCACGCACGACAGAAAAGCCATTAGACTCTGCATGGACTTGAATCGCATTTCCTATATCGCCCAATCTATTTCCTATTATGGCCTGATCTATTCCAAGATACATACATTCTCTTGTGACATCCATAAGTTTTTTTGCTTCGTCACTTATTTTGCCAACAGCATACGACCATGCCGAATCTGCCAACCATCCTCGTAGATTTACAACCATATCAACTGTTATGATATCTCCTTCTTTTAAAACATATTCTGTCGGAAAGCCGTGGCAAATTTCATCATTAACTGATGTGCAGGTTGCAAAAGGATAACCCATGTAGCCTTTTTGTTCTGGGCTTGCCCCGTTTTTTCTCATAATATCTTCACAAAATTTGTCCACTTCAAGAGTAGATACACCAGGTCTTATAAAATCTCTCAAAGACTTGTGTACCAAGGTCAAAACCTTGCCAGCTTCTATCATTTTTTTAATTTCTTCTTCTGTTTTTATAATAATCATATGTTACACCCACTATATCAACCAAATCCTTATCATCTTCAGCCCAAATAAGAGCCTCGGGGTTCAAATCAAATGCCATCAAAAGATCTTCCTCGGCACCTTTTAACCCCAACCTACACTTGGAACATGCCCTGTTATACCAAAGCTTTTCATCGTGTGGATAGCGTTTTATACCTCTATCAAGGGCCTGAATCGATTTTAAAAAGTTATCTTCTTCTATATAAAGAGCCGACAAATTTAAATAGACCAAGGATTCATCAAAATGCTTTTCAGCTCTTAGGTAATATTTTTCAGCTTCATCTAAAAGACCCTGTTTTTTTAGAATGACCCCCATATTGTAGAGGGCTCTGCCATAGTCATTTTTTAATTTAAGAGACATACCGCAGTATTTTTCTGCCGTCTTATAATCTCCCATCTCTTCGTAAATAGAAGCCAAATCATTTAAGGCTATGTGATCTTTAGTATTTAAGCTTATTGCCTTTTTTAGACAAGCTATGGCATCTTCTTTTTTACAAATCTTGTCATAAGATAAGGCCAAATAATACCATGCCTCTTGATAATCTGCATCCAGATCAATAGCTTTTTTGTATAAAGCTATTGAAGTCTTGGGATCTTTTCCTCTTGCATCATTAGAAATTGCAAGTCCATAATAAGCTCCCTCTTGATTTTTATCTAACCTTAAAATTTGCTTGAAATTATCAGAAGCATTCGAATAGTCTTCCAACTGCAAATAAATTCCAGCAATTTCATAAAGAGTAGATAAAGACTCTTCCTTGGAGCAAGAAAAATTCAAGGCCCTTTTAAAACTTTGCAAACTCATATCTAAATTTCCCTTTAAATAAAAGTCCTTAGCCATTAAAATATAATTGTTAAATTTTTTATTTAGAGAAATTTTATCCATAAACAAATTATAGCACAAGAAGTTTTTATTTGTTTATGAGAGCCGGGTGATTGTTTGAGAAGTTTTTTATCCTTTGATGAATATTTTAAAAATTTATTTGGTGAAAAAGTTGCAAAGCTCTCCCTAGATGGAGGTTTTACTTGCCCCAATAGGGATGGGCTGATTTCAAGACAAGGGTGTTTGTTTTGCAGCGAAAGAGGAGCTGGAGATTTTGCAGCCGATCCAAAAGTTTCGATAAAAGAACAAATTAAAAGTCAAAAAGAGCTTCTTGCCAAAAAATGGAAAGCGAAAAAATTTATAGCCTATTTTCAAAATTTCACAGCTTCCTATGGTCCAATCGAAAAATTAGAAAAAATTTACCAAGATGCCCTGATGGAAGATTCAATAGTGGGACTTGCAATATCTGCAAGGGCAGATACTATAACCGATGATTTTTTAGAACTTTTAGAGAAATTGAATAAAAAAACCTTCCTCTGGCTGGAGCTTGGCCTACAAAGTGTAAATGAAAAAAGCATATCCTTAATAAATAGAGGATACAGCCATGAAGTATTTGACGAAAAAATAAAACTTCTAAAAGCCCACAATATAAAATTTTTGTATCACGTAATTTATGGACTGCCTGGAGAAAATCGCAAGGATTTTTTAAATAGTCTTACTTATGTGAATAAAACTCTACCTTTTGGGGTAAAATTTCACTCACTATATATACAGACCGACTCAAAACTCTATAACTACTATCTATCTCATCCCTTCAAGCTTTTGACCAAGGATGAATATGTTGATATAGTTTGCGAATCCATAGAAAAATTGGACAAAAGAATTGTAATTCACAGAGTCACAGGAGATCCAAATAGGGACAAACTATTTTTGCCTCTTTGGACTAGGGACAAATTATCTGTAATAGCATCCATAGATAAAAACTTAAAACTTAGAAGAAAAAAGGAGGAAGTATGAAATTTGTATTTACAGAAAAAGCTCTTTCTTATTTGAAAGCAAAAAATGTTGAAGAAATTACAATCACAACCTACCATGGCAGAACCTGCTGTGCAGCTCCAATAGCTGAACCCGTCATAAATCTCGGCGCCCCCGCGGCATGGGATGATTTGTTTTTATCCTTTGAGCTCGATGAGCCTAAAATAAAAATTCATCTGACAAAACTTTTGGATTTCAAAGACAATACTGTAATACTAGATTTGGAAAAATATCTCATGTTTGAAAATTTGTGCGCTAAAAATTTAGATGTAAAAGATTTAGTTTAATATATACTCCGTGTGCTTTAATAAAGACTAATGTAGTTTGTGCTAATTTTGGCTTAATTAAATACTTATGTAAATAAAAAATGAGTTCAGGATGATTATCCCGAACTCATTTTTATTTATAATACTTAATCTCTTATATTGTCTTAGGCAATTACTTGTCCATTTCTGACAAATTCTTGTAAGTTTCGTATCTGTCCTTTGCATCTTCTTCTGCAATTTCGAAGAGTTGTTCTGCTCTTTCAGGGAACATTCTAGAAAGTGAAGTATATCTAACTTCTCCATCTAGGAATTCTCTGTATGGCATTGTAGGTGCTTTTGAATCAAGAACGAAAGGATTCTTTCCTTCTTTCTTCAATTCAGGGTTGAATCTGTATAAGTGCCAATATCCAGCAGCTACTGCACGTTTTTCTTCTTCGATTGAAGTTCCCATACCTGATTTGATTCCATGGTTGATACATGGAGCATAAGCTATGATTAGAGATGGTCCGTTGTAAGCTTCAGCTTCTTTTATAGCCTTTAGAGCTTGATTTCTGTCTGCTCCCAATGCTATTTGAGCTACATATACATATCCATAAGTTGACATCATAAGACCAAGGTCTTTCTTCTTTGTAGTCTTACCTGCTGCTGCAAATTGAGCAACTGCACCTGTAGGTGTAGACTTAGATGATTGTCCACCTGTATTTGAATAAACTTCTGTATCTACAACAAGGATGTTTACATCTTCTCCTGATGCAAGAACATGGTCTACACCACCAAATCCTATATCGTAAGCCCAACCGTCTCCTCCGATTATCCATTGGCTCTTCTTAGGCATGAATTTCTTTAGAGATTTTAGTTCATATATTACATCATTAGCTTCTTGATTCTTGTAATCCTTGTCTAAGAAAGGATAAACTGCTTCGCATTTTTCAACAATTGTTTCTTTGTTTTCCTTGTTATCAATCCATGCTTGGAAAGCAGCATTTGCTTCTGAGTCAAGGTTTAGTTCGATGAATTTTTCCATCAAAAGTTTGATTCTGTTTCTAGTTTGTACTTGTGAAACTTCCATACCGAAACCATATTCAGCATTGTCTTCAAACAAAGAGTTAGCCCATGATGGTCCCTTGCCGCATGCATCTTTGCAATATGGAGTTGATGGAGCTGAGCCTGCCCAAATTGAAGTACAACCTGTGGCATTTGCTATACTCATCTTGCTACCAAATAGTTGAGTTATAAGTTTTACATAAGGAGTTTCTCCGCATCCTGCACAAGCTCCTGAGAATTCAAGATGAGGTGCAAAGAATTGAGAATTCTTTATGTTATTTGGTGTAAATTCTTTTTCTTTTGAAGTAACTTTTTCAGCTGCGTATTCCCAATTTTCTTTTTGAGCTTTTGCCATTTCATCGAAAGGTTTCATTACAAGAGCTTTTTCTTTAGCTGGGCAAACTTGAGCACAGTTTCCGCAACCTGTACAGTCTAATGGAGATACTTGGATTCTATATTGGTAATCCTTAGCTCCAGGTCCTACACCTTGCTTTGTTTCAAACTTTTCAGGTGCATTTTTGCTTTCTTCTTCATTTAGCAAGAATGGTCTGATAGCTGCGTGAGGACATACAAGTGAGCATTGGTTACATTGGATACAGTTTTGAATATTCCATTCTGGAACCTTTACAGCAATACCTCTCTTTTCATATCTTGAAGTTCCTGATGGGAAAGTTCCATCTGCCTTATCTACAAATGATGATACAGGAAGATCATTACCTTCTTGTCTAGTCATAGGCATTAGAATTTCGTTTATAAATTCTGGAGCTCCGTCAAGTGAACGAGTGATATCAGATGTAGCATTTGACCATTCTGCAGGTACTTTAACCTTGTGAAGAGCATTTACTCCTTGGTCAACTGCTTGATAGTTCATTTGTACTATGTCTTCTCCCTTGTGACCGTATTCTTTTACAATTGATTTCTTCAAATATTTCATGGCATCTTCTACTGGAAGTACCTTTGACAAGTTGAAGAAAGCTGATTGAATAACCATGTTTATTCTTTCGCCAAGGCCTATCTCAGCAGCAATCTTAGTTGCATTTATTGTATAGAATTCGATATTGTTATCTGCTATATATTTTTTCAATGAGCCAGGAAGATTATTTTCAAGTTCTTCGTCTGACCATGTAGTATTCAATAGGAATGTTCCACCTTTTCTAAGACCCTTTAGAAGATCATAAAGATGAACATAGGATTGTCTTGAGCAAGCTATGAAATCTGCTTCACTAAGCAAATAAGTTGAAGTTATTTCATTTTTACCAAATCTCAAGTGAGACATTGTAACCCCGCCTGATTTCTTGGAGTCGTAGTCAAAATATCCTTGAGCATATAGGTCAGTGTTATCACCAATTATTTTGATTGCAGATTTATTTGCACCAACTGTTCCGTCTGATCCAAATCCCCAGAACTTACATCTGATTGTTCCTTCTGGTTCTGTTACAATCTTGTGTTCTATTGGAAGAGAAGTATGAGTAACATCATCAATTATACCAATTGTGAAGCCGTTTTTAGGTTCTTCTCTCTTTAAGTTGTCATACACTGACATGATTTGTGATGGGTTGGTGTCTTTTGAACCAAGACCATATCTACCACCAACGATAAGTGGAGCATCAGATCTACCATAGTAAACGTCTCTTACATCAAGATATAGAGGTTCTCCAGCAGATCCCTTTTCCTTAGTCCTATCTAGAACAGCTATCTTCTTAACTGTCTTAGGCATAGCATTTAAGAAATGTTCGTGTGAGAAAGGTCTGTAAAGATGAACTTTTAAAAGACCAACTTTTTCTCCCTTTGCAAGTAGATAGTCTACAACTTCTTCTATAGTTTCTGTTACAGAACCCATAGCTATGATAACATTTTCTGCATCTTCTGCTCCGTAGTAATTGAATAGACCATACTTTCTGCCTGTTAGCTTAGATAGTTCATTCATATATTCTTCTGTAATTCCAACGATATTTTCATAATATCTGTTAGATGCTTCTACAGATTGGAAATAGATATCTGGGTTTTGAGCTGTACCTCTTACTTCAGGTTTTTCTGGATGAAGAGCTCTGTTTCTGAATTCTCTTACAGCATCCATATCAACTAGCTTAGCAAGATCATCATAATCAAGAACTTCTACTTTTTGAATTTCGTGAGATGTTCTAAATCCATCAAAGAAATGAAGGAAAGGAACTCTACCCTTTATAGCTGCAAGATGGGCTACACCAGCAAGGTCCATAACTTCTTGAACTCCACCTGAAGCAAGCATTGCAAATCCTGAAGCTCTAGTTGCCATGACGTCTTGATGATCCCCAAAAATAGAAAGTGCATGAGATGCTAGTGCTCTAGCTGCAACGTGAAATACTCCCGGTAAAAGTTCCCCAGCTATCTTATACATGTTTGGAAGCATTAATAGAAGACCTTGTGACGCTGTGTATGTGCTTGTCAAAGATCCAGCTTGAAGTGATCCGTGAACAGCTCCTGCTGCGCCGGCTTCTGATTGAAGTTCCTTTACAAGAACTTCTTGTCCGAAAATATTTTTCCTTCCTGCTGCATTCCATGCATCAGCATGTTCTGCCATAGGTGATGACGGAGTGATAGGATATATACAAGCCACATCAGAAAAAGCATAAGCTACGTGAGCTGCTGCTTCGTTTCCGTCCATAGTTTTAAATTTTTTAACCATATTTACCTCCTAAAATTACTATACACAATACTCGTTTTATTATACTCCTTTCAGAAAAAAATAACAAACTTTTTAACAAGCTTTATGAAATTAAGTTTGATTCCAACTTGTCCCCAAAACAAATTGCCCCCAGAAATATAAAGAAGTGCTGTTTAAAATTATACAGATTTCTATTAAGTATTGTTAATTTTTTAGTTCATATTTATTTTATTACTAAAGCAGTCTTTTATGCAACTTATTTTTAAATAATTTAATAATTTTTAATATCCGACTTTTAAAAAACAAAAGACACTATGTAATAGTCATAGTGTATTTAAGTTAAGCTTATAAATCCAGTTTAAATCCTTGTATTTTTACAATCTTTTCTATAAGTTTTTTCTTTTCCAAAAGTTTTTGGGCTATAACTTCTGTTTTGCTTTTGCAATCTTTAAAGCTAGGATAAGAAACTGACAAGGCACTTTTTATTTTTCCGTCAATTTCTATTGGCACTGCTACACAACATACATTGGCTGATGCCTCTTCCTTTTCTATAGAGTATCCTCTTTTTCTTATCCTCTCAAGTTCAAGTAAAAATTCATCGAAATCAGTTATTGAATTTGGTCCTATTTTTTCCAATTTCCCATCTGGATAAATTTTTCTAATCTTTTCAACAGGCATTTCTGCCAAGATGGCCTTTCCTAGAGAAGTGACATGAGCTGGTAGTTTTTTCCCTACGGCGCTTACAACTTCTATGGAATCTTTTGAATTGACCTTTTCCAAATATAAAACATTTGATTCTGTCAAGATGCCAAATTGACTAAGTTCACCTATGTCTTCTACCAAACTTTCCATTTCTTCTTTTATAAAAGATAAAAGAGATAAGTCCCCCGAGTAAGAAAGTCCCAATTGAAAGAGCTTAAATGATATGCAATATTTTCCATCTTTTAAACTTAGATAGTTCAAGTCTACCAAGGTACTTAAAATAGGCGATAAAGTTGATTTTGGAATAGAGGTCTGTTCTGAAATGTCGCTTAAATTAAATTTCTTATCCCAATTGTCATCTATTAATTCTAATACTTTTAAAGTTCTCCATGTCGGTTTATGTAATGACAAAATATATTCCCATCCTTTCTATACTAATATTATATTATGAATATTTTTTTCGCCATACAAATTTTAAATTTTTTTCGTCATAAAGAATTTTTATTAAGGATAAAATAATACACATCATAAGCTTCTAAATTCAATTTGCCTTATAAAGGGTAAAACACTTTTTTTATTAACGGAAGAAAATTTTAATGTTCAATTTAAGCTTTAGGATAAAACTATTTTTAATGAGATTAGAAAATAAATCCATAAGCTAATAAAATGGCTAAAACAAAAAAAGTAGGTCAGAAAACTCCGACCTACTTATATAAACAATTTTATATTACTTATCCCTCTTAGTTAGGAATTCATTAATTTTTGGAGCAACTTCTCTTTGGCTTCTACCACCTACGAAAAGTCCGATATGACCAGTTTCTATTTCATGTAATTCTACATCCTTAGATCCAATCACATCAGGAATAACTCTTGTTGAATTTGGTGGCACTTGATTGTCCTTTGTTCCCAAAAGTACGATTGTTGGGCAAGTCACTTTCTTCAAGTCTACCTTTTGTCCATCTAATACGAATTCTCCCTTGTAGAGTTTATTTTCTACAAACATATTTTGAACAAACTCTTCAAAGCATCTGCCGGCTTGATCTGGAGAGTCAAAAATCCAATGTTCCATTCTCAAAAAGTTTGCCAGAGCTTCTTCATCATCCAAGATGTCAAGTATTGATACATACTTATCTACAAGTAGGTCAAAAGGTTTCAAGAATACAAAGCCTGCATTCATAAATTCTCCTGGCACGTTGCCAAAAGCTTCAACCATCTTAGCTGGATTCAAATCAGAACCCCATTTGAAAAGAGTTATGTCATGGCAATGGAAGTCCATTGGAGTAACCATGCTTACTAAATTCTTTATCTTTTCTTGGTGAAGGGCTGTATATATGAAAGAGAATGTTCCTCCTTGGCAAATTCCAAGTAGATTTATTTTTTCAACTTTGTGTTTTTCTCTTATAAAGTCTACACAAGCATCTATATAAACATTTATATAGTCTCCCATGCCAAGGTATCTATCCTCAGCTGTTGGATAACCCCAGTCTATGATATAGACATCTTGACCACCCTCAAGAAGTTTTTCAATTACGCTCTTTCCTGGTTGGATGTCCATCATGTATTGCTTATTTACAAGCGCATATGAAACCAAAAGAGGTGTCTTATTGAGCTTCTTTACTTTTGGAATGTAGTGATAGAGTTTCATCTTATCCATTCCAAAAACCAATTCTTTTGGTGTAGAAGCCATTTCTTCAACATAGTCCACATTCATAAGTGTTTCTATGCCTTTTAATAACTTTTCTTGAGAACCTACCATTTTTTCAAGAGCAGATTCCGCATTTATTCCAAAGATATTTTCCACTTTTATACCTCCTTCAATTATTTAGAAGCCTTTTTTGCTTCGCTACTAGCTTCATTCTTAGCTTGCAATTGCTTCTTTAAAGCTCTTACTTCTTTTTTAAGCTCATAAACTGTCTTGTAAAGGCTGTCCATGTCGCTTTTTACTGGTACAGGTAGGACTGATTTTATTTGACTTTCCAAAACCTTGTCAGAAGCTATCTTTAAATCAAGTAGAGAATTTGTAAAGGTTGAAAGAAGTTGTGAGAATTCACCTGTTAGGAATATTTCATCAAATTTTCCGCCAATTGCCTTTTTAAAGTTCTTATAGAACTCGTCAAAAGACTTCGGTTGCTTGCCTTCTTTTAAATCATTAAAGCTCTTTGTTATCATTTCTGAAGTTGTAGAGCTTATAATTTCGCTCATTCTAACTATAAATTGTGTGAAGAAAACCATGAACTTTACATATCTGTCAGTAGCTTCTAAAATTTGTGCTTGTTCATTTCTTTGGATTCCCATTTGAGGCATTTGTAGAAATTTTCCAAAAGTCTTGTCGTAGTTAACTCTCCACTTATTGAAATATTCTAGGAATCCTTGAGGATCCTTAAAAGCGCCCTTCATGAAAGCGTCTGACAATTCCACGATTGATTCAACCCATGGGCCATAAACAGTCTTCATTGTAGAAACAAATGTGTCATTTACGCTGATTGAAGATTTTACCAGATGTTGTATATTTTCAGGCAAATACGGCATCAAGTACAAATTTAGCATGTTTAGGCTTTGAGCCTTTGTATCTTCTATCAATTTTTCAAGATTTTCTTGATTTGGTTCAATGTTTTTGCTATAAATATCTGACCAAAGCTTATAAATATTGTAATAAACTTCAGATCCTTGGCCCATTTTTCCGATTACTTCCATAGGGCTGCCATAATAGCCTGTGAATGGATTTGAACTTAAAAATTGACTAAAAAATTTTTGATATTGTTCTGCCGGATTTGTTGAGAATGGTGCTGACAAATTTCCACCATAACTTTGTGCCATTTGGCTCCACATATCCATTAACTTCTTTTGAGATTCTAAATACTGATTGAATATGTTAAAATCTTTTTCCATTTCTACTTCCTCCTTTTTATAGTGTGTTACGAAAATTGGCAAGCCGGATAATTTTATTTATCTTTTCAGCTCTTATATAGTTTATATCACAAAAAATAATATTTAAACAGTAAATTTTAATTTTTTCTGTATTTTTAGCATAATTGAGCCGATTATTTTTTGGGGCAATGTTTTCCCTTATATTATAATTATTATTAATTTCTTTTGGTGTAGCTTCAGCTTTCTTGTTTTATATTTCTCTTGAGTTTTCACATTTAATATGCTATTATACTTAATGCATTAAATATTTGTCGGGATGTAGCGCAGCCCGGTAGCGCACATGTATGGGGTGCATGGGGCCGGAGGTTCAAATCCTCTCATCCCGACCATATTTTTTTGTATATTAATTAAATATAAGTGAAAATGAAAAATGACATCGTTTGTATTGATGTCATTTTTTTGTTTTTTATATTTATTTTTTATTTTTTATCAAGCTTTTCTTGCTTTCTCAAGTAAAAAAATAGGATTATTCCAAGAGCGATTCCCGCTAGACTAACTAATTGTGATACTCTAAAACTTCCAATGTATAAAGAATCTGTTCTCATCGCTTCTATAAAGAATCTGCCAAGACCGTATAGAATGATGTAGGCTACGAAAACTTGTCCTCTGAATTTTTTATTCTTGCTAAGATAAGTGTAGAGAAAAATAAAAATCGCAAAATTCCACAAGGACTCATATAGAAATGTGGGATGAACTTTTATCCCTTCCACTTCAATCGCCCAAGGAAGAGAAGTAGGACCCCCATGAGCCTCTCCATTTATATAATTTCCCCACCTTCCTATGCTTTGTGCAAGGACAACTCCAGGTGCCAAAGAGTCCAAAAAAGACCAAAAGGATATTTTTTTCTTTTTACAAAATATATATGCAACTATAATCCCTGTGATTATTCCACCATATATGGCAAGACCTCCCTCTCTCAAGGCGAAAATCTTTTTAAGATCATTTTTATAGTAGCCCCATTCAAAGACTACATAATAAATTCTAGCTCCTATGATTCCCAAAGGTACTCCAAAAAGAGCAAAATCTATAGTACAGTCCTTATATAAATCCTTATCTTTTTCTGCAATTCTTGTAGCAAAAACAAGGGCACATAGGACACCTAAGGCTATCAAAACGCCATACCAGGCAATCTCCAAACCACCTATTCTAAATGCAACTGGATCAATTTTCTTCATCTGCTTGTCTCACTATCTCCAAACCTGCAGAAACTCCAAGTCTATTAGCTCCAGCTTCAATCATTTCCTTAGCTTTCTTATAGTCTCTTATTCCTCCAGATGCCTTTACTCCCATTTCAGGTCCAACTGTCTTTCTCATTAGTAGAACGTCTTCTACTGTCGCTCCTCCAGTCGAAAATCCAGTCGAAGTTTTTACAAAATCTGCTCCAGCTTTTTTAGAAAGTTCACATGCCTTTACTTTTTCTTCTTCTGTCAAAAGGCAAGTTTCAATTATGACTTTTAGGACTTTATCGCCACAAGCATTTTTTATGCTTCTTATCTCATTTTCCACATAGTCATATTGCTTGTCTTTTAAAGCGCCTATATTTATGACCATGTCTATTTCACCTGCTCCATTTTTTAGAGCATCTTCAGTCTCTGCAACCTTCACTTCGCTAGTATTTTGTCCCAAAGGAAATCCTATAACTGTGCATACCAAAACATCTGTTTTCTTTAAAAGCTCTGCACATTTTTTTACATAAAAAGGATTTACACATACAGACTTGAAGTTGTGATCTGCTGCTTGCTTACAAAGTTCTTCTATTTGTTCTAGCCTCGCATCTGCCTTTAACAAAGTGTGGTCTATCATTTTATTTATTTTCATTAATCTCTCTCCCAGTTTGTATACACTTCTTGGACATCATCATTGTCTTCAAGCATGTCAATCATCTTATCCAACTTTGCTATGATTTCCTCATCGTTTATCTCTGCCATTGTTGAAGGAAGATAAGCCACTTCTGAAACTATAAAATCGTAACCTTCCTTTTCAAGACCATCTCTTACAGAAGAATAATCCTCCTGCTTTGTCAAGATTTCATAGGCTTCTTCTCTTTCTATTACATCTTCTGCCCCGAGTTCAAGAGCAAGCATCATAAGCTCATCACCGTCAATAGAATCCGATTTTTCAATACCGATTTGACCCTTTTTTTCAAACATGAAAGTTACGCTTCCACTAGTTCCGAGATTTCCACCAAACTTGTCAAAAGCATGGCGCACATCTGGGGCAGTTCTATTTCTATTATCTGTCAAGCACTCCACTATAACAGCAACTCCACCTGGTCCGTATCCTTCATAAGTAACTTCTTCAAAATTCGAATCTCCCAACTCTCCGTTGCCCTTTTTTATAGCTCTTTCTATATTGTCATTAGGCATATTTTCAGCTTTTGCCTTGTCTATGGCAGCCTTCAAAGATGGATTGTAGTCAGGGTCTGGGCCGCCATCTCTAGCCGCAACCATAATATATCTTCCCAACTTGGTAAAAATCCTGCCACGTTTAGCGTCTTCTTTACCCTTTTTATTTTTTATGTTATTCCATTTAGAATGTCCTGACATTTTTTCACTCCTTAAAATTTATATATTAAAATTATCACAGTTTTTTATTTATTTATCAACTATTTCCTAGCCACAAAATAAAAATCTGATCCCTTATCTTTTTGTGATTTTACACCATAGTCAAATCCATGTAAATCCAAAATAGATTTTACTATATAAAGGCCAAGACCAGTTCCCACACTAGACCTTTGATGATTGTCTCCGACTCTGTAAAACCTGTCCCATATGCTTTTTAATTGGTCTTCATCTATACCTATGCCCTTATCTATGACGTGAAATTCAACTTCATTTTCTCTTTGACTTATTTTGACCAGAATCTTTTTTTCATCCTTGGAATAATTTATGGCATTTGAAATTAAATTATAAATTACCTGACTAATTTTATTTTGATCGCAGCAGATATTCAAATCTCCACTCTTTTCAATTTTGAATTCATATCCAGCTTGTTCTTGTTGCAGCTTAAATCTTGCAACCACATTTTCTGCCAAATCTCCAAGATTATTTTCTGATATTCTGAGTTTTGCCATGCCAGATTCCAATTTAGACAAGTCCAAGAGGTCATTTACCAAATCTGTCAATTTGTCTGCCTCTTCGATAATTGTCCCTATGTGTTCTTGCCTCATATCCTTATTGTCGCCAGAAATATCCCTTATCATCTCTCCATAGGATTTTATTACAGTAAGAGGTGTCTTTAAGTCGTGGCTCACATTGGCTATTAAATCTCTTCTCATATTGTTGGTCTTTTTAAGCTCATAGGTAGCCCTATTTAAAGCTTCAGCCAGATTATTTATTTCAGTATAGGAACCCTTTTTGAAAAAAACTTGCGTATTGCCGTTTTCCAAAGCCTTAGCTGTGTTGGACATATCTGTTAAAGGCTTTGAAAATCTCTTCGAGAAAAAATAAGAAAGAATTGCACCCACAAATAGAGATAAAATCGAAACCAAGACTAGAATTTTTTTCAAGACACCAGTTGTCGCATCAACAGGCTCCAAAACCGAAGATATGAAAATATAGTAGCTGTCCTTGTACTTATCTCCCAAATTACCAATATATTCGATAACTCTGCTATCTATTCTAGGATATTTTATTACAGATACCTCATAGGCCTTGCCACTTTTAACCCTCTCAAAAGACTTGTTCAGTTCTCCATCTTCAAAGTCAATCCTATCTGGCCTTAGCAAAAATTCCCAAAAAGTTACAGGATATATAATTCTGCCTTCCTTGTTGACAACAGTTATGCTGACACCCTTTTTTATGGCATAGTTATAGAGGGTATATTCAAAATCTTCAGACTTAAATTCATTCTTGAGAGTGTTACCTATTTTCACAATTTCCCTTTGTTTCATAACCTCATAAAACGAATTTAAGAATACGGTCTGCAAAAGCCAAAGTATAATTAAAATCGTTGCCCCAAAGGCAACGAAATACTTCCATAATTTGAATTTTATAGTCGAAAAAATTTTTTCTTTCAAAGCATTCATCATATCCTCGTATCAAATTTATAGCCGATGCCTCTTACCGTAACTATAAACTTCCTATATTCCTTGATAGAATTTCTAAGCATCTTGATATGGGTATCCACCGTCCTGTCATCGCCATAAAAATCATATCCCCAAACCTTATTTAAGAGTTTATCTCTAGATAAAGCTATATTTTCATTCTTTACCAAAAAAGTTAGTAGATCATATTCTTTTGGAGTCATATCCACCTTCTTGCCATCCACAAAAACAACTCTGCCATCTAAATCTATCTCCAGACCTTCAAACTTCAAAATCTCATTATCAATTGTTTTTTTGTTTCTAGAAACTATAACCTTGAGTCTAGCCATGAGTTCTTTAGGCGAAAATGGCTTTACTACATAATCATCTATACCTATTTCAAATCCGAACAACTTGTCAAATTCTTCTCCTCTAGCAGAAAGCATGAGCACTGGTATATTTTTTATTTTTTTAATTTCCTTATAAGCTGAAAATCCGTCAAGTCTTGGCATCATTATATCCATTACTATCACATCATAGTCATTGTTTTTGCACAATTCCACAGCCTCAATGCCATCACAAGCCTGAGTGACCTCATGTCCCTCAAACTCCGCATAAGTTTTTATGACCTCTCTAATCTTAGCCTCATCATCAACGACCAAAATTTTAAACATAAATTCACCTCCCATAAAAGATATATCTAAAATGTGATAACTTTGTTAAATTTAGAAAGAAATTTTATTAAATCATTTTTTCCTCAAGAAGAACAAGCTCAATGCCCGCTGCCGATGCATATGATGCTAAAAATAAATCGTCTTCATACACAAGTTTGGCAAAGGCTGTTTTTGCTTCTTCAAGCCTATCTTCAAAAAGAGAAAGCAAATCCTTATCTTGCGGCAAAAACGAAATCGGAAAATCTCTTTCATAAGTCATCATTATGAAATTTTTAAAATCTAAATATTCATCCAGTTTATCTCCTGAATAAAAAGCTTTTATGTCAAGACCCTTATCTAAAAATTTAAAAAATTCCTCGATTTGATCGGCATATCTTATAGAATTATCCATATTTATGTATATTTTTTTCATTTCAAGCCTCCTCTAAGAAAAATCATAAATAAAAGTGGCTATAAAGGCAAGCAAAAAGCTCCTCTTTTTATAAGGAGCCTTTTATTCATTAAAATATTAAATTTTCTTTTACAATTATTTCTTCTTCAACAGGTTTAACTTCTTGTTTCTTTTCAGTTTTTTCAGTTTTTTCAGTTTTTTCAGTTTTTGCATCTTCCTTAGGCTTTTCTACCATTTCTCCCCAATCCTGACTTACGCCCCAGGCTCTGAGTTCTTCATCTGTTCCAAGCCATACTGGCATGCCAACTTTGGAATTTGGAAATATAAAAGTTTCTATATCATAATTAAACATCCTTATGCAACCATTAGATACATATCCTCCAATTTGCTTGGGATATATAGTGCCATGGATGCCATATCCAGTAAGACCTAAGCCCATCCATCTCTCACCCAAAGGATTCTTAGGATCATCTGCTTGAGTTGGTGTATATTTTCCTCCCATGCCTCCCCATGCAGGATTTTTTGCCTTATTTACAATTTTTGTCTTGGCAGATGGCGTTGGTGTTTCAGAAGTGCCCAAAGCAACTGGAAATTTGTACTTGGGACTTGTCCCAGAATAAAAAGTCAAGATTTTTTGCGTCTTATTGACAGCTATCCAAGGTCCCGTACTTGGCGGACTTGTGATTGTATCTTTTACAAACATCTTGTCATTTCTAAGCATTTTTTTTGTATTTTCATCCAACTTGCCAGTGACGGTCAAATTGTGGAGTGCTTGAAATTTTTTTATCTCATGG
Organism: Peptoniphilus sp. GNH; assembly: GCA_021307325.1. Taxonomy (NCBI): domain Bacteria; kingdom Bacillati; phylum Bacillota; class Tissierellia; order Tissierellales; family Peptoniphilaceae; genus Peptoniphilus; species Peptoniphilus sp. GNH. Next base: position 1,811,606 of record CP089931.1, on the reverse strand, counting down.
ATTCTCTCCCAGCCTTTTTTGTCCATAAAATGATTTGGTCGCACATATGCTGCATATGATGAGCATGGCAAAATCATCAAAATCATTATAAGAACAATGATTGTTTTTTTAATTTTACTTATCATAGCTACCTCTTTAAAACTTTCTTTAAAAATTGACCTGTATAAGACTCTTTTACTTCAGCCACTTCTTCGGGGCTTCCAGTGGCAATTACTTGTCCACCTCCGCTGCCCCCTTCAGGTCCAAGATCGATTATATAATCCGCTGACTTTATTACATCCAAATTGTGTTCAATTACCAAAACGGTGTTTCCCTTGTCTACTAAATTATTCAAGACTCCTATTAGTTTGTCAACATCTGCAGTGTGTAGACCTGTTGTCGGCTCGTCTAAAATATAAATAGTCTTGCCTGTTGATACTTTTGAAAGTTCCAAAGCCAATTTAATTCTTTGAGCCTCTCCTCCAGAAAGTTGAGTCGATGGTTGACCTAGACTTATATAGGAAAGACCTACATTTTTTAAAGTCTCCAACTTTCTAAGAAGCCTTGGATGATTTTCAAAAAACTTGATTGCTTCTTCAACTCTCATATCCAAAACATCTGAAATGTTTTTCCCCTTGTACTTCACTTCCAAAGTCTCAGTATTGTACCTCTTTCCCTTGCAAACTTCACATGGCACATAAACATCCGGCAGAAAATGCATTTCAACCTTTATTATACCATCTCCTTTGCAAGCTTCACACCTGCCTCCCTTAACATTGAAGGAGAATCTTCCCTTCTTGTAGCCTCTCATCTTGGATTCATTAGTTACTGAAAAGATATCTCTTATTATATCAAAAGCGCCTGTATAGGTAGCTGGATTTGATCTGGGAGTTCTGCCTATTGGACTTTGGTCTATGTTCACAACCTTGTCCAAATTTTCTAGACCTAAAATATCTCCAACCTTTCCCGGTTTTATTTTAGATCCGTTTAATTTTTGAGCTAAAGACTTATATATGACCTCATTTACCAAGGAAGATTTTCCAGAGCCTGACACACCTGTGACAGCCACAAACATCCCCAGGGGAATTTTTACATCTACGTCTTTTAAATTGTTTTCTTTAGCACCTTTTACTTCAATATAAAGTCCATTGCCACTTCGCCTTTTATTAGGGACTTCAATTTTTTTTCTGCCGCTCAAATAGGCACCTGTTATAGATTCCTCAACCTTCATGATTTCTTTCGCAGTGCCTTGAGCTATTATATTTCCTCCACCATCGCCCGCTCCAGGACCTATGTCAACTATTTGGTCTGCCATCAACATTGTATCTTCGTCATGCTCCACAACTATAAGAGTGTTGCCTATGTCGGTTAAATTTCTAAGAGCTCCTAAAAGCTTTGCATTGTCTCTTTGATGAAGACCTATTGAAGGCTCATCCAAAACATAAATTACCCCGACCAATTGCGAACCTATTTGGGTGGCTAGTCTTATTCTCTGAGCCTCTCCTCCAGAAAGACTTCCTGCCATTCTTGAAAGACTCAAATACCCTAGACCCACATCATTTAAAAATCCAAGTCTAGATTTTATTTCCTTTAAAAGTTGCTTTCCTATTATGGCCTCTTTTTCAGTCAATTTTAAATTCTTAATAAATTCGTATGAATCAGCTATGGCAAGCTCCGTCAACTCAAAAATATTCAAATTGCCAACCTTAAAAGATAGAGCTGATGATTTTAATCTAGAACCATGACAAGTCGGGCATTCCACATCTGACATGAACTCATTAATCCTAGCATGCACAGAGTCGGAACTCGTCTCCATGTATCTTCTTTTTAAATTTTTATAAATTCCTTCAAAAACTCCATCATAAGATTTCCAGCCCGAAAAATAAGAATCAAATCCGAATGACAGCCTTTTGTCCGACCCATTAAAAAGGGCGTCTATAAATTCTGCAGGTGCCTCTTTTATAGGCTTGTCTATCGGAAATTTAAAATGGGCTGCCAAATTTTTTATCATTTCATAATAGTAGGTGCCATCCCCTGTCGAATAACATGCAATGGCTCCTTCCTTTATGGAAAGCTCAGGGTTTGGTATTACCAAGTCCTTGTCGACTTCTTTCGAAAATCCCAAACCATTGCAGCTGGGGCAAGCTCCTATTGGCGAATTAAAAGAAAATGTTCTTGGTGAGACTTCTTCTATGACTTTACCGCAAGATGGACACTGAAGTTTTGACGAAAAAGTCAAAATTCCATCTCCTATAACATCTATATTCACAAGGCCATCAGCCTTATCAAGTGCCAACTCCAAAGAGTCAGCAAGCCTTGAGCGAATCTCATCTTTTATTATCAATCTATCCACTACTATTGATATGTCATGGCTTTTATTTTTATCAAGTTCTGGAACATCATCTATGTCGTAAACTTCTCCGTCCACAAAAACTCTCACATATCCATCTTTTTTTATGCCTTCAAAGATTTTTTTGAAGGCTCCTTTTCTCTTTCTAACAAGAGGAGCTAGAATCTGAATTCTGCTTCTCTCAGGCAATTTCAAAATCTCATCTATCATTTGGTCAATCGAATAAGATGTGATTTCCTCATGGCAATCATCACAAAAAGGTCTTCCTATCTTTGCATACATAAGTCTTAAATAGTCGTAGATTTCTGTGACTGTGCCGACCGTTGATCTGGGATTTTGGCTAGTAGTTTTTTGATCGATCGAAATAGAAGGACTCATACCTTCTATGGAATCCACATCTGGCTTATCCATTTGACCTAAAAATTGTCTTGCATACGAAGATAAGCTTTCCACATATCTTCTTTGACCTTCAGCATAGATTGTATCAAATGCAAGCGATGACTTGCCCGAACCAGAAAGTCCTGTAAAGACTATAAATTTATTTCTGGGAAGGACTAGATTTACATTTTTTAAATTGTGCTGTCTGGCTCCCTTTATTATAATTTTATCTTCCAAATTATCATCTCTCCAACATCTGCTTAAGATTTTTTATCTCATCTCTAATTTCAGCAGCCCTTTCAAAGTCTAAAAGTTCCGCCGACTTTAACATCTCTATCCTAAGTCCCTCAATCATGGCTTTTATTTCTTCTGGATCAAAATCATCCTCATCATATCCAACTCTTTCTTCAGCTGCAATATGAGTGCTTACAATTTCTCTTATGCCCTTAGATACAGATTTAGGCACTATTGCATTTTTTTCATTGTAGGCAGCTTGGATTTTTCTTCTACGGTTGGTTTCATCTATTGTAACTTGCATAGACTTGGTTATAGTGTCAGCGTACATAACTACATAAGAATCCACATTTCTAGCTGCCCTTCCAGCAGTTTGTATCAAGGATGTTTCACTTCTTAAAAAACCTTCCTTGTCCGCATCCAAAATAGCAACCAAAGAAACCTCCGGCAAGTCCAGACCCTCTCTTAAAAGATTTATCCCTACAAGTACATCATATACTCCCAGTCTTAGATCTCTTATGATTTCCATTCTTTCAATTGTATCTACATCAGAATGCATATAGGTGACTTTTATTCCCATTTCTTTAAAATGATCTGTCAAGTCCTCGGCCATCTTTTTGGTTAGAGTTGTAACCAAAGTCCTATAGCCTTTTTCCTTTTGCTTCTCTATCTCATTTATCAAATCGTCAATTTGATTTTTGCTCGGTCTCACATAAATCTTAGGATCTAAAAGTCCTGTCGGTCTTATAACCTGCTCAGTTCTATTTTCTTCGTGTTCTTTTTCATATGGCCCTGGTGTGGCAGAAACATAGATTGATTGATTCATCATGGACTCAAATTCATTGAATCTAAGAGGCCTATTGTCAAGAGCCGATGGCAAACGAAATCCATAATTAACCAAGGTTTCCTTTCTTGACCTATCGCCATTAAACATTCCTCTTATTTGCGGAATTGTGGCGTGTGATTCATCAATTATAGTAAGAAAATCCTTAGGAAAATAATCTATGAGAGTATAGGGCCTTGAGCCAGCAGGTCTTTGAGAAAGGTGGCGAGAATAATTTTCTATTCCAGAACAAAATCCCATCTCAGAAAGCATTTCTAAATCGTACTCTGTCCTCTGTTCCAGCCTCTGGGCCTCCAGAAGTTTTTCTTGGTCCTTTAGCTCTTTTAGTCTTTCTTCAAGCTCTTCTCTTATACTTATAATAGCCTTATCCACCTTGTCCTTGGATGTAGCAAAGTGGGATGCTGGCCATATACTCACAAAATTTTTATACGAAAGCACTTCTCCTGTGAGGGCATTCATCTCTGCTATCCGATCTATTTCGTCTCCAAAAAATTCAACTCTTATTGAGTTTTCAGACGATGCTGCAGGGAAAATTTCAAGCACATCGCCCCTTACTCTAAAAGTCCCCCTCACAAAGTTTATATCATTTCTGACATATTGAATATCGACCAAATGTCGCATTATATCATCTCTAGACCTCTGCATACCTGGTCTTAGAGAAACGGTTAACTTTTTATAATCTATGGGGTCTCCTAGACCATAAATACAAGATACAGATGCGACAATTATCACATCTTTTCTTTCAAACAAGGCCATGGTTGCAGAGTGTCTGAGTTCGTCTATCTCATCATTTATAGAAGAATCCTTGGCAATAAAAGTATCTGTTTGAGGTACATAAGCTTCTGGTTGATAATAGTCATAATAAGAAACAAAATACTCCACAGCATTTTCTGGAAAAAACTCTTTGAACTCACCAACTAGTTGATAGGCTAGAGTCTTATTATGTGCTATTACTAGAGTCGGCTTTTGTACCCTCTCTATTATATTTGCCATTGTAAAAGTCTTGCCCGAGCCTGTAACACCGACAAGAGTTTGATGCTTCAAGTTTTTCTTCACACCATCGACTAGAGATTCAATCGCTGCTACCTGGTCGCCCATGGGTTTAAATTTTGAATGTATTTTAAATTCCATTTCATCACCCCACAATCAATAAGGGGCCACCTAGTGACCCCACAATCCTACTATATTAGTATATACCATTTTATTTTAATAAGACACTCAAATCCAAATCTTCGTAAATATTTATTCTATTAAGAGCAAACATAGACTGTCTAAGTCCCTTTATGATGACACTATCGCCCTCCACAGTTGTAAATGTTTGGTCTATGCCGGCTTCTCTTACAAGCACATCCGAAAGCCCATCATGCTCACCTAAAGGATATGCCATAGCCCTTATCTTATAACCCAAAACATCCTCAAGCTTTTTAAATTCTTCAAAGTCTTTTTTTATATAAGCTATATATTGATCTTCAGTCTCTGAATCCAACTTCAAAATCGAAGGCCTGCATTGCCCCTTTTCAAACTTTTCAGACTGATGAATGTCATAGCCATGGCTGGCAAACTCTATGATGCCTGACTTAGCCATTTCCTTTATCTCATCTAAACTGTAGTGGGGGATTATTTTTTCTCCCGTATCCTTGTAGGTGTCCTTGCCTATGGAAGAGCCTATTGGACAAAATACAGCTCTTAATCCATATTTTTTAAGCAGGGGATAGACTATCTTGTAATTTGACAAGTAGCCATCGTCAAAAGTCAAGAGGACAGATTTTTGTGGTATGTCAACGCCATCTTCCACATAAGATCTGATTTCTCCTAAACTCAAACAGTGGTAATCCTTATCCCTTATAAGTTTTAATAATTCTTCCAGCTTTCCTCTAGTTATGGTTGCTGCGTTTATAGCATCCTTGTCTATGTGATGCAACATGAAAACTTTAATTTTTTGGTCTTCACTTTCTATTTTGGGTCTTTCAATCTTGTAGACCTGATTCTTTTTTACTAATTTCCCAAAATCTTTGGCAATATAGCCATCTCCACCATAAATTTTTCTAATCATCATATCGCCCACATCGTTTCTGTAATGGGCAGTATCATAGAAAAATCTAGGATCTTCTGAAATTGATGAGTAAGTGAAGTCATAAAAATCGGATATTTTAGTTAGTTCTCTAAAAAACTCTTCCAATTCTTTTGGGTCATAGGACTCATAAGACGTCTTATATAAGGGATACATAAAAATTTTATAGGTTATATTTTTCTCTTCACAAGTGTCCACAACTTTTTTTAAATCCCTAAAAAATTCCTTCATGTACTTGAGCTTGAGAGCAGGCTTTTTCCATTGAAAGTCTGGATATTTTTTCAAATAATCTTCCCGACTACCTATGCCCTCTATATCTCTTAACCTCTTATCGTAATTGCCAGATTCTTCCAAAAATACATCATAGACTTGGGGTAGATAAGTCTTCTTTTTATAAGATCTCCTCATGTCGTTTGCATAGAGAGGATCTGCAAAAATGTAGTCCTTATAAAATTGCCAAGATGATTTTCCTGAAAGCTCCGGCTTCATTTTATAGTGTAGGTCATCTTCCCCCTTGTCATATTCTTCTGCAAAGGAAAAAGTTATAGGCAGTAGTACCTCGTCAACCTTATAGTTTTTTACTATATAGTTAAAAGTATCTAGGACATCCTTCATATCAGCTCCATAGTAGAAGAGATTGTAAAAAGACTTTCCGCTAGCCTTATCAAGACTTTCCTTCACTAGAGGACTAGATCCAGAAGAACCTAAGACATAGGCATTGTAATCCTTATTGTGCCTATTCAAGTATGAAATTTTAGCAGTTCTTGGGTTTCTGGTCATCCTATAAGAGTACCAGCCATCTTTTTTATCAAAAACTCCGAAGGGGTCATAATAATAATTTATTAAAGCAAGCACTGAAAGAACGCTCAAAAAAGCCAAAACTATTAATAAAACTGATTTTTTTGCCTTCATATTCACCTAATACTTTTGATATACAAATTCCATCTGTTTTACATCGCCCGATACAAGGCCGAAAACTACTGTAAGACCTATTACAAATGTCATCAAAATAAAAAAGTTTAAAGGACTAAGCCTTTCCAACTTGTCAAAAAAATTGCCTTCCTTTTCCTTGTAATAAGCCGCAAAACACATAATTATAATTGCCGCTATTAAGATGAGATATCCCATCTTCGTCATGCCCATAGCTTGATAGAAATGAGCTAAGAAATCTTTTCCGAAAAAATTAGAGACTGTGTAAGAGAGCATATCACGCAGTTGCGCTGGCGTATCCGCTTTTGAAAAATACCTTCCTATGCTAGTCACAAAAACAACCCATATGATTTTGAATGCGTACTTGATATTTTCTGGTATTTTTATTTTCTTATCCATCATTTTTCTAAAATTCTCTAAGATGAGCGAAAGAGAGATTACAACTCCGTAGAAAATACCAAACAAAAGAGATATGGCTCTTGCTCCATGCCACGCACCTATAAGAAAATAGACAACCAAAGTTGAAATCAAGAGTGTGACAATTTTCCCATACTTGGCTCCAAGTAGCTTTCTAGATTTCTTATTTATTTTTGTAAATGACCTCGAAAGACTCATGGGATAAAATACATACTCTCTCATGAAAGCTCCCAAGCTCATATGCCACCTTCTCCAATACTCTGCAACAGAATCGGCAAGATAGGGACTGTTAAAGTTTTCAGCAAGCTCAATGCCAAGGATTTTAGAAAATCCTCTCACCATGTCAATGCCCCCAGAAAAATCTGCATATATTTGGATGCCAAAAACAAACATGCCAAAAAGAAGTACAGCTCCCTGATAGGATGTGTAGTTTTTTACTAAGTTATCAACTGGTCCCACTAGCCTATCTGCTACTACCGTCTTTTTCATAAGTCCGAAAATAATCAAAATCAGACCTCTCAAAAGATTTTCATACTTGAACTTCTTTTTATTATAGAGAGTCTTAGAAAGCTCATCATATTTATCTATGGGACCTTGCAAAAAGGCTGGAAAATAAGCAATAAATGAAGCAAACTTCAAAAAGTTCCTCTGGGCCTTGTACTTGGATCTATAGATATCTACCAGATAGGCCACAGCCTTAAAAGTATAAAAAGATATTCCCAAAGGAGCAGCTATGGATTTGAAATCAAATTTGAAATCACTTAGCAAATTTATAAGACCCAAATATTTGAGTCCAAACAAAATTCCAAAATTCAATAAAAGTCCAAATATCAAGTATTTTTTGGATGTAGCCTTGCCCTTTTTCTTTCCAAGCTCATCTATAAGATTCTCTATCTTTAACGATAGAAAGTAGATGCTTATGCTTGTTAGCAAAATATAGATTATAGAAAATTTTTCTAAATAAAAATATAGGGCATATGAAATTACAAGAGTCCAAAGCCACTGAAAATTTCTAAATAAGCTATAATATAGAATTGTAAAAATTATAAGTCCCCCACACAGCCAAGGGCTTTGTAAGTTCAATTAATTTTCACCCAAAAACTCTTCCACAAGAGCCAATATCTTTTCAGGAGTTTCAAAATTTTCAGGAAGGATTTCTTCAACCCCAATTTCTATCTCAAATTCGTCATTTAATTCCATGATTAGAGAAACAGTATCGAAAGAATCTATAATTCCAGACTCAATAAGCTCTGTATCAGCTTCTATGTTTTCATCTCCCATTGGTGAAACTTCTTTAATTATTTGAATTATTTTTTCTAAGTTGCTCATTGTATATCTCCTTTAATTTATTTCTGTCTACTTTATTATTGGCATTAAGATAAAGTTTTTCAAGCCTTATGATTTCCTTGGGGAAAAAATGCCTTGGCAATTTGATTTTCAATTCTTTTTTGAGTTCTTTTGCCTCAATATCTCCCTCATAAAAGGCAATCAAGCTCTCCTTTTCCTTGTCAAAAATCACTCCACAAATGTTTACCCCTTTTTGAGAATTTATAGAGTTTTCAATTTCTCCAAGCTCTATTCTGTAACCTTGATGCTTAATTTGATTGTCCCTTCTGCCTTTGAAATAGACGTCTCCATTTTCATCCATCAAAGCTCTGTCGCCTGTTTTATAAATTATTTGAGGGAAATTTTTCTCTAGAGGATTTTGTATAAAAGAAAGCCTTGTCTTTTCCATATCTCCATAATAACCCATGGCAAGACCGGGTCCTTCCAAATAGAGATCTCCTTCTTCTCCAAGCTTGCATGGTCTATTCTCTTCATCCAATATCAAGACCCTAGAGCCTGTGATTTCTTTTCCCGCCGGTATCTTATTTAGATTTTCATCAGATTTTATCTTGTGATAAAGGCAATTGAAAGAGTATTCAGTCGGTGCATAGACATTGTAATAGTCTGCTTTTACATGCTCCATCCAGTATCTAATAGTCTTTTCAGGAATTACTTCCCCAGAAAACATGACAAGCTTTACCTTTTCAATCTTCTTATAGGAAAACACTTTAAAATTTTCCATCAAACGCAGGGCAAATGTTGACCATATAAGTGTATCTACATTAAATTCATTTATCAAGTCTATAATCTTCTTCGGGAAAGAAAAGTATTTAGTAGGAATTAGGCCCAAGCTCGCCCGATTGTAGAGGCAAAGATAGATAGACTTCAAGGAAGAGTCAAATTCAAAGCTGACTTGATTGCCAAATATATTATTGTCATTAAAATTAAAATCCTCATTGAAAAAGCGGCACATAGAAAGTATGGACTCATGCGATTTCAAAACCAATTTAGGTCTGCCTGTGGAGCCAGATGTGAAAAGTCCAAGTGCTGGATCTGAGCCTATGGCACTATTTTGAGGTTTGAAATTTTTGTCGTATTTCAAATCTCTAATTTCTTCCTCTATATTTATATAGGTATTTTCTTTTGCATCAGCAGAAATTATGCCGGCAAAATCTGTATCCTCTAAAATTTTTTTAAGCCTTGCATCGGGAGTTTTGGAACTTATGGGCACATAAAATCCTCCCAAAGCCAAGATAGCCATAAAAACACAAAGGTCTAGTCCCTCGTCTTTTATTAAAACCAAGATTGGCTTTTTTAAATCCAGCTTGAGCTTGTCCAAAGCTTTTGCTATAATCATGGATTTTTCATAAAAGTCCCCATAACTCATCTTGCCATTTTCTTCTAGTATGGCAATTTTATCTTTATCTTCTCTGTAACATTTTTCTAGTAAATTAAATAAATTTTTCATATATACCTCACAACTAATTATACTAGAGTCTTTGTGAAAATAAATAAAAAAAGAGCCCAAGCCCTTTTTTTATTTTATCTTTTTATTTAATACTTCAACTGCCTTTTGCAATTGCAAATCTTCCTTGTAAAATTTTATGCCTATTCCTTTTGTGTCTTGTGGCAAAGGCAAGTTTATATCTGGTTCGATCCCCTTTTTGTGGATATTCTTTCCCTTGGGTGTGAAATATTGAGCCGTTGTAATCTTTATTCCGTCTCCATCTCCAAAAGGAAAAGTCTGTTGCACAATTCCTTTGCCGAAAGTTTTAGTGCCAATAAGAGTTGCCCTTTCATGATCTTTTAAAGCTCCAGAAACTATCTCAGAAGCAGATGCCGAGGCTCCATTTATCAAAACCACTAAATTCTTGTCAGTATGGAAATCTCCAGGCTTTGCATCATAGTTAAAAAGACTTGTCCCATTTTTGGTAGAAGCGCTGACTATGTTGCCTTCTCTTATAAAAACATTGCAAACTTCAACAGCCCCTTGGACAATTCCTCCAGGATTTCCCCTCAAATCGAGGATATAACCCTTCACATTTTCAGCTTCCAATTCTTTTACAGCATCCAAGAAATCCTTGCCAGTTCCTTCGTCAAAATTGCTAATACCTATATAACCATAGCCATCTATCTTGTCCTTGACAACAGTTTTTGTATGAACCTCATCTCTTACTATGCTCAAATCAAAAGTATCCTTGTCTTTGGCCCCTGGTCTGTAAAAAGTTACCTTTACAGGAGTTCCCTTTTCACCTCTCATGACCTTTACTGCATCTTGAAGCTCATCAGCCGTGAAATCTTGACCCTCAACCTTGATAATCTTGTCTCCTGCCTTGACTCCCATCTTGTCTGCCGGGCCACCCTTTATAGGACTTACGACTGTTATCATGCCATCAGAACCAGCTGTAACCTCTACGCCTATTCCAAAAAACACTCCTGTAGTCATTTCCATTAATTTTTCAAATTCTTCTTTCGTGTAATATTCAGAGTAGGGGTCCTTTAATCCCTTTACTATCCCCTTTAAAGAGCCTATATAAAGATCCTCATCAGTGGTGTCATAAAGGTACTTGGATTTTACAAATTTTTCTAGGGCTCTTTGCTTAGCTGTTCTTGCTATAAGTGAATTTCCACTTAGAATATATCCAAAAATAGATACACCAGTCAAAATATTTGTAAGTACCAAAATTATTGCAAAAATTACTATATGTCTTTTTTTCATTCTTTACCTCATACATAAGAAAGTGGATTTTGTGTCGCTCCATTTATTCTCACTTCAAAATGCAAGTGGGAGCCTGTTGCCAAACCAGTCGAGCCACAAAGAGAAACAGTGTCCCCTCTTTTGACTTTTTGTCCGACTGACACCTTCAAGACTGAATTGTGAGCATAGACAGTAACGCAATCTCCGTGATCAATCATGACCACATTACCATAAGACCCCATTCTCTTTGCTGTTATGACAACTCCGTCTGCAGCAGCCTTTATAGGTGTGCCAGCTGGAGCTGGGATATCTATTCCTGAGTGAAACTTGGTATAGCCTAAGATTGGATGAGTTCTATAGCCATAAGGAGAAGATATCCTAGTGTGTCCAGGCACTGGCCAAGACAACTTTCCATTTCTCAATTGGGGGGCTGGTCCTCCGCCACTTCTGCCACTTTGCTCTTCTCTTTGCTTTCTTGCAATTTCCGAAGTAAGACTCCTGATTTCAGACTCCAAATCTTTGGATTGTTTGTTAAACTTATCTATCTCAGCACTCAAAAGGTCTGTGTTCTTTTCAAGCTCCGCCATATATGCCGCTTTTTGAGCATTTGTTGTCTCTAAAGAAGATTTCAAATTTTTTTGCTCTTTTTGTCTATCCTTTAAGACCGACATATCTCTTTTAAGAGCTGTCTCCTTGGTCTTTATGGTGTCGACTTGCTTAGTCACAAATTCTATAAGCTCCTTGTCATTTCTAGCTATGGCTTGGAGCATTTCATTGTTAGTTAACATATCTTCTATTGATTCAGAACTTAGTATAATTTCTAGGTTTCTAATATCGCCATTCATATACATGGCTCGGATTCTTCCCTTAAAAATTTCTCTTTTCTTAGAAAGATTAGCCTGAGCCTTGTTAAGCTCTTTGGTATTTGCTTCTATATCAAGATTTAATTTGCCGATTTCTCCATTTATCTTTGTAAGTGCTTCGCCAACTTCTGCAATCTTTCCATCTAGAACGTCTATTTCATCCTTGGTCTTGTTTACTAGCTTTTTATTTTCCTTAATCTTATCCTTAGACTTGCTAATTTGTTCCTGAATCTTATCCTTTTCTTTAGACTTCTTGTCCTTCTTGTCTTGAAGTTGCTTAGAGCTTTCTGCAAACACCGATGCAAAAACAAGAATAAGACTCATTAGAATTAAGCAGATTTTCTTTTTCATCTAAGCCTCCTAGACTTCAATAAATCTCTTGGTCGAGAACAAAGAGCCCAGATAACCTACTCCCAATCCAATAGCCAAAAATATTATCAAAAGATCTATTTTTATGATATTCGGATCGGCAAGAGAAATATTCAATATCGACAAAAACTTCAAATTAACTGAGGCAAAGAACTTTTTATAGGACATTATAGCTATAAAAAATGCCACCAAGGCCCCAAAAGACCCTATAAGTATGCCCTCAATCAAAAATGGCCCTCTTATATATCCATTAGAAGCTCCGACATATCTCATTATTTCAATTTCTTCTTTTCTATTTGAAACTGCAATCTTGATTGTATTGTGCATAATCAAAACCGCAACCAAAAGAAGCACACCTATTATAAATGAGCCGCCGTATTTTATGGCATTTGTTATCCTATTCATCTTGTTGATAAGCTCATAGTGGTAGTTGGTCTTGTAGACTAAGGGATCAGACCTAAAGGCATCTACAAAGTCATTTATAGAAGAAATTTCCTTTAATTCCACAATTATAGACGGTGGAAGAGGATTGTCGCCCTTTAGTGCTTCTAGAGAATCTGCATCTTGGCCAAGCTTCTTTTTCATTGATTCCAAAGCCTCTTCTTTAGATATATATCTTATATTTCTAACACTGTCATCATCGCCAATTCTCTTTATAAATTCGTTGACATCCTTGGCTGGGGCATCTTCTTTTATGAAAAATACCACCTTGTCAACCAAGGTATTGGTCTTGAACAAAGAAGAATTTATATTTAAAACCGTCAAAAGAACCAAGCCAAAAAGTACCAGCATGGATGCAATAGAAAACGCCGAAGCAAGACCCATGCCCAAATTTCTTCTAATACCCCTCAGCCCTTCTACAAAAATATTTCTGAGTTGTCTTATATATCGCATAGTATTTCCTTTCTAACATCACTTGATACGTGGCCATCTGTAAGAATAACTACCCTTTGCTTTATTGTATCTACAATATCCTTGGCATGTGTGGCCATGATTATAGTCTTGCCCGACTTATTTATATTTACAAGAGCATCCATAATCCCTGCTGCAGTATCCGAGTCCAAATTGCCAGTCGGCTCATCGCAAAGAAGTACTGGCGCATCATTGGCAATCGCCCTTGCAATCGACACCCTTTGATTTTCTCCACCAGATAAATTTTCTGGATATTCTCTTTCCTTGCCAACAAGATCAACAAGCTCCAAGGCATTGCCTACTCCCTTTAAAATTTCACTCTTGCTTGCTCCTTGAGTTTCCAAAGTATAAGCCACATTTTCAAAGACGGTCTTTCTCTTTAGAAGTCTAAAATCTTGGAATACAAAGGAAATATTTCTTCTAAGCCTGTGTATCTTAGACTTAGGTAGCTTAGTTATATCAACACCATCCAAAAGTATCCTGCCCCTAGTTGGTTTTTCTTCTCTTATCAAAAGCTTCAAAAGTGTAGACTTACCAGCTCCACTGGCACCCATAAGATAAACAAAATCTCCGCTGGGCACTTCCAAATTCAAATTGTAAAGAGCCATGACACCATTTTTATATTCTTTATAAACATTTTCAAAAATTATCACATTCTCACTCTCCGATACGTTATTATACTATATAGATAGCTTCATCTTCAAGAAACTTACTTTTTCAAGATTTATTAAAATTTTTTATTGCAGTTTAGACTAAATAAGTGTATTATTTTCGAGGTGAGTTTTTGAATAAATTTATTTTAAGACCCCACTACAAAGCCTTGAGGGATTCTATATGCCAAGCCCAAAAAATGACTTGGTCAAAGCAAGCCCTTGCGCTTATAAAAGATTCAAATTTGTACAAAGATTCCGAATCTATTTTTTCTTTTATTTCCTTTGGCAGCGAAATTTCGAGCCTAGAGCTTATAGAAGAAATCTTAAAAAGCGGCAAAACCTTGCTCGTTCCCAAAATTTTAAAAGGCGAAGACATCATGATCCCAGTTCAAATAGAAAAACTGAGCAGTCTCAAAAAAGGTTGCTTTGGCATCTTGGAGCCTTCTTCAAATACGCCTTACACCTTGCCCATAGACCTTACCCTAGTACCCGGTTTACTTTTCAACAAAAAAGGTTATCGAATAGGCTACGGCAAAGGCTACTATGACAAGTTTTTGAAAACAAACAAAACAAGATCCTTGGGACTTTGTTTTGATTTTCAAATAGAGGATATAAATTTTGAAGAAGACCATGATATAGCTGTTGATTATATTTGCACTGACAAGGCTATTTACAAAATAGGAGGATATTATGAATAGGTATGTAGGTACTGTTGTAAGAGGGCTCAGAGCACCAATAGTTAAAAAGGGTGATGACCTTGTTGAAATTGTTGTAGACAGCGTTAAAAAGGCTCTCGAATCCGAAAATATCAAAATGCGTGACAAAGATGTAGTATGTGTTACAGAATCTCTAGTCGCCAGAGCTCAAGGAAATTATGCAGACATAAAGGATATAGAAAAAGATGTATCCCAAAAATTCGCAAATTCTGACAGCATTGGACTCGTATTTCCTATCCTTAGCAGAAACAGATTTTCAATGATTCTAAAAGGCATTGCACAAACTGGCAAGAAAATCCACCTTCTCCTAAGCTATCCCAGCGATGAAGTTGGAAATCACCTGATGGATCCTGAAATCATTTATGAAAAGAAAATCAATCCCTACGCAGATCTTCTCGAAGAAAAAGACTACCGTAGGATTTTTGGTGAAGAAGTAAAACACAGATTTACAGGTGTAGACTATGTAAGCTTATACAAAGAAATTGCAGGAGACAATGTAGAAGTCCACTTCTCAAACGATCCTTGCAAAATCCTCAACTACACCAAAAATGTGATAGTTTGCTCAACCCACACCAGATTTGAAATAAAAAGAAAACTAATAGACAGAGGCGCAGAAAAAGTCTTGACTCTAGATGGCATTCTAGATCGCAGCGTAGACGGATCAGGCTACAACCCAGAATACGGTGTTCTCGGTTCAAATATCTCAAGCAACCACTCTGTCAAGCTCTTTCCAAGAGATGGACAAACTTTTGTAAATGCCATCCAAGAAAAGCTAAACGCCTACTCCGGCAAAAATATAGAAGTAATGATTTATGGCGACGGAGCCTTCAAAGACCCAATCGGAAAAATTTGGGAACTGGCAGACCCGGTAGTAAGTCCCGCCTATACAAAAGGACTTGAAGGAACTCCAAACGAAATAAAAATAAAATACATTGCAGACACCGAACTAGAAAATCTATCTGGCGAAGAAGCAATTGAAGCCATGAGAGAAAAAATCGAAGAAAAAGACGCTGAATTAATCGGCAAAGAAGCCTCCCTAGGCACAACTCCAAGAGCCCTGACAGACCTTCTCGGTTCACTAAGCGACTTGACATCAGGAAGCGGCGACAAGGGAACCCCAATAGTATATATCCAAGGCTACTTTGACAACTACGCAAGCAACTGATCCCAAAAATATAATATAAACCAAAAAACTGACTATGGTTTTAAGACCTTAGTCAGTTTTTTAATATCTTAATTCTCAAAATATACAACAAATTTCTAAGAGATATTGCAGGGTCTTTTACTTCAAAAAGGTATTTCGAGTGGAAAATATATAGAAAGATTAATAGAGGATGTAGAATATTGACAAAATTATAGTCAAGTTCTAGAATTTAAGGGCAAATTTATATAATCTAAGCTAAATGGGTGATAGAAAATATAATACTTACCTACTATGAGATAAATATAAAAATATAAAAATATAAATCTAAAAAGGAAAAATAAAATGGAGGTAAAAATGAAAGAAACCAAGAACAAAATAATGGGACTTTTCCTTGCCCTTGCAATGCTTATAGCTTGCCTACCCCTAAACCCAATACTTACATATGCAGATGACGGTGTAAAAATAGATGAGGCAAACTTTCCTGATGAAATATTTAGGTGGTATGTAAGCTGGTTTGATAAAGATAAAGATGGTACTTTAAGCCAGAAAGAACTTGATGCAGTTCAGAAAATGGATTTAAGTTTTTATAATTTTCATACCTATAGGGAATTAGATATAAAAAATTTAAAGGGCATTGAATATTTCAAAAATCTTAAGAAACTTCAATGTGTTAATAATAATAATCTAACAAGTTTAGACCTAAGTAAAAATACAGCCCTTACTGAATTGATATGTATTGGAACTAAACTAACAAGTCTAGACCTAAGTAATAATACAGCCCTTACTAAATTGGATTGTTATGAAAACCAACTAAGTAGTTTGGTTTTAGGTGAAAATAAAGTCCTTACTGAATTGGATTGTTATAATAATCAACTAACAAGTCTAGATTTAAGTAAAAATACAGCCCTTACTGAATTGAATTGTTATAATAATCAACTAACAAGTATAAATTTAAGTGAAAATACATCCCTTACTAAATTGGCTTGTTTTAATAACCAACTAACAAGTTTAGACCTAAGTAAAAACACAGCTCTTACTGAATTGAATTGTGATAGAAACCAACTAACAGGTCTAGATCTAAGTGGAAACGCAGCTCTTACTATATTGTATTGTTGTGAAAATCAACTAACAAGTTTAGATGTAAGTAAAAACACAACTCTTACTAAATTGATTTGTTTTAATAACCAACTAATAAATTTAGATTTAAGCAAGAACACGAATCTTGTTGACTTAGAATGTAGTAACAACAAAATAACAAAATTAGATCTAAGCAAAAACACAATCATTACTAATTTGCATTGTAAGAATAACCGACTAACAAGTTTAGATGTAAGTAACAACACAGCACTTACTAAGCTTGATTGTGAAGGTAACCAACTAACCAATCTAGACCTAAGCAAGAACACGGCTCTTAATGACTTTGAATGTAGTAACAACAAAATAACAAAATTAGACCTAAAAAATAATATAAATCTCGGAGGATTGAATTGCAGTGAAAACCAACTGACAAATTTAGACCTAAGCCAAAACGCTTATCTTTATCTAGTAAAGTGTCATAGTAATTACCTAACAAATTTGAATCTAAGCAATAACACACATCTTTATTATTTGGGGGGCAAAAATAATCCGTTGACATATGTAAAACTACCTGAAGAAAATCCTAATGAGGATTCTGATGAGGGTATTGAAAAGGAATTATCTCCTGTAACATATACTGTAAGAGTGGCAGAAGGAAGTTCAAAAATTCCCTTTACTGCACTTCCCCAAGGTTTTTACAAGGATAAGATTGATGGACCAATTACAGGTGCAGACTTAGAAGCAGATGGCTTTAAGTGGGATAGGTCAACTAACCCTATAAAATTTCAATATCAGTTGTGTGATAATCCAAAGGAAATTGTTGAAGCCAATTTAAAAATAATAATATTACCAGTAGCTAAAAGCGATCACTCTACATTCATTCCATTAAGGATAAGTGCAGCTAAAACTATAAAACTAAAAGTAAAATTAGTAATTGGCTCGAAAGAAATGATTAAATCAATAGATGGAATAGAAGAAAGAATAACTATGGATGTTGCTCCATTTATAAAAAATGGCAGGACTATGCTACCAATTAGGTTTATTGCAGAAGCTTTAGATTTTAATGTAGTGTGGGATAATGACCAAAGAACTGTAGTCCTAATCGATAAGGAAAATGTAGTGAAGATTCCAGTAGCCACAAACAAAATCATTGTAAATGGAAAAGAGTATGAAAGTGATGTCAAACCAGTCCTTAAAAATAACAGAACAATGCTACCCATAGCAAACATTGCAAGAGCCTTGGGCTTAGAAGATGGCAAAGACATTATTTGGGATGCAAGCGCAAAGGAAGTTATCATCACAAGAAAAGTTGCAAAATAATATATAACATGAATAAGTGTGGATTTTAAAATCGGCTCTATAATATCTTTGGAAACAAATTTCTAAGAGATAGTATAGAGCCTTTTATTTCAAAAAATATGCTAAATCAATAGGCAAAAAGTCTCCCTGGGCACAACTCCACGACCTAACAGATATCAGTTCATTAAGCGACTTTAGCTAAGGAAGCAGCTACAATAAAACCCCAATAGCATATATCCAAAGCACTTCGACAACCATGCAAGCAACTACTCCTTAAAATATAATATACAATACAAAAAACTGACTAAAGTTTTAAGACCATAGTCAGTTTTTTAATATCTTATCTTTCTCGGGTACTTTTAATTTATTTTTTTAACCCAAGAATCTTCCTAGCGTCATTAGGGCTAGCCACTTCATTCCCAAATTCTTCTATTATTCTAGCAGCTCTTTCTACAAATTGTCTGTTAGACTTTGCAAGTTGGTCCTTTCCATACATTACATTATCTTCCATGCCAACCCTAATATGTCCGCCCATAGCAACTGCTCCATAGATCATTTCCATTGCAGATCGACCCACTCCAAAACATGACCAAGTGGATCCTGGACATAAGCTTTCCATAGTTTCTTTCATGAAAACTAAATTTTTCATACTGCCTGCAATTCCATTTGCACATCCCATACAAAATTGAAAATGTAATGGTGCTTTCAATATTCCCTTTTTCAAATAGTAAGCTGCATTTCCTATCATGCCTGGATCAAACGCTTCTATTTCGGGTTTTATCCCCCATTTTTGTGTATTTATTCCAAGTTCCTCCAAAAATTTAGGATGATTTATAAATAAGCCTGAGTGTAGCCAATTCATTGAACCTGCATCATATGAACACATTTCTGGTCTCAATTTTTCTAAATGTTCTTGCCTTGTCTTATCTGTGGCGTTTAAATCTCCTGATGTAGTGAAATTTAATACTATATCACAATCCGGATGCCTTTGTCTTAAAATTTTTACCGTTTCTTCAAATTTATTGACATCCATTGTTCCTTTTCCAGCGTCATCTCTCATGTGAAGATGTGCTATGGCTGCTCCGCCCTTCCAGCAATCATATATATCTTCAGCTATTTCATATGGTGTCATCGGCACATTCGGATTATTGTCTTTTGTTGGCCAAGCGCCTGTCGTAGCTACTGTAATTATTGTCTTTGCCATTTAAATTCCTTTCTTCATATAATTTATCATATACATTTTGATTAATATGATCATTCTATCTTCTATATGTTTTTATATTTTTCTACAATATCTTTTCCAGATTTCGTAATCAACAAATGTCTTTTAAACATTCCTTTTTCAACTACATATCCTCTTCTTGTAAGATGTGAACAAATAGCAGACATTCTCAATGACTGAATTTTATTTTCTTTTATAAATTCAGCTTGCTTGTTTGAGTCGTGTTCTAATAGCCTTAACAAATCTAAATATTGCACTGATATATAATCTTTTGCCAGTTTTTCCTCTATATCCGTTTTTGTTCCAAGTGCATCTTTTCCTTTTTGAGTTAGTTCAAAGGTATAAAATGCAGATCCGATAAAGCCCTTTCTTAAAAGATATCCACCCTTATCTAATTTTTCAATTATAGCACTTGATATTTCCGATCCAACTCCCAAAGAGTCAGTAATGTCCGACATGTATGAGTGACCCACATACAATAGGTTAAGTACATTTAAATCTATTTCGTTTAATTTTACATCTTTCCTATTTGTTTTATTAGGAACTCTTTGCCAATCACTTTGTCCAAAATATTTAGGTTTATCTCCTATAGAAGCCAGGATTGCTACTATTAAAGTTACTACAAAGCCCAATGTTGCAAGAAAAATATATGAACCTACATTAAATACTTTAGTTAATTGCAAAATGGTAAATACAACCATAGTTGCCATTCCGCAAACAGCCCCCCAAAAAGCTCCTTTAGAATTAAATCTTCTCCATACAACTCCAAGTCCTAAAAGTATTGCCGGTGGAACTAACCAGCAATTAGCAAAAGCAAACAAATAAGTTGGTCCTCCAGGGAATTGACAAAGTAAAAATGTTACAACTCCAACAATTAGCATTATTATTTTTGACATTTTAAGTTGAGTTTTTGTATCAGCATTTGGATTTATAAGTCTTTGATATATATCTCTATTCGCTACTGCGGATGCGCCAAGGGCTGATGTTGATGCTGTTGATATAGACGCTGCAACGGCAGAAATTACCATAAGAGAACCTAATATCGGAATAAATGTCGATGCTAAAAATCCATAAACTCCAGTATCTAAAACTTTACCACCATTCCTTAAAAGTTCTCCTGGATAAAAGGCTCCCATGTATCCGCCCAAATATGCTAGAGGGATCATAAATACTACTAACAAAATAATAGCAGCATATACAAAAGACCTCCTCGCAACTTTTTCGCTCCTACAATTCGCAACTTTCATCCAATAGTAATTATTTCCCCAGACTAAAGCCGCTGCAAAACATATTACAAAGTTAAATATTGATGGATACGTAAGCTTTAACCCCGGTATTGTACCTTGGAACCCTTGATTTATGAAATTTCCTGGCTCCCATGAATTAAAAATAACATCTACCCAACCAAATCTTCTTGTAATTAGTATAAAGGCTGTAGGTACCATAACAACACCTATAAAAACTTGGAATAAATCAGTTATGGTTGTAGCCCATAGTCCTGATATAAATGTAAAAATTATAATTACTCCAAATATAATTGCTGTTACAAGTAATCTGTCCCAGCCAGTATAAGCTACAATATTGTCTACACTAGATACAACATTATTAGCCATAATCCCGCACATACCTATAACTGATGTTATAGCTACAACAGATCTGGTCTTAGTGTCATATCTCATCTCTAAATATTCAGGAAGAGTTTGAGCTCCACTTCTTCTTATAAAATTAGAATAGAGAAGTCCAAATAATAATAGACCGCAGATTGAATATATGCCGCCCCATCCAAGTCCGCCCAAAAGTCCATACTGAACAGTAAATGCTGGCGCAAGCGTAACTGTTGTTCCCGCAAATCCAATTGCACAAACACCAACTGTATTAATTATTGTAGAAATTTCTCTTCCTGCCAAAACATAATCTGATGATTCTTTGACCCAACTTTTGCTTATAAGCCCTGCTGAAAGTAAGAATCCGCAAAATATTATAAAAATTACTATAAAATAAGTATTCGCACTCATAATTATCTCCTACTCGTTGAAAATCGCCACTGCACGACACCATCCAGCACTACCGCCCTTTATTTTTACTGGTAGACACATGAATGTATATCCTGTAAAGGGTAAACTTTCCAAATTTGTTAATTTTTCTATGTGGCAATAAGCATGTTTTATACCAACTCTATGACCTTCCCAAATTATCTTAGGATCTCTTTGTTTTTCAAATATCTTTGCTTGTAAAGGAAGTGGAATATCCCATGACCATCCGTCAGTCCCCATTACCTTTACTCCATTTCCAATTAAATATTCTGTAGCTTCTGCTGTCATTCCAGGCCCAGCAGTTAAAAATTTTTCTGTGCCCCAATGCTTTGTCGCCCCAGTTTGCAAGAGAACAATATCCCCTTCTTTCAAAGTATAATCAAATTTTTTTAAGTACTCTTTTATGTCATTTGCACTTATTTGGTATCCATCTTCTTTATCGCTAAAATCTAATTTCACACCATTTCCTATGAACCAATCAAGAGGCACTTCATCAATTGACCATGCTCTTTTTCCATTCTCCATAGTTGGATAATAATGTATAGGAGCATCAACGTGTGTTCCTGAATGTGTTGTCAACATCACATCTTCAATTGCCCATCCATTTCCTTCTGGTAAATCTTCGACTGATATTAAGCCCTTAAAATAATCCACCATCTGAGTTGATGTTTCTTTATGTGTATGATATGTAATATGCGGTCTTTGTGGCGGTGGATCACTTGGTAAATCCGACTCGATTAAAATTGATAAATCTACTATTTTCATAAAATCTCCCCTTTTCTTTATTTTCTATTTGCTAGCAACAATATACAGAAGCAAATTGCGTGCCACTTATATTTAAAAAATATTTCCCATAAAATAAGCCTTCTATAAACTTTTTTTACGTGAAATCGTTTTTACTGTATTATTTTTTTTACATATCTAGAACAAATAGCACTTATTTGAGACTGTCTCATTTATGAAACGTATATTTTATGATACAATTATTTTTACAAGGGGGCTTTTATGGGGAATTTATTATTAAAAAATTTTTCAAAAGAAATTTTATTTGAATGTCTTATAGAGGAATTAGATGGATTCATGGTGTTTGATGAAAAAGGACGTTATGTTTTTGTATCCAGAAAATGGCAAGACATTACAGGATTTAACGAAAAAGATATCTTAAATAAATATGTAAAAGATGTTATACCACAAAGCTTAGTTCCAGATGTTATAAATTCAGGTTCTCCTATTAGAGGACAAATAATAACTCTAAATAATAAAAATGGAGAAGAGTTTCATTGTATATGTTCATATACACCTCTATTTAATAATGATAAGTTAATAGGAGGATTCACTATAACTTCCTTGGAAAGCTCTGGCGAATTGATGGAACTGACTTCAAAAATAAATAATCTTCTAAAAAAATTCGATTCTTACAATATAAATTTTTGCGAAACCAATCAGACCAGGTATTCAATTGATTCTATTACTGGAAAAAGTGAAGTTATAAAAAATTTAAAATCTAATATAAGAAGAGTTGCCAGATCATCTTCTACTGTAATAATAAGTGGAGAAAGCGGCACCGGAAAAGAGCTCATCGCCCATTCTATTCATCAACTTAGTTCAAGAAGTCAAAATCCTTTCATAAAAGTAAATTGCGCAGCCATACCCGCCGAATTATTGGAATCAGAATTTTTTGGATATAGCCCTGGAGCTTTTACTGGTGCTAAGCCAGGCGGTAAAAAAGGAAAATTTGAACTAGCAAATGGTGGAAGTTTGTTTTTAGATGAAATTCATCAATTACCTCTTAAGCTTCAACCAAAGCTATTGAGAGTTTTGCAAGAACAAGAGATAGAGCCTATAGGTAGTCAAGCATCCTTAAAAATTGATGTCAGGATAATAGTTGCTACAAATCAAAATTTAGAAAAATTAGTACGAGAAAAAAAATTTAGAGAAGACCTATTTTATCGGCTAAATGTTGTTAATCTAACTTCTCCACCTTTGAGAAATCGCAAAGAAGATATCCCCCTTTTGGCAGATAGTTTACTTTCAAAATTAAATAAACAATTGGGTATGGCAGTCCCAGGAATTTCAAACACTGTAAAAGAAAAATTTCAAGAATATGATTGGCCTGGAAATGTAAGGGAACTTGAAAATGTCATTGAAAGAGGAATGAATTTCGCCTGGGCCGATACTCTTTCCTGGGCCCATATTGGAGATTATTTTGAAAGTAAACAAATCAGCAGAAAGAGTTCTTTATACAAGGGAAAAACTCTTGCTAAGGCTAGAGCCATTGCCGAAAAACAGGCTATTTTGAATGCCCTTTTCTCTAATAATGGTAATAGAACAAAAGCTGCCGACGATTTAAATATTTCTAGGGCTATGCTTTATAGAAAATTGGATGAATTGAATATTGATATTTCAAGTGAGGTTTGAAAACTACATATATAAAAAAACAAATTTTGAACGATAGGGATATTTATCAATTTTTAAGAAGTATTTTATGTCGCTTTTACACAATTTATGTGATTTTAAAAGTAAAAAGATATAAATCGGCGGAGTTTGGTTATGCTGATTTTGTGAATCGCCAGACTATAAGACTTATAGAAAGTATCGGATATGATTTATATCTTATTGTCTGTTTTAGGCTTTCTAAGGCTTTTTATTTGAGGTTTAAGATATTTTCTTCTAATCTTATGGCTAATTATTGGAGGTTTTTATGCGATGGTCTAATTTTTTAAAAAAATTTATAGTATATATTTTGCTTGGAGTTCTTATAGGTGGAGTCGGTGGGCTTGTCATTGGTATTTCTAGTTCTTTTATAGATTTTAACTATTTTATCGAAAATATTTCGCTTGCTTTTTATAGCAATTCTTCTTATATATTTTTTGCGGTTTCTCTTTTGGGTCTTTTTGTCTATCTGTTCTTGTTTTATAGGGGAAAAAGGGATGTTCTAAATCAATTGAAGCATAAGTGCGATTTAATTGAAGATAAAACTCTGGCTTGGTCCATGACAGTTTCCAAACTTTCTCTTTTTATAAATTTTTGTTTTTATTTTATTACGATTTGGTCTTTAACTAGAGGTTATGTTGAGAAAAGTTTTGGCAATTTGTACTTTATATGCTCTTTTGTGTTTTTATTAGACCTTCTTGTCTATGCAATATTTTCAAAAAAGAGTTTTGATCTTTTAAAAATTTATCATCCAGAAAAAAATTCTGATTTTATGAATCTAAATTTTCAAAAGAAATTTATAGAAACTTTTGATGAAAAAGAGCTGGCAGAGCTTTCCAAGGCAAGTTTTATAGCTTATATGCGGTTGGGTAGGTTTTTGTTTTATCTTATGATCTTTATAGGATGTGCGGGCTTTGTGGTGGACTTAGGCTTGTTGCCTATTTTTTTAATTCTTTTTATAAATGTCTTTAATGTGATTTCTTTTCAACTTGCCATTGGTAAATCCTGTAAGTAAAAAATGGATCGGTTTTGAATTCGGCTTTTTTTAAGCATGTCAAACCCGATCCATTTAATTTTTAAAAGAGACAAGATTCTATGAAGTCCTTCCCTTTTAGCTTATTAAGCCAGCTTTCTGGGAAGGAGTCATAGCCGTAAATTATGCCTGCAAGGCCTCCTGCCAAGGCTGCAATGGTGTCTGTGTCTTCTCCCAGATTTACAGCTCTTAAAACAGTTTCTTCGTAGGACTTGGATTTTAAAATTGACCAAAGACAAGCTTCTAAACTGTCCACGACATAGCCTGACGATTTGATCTTTTCTTCTGGCAAAGCTTGCAGACTAGAAAGTCTAAAGAAAACTTCATCCAGCTTTAAATTTTTTAAGATTTGAGCCAAGTCTTCTCCTTTTAAGAGTTTTTTTCCAATCTCTACATAAAGTTGGCATGCCCTCAAGGAAATTTCATGTCCATGAGTCAGTGCTGATGTCTTGTAGATGTCCGATTTTGTAACTGGCAAAAATATGAGAGGTAAAATTCTCATAAGTGACCCATTTCCATTTGAATAAAAAGATTTTTCTGGTAAAATTTCCCCCCTGTCTCCATAATTTCTTAGCACATTTGCTGTTGTAATCCCAACATCAAAACATTCGCCAAAGGGTGTATAGTAGCCTTTATCATACCAAAGCCAAAATTTTTTCATTATATCTTCCAAGTCCAATTTGCCATTTATTTTTATAGAAAGGCACGTCGCAAGCATCATGGAAGAATCATCAGACCAAGTTCCCTCTGGCATCTCATGACTTCCATATCCTACCATGTCCTTGGCTTCGAAAGACCCCCTCTTTCTAAATTCATAGGGGACTCCCAGAGCATCTCCAAGGCAAAATCCGTAGACTGCATCTCTTAGTTTTAAATTTTTCATTTTCACCTCAAAAAAATTCCCCGAAGGGAGCTTTTTACTTTTTATATCTTATTTTGCGTTTTCAGCCGCTTTTTGACCAGCGATTTTACCATAGACAATTATATCTGCTACTGCATTTCCGCCAAGTCTATTAGCTCCGTGAACTCCTCCTGTAACTTCTCCTGCTGCAAATAGGTTTTCTATTACCTTGCCTTCAGTGTTTATTACTTGAGTGTCTTTGTTAATCTTTATACCACCCATAGTGTGATGTACGCCAGGTGAAAGTTTGATTGCATAGAAAGGACCAGTTACAAGTTCTGTTGTGAAAGAAGTTCTGCCAAATTCTTCGTCTTTTCCAGCCTTTACAGCTGCATTCCAAGCATCCATAGTGGCCTTGAAAGTTGCTTCGTCAACTCCAATTTCTTTAGCCAAAGCTTCTACAGTGTCGCCTTGTTTTGTGAAGCCCTTTTTGATGTAACCTTGGATAGGATTAGATGCATCAGCCATTTTTTGGTCGAAAATCAAATAAGCATAGCCACCAGTTTGAGCGATTTCTGCTGCTGATACAACATCTCTTGTAGACACTTCGTCTACAAATCTCTTTCCTTCTTGGTTTACAAGGATTGCTCCATCTCCTCTCACCCCTTCTGTGATAAGTGATGCAGTTTCTTGTTCTACTGTTGGGTGAATTTGAATTTGATCCATATCTACTACATCAGCTCCTATTGCTTGAGCCATCCAAATTCCATCACCAGTGATTGTTGGTGCATTTGTAGTTACAAAGCCCTTTAGTTCTGGTTTGATTTCAGCAACCTTTTCCAAATTGGCTCCAAATCCCCCTGTTGTTATTACAACAGATTTAGCCTTTATATTTATGTCTCCTGCCTTTGCTCCTACAACCTTGCCATCTTCTACAAGGATTTCAGTAGCGGGACTTTCGAATATTATTTCAATATTCTTGTCCTTAACAGCCTTAGTCATATTAGAAACTAGATATGGTCCAACAGCAACAGTCTTGCCATCCTTCATAGGTCTGTGAATTCTCATTACAGAAGCCCCACCAAAGGCGCCCACATTTGTAAGTTCCATTCCGTAAGTCTTTAGCCATTCGATAGCAGCAGATGAATTTTCAGTAAGTTGCTTTACAAGTTCTGGATTGTTTAGATTCTTGCCGCCCACCATAGTGTCTAGCATGAAAAGCTCAACAGAGTCAAAGTATCCCTTTGAATCCTTTTCGTATTCTGCCAATTGAGCAGCCACCTTGTCAGCAAGTTCTGTCAACTCAGGATAATCTTTTTTAGCAATTGCAATTTTCTTTTCAATTGCTTCTTTTTGAGCTGGTTCAAACTTGTTTTCGTCTTGGTAAGGAGTCTTTGCAGCATTCATACCACCAGTTGCCCTAGTAGTGTTTCCGCCTGTCATTTGACCCTTCTCCAAAATCAAAACGTTCTTGCCTGCTTCATTAGCAGCAAGTGCGGCTGCCATTCCAGCTCCACCAGCTCCTATTACGAGCACATCAGTTTCATAGCTGTCCTTCTTAGCTTCAGTCTTATTTGCTTCATTCTTGCCTTCTTCTGCCTTCTTGTTTTCAGTCTTTGCACAAGCAGAAAGACTAAAAGCCATGGCTAACACAAGTAGAAGAGAAATAATTCTTTTCTTCATTTTTACCTCCTAAAAATAATTTCCTAAAAATAGCCGGCAGATCACCACCGGCTAAATTTTAACTATTTTATTTTGCCTTCGCTTCGACCATCTTAGCTGGAAGCTCTTCTAGAGCAACAGCACCGATGCCTTCAGTTTCTTCAGCTTTTAGCACCTTTATGTCTTCAATAGCAGTTTCAGATACCTTAACTTCTATTTCGATAGGCACATCTTGATTATAACCTGTGGCAGAAGCCTTATATGTACCAGCCTTATACATAGCTTCTCCATCATTCTTCTTTCCACATGCCATCAGTGAAAATTCACTCGAGCATATAAGTCCCAAAGCCAAAGCTTTTCTTATTGTATTTTTCATTTTTTCATCCTAATAATTTAATAAATCATTAAAATTCGTAAATAGAATAACAAAATTCTTAATCTGAGTCAATATTTTTGACGAATTTATTCACTAAATTTATAGACTTTAAAATGGAAAAACCTTAATATTCTCTTGACCGCAAAAATATGACAACGTTTTTAATTTTTCTTTCGATTAAACATTAATTTTTTATCACCCCACCCGCTTGTAAAATTATTTTTTTTGGTGTATAAAACTTTCGAGGTGATATTATGATAACTCTATTTGTTTCGAGTCTGTGTCCAGACTGTCCACCAGCCATAAAAGCTTTCGAACAGTCTAAATTAAACTACGAACTTGTAGACATCACAGCGTCTATGAAAAATTTAAAAAGATTTTTGAAGCTAAGAGACACTTGCCCCTACTTTGACCAAATCAAAAAAGAAGGCCGAGTTGGCATTCCCCTTATAATGCTCGCAGAAGCAAAGGACTTTATAAGTTTTCAAGAATCCATGGATCTCACTAAACTTTCAAGGTGAAATCTAGCCCACTTGATTATTTTAAAATACCCATGCTCTTTAGGAGACCTTATTTTTTCCTCTTAGAGAGCTTTTTTATTGTATGCTGCATATCTTTGTGATAGTATGAACATACGGGAGTCTGTGAACAGTCTGAGAGTAAACTTAAAGTTTTGACCGAACCTGATCTAGATAATGCTAGCGGAGGTAAGTATAAAGCAAATTTACCATTTGGATTAAAGCAGAACTTCCCAAATTGATACAACTAAGTATTAGATTTAAGGAGGTTTTTTTATTTTGTTAAATTGTAGTATAGCCCTGCAAATTTTGCCGCTCGGTAAAGAATGTAGAATAGAAGTTATTGACAAAGTAATTTCTTATCTTGCAAGTCGGCATAAGGACATGGTAGTCACCCCTTTTGAAACTGTCATCGAAGGCGAATACGACTATCTTATGGAGTCATTAAAAAACGCCATAGTCCTGGCTGGCAGCGAACATGACAACATCTTTGCAAACGTCAAAATAAATTATGGGAAAATTTTGAGTATCGATGAAAAAATTAAAAAATTTAATTGACACTCATATAAGCTTTATCACCATCTTGCTTATCATAATTATCTGGCAAGTAGCAGGTAATCTGCACCTTTTGCCAAAATATATAATTCCCACGCCACTAGAAATAATACAAGCATTCTACAAAAACTTTGACAATCTTCTATTTCATTCAAAAATCACAATAATAGAAGCAATCATAGGTCTTTTTTACGGAATTATAATAGGCTGTTTTTTGGCAATAATTATGGATAATTTTCAAGTCTTAAATAAGGCCATCTATCCCCTGCTAATAATAACCCAAACCATACCGACAATAGCCATAGCCCCAATCTTAGTCTTGTGGTTAGGCTACGGAATGGCTCCAAAAATAGTCCTCATAATACTGACCACAACCTTTCCAATCGTGATAAGTATATTGGACGGTTTTAAAAATGCAGACCAAGATGCCATCTGCCTTCTAAGACTTATGAACGCAAGCAAGATGCAAATCATGTGGCACATCAAAATACCCAATGCCCTTAGCTACTTTTACGCCGGCTTAAGAGTCAGCGTTTCCTACGCCTTTGTAGCCGCTGTCGTATCAGAATGGCTTGGCAGTTTCGAAGGACTTGGAGTATATATGATTCGTTCCAAAAAATTATTTCAATACGACACAATGTTTGCAATCATCATCTTGATATCCGTGATAAGTTTAGCCAGCATGGAACTGGTAAAAATAAGCGAAAGAAAATTTCTAAAATGGAAATATATAGGAGAAAAGAAATGAAAAGAATAATATCAACCCTAATGGCCCTCATACTAATGGTTTTCGCAGTGGGCTGTTCAAACAAAAAAGAAAACAAGGAAAGCAAAGAAAACAATAAGGCAACACAAACACAAGCTGCTCAAGAAGCAAAAGAATTAAAAAAAGTTGACTTCATCCTAGACTGGACACCAAACACCAACCACACAGGTATCTATGTAGCTAAGGAAAAAGGCTACCTAAAAGATGTCGGCATAGATCTAGACATCAAATTGCCACCAGAAGATAGCTCATCAGACCTTGTAATAAACAACAAGGCTCCCTTCACTATCTACTTCCAAGATAGTATGGCAAACAAACTAGCAAAAGGTGCTGGCATCACAGCAGTAGCAGCTATAGTGGAACACAATACATCAGGTATCATATCTAGCAAGGACAAAGAAATACTAAGCCCCAAGGACCTAGAAGGCAAAAAATACGGCACTTGGAATGACCCCATCGAGCTAGCCATGATTAAAAATATAATGGAAAGAGAAAATGCAGACTTTTCAAAATTGGAACTAGTTCCAAATACAGATGCCAACTCCATAGTGGCCATAGAAAACAAGGTCTTTGACTCAGCTTGGATCTACTACGGTTGGGACGGCATAATGGCAAAATCTATGAACCTAGACACCAACTTCTTCTACCTAAAAGACTTCGCCAAAGAATTAGACTACTATTCACCAGTCATAATAGCAAACAATGACTACCTAAAAGAAAACAAAGAAGAAGCTGAAAACATCCTATCAGCAATCAAAAAAGGTTACATCTACGCAATGGATCATCCAGAAGAAGCAGCCGAAATCTTAATCAAATATGCACCAGAACTTAAAGACAAAAAAGACTTCGTAATAGAATCACAAAAATATCTCTCCAAGCAATACGCAGAAGACAAAAACAATTGGGGAAAGATAGATCCAGCACGTTGGAATGCCTTCTACAACTGGCTAAACGAAAATAAAATCACCGAAAAGCCTCTAGAAGAAAACATGGGATTCTCAAACGACTACTTGAAATAATGAAAGTCTTAGAAATAAAAAATCTTTCTCATAGCTACGGGGATGTTCAAATCCTAAAAGATATAAGTATCCACGTAGACAAGGGCGAGATAGTCTCCATAATAGGTGCAAGCGGCGTCGGCAAGACTACCCTCTTTAACATCATATCTGGCATAGAGAAATTGCAAACTGGCGAAATTCTCGTAAATGGAAACAATAACTTCGTCGGCAAAGTCAGCTATATGTTGCAAAAAGACTTGCTCCTAGACCACAAGACCATTATAAAAAATGTCATGCTCCCTCTCATAATAAAAGGAGTCAATAAAAAAGAAGCCCAGAAGCAGGCAGAAGAAATGCTAAGAGAGTTCTCCCTTCTAGATTACAAGGCTAAGTACCCCAAAGAGCTAAGCGGAGGTATGAGACAGCGTATAGCCCTCATAAGGACTTACATGTTCAAAGAAAAACTCTTTCTACTAGACGAAGCCTTCTCAGCACTTGATGCCTTGACAAAAAGAGATTTGCATAAGTGGTACAAGGGCATCCATGCCAAGCTAGATCTCACAAGCCTGCTTATAACACATGACATCTACGAAGCCATAGACCTAAGCGACAGAATTTACATCCTAAAAAATAGGCCCGGTCAAATCACAAACGAGATTTGTCTAAGCTACAATGACAAGGAAGATTTAGAATACCAAAAAAGCAAATATAGAGAACAAATCATCGAATATTTAGAAATATGAAAAGCTTAAACCTAGCCATATAAATATTTAACCTTTAAGCTAACACATACAAACCACTTATAGGCATCCCTAAAAGTCCAGCTCCCCAGGCTGGACTTTTTATATTTATAAGCAATAAAATTAAATGCGGCACAAATAAAGAAGGCTATTATTCTAGAAGAATAGCGAAAACTTTAAAAAGCTAGATCTGTTGAGATCTTCTCCGTAAAATAAGGTTCCCCCACGAGCATCTGAGTTTTCCCTTGCAAAGTCCATTATTTTATTTGTCATGCCTGGTTTTACAATAAGCAGAATCATGGATAAATTATTCAATAATAACACTTTCCTTTTTGGCTTTTAATTTAAAGATTAAGCCTAAAATTGATATGGAAAGAACTGGCATCATGGCAACCATGGCAATGACTCCAAATCCATCTATCAACAAATCTGCCGTCTGGATTTGGGATGCGGCGCCCTGATTTAGTGCCAATAGAAAGGTTGCCGTCATAGGCCCCGATGCTACTCCTCCCGAGTCGAATGCGATTCCAATGAAACTCCTCTTTTGTAAAGAAAAATAGTATAAATGCCAGAGCATAAAAGAAACTAAAAAATTTATGAATACCTATATCTTTTAAAATTCTTACAAACCCAAAGCCTACCATTACTCCAACACCGACTGCTACTGAAATGACCGTCAAATTAGAATTTAATAGTCCACCAGTTGCGCCTTCTATCTGCTTTGCAAGTATCATGAGATCCGGCTCTGCAACCGTTATTAAAAAGCCCAAAAAGCTTCCGAAGATGAATATGCCAAGGTGAGTCTTGCATCTAGCCACTATCTTGCCCATGAGCTTTCCTATTTCTTCAATGCCAAGCTCCGCTCCCCACAAAAATATGGCTATACCCACCACAACTAGGACTGATCCTATCAAAAATCTATAAAGCAGACTTATATCTATATCTAGTAGAGTAAAAAATAGAAAAAGAACTATTATTACTATTGGCACAACTGTCATTAAAGATTCTTTTAGTTTTTCTTTAAGCATCTTATCGCATTCTAACTTATACTTATAAAACTTATTGAGATTCTGTTAAATGTTCTAATCGCAAGTGATGAATTGCCCAAACCAGAAGATATATAGATATAGGAGCCGTCTTTTTTATAGAGTCCCTTCGAGTACTTAGGAAAAAGTTTAAATCCATGATCTAAGACTTGTCCCAAAATTGGTAATCTAATTTGCCCTCCGTGGGTATGTCCACAAAGCGCCAAGTCATATCCTCTTGTTTTAAAAATTTCTTCTATGCTATGACCTAGACAGATCTTTAGCTCGTTTTTATCTTTACTTGCATAATTTTCCGGTGTATTTTTTGTACTTATACCTGTTCCACTTATACTTATACCTCTTTCTCGGTAAATTCCCCCATCGGAAAGGTTAATTATATTATATTTTGACAATATTTTCAAAAAATCATCTATTTTTGGGTTTTCTTCTTCATGATTTCCCAAGACAAAAAAGGTCTTGTAGTCCGAAAAAGTTGCCAAAAATTTTTCCACTCTTCGAAAATTTTTTGTATTTCTTGAAATTATATCTCCACCCAAAAATATTGCGTCTGGATTTTGCTTTTGTATAGTTTTTGAAAGTCTTGAAAGGTTTATTTTGTTGTTGTGAAAATCAGAAATAAAGATTGCCTTAAGAGGTGCTTTGCCAAGGTTTAGCTCAAGCTTTTCTAGCTTAAAGATTCTGGTCTGAAAATAATTGTATAAACTTAAAAATATTATTAATTGAAAAATCCACTTCATATACAAATTATAAACTATTTGGGTCAAGTATGATAAAATAATTAAAAGCGAAAGGATGTGCTAGGCTTGGAAAAGATAAAAAAATTTAAAAAGATTTTGGTCGCCAATCGAGGCGAAATTGCAATTCGGATTTTCAGAGCTTGTAGGGAGCTCGGCATAAAAAGTGTTGCTATATACTCAACGGAAGATTCTCTTGCCTTATTTAGAACTAAGGCTGACGAATCTTATTTAATAGGTAAAGGAAAATCTCCCCTTGATGCCTATTTGGACATGGATGAAATCATATCTCTCGCCTTGGCTAAGGATGTAGATGCCATCCATCCAGGCTATGGCTTTTTGTCAGAAAATCCAGAGTTTGCCAAAAGATGCGAACAAGCTGGCATTAGTTTTATAGGGCCTGATCCTCACACTATAAAGACACTCGGAGACAAAATAAGCTCTAAAATCATGGCCCACAAGGCAGAGGTTAAGACTATCCCCGGCATTGACAAGCCCATTAGATCTGATAAGGATGCTCTTTATTTTGCAAGAGAATCTGGGTATCCTGTGATGGTCAAGGCAGCAGCTGGCGGCGGCGGCAGAGGAATGAGAATTGTATATAGTGAAAAGGAACTCTTGGATAATTTCCACCTTGCTATGAGTGAGGCCAAAAAGGCCTTTGGTTCTGATGCCATGTTTATCGAAAAATATTTGGAATCGCCCAAGCATATTGAGGTGCAAATTTTGGGCGATGCCTACGGAAATATAGTCCATCTCTATGAAAGGGACTGCTCAATTCAAAGGCGCCACCAAAAAGTTGTAGAATTTACTCCTTCCTTGACCCTACCTCAAGATGTCAAGGATGCCATCTTAACTGATGCTTTAAAAATCGCCAAAAAATTAAAATACAAGTCTGCTGGTACGGTTGAATTTTTAGTCGATAAAAATAATGACCACTATTTCATAGAGGTAAATCCCAGAATACAAGTCGAACATACAGTTACAGAAATGGTTACTGGCATAGATATCGTACAAAGCATGATTCTAATAGCTGAGGGATATTCTTTAGACTCTGATGAGATAAATATAAAGTCGCAAGATTCCATACATGTAAACGGCTACTCCATCCAATGCAGAATTACAACTGAAGACCCTCAAAAAAACTTTTCTCCAGATACTGGCAAGATAAATC
This sequence comes from Peptoniphilus sp. GNH, assembly GCA_021307325.1. Lineage (NCBI taxonomy): Bacteria > Bacillati > Bacillota > Tissierellia > Tissierellales > Peptoniphilaceae > Peptoniphilus > Peptoniphilus sp. GNH. The sequence continues at coordinate 1,777,215 of CP089931.1, read as the reverse complement.
TATATAGGTCTTCTTCGGGGTTCGGAGTAAGGCTTGATGGTGGCAATGCCTACACAGGTTCTATCATCACCCCCTATTATGACTCCTTGCTAGTCAAGGTCATAAGCCATGCCCGCACTTGGGAAGACACCATTTCCAAGGCATCTAGAGCCATTAGAGAAACTAAAATCGGCGGAGTCAAAACAAATTCCGGCTTCCTACTTAATGTTTTAAATTCTGATGACTTCAAAAAAGGCACCTGCACAACATCTTTTATAGAAAAGCATCCAGAGCTTTTTGATTTCACAAGCCAAGTCGATGCAGAGCTAAGACTTATGAATTTTATAGGAGATATAGTCGTCAACAAGCCTTCCAAGAAGGATAAACGCTATGATTTGGCACAAGTACCTTCTTTTGAAATACAAAGCTTTGAGGGCAGCAAGCAAATTTTCGACAAGCTGGGAGCTGAAAAGTTTTCAAAGTGGATTTTAGAACAGAAAAAGCTTCTGATAACAGACACTACTATGAGAGATGCTCATCAGTCGTTAATGGCTACAAGGGTAAGGACTCTAGACCTTTTAAAAATAGCAGCTGCCACAGACTCACTTATGGGAGAGTTATTCTCTGTTGAAATGTGGGGTGGGGCAACTTTTGATGTGGCTTACAGATTCTTGCATGAAGATCCCTGGATAAGACTTAGAAAATTAAGAGAGGCTATTCCCCATATTCTCACACAAATGCTTATAAGGGGCAATAATACTGTCGGCTACAAAAATTATCCAGACAACGTAGTAAAGAGATTCATAAAAGCAGCTTCTGATTCAGGTGTTGATATATTTAGAATCTTCGACTCCTTAAACTGGATCGAAAATGTTCGCCTCAGCATAGATGAAGTCAGAAATAATGGAAAAATCGCCGAGGCTGCCATGTGCTATACTGGCGATATTCTAAATGAAAAAAAAGACAAGTACAGTCTAGATTATTATATAAAAGGTGCCAAAGAATTAGAAAAGGCTGGAGCAAATATTTTTGCCATCAAGGATATGTCGGGCCTCTTAAAGCCTTATGCCGCTAGAAAGCTAATAGCCGCCTTGAAAAATGAATTATCCATACCTATCCACCTCCACACCCATGACACCACAGGCAATGGCGTTGCCAGCGTCTTGATGGCTGCTGAAGCAGGTGTTGATATAGTCGATTTGGCTATAAACTCCATGTCTGGTCTTACATCTCAACCTGCTCTTAATTCAGTTGTCGCAGCTCTTGAAAATACTGATAGAGCAAGCGGAATGAATCTTGATAAGATTGAAGAAATTTCTAAATACTGGGAAAGCATCCGACCAATTTACAAGGAGTTTGAATCTGATTTGAAGGCCGGATCTACTGAAATTTATAAGTATGAGATCCCCGGTGGTCAGTACTCCAACTTGAAACCTCAAGTTGAATCTTTTGGTCTCGGGTATAAATTCAAAGAAGTTAAAGAGATGTATAAAAAGGTAAATGATATGTTGGGAGATTTGATAAAGGTTACACCTTCGTCAAAAATGGTCGGCGATTTTGCAATTTTTATGGTACAAAATGATTTAACTCCAGAAAATATTTATGAAAAAGGGAAAAATTTACACTATCCCGACTCAGTTGTATCATTTTTCAAAGGTATGATGGGTCAACCTCTGGGTGGTTTTCCAAAAGATTTACAAAAACTGATTTTAAAGGGCCAAAGCCCAATAAGTGTACGTCCTGGTCTTTTACTTGATGCAGAGGACTTTGAAAAAGACAAGGCCTATCTCAAAGAAAAATTTGGTTTGGAAGCAAGCGAGGACGACTTGTTGGCATACGGACTTTATCCAAAAGTATTTGAAGATTATTTGAAGTTCAAGAAAAAACATGGCGATCTTTCAGGCATGCCTTCTGATGTTTTCTTCCATGGTCTTATGGAGGGGGAAACTGCAGAAATAAGTTTGGATGCAGGCAAAAATCTAATAGTAAGCTTGATTGAAGTTGGCAAGCTGGACGAAAAAGGTTATAGAAATGTAACTTTTGAAATAAATGGCAACAGAAGAAGCGTAAAGATAGAAGACAAGAATGCTCTATCTACTGGAATTAAAAGAGAAAAAATAGTCATGGCAGATCCTGACAATGAAAAGGAAGTCGGGGCATCTATACCAGGAAAAGTAGTGGCCCTTCTAGTAAAAGAAAATCAAGAAATCAAAAAGGGCGACTCCATCATGGTAATAGAGGCTATGAAGATGGAAACAAATGTAATCGCAGCAAGTTCAGGAAAGATAAAATCTCTGCTTGTCGATGTAGGGGACATGGTAGAAAGTGGTCAGCTTATTATTGAACTGCATTGATTATAGCAAGTTGAAATTTTAGTATCTAGTGTGATGTTTTAAAGTAAAACTCAGTCTATGCTACTTATATTTTAAAATTTAAAAGAACTCAGTCTATTTTAGTAAAAAGACAGGGTTCTTTTTATTTTATCTATACTTGTATTTGTAATTAAAAAGCTAAGAGCTTCTACTTATTATTTGTGCCTATTAAATAACTTTCCGATTACATGCATTTTAAGATTACATGCATTTTAATACAAAAAAAGAGCGACTCTCGCCGCTCATTTTGTTTTTTATTTGTCTTAGTCTAGTAGCTTTGTTACTACGCCTGATGCTACTGTCCTTCCACCTTCTCTTATGGCGAATCTCAATCCTTCGTCCATTGCTATTGGTGTGATTAGGGTTACTGTGAAGGTTGCGTTGTCTCCTGGCATTACCATTTCTGTGCCTTCTGCTAGTTGGATATCGCCTGTTACGTCTGTTGTTCTGAAGTAGAATTGTGGTCTATATCCGTTGAAGAATGGTGTGTGTCTTCCGCCTTCTTCTTTGGTTAGTACGTATACTTCTGCTTGGAATTTGTGGTGTGGGTGGATTGTTCCTGGTTTTGCTAGTACTTGTCCTCTTTCGATTTCGTTTCTTTGTACGCCTCTTAGTAGGGCTCCTATGTTGTCTCCTGCTTGAGCTTGGTCTAGCATTTTCTTGAACATTTCTACGCCTGTTACTACTACGTTTCTCTTTTCTTCTGTTAGGCCTACGATTTCTACTGTGTCGCCGACTTTTACTGTTCCTCTTTCTACTCTTCCTGTTGCTACTGTTCCTCTTCCTGTGATTGAGAAGATGTCTTCTACTGGCATTAGGAATGGGTGGTCGATGTCTCTTACTGGTTCATCAATGTAGGAGTCTACTTCTTCCATTAGTTTTACTATTTTGTCTCCCCATTCTCCTTCTGGATCGTCTAGGGCTTTTAGGGCTGAGCCTACTACTATTGGAGTGTTTTCTCCGTCGAAGTCGTATTCTGATAGTAGGTCTCTTACTTCCATTTCTACTAGTTCGATTAGTTCTGGGTCGTCTACTTGGTCTTGTTTGTTTAGGAATACTACTATTTTTGGTACGCCTACTTGTCTTGCTAGTAGGATGTGTTCTCTTGTTTGTGGCATTGGGCCGTCTGCTGCTGATACTACTAGGATGGCTCCGTCCATTTGGGCTGCTCCTGTGATCATGTTCTTTACATAGTCGGCGTGGCCTGGGCAGTCTACGTGAGCGTAGTGTCTGTTTGGTGTTTCGTATTCTACGTGTGATGTTGAGATTGTGATTCCTCTTTCTCTTTCTTCTGGTGCCTTGTCTATGTGGGCGTAGTCTACGAATTCTCCGCTGCCGTATCTCTTGTTCATTACTAGGGTTATGGCTGCTGTTAGGGTTGTTTTACCGTGGTCTACGTGGCCTATTGTGCCTATATTTACGTGGGGTTTTGTTCTTTCAAATTTTCCTTTTGCCATTTTTATTCCTCCTTAAAAATTAAGCTTTTTTCTTTCCTATAACTTCTTCAGCTATGCTGTTTGGAACTTGTTCATAGTGGTCAAATTGCATTGTATAATTTGCTCTACCTTGAGTGTTTGAACGAAGGGATGTTGCATATCCAAACATTTCAGATAGGGGTACGAAGCAGTGAACATTTTGTGCTCCTGCAACTAATTCCATACCTTCCATTCTTCCACGTCTTGAGTTGATATCTCCGATTACATCTCCCATGTATTCTTCTGGAGTTACAATTTCAACCTTCATTACTGGTTCTAGTAAAACTGGATGAGCTGCTTCAACTGCATTTCTAAGTGCCATTGAACCTGCGATTTTAAATGCCATTTCTGATGAGTCGACATCGTGGAAAGATCCGTCATATAGAGTTACTTTTACATCAAGTATTTCATATCCTGCAAGTACACCACTCTTTAGGGCTTCTTCTATACCTTGTTGAGTAGGTCCTATAAATTCTTTTGGAATTGCTCCTCCGACTATAGCATTTACAAATTGGAAACCGCTACCTGGTTCAAGTGGTTCAATCTTAATCTTACAATGTCCGTATTGTCCACGTCCACCTGATTGTCTTACATATTTACCTTCTGCTTCTGCAGGCTTAGTTATAGATTCTCTGTAAGATACTTGTGGGTTACCGATATTGGCTTCAACCTTAAATTCTCTTAAAAGTCTGTCAACGATAATATCAAGGTGAAGTTCTCCCATACCTGCTATTATTGTTTGTCCAGTTTCATCATCAGTATAAGTCCTGAAGGTAGGATCTTCTTCTGACAATTTTTGAAGTGCAAGTGCCATCTTGTCTTGAGATGCCTTGGTCTTTGGTTCTATTGCTACTGATATTACAGGTTCTGGGAACTCCATGTTTTCAAGAATGATAGGATTCTTTTCATCACAAAGTGTGTCACCTGTTGTAGTGTCTTTTAATCCAACTGCAGCTGCAATTTCACCTGCGTGGATTTCGTCGATTTCTTCTCTCTTGTTGGCGTGCATTTGAAGAATACGTCCGATTCTTTCTTTCTTGCCCTTGGTTGCATTATATACATAAGAGCCTGCTTGTAGAGTTCCTGAATAAACTCTGAAGTAGCAAAGTTTTCCTACATATGGGTCTGTTACAATCTTGAAGGCAAGAGCTGAGAAAGGTTCATCATCAGATGCGTGTCTTACAAGATCTTCTTCTCCATCTAGGCTTGTTCCGTGAATTGACGGAATATCAAGTGGTGATGGTAGGTAGTCGATTATAGCATCCAAAAGTAATTGTACACCCTTGTTTTTGTATGAAGATCCACAAGTTACAGGGTTTAGTTTACAGTCAATTGTTCCCTTTCTTATGGCTTTTTTTATCATTTCTTCAGTGACTTCTTCCCCTTCAAGGTAAGCCATCATCAAATCTTCGTCAAATTCTGCAGCTTTTTCAATCATGTTTTCATGCCATGAATCAGCTTCATCCTTGTATTCTTCTGGTACGTCAGTGATTTCTATTTCTTTACCCATTTCATCCTTGTAAATTTCAGCCTTCATTGTTACAAGGTCAATCATTCCGATGAAGTTTTCTTCTGCTCCCATTGGAATTTGAATTGGAACTGGGTTTCCATGAAGCTTATCTTTGATAGTGTCTACACTTCTAAAGAAATTTGCTCCTGTAACGTCCATCTTATTTATATGGGCAATTCTTGGTACATGATAGGTGTCTGATTGTCTCCAAACAGTTTCTGATTGTGGTTCTACACCGCTTTTAGCGTCAAATAGAGCAACTGCACCATCCAATACCCTTAGGGATCTTTCAACTTCTACTGTGAAGTCAACGTGTCCAGGTGTATCAATGATGTTTAACCTGTAACCCTTCCAACGAGCTGTGGTAGCAGCAGAGGTTATTGTGATACCTCTTTCCTTTTCTTGCTCCATCCAGTCCATTTGGGCCCCACCTTCGTGAGTTTCACCTATTTTGTGAATTTTACCTGCATAGAAAAGAATACGTTCGGTAGTAGTTGTCTTGCCCGCATCGATGTGGGCCATGATACCTATGTTTCTCACATGCTTTAGATCTACGTCTCTATGCATTATATCCCCCTCTTACCATCTATAGTGTGCAAATGCCTTGTTAGCTTCCGCTGTTCTATGCATTTCTTCTTTTCTCTTTACACTAGCTCCCAAGGAGTTGGATGCGTCTAGTATTTCTTTTGCAAGTCTTTGATCCATGGTCTTTTCGCCACGTTCTCTTGCAAATTTTACTATCCATCTAAGTCCTAGGGTTTGACGTCTTTCTGGTCTTACTTCCATTGGTACTTGGTAAGTAGCCCCACCAATACGTCTTGCTTTTACTTCTAGCACAGGCATTACATTGTTCAATGCCTTGTAGAAAACCTCGATTGGGTCTTCTCCTGTTTGCTCTTTTATTGTTTCAAGAGCACCATATACTATTCTTTGAGCTGTTCCCTTCTTGCCATCTAGCATCACGTTGTTTATAAGTTTTGTGATTACTACATCATCATAGACAGGATCAGCCAGTACTTTTCTCTTTGGAACATGTCCTTTTCTTGGCATAACTTCCCTCCTTAACCATTTATTAGTCGATTCACTGGTACTCGACTTTAGTCGTTAGCCAAAAAATCTATATCGATTTTTTGTATAATTCTAATTAAGCTTTCTTCGGTTTCTTAGTACCGTATTTTGATCTTGCCTGTCTTCTTGAATCTACTCCAGCTGTATCTAGGGTACCTCTTACGATGTGATATCTCACACCTGGAAGGTCCTTTACTCTTCCACCACGGATAAGCACTACACTGTGTTCTTGTAGATTGTGTCCGATTCCAGGAATGTAAGCCATTACTTCATATCCATTTGTAAGACGAACTCTGGCAACTTTTCTAAGTGCTGAGTTAGGCTTCTTAGGTGTTACAGTTCTAACAGCTACGCATACCCCTCTTTTTTGTGGAGAGTTTACATCAGTTTCAACCTTTCTTAAAGAATCGTAGTTTACATCAAGTGCTGGTGATTTAGACTTGGATTCAACCTTTTTTCTTCCTCTTCTGACAAGTTGATTAATTGTTGGCATTCTTGCACCTCCTATTATAATTTTACGCAAATTTAAGACTAGCAGTCTGCTAGTCCTAAACGTACTTATAAAGTTTAACACTCAAACTTATGCAAGTCAAGCATTTCAGCTAATTTTTCAGCTTTTTACTTTTATTTTTAAAATGCCCTCATTCATCAAGTCTGCTTACATTCACAAATGATTTATTTCGTTAAGGCTAATCAGTGGTGTATTTAAACTTCGTTTGCAAATTGAGCATCAAATAATTTTTTATAGATTCCATTTTTTCTTATAAGTTCTTCATGGTTTCCTTTTTCTACTATGTCTCCATTTTCTAGCACTAGTATGTTATCGGCATCTCTTATGGTGGAGAGTCTATGGGCTATTATAAAGCCCGTTCTATCTTTTGTTAGTTTTCCCATGGCTTTTTGAATCAATTTTTCGGTTCTGGTATCGACTGAAGATGTGGCTTCGTCTAGGATTAAAATTTCTGGATCTTTTAGAAAGGCTCTGGCAATTGTGATAAGTTGTCTTTGTCCCTTTGAAATGTTGCTTCCATTTTCTTTTAGGATGCTATCATATCCTTTTGGCAGAGTTTCTATAAAACTGTGGCAATATGATCTTTTTGCCGCTTCTATTACTTCTTCTCTAGTTGCATTTGTTTTTGAATAGGCTATATTTTCGTATATGCTGCCCTCGAAAATCCATGTGTCCTGGAGTACCATGGCAAAATAAGATCTGAGATTTTCTCTGTCTATGGATTTTATATCTTTGCCATTTATCTTTATGCTGCCCTTTTTGCTGTCATAAAACGCCATCAAAATACTCACAAGGGTTGTCTTTCCTGCTCCTGTAGGTCCTACTATGGCAAGGGTCTGCCCCTTTTTTACATTTAGATTCAAATCTTTTATTACAGGCTTTCCGTCTTCATAGGCAAAGAGCAGATGTTCAAAATCAATCGTTTTTATGGGGGCTTGAATTTTATCTGTTCTTATTTCTTCTTCCTCTTCACCAAGAAACTTGTAGATTCTTTCTGCAGCTGCCAAGCCGCCTTGAATGGAACTTGACATTTCAACTAGGGCATCTAGAGGCCAAGAAAATTTTCTTATATATTGAAGCATGGCTTGGACATCACCCACTCTAAGGTTTCCTTTTAAGACTTGCAGACCTCCTGCCAAACAAATTGCAACATAGCTTAAATTTGATATGAAAACTGATAGGGGCTGCATAATTCCAGCCATAAAAGATGCCTTGTAGGACGACTCGTAGAGCTTTTTATTATGGGCTTTAAATTCTTCTAGAGCTTCTTCTTCATAGCCATAGGCCTTTATTATATCTGCTCCAGAAAAAGACTCCTCTATAAATGAGACCATATCACCAGTTTCTTTGGATTTTCTCTTGAAAAAAGCTTGTGATTTTGATGTGATAAATTTGACTGTGAGATATAAAAATGGAAAACCCAAAAAGTAGATAAGGCTCAAAAATGCAGAGGTGTATATCATCATGATGGCTACTCCCACTAGCATTAGAATTGCATTTATTGCATAACCTGCGAACATTTCTACATTTTGTCCCAAGGTCTCTATGTCATTGGTGAGCCTAGATAGCAGATCCCCTTTTCTGTACTTGTCAAAGGTGCTTATGGATATCTTGCCAATTTTTTCGCTCACTTGTCTTCTGAGATTTCTAACAAAATTTCTAGCAAGGATAATTATACATCTGTAAGATAAATAATCAAATATTCCTGTCCCAAGATATGTCAAGACAACTAGACCTATGGGAAATAATAGTTTTCTCAAATCAATCTGACCAGAGTTTTTTATATCATTTACTGCTATATCTGTTATATTTCCAAGTAGTCTAGGATTTACTATGTCTGTTAGGGCAGAAAGAAAAGAGCTTATAAAAACTCCAAGCATGATCAGCTTGTATTCGAAAATTTGACCAAGGATATTTTTTAAAATTTCTTTTTTCTTCATTCTTGATCTTCTCCTTGTGAAATTGCTATATCAATATAAGTTTTGCAAGTCTTCATAAGTTCATCATGACTGCCAAAGCCGAGCTGTTTTCCGTCGTCTAAGACTAAGATTTTATCCAGTTTTTTTATAGTGGCAATCCTTTGTGCAACTATAATTTTTATAGAGCCTTGCAAATTCTTATTCAAATTTTCCCTGACCTTGCTGTCTGTAATGTAGTCTAGGGCAGAGAAAGAGTCGTCAAAAATATATACATCAGCTTTTCTAGAAAGCGCCCTGGCTATGGATAGTCTTTGTCTTTGTCCACCAGAATAGTTGCTCCCCCCTCTTATGACCTTGTCTTCTAGGGGATTTTCGGATAAAAAGTCCAAAGCCTTTGAAAGCTTCAAGGCCTTTATTAATTTTGCCTCGCCTGCACTTTTATCTGCATAGGAGAGATTTTCTCCCAAGCTTTTAGTAAAGAAGTAGTTATCTTGATTGACATAAGAAAGTCGCCTTCTGTAAGACTTGTAGTCCAAGTCATTTATATCTATATCATTTATTAGTACCTTGCCGGAGCTAGGCTTTAAAAATCTCAAGAGAATTTTCAAAAATGTCGTCTTGCCAGAGCCTATACCCCCTATGATACCCAGGCTTTCGCCCTCTTTTATTGTAAAATTCCAATCAGATATGACATCTCTTTCAGCCCCACTATAATGAAAAAAAAGATTAGAAACTCTTATCGACTTTATTTTCTCATCTAAAACATAGTCTCCAGTCAGCTTTTCATTTTCGTGGTCTAGGACTTCAGATATTCTTTTATAGGAAGTTGTAGAACTTGGAATCATATAGGTCAAATTAATAAGCATTATGAGCGCCATGAAACCTTGCCCCATGTACGAGCAAATGGCGACCATCTGGCCTATTGTCATAGTAGATGCATTTATCTTTTTCATACAAAAGATTAGCAAAAGCCCCATCCCAAATGCCAAAGGCACATAGGCAATAGCTCTTGCCCAGTCTATTTTCTTGTCGGCTTCTATGCCAAGCTCTGTGTACTCGGTATTTATTCGATCAAACTCATCTTCTTCATAGGCATCTTTGGAAAAAGCTCTTATGGGCAAAATTCCAGATAGTCTTCTCCTAAAAAGCATATTTAAGGCATCCATCTTTTTTTGAATTTCTGGAAAATATGGGAGTGCCTTGGTTTTTATATAAAATGAGGACCATGCCATAAAAGGAAGGATTGTAAGAAATATCATTGCCAAATAAGCATCTATTGAAAAAGTCATAATAAAGGCTCCCAAAAAGAGCAAGGGACATCTCACCATGGGTCTTAGGGCCATTAAAATCATTTGTTCCACCTTGGATACATCATCTGTTGTTCTAGTTATAAGAGATGATGGTTCAAAGTAGGACATATCCTTGTAGGTCATATAATTTATCTTGGTGTAAAGCTCATTTCTAAGAGAAGCTGCATAACCCATTGCCACCTTAGAAGAAAAATACGCAGCAGATGAACGTACCAAGACTGTAAAGACTGTGACTATAAGCATCAGCTCAGAAGTTCTTACCACGACTTTTAAATCAGATCTTGCAATCCCCTTATCTATGATCACAGCCATTAAGCTGGGAAGACCCATCTCACCAAATGAATTTAATAAAGTTAAAAAAATTACAAGAAAAATTGTCATCTTGTTTTTCTGAAAATATTTAAATTTTTTCATAATTATCCCCTTAAGTATGCTTGTAGTGCCAAGTTTAAATTTTTTATGCAATAAGGAAAACCGGCTCAAGGCCGGCATCTATTGGTAAATTTTTATAATGTGCTTTCCATTATCACGTTTGTAGGCGACATTTAGGCCCATAGCTTCGACAATAAATCTAAGCGGCAGATAAGTCCTTCCTCCTACAATCTCTGGTACAAGCAATGCATCTTTTGCTTCTATTGGCACTTCTTTTCCATTGAGATTTACAAGTTGGCTTCCCACTTTAAAGGTCAAAGCCTTACCAATAGATCTGTCTATCACTGCAACAGTTTTCGTCTTTTGTTCCCATTTCACATCATAGCCAAGACTTTCAGAAATCAACCTTATAGGTACCATAGTCCTTCCATCTTTTATATAGGGACTTCCCATTTCTTTTGAAAGGCCAATGTTTTTGCCAAGTATCATGAGCTGAAATTCTGTTTTTAAATCTTCAACCTGCTTGGTCTCATCTTTATTAGAATCTCTCTTGATATTTTCTTTTTCTGGATTCTTATCAGCGACTACACTATCTTCTATTTCGTCAAAATAAGTAGAATATCTGTAAATCGGCCCCATAATTTTCTTGCCCTTGTAGAGCATATAGGGCTTCACAAAACCTTCTGAAGTCAAGGACGGACTGTAAATCAAATGACATTCCGCATTTTTTCCGTCTTCAGCCTTAACCCTTGCAACGAAAATATCCTTTAGAACAACTTCTTTATTATTTATAGTTTCTTTAACATCTACAATGGTCGGATTTTTGCCAACCATATTATATTTTTTAGTAATAAGGCCTTCCCTGCCAGGCATGTTTATCTGGATAGAAAATCTAGACTTCATGATTGAAAATTCTTCGCCAGCTTCAACCTTTTCCATGTGTTCAAAATCGATTGACATCGGTTGAAAGTCTCTTGCATTTTCAGCCCCGACTTCATATAAAAAGCTCATAAAAATCAATAAGCAAATTATGGTGTTTCTTAAAGTATTTTTCATCTTTAACCCCCTGTCAAGATATTATAATACCATAAAGCCCATAATTTGGCTATTTCTCATTTTTTATATCATTTACAAGCTCTTCTAGCTGATCTTTACTTGTAAGATCAACCGGCTTTCTTTTATACTTGCTAGCAATTTTTTGCCAATACTTGAAGTCTTTTTCCAAAAAGCCTCTCACATCTGCCATAATTTTCATGGCAGTCTTATCAGTTATGGTCATGTCTTCGCCAGGCCAACCTCCAAAAGCATAAAAGACTTTAAAATCTTCTATTCTATTTCTCTTCTTTAGCTTCTCTAAATATTCTTCATCTTTATCAGCAAGACCCACAGCCAAAATGTAAATAGACTTGTTCTTTATCAGCTCATAATTATCTCTGATAAAAGTAACTATCGGCAGATTTAGGCTATAAACTCCGCAAATGAAAATAATCCTGTCATATTTTGCTATGTCTATTTTCTCTTCGCCTTCTATCTTTATAAGATCTACCATGGGGCATTTTAGAATTTTTTGCAACCAAAACGCATACTTTTTTGCATGTCCATATGTACTTTTATAAATTATAAGATTTTCCATTTCATCCTCCGATTCTACTTGCAAATATATTATATCAAAAATTATTAAAGCTTTAAATTTTATTCAAAGACCTTTACAATTAATTGAAAGGAGATTTTTACATGAAGACAAATATAAGTTTCAAGAAAGCCCTAATCGGGTTTCTTGTCATATTTCAATTTTATTTAATACTTTTTGCAAAAACTTCATCTATGAATATAAGAATCTTTCATGCAGCATTTTTAGTATGTTTTGGATTTTATCAAACCGAGAGTCTTAAACCGAGAATTAGATTTGTTCTAGTCTTTTTAAGCCTTTTGTTTTTCTCTTTATACTTTTTTAAATATCAGGCCGTTTCTAAAATGTTCGGACTCACAGGAAGACCTGAATTATTGATAGCTTTAATAATTTTAGCCCTTCTTTTTATAATTGGGCATCTAAAGGCCCCCTCAATTTCTATCTTATCTATGGTTTTCTTGTCTTACACCTTTTGGGGAAGATTTATCCCTGGTATCTTAGGACACAATGGTTATAGCCTAAGAAGGGTCTTAAATTATATGGTCTGGGGTTCTCAGGGTATTTTTGGTGTGGGGATTTCTGCATCTTCTTCCTACATTCTTTTTTTTGTAGTTTTAGGTTCTTTTTTAAAAAATTCTGGCTTTTCAGACTTAGTAAATAAAACCGCCCTCTATTTTGTAAAAAATTCCTGCGGCGGAGCTGGCAAGGTAGCTGTAATTTCCTCTGCTCTTTTGGGCATGATAAATGGATCGGCAGTTGCCAATGTCGCAACAACTGGAACTATTACCATCCCACTTATGAAAAAATCTGGTTTCAATCCAGAATTCGCAGCAGCTGTTGAGGCAGCTTCATCTACCGGAGGCCAATTTACCCCTCCTATCATGGGCGCTGCAGGTTTTATAATGGCAGAGCTTTTATCCTTACCCTATAAGTATGTAATGCTTGCCGCAGCCATACCAGCTTCTATATACTATTTTGGCATTTATACGGGCGTGCATCTCATGGCAAAGAAAAACAAACTCTACAATAATTTTGAGATAAGCAAAGCCGATTTTTTAAATACTCTCAAAAAAGACTGGATTTTGTTCTTGCCCCTTCCCACAATAATTGGACTTTTGCTTTTAAAATTCACACCCGTCTTTTCATCTAGTGTAGCTATCTTGGTAGCTATTTTGAGTTCGCATTTTACTAAAAATAAAATGGGACTTGCTGAGATTTTTAATGCTCTTTACGATGCAGCTCTATCCATGCTTAACGTAGGCATCTCCTGCATGATGATAGGTCTTATAATAGGAAGCGTATCCCTTACAGGGCTTGGACTCATCGCTGGCAATTTTATAATTAGCCTGCTTGGTACAAATCACCTCTTTTTTACCGGTCTTTTGGTCATGCTGGTTTCAATTGTACTTGGCATGGGAGTACCAGGTGTCGCCGCCTATGTAGTTGTATCTTCCATCGCAGTTCCTATTCTTATAAAATCTGGTGCCAATCCGATTGCCTCGCACATGTTTTGCCTTATCTATGCCTGTCTTGCCAATATAACTCCTCCAGTTGCCATATCATCCTATGTGGCATCTTCAATTGCAAACTCAGACATAAAAAAAACGTCAATCTATGCTATGAAAATTGCTGCCGCTGGATTTATACTTCCGCTTTTTTTCTTGCTAAGTCCGGACTTGGTTTCAAATGTTCACTTGTCTTTTACCTTCATAATAAAGGTCCTTACTATGTTTTTGGGAAGCTTTTTGATAACAAGTGCTACAATAGGTTATTTTAGAGTTGAGCTTTCAAAAATAAGTTCTATTTTACTTATGCTAATTGGACTTTTGCTCATACATCCAAGTCTTATGACAGATCTCATATCACTTCTAGCCCTTTTGGCATTTATAATCTTTGGGAGGAAATATGAAAAATAAATTTAAAATTCTACTTGCCCTAAGCCTTATGCTTTTGACAGGATGTGAAAAGAAAACGCCTATAAATATGCCTACCGCCTCATCTTCTGGCGTTCTTTATGGGCTCGGGTCTTCTATAGCATCTATTTGGAATAAAGATTTAAAAGATATAAGAGCAGTAAGTCAAGGATCAAACGGAGGCATAGAAAATTTGAACTTGATTTATTCCAAGGAAGCCAATGTTTCAATGGGCGTCACAAGCATCATCTACCAATCCTTTAAAGGAGAAGGCATATTTGAAGGAAGACCTAACCCAAAGCTTAGGATTCTCTTTGGGCTTTACTACAATCCCAATCAAATTTTGGTCAAAAATTCTGACTCTATAAAAAATATAAAAGATTTGGAAAATTTATCCTTTGCTCCAGGCGCTGCAGGCTCGACCAGTTTAGACGAGTTCAAGGCTCATGCTGAAATTGCAGGTCTTGATAGAAAAAAAATGCACTTGCAATACATGGGTCCCCAAGAGGCAGCAGATATGATTAGAAATAAAAATCTCGATGGCCTTTGGCTTATGAGCGGAGCTCCCAACTCGCTAGTTATGGAACTTACTTCCACAGCCTCTATGAAACTTTTAAGCCTTGATGATGATTTCTTGAAAAAGTTAAAAGCCTCCTACCCCTGGTACTCGACCTATATAATAAAGGCTTCCAGCTACGAAGGCATAGCCCGCGATATCCAAACATCCGCAATTAAAATGGTCCTTTATACAAGCTCGGATATGGATGAGAATCTGGCTTATAGGCTCACAAAGTCTTTTTTTGAAAATTTGGAAGATTTGAAAAAGACAAACCCATCTCTTAGAGAAGTAAGCCCTCAAAATGCTACCAAAGACCTTGCCAATATCCCCCTCCATCCAGGAGCTGAAAAATATTTCAAAGAAATAGGTGTCCTTGGAGCAAATTAGTTTTTCTAAATAGAAAAATTCCTATCAAAAATTTTGAAACGAAAATTTTCTCGTTTAGAAATTTATAAAAAAATTTAGATGAAATAAACTTATGCAAAAATTTGTAGAAATATTTTGGCTACATGGCCCTATATAAAATTCATATTCACACTCTTATAGGCAAATAAAAAATACCGGCTTGAATAAAACCAAGTCCGGTATTTTTTATTTGTAGTCCAGCCTGAGGCTGTCCTTTTTTATTTGTCTTATTTTTCAATCGGCTTGTCAGATGTAACTTTCCAGTCTCCTGTGCTAGTTACTTCTGCACCATTACCATAACCTGCATCAACATTCAAAAGACGCTTGTTTACAATTGTCCATTCATTTCTCCATTGCATTGGAATAACTGGAACTTCATCAAATACAGCCTTTTGGAAATCCTTGTAAGCCTTAGCTAAGAATTCAGGATCTGAAGCCTTATCAGATGTGATTCTGTCGATTGGCTCTTGAAGAGTTTCAGAAGTGTATCTTGAAAGGTTAAATGCTGCGTGATTACCATAAGATTCCTTTGGTGATGGGTTTGTTCCAACGCCCCATGCAGCTGCAAATACATCTATTTCAGGATCTTCGTTTTGAACCATTTCATAGAAGTTCTTCATTTCGATTAGTCTGCCTGTTGAAAGTTCAACTTTTAGACCAATTTGTTCCCAACATTGTAAATAATATTGTGAAAGTGGTTCAGCAGTATCTCCACCAGACATCATAGCAAGTTTTATTACTAGAGGTTGTCCCTTTGGATCTTCTCTGAATCCATCTCCGTCTACGTCCTTGTAACCAGCTTCATCAAGAAGGCTCTTTGCCTTTTCTACATCATAAGTGTATCCTTCAATGTCGTGGTTGTAGAAGTCTGTAAATACAGGAAGTATTACTGACTTAGCAAGAGTGTTGTTGCCCTTGTAGAATTTTTCTGCAATTGACATTTGGTCAATAGCATAACCCATAGCTTTTCTAAGATTTACATTTGCCATCTTAGCATCAGGATTTGGAATTATATTTTCGTTTTCCTTGTCATAGTGTCCAAGAGCGAATCCTAGATATGAATAGTAGAATTGACCCTTGCCAACCATTTGATATCCTGGCACTTCTTTAAGTTCGTTAACAGCCTTTGAAGGTACTTCTGAAAGGATATCATACTTGTGAGCCTTCATAGCTGCAACAACGTTTGAACTTGAAAGAACTTCTACATTAATCTTGTCAAGACCAGGCTTGCCCTTGTACCAGTTTGGATTTGCTGAAAGTTCGAATTTTTCTCCTTGTACCATTGATGAAATGTAGAAAGGTCCCCATGAAAGTGGTTTCAAACGAATTTGATCGCATGATTCAAGATCCTTAATTGCTACATCCTTTAGGTAGTGATATGGCATAAGGCTAGGCTTCATTCCTGCTCCCCATTGAGTTGCTGGAGTAAGCTTAGTATATTTTACAACAAGAGTTTGATCATCTGGCATTTCAAGACCTGAAATAGAATCTGCTTGACCTGCATGGTATTCCTTCATACCTATTATTCTTTCGTCTTCTGAAGGGTCATAACGAACGCCTGTGTAGTCAGGATGACCTACAACTTCATAAGAATATGCCAAGTCTTTTGATGTTACAGGAGTACCATCATTCCACTTTAGATCTTTGTTGAGCTTCCAAGTGATTTGATTGTTTTCAAAATCATAATTGATATCAACCTTATCAGATGAAACTATACGGAAAGATTCATCTAGATTATAAAGATTTCCGCCTTGATAAAGTTGTTGAATGTAAGAATCATATTGTGATTGGCTTAGGTTTTCTTCAAAGATACCTTCAACTGGTGATTCAGTTATCAATCCATAGTTTACTGTACCACCTTCAATTGCTTCGCCTTCATTTTTTACAACAAGGCTTGGAGCATTGAATACTATACCAAATTCTTTCTTACTGTCTTCTGCAGCAGCTCCTGAGTCTTTTTTATTAGACCCACTTCCACCACCACAAGCTGTCAACACCATTGCAAGTGAAAGTGTTGTAGCAAGTGTGCGCACTACTTTTTTCATGTTAACTCTCCTCTTCTTTCTTTTTTTATTTTAAACATGCCTAGCATGCTAAAATCTTATATTGAACGCTGTTTAGCATCCGATGCCCTTCTTAGGGCTTGGCCTACATAGTTTATTGAAAGTGTAAATAAAAGTACCAAGATAACTGCTGGCACCCATATATACAATTTTCCAGCTATTATTTCCGGGTCTTGAGCATAGTTTATAAGTGTACCCAAGGATGGAGTGGACATGGGAAGTCCAAATCCCAAATATGATAGACCTGTTTCAATTCCTATGTTAGCAGCAAGTGACAAGGTCGCATCTACTATTATTATTGAAGAAATATTTGGCAAGATTTGCTTATACATTATCTTCGTAGGAGATGTACCCATAGTTTTTGCAGCTGATATATAATCCTTTCTACCTTCGGATAAGGACTTAGACCTTACAAGTCTTGCTATACCCGTCCAGTAGAAGCCCGACATAATCAACACAAAATGCCACATTGTATATCTAGGGATGATTGTCACTATTACTATTATAATAAGGGTTACTGGCAGTATTTGCAAAAAGTCAATAACTCTCATAATCATGTTGTCAACAAGCCCTCCATAATAGCCTATTATAAGTCCAACCGTAACACCTATAATAGTTGTAAGAGCAGTTACTGAAAATCCTATTAGGATGGAGTTTCTCGCTCCTATAATAAGTTGGCCAGCAATCGAACGGCCCCCCTTATCTGCTCCCAGCAAAAATCCTTCTTCTCCCGGTCTTGCATAGGATGAGAAAAGGTCTATAAGCATTACCTTCTTGGTGTCCATTACCATAGCCGCTATAAATATACCAACTACTAGGACTAATAAAAATATCAAAGATACCAAAGCTATCTTATCATTTTTCAATTCATTTACTATGACCCTAAAGCCCATAGGTTTTTCTGAAATTATTTCATTTTCTTCTGTATTTTTTATTTTATTTTCTGCTTTTGTAGACATTTTTTCACCTCCTAGTCAATTCTTATTCTAGGATCGACTATAGTCATGATTATGTCTGACAATAAAGAACCTAAAAGGGTCAATAGACCATACAAAAGAACTAAAGTGGTCATTACTGAATAGTCTCTGGACAATACGCTTTCTATGAACAGTTTTCCCATACCTGGATAAGAAAAAACTGTTTCTATCATAATTGAGCCTCCCAAAAGTCCTGTTATTTGGAATCCCAAAAATGCAGCTATTGGAAGTAGTGAGTTTCTAAAAATGTGATGGCTGTAAACCTTATTTGTCGGCACACCCTTTGCTCTTGCAGTCCTTACATAGTCTTGAGTCTTGGCATCTACTATCTCATTTCTCAAATATTGAACTATGGATGTAGTTGCTATAAAGGCATAGGACAAGGAAGGAAGGAGCATATGATAAATTCTAGATAGAGCGAAAGATAATCCGCTTCCAGCATTTAGTCCAACTGTTCCTCCTGTGGGGAACCAACGCAATCTATAACCGAATATCAAAAGGGTTACCAAATACATTACAAAGCCTGGAATCGACAAAGTCAAGAAGTTGTAAAGATTTATCGTCCGATCCAGCCGTGAGCCCGAATATCTTCCTGCCAATATCCCCAAAGGTATCGAAAACAAGTACAAGAACATAAGAGACATAAGAGCCAACCAAAAAGTGTTTTGTGCCCTGCTACCTATGAGCTTGGCAACTGGCATCTTCATGGAATAAGATCTTCCAAAGTCTCCCCTTGCTGCATTCTTCACCCAACGAATGTATTGAGTTGGCAGAGGATCATTTAGTCCTGCTTTTTCTCTAAGTTCTTCTATTCTTTCTGGTGGAGTATTTGGATCAATCATTCCTGAAAAAGGATCTCCAGGCATGAAGTTTGCGAGTACAAATACGAAAATACTCAATACTGCAAGTTGCGGAATCATAAGAAGGACTCTACGCAATATTGTTTTCCACATTATTTTTCATCCTCCTTATCATTTAAGGCCACGTAGTGGTCGTCTTCAATTTTTTTGAGGTCATAAACAGACCCATTTTCTTTATAATATCTATATTTTTCTTTTTCATACACTTCTTCAACGTGAATTCTGTGTTCTCTTACTTCTTCTCTATTATTTGGATTTACTTGAGGAATTGCCGCTATCAATCTCTTGGTATATATATGAGTCGGATTTTCGTAAATCTTTTCCCTACTGCCAGTTTCTACAAATCTTCCTCTGTGCATGATGTAAATGTAGTCGCACATGTGTTTTACAACTCCCAAATCATGCGAGATGAATATATAAGAAAGGCCCATGGCTTCTTGGATATTTTTCATATAATTTAAAACTTGAGCTTGAACCGACAAGTCTAGAGCTGAAACCGGCTCATCTGCAATTATGAGCTTGGGTTTTATAGCAACAGACCTCGCAACCCCAAGTCTTTGTCTTTGTCCACCTGAGAACTCGTGTGGATATTTGTACAAGGCATCGTGAGGCATGCCAACTATGTCTAAAAGTTCTAAAACTCTCATTTTTCTCTCGTTGGGAGTGAGTGTTTTTTCAAAATTATCGAGTGGTTCTGCAATCAAATCCAAAACCCTTCTCTTGGGGTCGAGAGATGATGCCGAATCTTGAAAAATCATTTGAACTTCTCTATTAAATCCGAGTTTCTTTTTGTCAGCATTTTTAGATACGTCATCTCCCTTGAAGAAAATCTTGCCGCCTGTTATGGACTCAAGTCCAACTATTGTCTTTCCGATTGTTGATTTACCAGATCCAGACTCGCCTATTAAGCCATAGGTCTTGGCCTCTTCGACTTCTATGCTGACTCCGTCAACAGCCCTTACATAGTCTTTAATTGTATTAAAAAAACCACCTCTGATAGGGTAGTGGACCTTTAAGTCCTTTACTTCTAGAAAGCTCATCAATCCACCTCTCCATCAAAATGAAAATTCTTATAGCAGGTACATCTTACAAAGTGATCGTTGCCCACATCGTGTAGGACTGGATTTTCTTCATGGTCTTCTTTGGGAATCCAAGGAATCCTATCTGCAAATCTGCAGCCCTTTCTTGGCATATTTTTTAAAGACGGAACCATGCCTTGTATAACATGAAGTTCTTCCCCGACTGCATCGTCTTGCGGTACAGAATTTAGCAAGGATCTGGTGTAAGGATGCAAAGGATTGTTGAATAATTCCTTTACAGGAGCAAGCTCCACGATTTCTCCTGCATACATTACAGCTACTCTATCAGCTGTTTGTGCCACGACCCCCAAGTCGTGAGTTATCAAGATAATCCCCGCATTTATCTCATGTCTTAGTTCGCTTATCAAGTCTAATATTTGAGCTTGTATGGTAACATCAAGAGCGGTTGTCGGCTCATCTGCAATCAAAACCTTAGGATTGCAAGACAAGGCTATAGCTATTACAACTCTTTGTCTCATACCGCCTGAAAGCTGATGAGGAAATGATTTGGCAATCCTTTGAGGATTTTCTATGCCTACTTGTTTTAAAAGTTCCAAAACTCTCAAGCGTCTTTCTTCTTTGTTTAGGTTAGTATGATAGATTAAGGCCTCTTCAATTTGAGCTCCAATTCTATGTAGAGGGTTTAGCGAAGCCAGAGGATCTTGGAAGATCATTCCTATCTCTCCTCCACGGATTTTAGTGAAGTCGTCTTCATTAAAATCTAGAAGATTTTTACCATCATAAACCACTTGACCATCCACCTTGGTGTAGTTCATATTATGAAGTCCCATTATAGTAGTTGCGACAGTCGACTTACCGCAACCCGATTCCCCGACAATGGCCAATATTTCATCAGAATATAAGGATAAATTCAAATTATCAACAGCATCATAATATTCTCCATCAATTCTGAAAGCTGTCGATAAACCTTTGATATCCAGTAATCTCTTTTTCTCCATCTTTACTCCATTCTAGTTTCTGTATAGAGCTTAGAAGGTATAAACTCTACACTTTGTGTTTTCAAGTCTATCGCCATAGACTCAATTAATAAAAAAATAGAATCGTTCCTAGCGATAACCAGCAAACAATCCTGGATGATAGTCTTCATATAATTTTATAATCTCCTGCCATTAATGTCAATTTACTATGAAGTTTCTTCTATCTTTTTATTAACTTTTGATAATTTATTTTAGCACATTAAGGTCATGCATTCAAACCAAATGAAAGATATTTCTTAATTAATACTTTCTTTATAGAAATCACAAGGTGAAAATGCTCATGTTATAATAATTTCTATCAATGATGTTTTTGTGAAAGTAATAATTAAAAACTTATTTTATTTTCATGCTGGGCTTTTTGCGGTTGTTAAAATTATTGAAAATTTTAAAGCCATAAACTAAGATATAAAATATGATATATGACAAGGAGGAAGTAAATGAAATTTAATGATATGCCTTATGTAAGACCCGATTTGGATGAGGTCAAGGCTACTTACAAAGATTTTATAAAAAAAATAAATGAAGCAAAGTCTGCTGATGAGACTATAAAGACGATAAAGGAATTTTCTATTTTTTCAAAAGACCTAAACACCATGGCAGGTCTTTCCGAAGTTAGAAATTCAATAAATTCAAATGATGAATTTTATGATAAAGAAAAGGACTTTTTCAATGAAGCAAGACCAATTTTCGGAAATCTTTACTCTGAATTTGCAAAAGCTGTTTTAAATTCCAAATTCAAAGAAGATATAAGAAAACAAATCGGAGATCACTATCTAAAACTTTTGGATTGTTCTCTTGTTTTAAAAGAGGATGCCATCCCCTTTATGCAAAAGGAAAATGCCCTTATTTCTAAATATCAAAATCTGCTTGCCAATTCCAAAATAGAATTTGAAAAAAAGACCTATACACTAACTCAAATGGCACCTCTACTTCAAGATGTCGATAGAGAAAGAAGAAAGGCGGCTTATGATGCCAAGTGGGCATGGTTTGAAAAAAATGAAGCCGAGCTTGATTCTATCTATGATGAGATGGTAAAAACTAGAGACCAAATGGCTAAGGCTCTGGGCTACAAGGATTATATAGACTTTAGATATAAGGAGCTTTGCAGGACTGACTATGACAGAGATGACTCTGCCCTTTACAGAAAAAAGATTTTAAAAAATATAAGTCCTCTTGCTATGAAACTGAGAAAAGACCAAGCAAAAGATATTGGCTTGGGAGATGATTTTAAATTTTATGATAGGCCTGTCGAATTTAAAGGCGGCAATCCCATCCCACAAGGAGATAAGGACTTTATAGTTTCAAATGCCAAGCTCATGTATAGGGAGCTTTCGAAAGAAACTGGAGAGTTTTTTGATTTCATGGTGAACAATGACTTAATGGATCTAGTGGCTGCTCCCGGAAAGAGGGGCGGAGGTTACTGTACTTCTTTTGATAAATATAAGTCCCCCTTTATCTTCTCAAACTTCAACGGAACCAAGGGGGACATAGATGTCATCACTCACGAAGCTGGCCATGCTTTCCAAAACTATATGTCTCAATATCAAGAAATCGAAGAATATATTTGGCCTACCTATGAGGCTTGTGAAATCCATTCAATGTCTATGGAATTTTTGACTTGGCCCTGGATGGAAAAGTTTTTTGATGATGCTGATAAGTTCAGATACTCTGCTCTTAAAGACGCCATCTGCTTCTTGCCATACGGAGTTACAGTGGACCATTTCCAAGAATGGGTTTATGAAAATCCAAATGCGAGTCCTGCAGAAAGAAAAGCCAAGTATAAAGAGCTAGAATTGACCTACCAACCCGATCTTAATTATGACAATGACTTTTTAAATAAGGGCACTTACTGGTTCGGTCAAATGCACATATTCACCTCGCCTCTTTATTATATCGACTATACCCTGGCACAAGTTTGCGCCTTCCAATATCTTTTAAAATATCTACAAGATAAGGACAAAACTTTGCAAGAATACATTACCCTCTGCAAGGCTGGCGGCTCCAAGGCTTTCTTTGACCTAATAGAAATTGGTAAGATAAAAAATCCTATGACCTCAGATGTGATAGAAGAAATGAAACCCAAGCTGGAAAACTTGCTTGCCGATTTGAAAACTAAAATTAAATAATAAAATCTAAATCTATTAAAAACTCCTAGTTTAAGCTAGGAGTTTTTGATTTTTATATTAAATTATTCAGGAGCATTTAGCTTGATATTTTCTTCAAAGCCAGATGGGTCCCCATTTTTTGCCTGTTCTAGATATTTCGAAAAGGCATCTCTTGTGGCATCATCGCACTTTTCAGCTGACATATAGGGCATTGATTTTGCCTTTTCAAGTTCTTCCAAGGCTTTTTTCGCTCTTTCAGAGTCACTCTTGTAGGTGTTTAGCCATTCTCTTTCCCAAGCAATTTCCCAATATAGGCTTGCTCTCGTGTTTCCAAATCCTTTTTCATATTGTGAGTCGTCCTTTTCTTGGTCGATTTCTTTCGGCACTTCATATCCTTCTGGCCAAGTTAACTCTTTTACAGTTTGAGCAAATTCTTTTTTTACATCTTCGTAAGATACCAATTCTTGTGAATAATCAGAAGCATTTGATTTCTCACAGGCATATAAGCCTAAAACTAGGCAGAATATTAGAAAAATTAAACCTATTTTTCTTTTAAAATTTCTTTTCATTTTTTCCTCCTCAAGTTTCATTTAGATATATCTATGTCTTGGATTATATCAAGCAAATCAAAAGAAAAAATTAAAAACTTTCTAAGAAATTCTTAAAATAACAAGGGTCAATTTTTGAAATTTTACAACGCTTTTTACTTATTTATATTTTAATCGATCTAACAGATAGTTTTTTTAGCTTTAAAAGAGTGTATAAAAGTCCAAAGCCTAAGATGATATGTCCTAGCCCAGATATGCCCTCCATGGCACTGCTATTTAATGTTTGGCTCCCTTCAGATACCACTTCATAGATTCCTAGTAGCATCATATTTGCCATTGTAAAGACTAGCCCAACATTATAGATGATAATAGGCTTTTTTAAATCTTCAATTTCTGCTTGATTCATGTTTTTTGAAAGTAAATAAAAAACTGCCATTACTAGCATCCCCAAGACCAGAGTGTGAACGTGCATCTTGCCTAAGTGGGTTATTTTTATGAAAGCATAATACTTAGTAAATTCTCTATAAAATACTCCTGCACAAAGGCCCATCACTGCGTAAGTTATAGACATATTAAATAAATTGTCAGGGCTAAAATCTTTTATAGAGTATTTAAAGCCTTCCCAGACTATAAATATATAGGCTAGAGTCTTTGGCACCATAAGCGAGCCAAGCGCGGGTATCTTATCTACCCAAATGACCACTGGAAGGTAGAATAAAAAGCTTAAAAATATTAAAAGCCCCATGTGTTTTAGGCCTTCTGTCCTTCTATTTTTATAAGACCAGACTATTAATAAAATTCCCATTATTAAAAATGGAATATTTCTCACCAAACCCATAGTATAGCTGCCACCACTTGACCACTTGTTTTGCGGCAAGATGACTAGGATAATCCTAACTACTGAAAGGATAATTATAGTCCATTTTTTCATATCATTTTTGTCTTTTGAGATTTCCCTATAATAAAAATAAAATAGCAGATAAAATATTGTCATAGTTATACCTGTAATCATTTTTCCATAAGAAAGACTTAGCTCATGAGCTTCAAAACCCAAAGGACTCATATGAGATATGACTCTTGGAATTAAATGAAAGGCATCTCCCCCTCCTAAAACAACAGCCATAAGACCAAATAATTTTGCGTTTTTATTTTTTTCTAAAAGCAACCTCACTCCCATACCTATTGCAAGTATCAAATAAGTAAGATCAAATAAACTTTCTCCTAATCCCATTTTATTCCTCCTTTTAACCAAGCTATATAGTTTTCAAATTTATCTAAAAATTCCTCTCTAGTCCATTTTTCTATATAATTTCTTTCTATCAAGTCATGGACTACCGCCTTTATAAAATGAATCCTCTCATCCATGTAAAAATTTTCAAGATCCATGTTTTTAGACTTTTCTTTTTTATACTTCTGCCACTTGCCCTCCAACTCACAAGTCCAATGGAGAAATCTATTTTTATATATAGAATAATTTTCTTCTTCAAATAAAATCCGACTCAAGTCCTTTGCGTATATTTCAAGGGATTTAAAAATATCAAACTCGTTTTCTCTTAAAATTTTTTGAAACAAATGGTGAATATCCACAGTTTCCATGTCCAAAATCATAAAATAAGCATCTTCTAAATCTTCAAAATACTGATAGAAACTTCCTCTTGCAATATTTAAATCTTCAACCACTTCCCTGACACTTGCCTCAAAAATACTTTTTTTAGTAAAAGTCCTTTTAAGAGAATCTATTATCCTCTCCTTCTTGTCTTCGCTTAAATTGTAAAAAGTTTCACTCGCCATATCAAATCTCCAATCTAGTCTTAACCACTTCGCTTACTCCAGCAACAAATAAGGCAGCTCCAATCCCCGTATAAAGGGTAAAGAAGAACAAATCAGGCAGATGAAGTAGCTTTCTAATTAAAATTCCACTACTCATCATTATAGCCATTGTCAAATAACTCCTCTTGTCCATAAAGTTTAAAAATTTCCTCCGCTCTTTTTCCAAATCAGCTATCCTTTTAAAATTTTTATTAACCAGCTTTCTAAAAATCGCAAAATAGAAAATGCCAAATACTAAAATAATTATCGGAATATAGAAAAGAGCATTTGCCTTTAGTTTAAAGTAGGCCTCTATTCCCACCTTCATAACCATAAAGCCTGCAAATATCCAAACAAGTCCAGCTATTTCTAAAAGTTCTTTCTTGTCAAATGTATTTTTAGATTTCATCTTAACACCTCCGATGACACTGTGTCATTTTCTTATTATTATAAGTGACACAGTGTCATAATTCAATAGGCTATTTGTTTTTTATAAAAAATTGTAAAATTTGTAAAATTTGCAGCCCAATTTTTCGAAATAGATTTCTTCATGAAAAGTTTTAAAGAAACCTACCCATACCAATTTGCTAAAATGTTTCCGGTCTTTTTTATTATTGAAGTCATTTATTTATGTTTCAAGAGCTTTTATAGCTAAGCCACCTATTAATGCTTAAAGAAAAAATAACCTATCTACAACTTTATAAAACTCAGTTGAACTAGATAAATCTCGCACTCTCATCCTCTCTGGGATTGAAATATTTTGTGCTATAATATTTTTAGGAGATTCTATGTTTAAGATACTTATAGTTGACGATAGTAAGATAATTTCAGAAAAATTAAAAAATGAGCTTGAGAAATGGGGTTTTGAAACTATCCTTACCCATGATTTTGAAAAGGTTTTTGATATTTTTAAGATTGAAAGACCAAATCTTGTAGTAATGGATATCACCCTTCCTTATTTTGATGGATATTTTTGGACTAGAAAGATTCGTGATATTTCAAATGTGCCTATAATATTTTTATCATCTAAAGAAGATACAATGAATAAAATAATGGCCATGGAAATGGGAGCTGATGACTTTGTGAGTAAACCCTTTGAAATAGATCTTTTGCTAGCAAAAATCAAGGCGCTTTTAAGGAGGACTTACGATTATAAGGAAAATCTATCTAGTCTTGAAATTAGGGGACTAATCCTAAATTTAAAGTCCATGACGGTTAAACTTGGAGAAAAAAGTCTCGGCCTATCTAAAAATGAATTTAAAATCCTAGAAACTCTTATGGTAAATAAGGGAATTGTTGTTTCGAGGGATAAGCTAATGACAAGTTTGTGGGCCACAGATATTTATATAGATGACAACACCCTTACAGTCAATATTTCTAGACTGCGAAGGTCTTTGTCAAATCTTGGCGCCATTGATTTTATAAAGACCAAAAAAGGACTCGGTTATTATGTTGAAGCTTAGGAATTTTTTGAAAGAAAATAAGGTGTCTTTTATTTTTTTTATTATAATTAACCTTACTTATTTGTTGGTTTTCTTGAGTTTTGACTTAGAAAAATTTCCAATCTTTTATGGATTTTTGATAAACTTTTTTATTTTTTTAGCCTATTTTATTTATAAGTATTTTAACCAAGATGCCCCCACTTTTGTAGAAATTTCAAAAAATCCAAGTCAGAGGGAAAAAATAATCCTAGATGAATTTGAAAATCTCGATAAAAAATACAAATCCCTTTTGCTTTCCTATAATAATATGGAAGGCGATATGAAGGATTTTTATGGTCTGTGGATCCATGAGATAAAGACTCCGATAGCCGAAAATAACCTAGTCCTAGCTGATTCATCGCCTGACTTTGACCAACTTAGAAAAAATAATAAGAGGATTGAGGAATATTTAAACATTCTCCTTGGATTTGTGAGATTTAATTCAAAAACCAACGACTATGTCTTTAAGAGCCTTGTAATTGACTCCTTAGTTAGGGAAATAATTAGGGAGAAATCTTATGATTTCATTTCCAAAAAAATAAGCTTGGATGTTGGCGACCTTGGTTTTATGACTGTAACTGACGAAAAATGGCTAGGCTTTATTATCAGTCAGCTTTTAAACAATGCTTTAAAATATACGAAAACAGGTGGCAAGATAAAAATATATTTTGAAAATGGATCACTTATCATAGAAGATAATGGGATTGGCATTAAGGCAACTGACTTGCCAAGGGTTTTTGAAATGGGTTATACAGGTGAAAATGGCAGGAAATTTGGTTCTTCAACTGGACTTGGCTTATATCTTGTAAAATCAATTGGTGATGACTTAAATTTAGGTATTAAAATCGAATCAAAAGAGGGGAAATTCACAAAAGTTTTGATATTTTTTCCAAAACTTACAAAATTGTAAGAAAATAAGTCTCTTTGTAAGCTGGACAAAGGGACTTATTTTTGTAAAGCCTTGATAATTATATTATGAGAGGTGAAAAAATGTTAGAAATAAAAAACTTAAAAAAAATTTATAAGGAAAATTCGGCTAATGCAGTAAGTGCCCTTAAAGATGTAAATTTGAAAGTCGAAGACGGGGATTTTGTAGCCATCATGGGCGAGTCTGGATCAGGAAAGACCACACTTTTAAATATCATTTCCTTAATTGATAAGGAAACTAGCGGACAAATTTTCCTTGATGGAAAGGAAATTTTGTCCTTATCCGATAAGGAAAAGTCAGATTTTAGGAGGGATAATTTTGGCTATATCTTTCAAGATTTTAATCTTTTAGATAATTTTGATGTGAGGGAAAATATCCTCTTGCCTTTGGTTTTAAGGGAAGAAAATCCAGATGATTTTGAAGATAAGCTTATAGCTATTGTTAATAAGCTTGGTAT
The DNA here is from genome assembly GCA_021307325.1 of Peptoniphilus sp. GNH. Taxonomy (NCBI): domain Bacteria; kingdom Bacillati; phylum Bacillota; class Tissierellia; order Tissierellales; family Peptoniphilaceae; genus Peptoniphilus; species Peptoniphilus sp. GNH. The sequence goes on along the minus strand of CP089931.1, from coordinate 1,748,887 downwards.
TGCTGAACTTTTGCATAAGTATCCGGCAGAAATATCTGGCGGACAAAAGCAAAGGGTAGCTGTAGCAAGGGCTCTTATAATAAATCCTAAAATAATTTTAGCAGATGAGCCTACAGGCCAATTAGATTCGTCATCAAGTGAAGATTTGCTAAAGTATTTCGAAAAAATAAATAATGATGGAAATACCATCCTTATGGTAACCCACTCAAATATTGCAGCGTCTTTTGCTAAGAGAGTTTTATTTATAAAAGATGGCAAGATTTTTAATGAAATTTACAAGGCAGATGATACTAGTGAAAAGTTTTATAAGAGGATATCGGATTCACTAAACTTTTTAAGGGCGGCTAAAAATGAAACTCACTAAGCGCCTTGCCCTAGATGGGATTAGAAAAAATAAGGAAGTCTATCTGCCATATATTTTGATTTTTTCTTTTATGGTATTTTCATTGACTTCGATTTTGCTTTTGATAAATTCACCCAGCCTAGATGAATTTTACAAAATTACAAGTGTGAGATTGGTACTTCAGATTGCAGTTTACCTAATAGGAATATTTTCTCTGATATTTTTATATTATTCTGATGGGTTTTTATTAAATAAAAGACTAAAGGAGATTTCCCTCTATGCAATTTTGGGGCTGGATAAAAAACAACTTTCAAAGATTTTGGCTTTTGAAAGTTTTATAATATCAACCCTTGGGATTTTGGTCGGACTTTTGTCATCAACTCTTATTTATAAACTGCTTGAGTCAATGTTTTTGAAAATTATGAAGTTCCATGCGGATTTTTCAATACATTTTAGTCCAAGTTCTTATTTTATATCAATTGTAGTCTTTGCATCCATTTCATTTTTAATTCTACTAACTAGAGTTATAAAAATTAGAAGAAAATCATTACTTGAGCTATTTAAGGAAGAAAAGACCTTCAAAAGACCAAGGGGAATGGTTATAAGTGCAATTATCGCAGTAGTTTTGATTGGTTATGGATATTTTATAGCCCAGACTATAGACAATCCTTTAAAAACTATTTCATACTTTTTCTTGGCGGTTGTCCTTGTAATGATTGGAACATTTTTCTTGTTCTCTTCACTTTCAATTGTGGTTTTAAAAATAATGAAAAAGTCCAAATCATATTACAAACCAGAATCTTTTATATCTATATCAAGTTTGATTTTCAGATTAAGGTCAAATGCCAAGGGCCTTGCCTCTATTACAATAATGTCTACAGCTGCCATTATTTTATTATCTTCAGCCATAGCCCTTATAAGGAGTGTCGATGATATGGCAGCAAGGCAATATCCAAGAGACGTAGGCATAAATTCGGGCGATGCATATTCAATAGATCAGGTTAAAAAAATCATCAAAGAAAATAATTTACACGCAAAAAATATTCAAGACTACAAGAATGTCATCCTTGCCTTTGAAAAAGATGGAAAAACCTTTAAGGCTATGAGAAAAAGTTACGCCTTCGAAAATCCAAAAAAAATTGATGATAAGGCCATGGGGATAGTTGTAGAATCACACGACGGTTCAATATCGGAAGCTTCTAAGCTAAAAGATGGAGAGTTTTTACTTTATAAAGATTCTAAATTAGCCGATTTTTCAGAACTTAATATCAAAGGCAAAAAATTTATTAAAAAAGTAAATCTTATGGATTATCCATATAAAAATTCTGGAAATACGTCGATTCTATCCTACCTGTTTGATTTTTATTATATCGTCGTTAAAAACTTGGATGAAAATCTAAACATAGATGGAAATAAAATAGTAAGTGTATATAATTTCGATTTAAGTAATGATGATATGGCTATTTTTAAGGAAAAAACTAAGGATATCCAAAATGAATTTGGCATAGGCTTTCATGATGATTTTCTCTTAGAAACCTGCAAACTCTACGGGGCAATATTTTTCGTAGGAATTTTCTTGGGTCTTATATTTATGGTGGCGACTGGCCTAATCATTTATTATAAGCAGATACAAGAGGGTTTTGCAGACAAAAATAAGTATAAAGCACTCAGAAAATTGGGTATTGGAGAAGGGAAAATTAAAAAGACTATAGATAAAGAAGTTTCAGTGTTTTTCTTCCTGCCTTTGATTGTGGCAGGCACCCATGTGACCTTTGCCTTTAAAATAATCTCTAACATCTTCGTCATGCTCGGTGTTGTAAATGATAGCTTAAAAATTACATCATTTATAATAGGCTTTGTAATTTTTGCTCTCTTGTATTTGATTTATTACAAATTAAGTAGCAGAGCATATTACAAGATAATTTAATCAAAGTCTGATTATTTTAAGAAGAAAAGATTGTTTACAATTAAATCTCCTTATATCATTGTGTCAAGTTAAGATAAGATAAATCCCGCCTATAATAGATTTTTCTATTATCTTACAAATAAAAAATACCCCCATATCCATTTGAACTGACCTCCTTTAGTTGGTTTTTAAGTCCAACTTCTGATGGTCAGTTCAATTTGGATTTAGAGGTACATATTTAGTCTTTATTTTTGATCGGCTGCTATAACTTCATCGACTGCTTTCATGAGCTTGTCATAATTTTCTTTTTGGTCAATGCCTCCAAGTAGAGGTTGACCTATTATGTTGCCATTTCTATCTACTAAAATTGTAGTTGGAAATGCCATTATTTTAAGGGCAAAAGCTCCTGCATCACTAGAAGATTCAAAAGTGATATTTGGATATTGAACTCCTTGTTTTTTCATGATTTGCTTAGCTTCTTCTATTTTTCCTTTGTTGTCATCAAGTGTTTCCGTATTTATGCCTATCACGCCAGCTCCCTTAGCCTTGAGTTCTTGATTTAACTTTTCCAATTCTGGAAGTTCTTTTACACAAGGAGCGCATCCATTAAACCAGAAATTCACAACAGTTACTGCATTTTTCTTAAATATGCTTTCATCAACCGGATTTCCGTCTAAATCTTGTCCCTTGAAGGCTGGGAATTTATCTGCCATGGCTTCTTCAGACTTGCTTTCTATATTTTCCTTTAAATCTTTTTCATAAAGGGCAACTTCTTCGTCCAACTTTTGAATTTCTTCTGCACTCTTCTTTAGAGTTTTAAGTTCTTCTTCAGTGAAATTGTCCTTGTATTTGTCTATAATTTTGAAAAGAAATCCCGCATAGGAATCATCTTTGTTTTCAAGATCTGCTTTTTTGTCAACTTTTGCAAATAGCTTGTCCCAAAGTTCCTTATCCCTTTCCATGATTTGATTTTCTTCATTTAGAAGTTCTTGAACTTTTTTCTTTACTTCTTCCACATTTTTAGCCTCATCCTTTTGGCTTTCTTCTTGCTTTGGAGGATTTGCCTGCTCCTTGTTTGTAGTCTTGTTCTTGCCACATCCTGCTAGACTTGCTGCCATTATTAGAGCAAGAGCTCCTGCTATAAATCTTTTCTTACCTGTCATGTTTTTCATAATTTTCTCCTTTTAGTTTAACTTTTATTTATATCAAGGCTTTTTATCAGCCTTTTCACACTTCAAAACTCCAAGTCCATATTTATAGCTTATCGCCTTAGTAGGACAGGATTTTATACAAACTCCGCACCTTATACACTCTGCTGAGTTTGGGTTTTTGACAACATCTACATCCATGGGGCAAACCCTTTTACATTTGCCGCAAGAAACGCACTTTTCATTTACAAACATTTGCAAAAATGAAAACTTGTTCATAACTGCGTAAAAGGCTCCTAGAGGACATATAAATTTACAAAATGGTCTATAAGTAAAAATGCTAAAGCCCAGGACAGCAATTAGTAAGGAGAGTTTCCATGAAAAAAGTTTCCCAAGAGCTGCCCTTATGCCAGCATTCTTAATTGATAGGGGAATTGCTCCTTCCAGTACCCCTTGTGGGCAGAGGTACTTGCAGAAGAAGGGATTGCCCATGCCAAGTTCATTAGTAACAAGGATGGGAAGTGCCAAGACCATTACAAGAAATATCACATATTTTAAATATTTCAAGTAATGGAGCTTTTTAGTCGAAAATTTCTTGCTTGGAATCTTGTGGACAAGGTCTTGAAACCACCCAAATGGACACATAAATCCACAAATAAACCTTCCCAAAAGCATGCCAAGCAAAATTAAAAAGCCTGTGATGTAGTAGGCAAATGAAAATTTTGAGGAACCCACTACAGCCTGGAAGGCTCCTATTGGACAAGCTCCAGCTGCACCCGGACAAGAATAGCAATTCAAGCCCGGCACACAAACTTTTTTAAATCTTCCCCTATATATTTCGCCTTTTAAGAAATTAGGCAAGTGTATATTAGTCAAAATCGTTGCTACTGCTTGGATCAAAAGCTTGAATTTGGCTATTGTTTGAGATATGAGACCTGACTTTTTATCCAATTCCAACACACTCCAAACACAGCTTTATCGCTTTTTGCAAAACAGTATCGCCCTCGCCTCTATAAAGTCCGAAGACCACCATGGCGATTCCAAGTATCATAAGTAGAAATTGAATAGTTGTTTTAACTTTTGAACTAATTTTTTTTCACCCTTTCTTATAAGCTTGAGACAATGATACAATATCATATATAAAATTATTGTTAAGCTAAATCTTAACAAAAACTTTATTTAACTTTGCTAAGCTATTATATAATTAGTTAACTTAATTTTCAAAAAATTTTTAAGTTCAATATATTAAAAAGGAAGTGGTTTTTTGCGTATTTTAATTATAGAAGATGAAGAAAAACTTTTAAACACAATTGTAAAATCACTGCAAAAGTCTGGTTATGAGGTTGACAAATGCTCAGACGGAAATGAGGCAATAGAAATTTTAGAAATCGAAAATTTCGATCTCGTAGTACTTGATCTAAACCTGCCCGGTTGCGATGGCATGGATGTGCTTAGGCATTTCAGAAGCCACAATAGGCAAACAAGCGTAATTATCCTATCTGCTAGAAGTCAGATTGATGATAAGGTGGAGGGTTTGGATGCGGGAGCCAATGACTATATGGCTAAGCCCTTTCATCTTGAGGAGCTAGAAGCTAGAATCAGAAGTCTCACTAGGAGAAAGTTCATACAAAAGGATAAGAATTTGAGCTACCAAGGTTTGAAATTTGACACTATAAATAGGACAACTAGCTATAAGGATAAGATCATATCCCTTACAAGAAAAGAAAGGGGCATCTTGGAATACTTGCTTTTGAATTTAGAAAGACCCATAAGTCAAGAAGAATTGATAGAACACGTCTGGGATGGCAGTGTCGATCCCTTTTCTAATTCAATAAGAGTTCACATGTCAAGTCTTAGAAAAAAATTAAAAGAAGCCATGGGTTTTGACCCCATTAAAAACAAGGTGGGTTTGGGCTACCAAATAGGAGGAAGGCATGAATAAACTATCTTTACAATGGAGAATCACTCTGCTTACAAGTTTTTTGATAGCCCTCTCCTGCATAAGCATGAACCTGCTCATGTTTAAGACTGGTTCCTCCTACATCGACTCCATAGGTGGATATATCACATCCTATTCTCTAGACACTAAGAATCCTTCTCCAAATGACAGCCTTTATATAGAATTTCCACCAGAAGTGATGCGAGAATTTATTAAAAATCTTTCCAATGAAATCTATAAAAGCAAATCTCTATTTTCTGTAAGAGGATGGCTTATCACAGGTGGAGTTTCAATCTTAAGTGGACTTTTGGCATACTATATATCGGGCAAGTCCCTAAGACCTCTGCAAAAATTCTCAGAGAATATAGAAAAAATTCAAATGGAAAATCTCACCACATCCTATGTAAACGAGGATGAAATAAAAGAATTTAAAATCCTAGCCCAATCTTTTAACAAGATGCTAGAGCGTTTGGCCGCCGCATTTGAAGATAAAAGAAGCTTGCAAGCAGCTGCTGCCCATGAACTCAAAACTCCACTAGCTCTCATGCAGGCTCAAATTGATTATAGCAAGTCTGAAAATATGGATATAAATTCCTACAAAAATCTAATAAATAATCTCGGCGAAGAAACCGAAAAATTAAACCTGCTAATAAGTATGCTCTTACAAATAGGCGAAGCTCAAAGATTGCCAAGAAAAGACCCCATAGACATAGCTCCCCTAGTTGAAGAAGTCTTTACAGATCTTGAATGTTTAGCCGAGAAAAAATCCATATCCCTAATCCAAAAGGGAGACAATTTCACCCTCAAAGGCTCTGATCTTCTAATTTATAGAATGGTCTACAACCTTGTAGAAAACGCAATAAAATATAGTTTAGAAAAAGGCAAGGTTGAAGTCGAAACCATACAAAGAGATAATACAAAAGAAATTTATATAAAAGATGACGGGCCCTCAATCCCAGATGAAGAAAAGGAAAATATCTTCAAGCCCTTTTATAGAATTGACAAATCTAGATCTAGCAAAATAAGTGGCCATGGCTTGGGGCTTGCCCTTGTAAAGCAAATAGTAGAAATTCACGCAGGAAAAATAGAAATCATCGATTCCAAAGATTGGTCCCTGGTCTTTAAAATAAGTTTTAAATAATTTAATTACTAACCCTCCCCTCTTTTGAGGGGATTTTTTATACTTTATAAAGGTTTTACATAAATTTTTATAGAGTATAAAAAATTAGCTATAAGCAACAAAAAATACAAATTTTCAGCATTTAAACTTGCTAAAAATTTGTATTTTTAGATATATGCTCTATTTTTTATTTTTGTCGCTAAAATAAAATTTCTTATTTCTACAAGCAACTTGTCCAACTCATCATTTATTATACAATGACCCGAATTTTCAAACTCTATAAGCCTTGTCTTTTTCCCTAGGAGCTTGACCTTGTCCCTTACTTCATAAAAAGGCACTAGAACATCCTTGTGGCCATGGAATTGAACAATGGGTACTTTTATATAATTTATTCTTCTACTAGCCTTATATGCCCCGTCTTCTCTGGAAATATTAAAAGAGCAAAGCGCCTCTGCCATATCTATATTATTTCTTTGCTTATACAGAGCATCGAGGCAAATCTCCATATACTCCTCATCCACTTCTTTGGCATTAAACATCAATTCTTTAAAAAAACTCTCTGCCATCTGTCTATCAGGCATAAGATATTTAATCTCTTGAAAGATGTTAAAAGAATCCAATAAAGACATCTGCATAGGAAAAATTGCCCTTGCATATTTAGAAAAAGTAAAAGGTTGCATAAAGGGCATCTTAAATCCATCAGCATGCATGGGCGATAGTAAAATTATTCCCCTTATAAAATCTCCCAAATCTGCTCCTGCTTCAAGGCAAACCCCGCCCCCAAATGACCATCCTAAAAGAAGGGCATTTTTAATTTTTTTCTTGTAAATAAAATCTACTACATCCTTGGAATAGGCCCTGGCACTTGTAGCCTTTTTATTATAGGTCGAATCGCCCATCCCCCTTAGATCTATCGCATAGACTTTACATTCTGCTTCCAACTTTTCTATTAGAGGGAAAAACAAGGTCGAGTCGCTATAATTGCCATGCACTAAAATAATAATATCTGCCGACTCATCTAATCCCGCCTCTATATAAGAGATAGTTTCCCCTCTATCCAAACTTAAAAATTTCTTCTCGTATCGTTTCAATCTCATGCCTTTCTCTTTTGCCTTATAACCTATTTAAAATAGATACTCCCCATAAGTCTTAGCGCTTAAAAATCAAGACTTGAGCTTAGATAAAACTATTTGAGTATTTGACCTTTTAATAATCCCTAAACTTCTCATCTTAAAAATTAAATCTTCCAAAGACTTAGTATCCTTAGTCAAGAAGTGTACGAAAAATTCATAATCCCCAGTTATAGTGTAGCACTCCACAACCTCTTCTTCGTTTCTTACAAACTCCTTAAACTTTTCCAAGTCTTTTTCCAAAGAGTTAAGCTCCACCTTGCAATAGCCATCCAAATTTCTGCCAAAGTACTCATTGTTTAAAACAACTGTGTAATATTTTATGGCTCCAGAGCTTTCCATCTTCTTCATTCGCTCTCTTACAGCCGGTATAGAAAGGCCGACTTGCGATGATATTTCTGAAAGAGAAATTCTCCCATCATTTTTTAAAATTTCCAAAATACTATTATCTATCTTATCCATAATTACTCCTTAGTAAAATCTCACGCTTCAGCCCAACATTTTGACGCTTCAACCGCTTTTTTCCATCTACTTATTAAATGTTCATAATCTCCACAAGATGGAGTGAAAATTTCATCATCCTCTTTTAGACTTCTTATATGATTCTCATCCTTCCAAAAACCAGTCGAAAGACCTGCCAAAAAAGCAGCCCCCATAGCTGTCGTTTCCAAAACTCTAGGCCTTCTTACAGCTATCCCAGTTATATTGGATTGAAACTGCATCAAGAAGTCATTTTTAGACGCACCTCCATCAACCTTTAAGAGCTTTATCTTATCATCCATATCCTCTTCCATAGCTCTTAAAACATCATTTGACAAAAAGGCTATTGATTCTAAAGTCGCCCTTACTATGTGATACTTGCTAGTTCCCCTGGTAAGCCCTATTATAAGGCCCCTGGCATAAGGGTCCCAATATGGCGCTCCCAAGCCCGTAAAAGCTGGGACGACAAAAACATCATCTGTCGAGTTTACCTTTCTTGCCATGTATTCTGAATCATCAGATTCATCAATGAGTCTAAGCCCATCCTTTAACCAGGATATGGCAGAACCCGCAACAAAAATCGACCCCTCTAGAGCATAAGTGACCTTATCTTTTATTTTCCAAGCTATCGTAGATACAAGACCATTCTTGCTTCTAACTATTTTTTCACCAGTGTTCACAAGGACAAAGGCCCCTGTTCCATAGGTGTTTTTTGCCATGCCCCTTTCTGTGCAAACTTGACCAAAAAGAGCACATTGTTGGTCTCCCCCTATGCCTGCTATAGGAATTTCTTCTCCAAAAAATCCCGAAAGACTGTATCCGTAAATTTCAGATGAACTTCCCACCCTAGGCAACATCTCTTCTGGTATATCCAAAAGCTCTAAGATGTCCTTATCCCAATTTAAGTCTTCAATATTAAACATCATCGTCCTAGAAGCATTTGACACATCCGTTACATGGACCCTGCCTCCTGTGAGTTTCCACACCAGATAGCTATCCACCGTACCAAATAAAAGTTCTCCCTTCCTAGCCCTTTCTCTTGCTCCATCAACATTGTCCAAAATCCACTTGAGTTTAGTAGCAGAAAAATACGCATCAACCACAAGCCCCGTCTTTTCTCTTATAACATCCTCATAGCCATCGCTCTTTAGCTTATCGCATATCTGAGCAGTCCTTCTGCATTGCCAAACTATGGCATTATAGACGGGCTCTCCAGTATTTTTATCCCATACTATGGTCGTTTCTCGCTGATTAGTTATTCCGATACCTGCAATCTCACTTGGATCTATGCCCACCTTATTTATAGCTTCGACACATACTCCAATCTGAGTTGACCAAATCTCTGTTGGAGATTGCTCCACCCAGCCCGGTTTTGGAAAATATTGGGAGAACTCTTTTTGTGCCACACTTATAGGCCTTGCTTTTTCATCGAATATTATGCAGCGGTTACTAGTCGTCCCAGAATCTATTGCCATTATATATTTTTTCATAAAGCCAACCTGTATATCTTAACTACATCTTCTTTGTTTAGTTTTACATATGAAGACTCACCTATCTTTGAAACCTTCAATACATGCTCTGCCATCTCTTCAAAAAGTTCATCTCCAATGCCTATTTGTGATAGCCTTGTTGGGATACCAACTTCATTAAAGAAATTTTCTAAAAGTTCAATCCCCTTCTTGGCATCAGCCATGGGATTTTCTGTCTTTTTAACAGAAAAGACATTGACAGCAAAATCTTGCAACTTAGATGCAGTTTTTGGACTTAAAATATATTTGAGATAGGAAGGAGTCATGATAGCAAGACCTATCCCATGTGTTATGTCATAGTGGGCAGAAAGCTCATGCTCTATCGGATGCACAGTCCAAGATGTCTGCTTGCCCACATCCAAAAATCCATTTATAGCCCAAGAAGATGCCCACATGATATTGGCTCTTGCCTCATAATTTTTAGGATCCTCTTTTAAAACTTTAGCATACTTTATGCAAGTTTTTAAAATGACTTCCGCCATCCTATCCTGCATATAAGTGTCCTCATCTCTTGTAAAATAATTTTCCATGGTGTGACTCATTATATCTGCAATTCCCGCAAAAGTCTGTTTGGCTGGCAAGCTATAAGTCACTTGTGGATCCATAATAGCAAATAAGGGGAGCAAATGTCTGGATGCAAATCCTCTTTTTTCCTTAGTTTGTAAATTGCTTATAACAGCTGATGTGTCCATCTCACTTCCAGTTGCAGCAAGGGTCAATACTACGCCCAAGCCCAAAGCCTTTTTAACTCTAGTTTTTCCCGAAACCAAATCCCAAGGATCTGCCTCATAAAAGAAGCCCGCAGCAATTGCCTTGGCACAATCTATGGTAGAGCCACCTCCAACCGCCAAAATGAAATCACACTTATTTTCCCTTGCCAAGCTGATTCCCTCTTTTACACTTTCAAGCCGAGGGTTGGGATCTATTCCAGATAATTCTGTAAAAGTGGCGCCCGATTTTTCTATTTCTGAAACGACTCTTTCATAAAGGCCATTTCTTTTTATGCTTCCTCCACCATAGCAGAGCAAGATGCTCTTTATATTTAAGTTGGAGAGTTCCTTGGAAAGCTTCTCAACGCTCTCTTTTCCAAAAATTATTCTAGTGTCCACGTGGAAAGTAAAATCTCTCATTTCTCCTCCTTTTCATACTATACTTAAATTATAATACATTTTGAAATTTTTCGCATGAAATTGTTTTCATATTTAACATTTAAATTGTTTTCTGGGTTGTGCCAGTATAATTATTTACATTTTTTAGCCGATTTCAGTAAAAAAGACCCGTCCCTGACGAGTCCCTTTTAGGTCTATTTAGAATTTTACTCTCGAAATTTTACTTCTCTTACATAGTTATCTCAGCAACTTTTAAATAATCGCCGACTTCTTCAAAATCTACAACCTTCCACTTGTTTGGAACTCCGAGTTCCTTTGCCATGGCTTCGAAGTAATACATCACTACTCCCAAATCTACCAAGTTTCTCTTTACTTCTCTATTATTAAAAGTATAAATTTCAACCTTGGGACTATTTACCAAGAAAATCCAGGGTTGAGAATTTCTATGAGAAGGAGCAAATCTCACAGATGACAAAATATTCAAAAGTCCTAAGTTTTCAAGTTCTTGAACATCTGATTTTTGACCAAGCTTTTCGCTAAATACATATTCATTCAAAGGCTTTCTCGAAGATACAGCCTCGGGACTAAAGATCTCTTGTGCCATAGGAAGACCCATAGCTATTACATAGGCAACTTTTTCGCCGCCTTCTCCGAATATTGCTTTTTTAATTTCAGGCGCAACTTGAGTTACAGTAACCCAGCAAGTTTTCACTTCATGGCTTGTGATTTTAGAATTTAGCTTTTCAAGACTATAACCTGCTCTTAATTTGGTGATTGCTTCATCATTTTCTAGTCCCATAGCGATGTAGTGGGGTGCATTTATCATTACACCTGCATAGCCAGCCTTGCCTTGTAAAGCTTCATAGATTACCTTACCATTTTCAAAAAGTTTGAAAAAAAGTCCCTTGCCTTCTTCACTATTTGAGATTTCTTCAATTGTTTTTTTTGCAAACTCTATCTTGTCCCTGCCGAGTATTCTTCTTTGAAAATCTCTGCATGATCTTCTTTGTTGCAAAAAATTTGTCATTACCATTTTATTCCCCCCTAATTTTTGCTTAATAGAGCCAAGCCCCATATTAAAATCCTTCCATTGCCAAGTCTCTTAAAAATGAGTCCCCCCAGTTTAGCATATGACAACAGCTTTTAGACTTCTAAATGGACTTTGATTTCTGTTACATATAATTATATCCCATATGATTTAATTATTAAAGCTTTCACAGATTCAATATGTAAAAGGAGCAGATACCTGCCCCTTACTCTTCTTATAGATTAGTTTCTGCCACAGCAGTTTTTATATTTTTTGCCACTTCCACATGGACATGGGTCGTTTCTGCCGACTTTTTCATGCTTTCTTATAAAAGGCATCTTTTTTCCAGTGTCGGGATTTACAGTTTCGACTTCCTTTGCCACTTTTTGTCTTTCAATCTTTTCGGCATTATATACATGGAAAAGCATCTTGACTGTGCCTTCCTTGATGGATTGATTCATTTCTTCAAACATATCAAATCCCTCTTCTGCATATGCCCTTACTGGGTCTGTTTGTCCGACAGCTCTAAGGCCTATTCCCTTTCTGAGTTGATCCATGGCATCGATGTGATCCATCCACTTTTGATCTACATTTCTAAGTAGGACTACCCTTTCAACTTCTCTGAATTGGTCGGCTCCAAACTCGTTTTCCTTGTCCTTGTATTTTTCAGCTGCCAAAGTCCTAAACCTGTCTTTTATTTTATCAAGAGAGGCTTCTTTTAAATCATCCATGAACTTGAGTTCAAACCCGAAAAAGTCTATACCAAAGGCCCTCATGCCTTCATAATCCAAATATTTTTGGTGGTTGGCATCAATCTTTTCGTAAAAATCAAGATTGTGACTTATTATATCTTCAATCATATTCTTGATATCTCCACTCAAGTCTTCGCCTTCTAGCACCTTTTTACGTTCCGAGTATATGACCTCTCTTTGCTTGTTCATGACATCATCATATTGCAAAACAGACTTTCTGATTGAGAAGTTGTTGCCTTCGACCTTTCTTTGTGCAGACTCTATTAGCCTTGTCAAAATACCATTATCAAGAGGTTCATCTTCTGGTTGGTTGGCCTTTTCCATAACAGTTTTAAATCTGTCTCCTGCAAAGAGCCTTATCAAATCGTCATCAGCTGAAATATAAAATCTAGTTGAACCCTTGTCTCCTTGACGACCTGAACGACCTCTCAATTGGTTGTCGATACGTCTGGACTCATGGCGTTCAGTGCCTATTATGTGAAGACCGCCAGCCTTTATTACTTCTTCAGCTTCCTTGTCAGTTTCTTCTTTATACTTTTCTACTAGAGCTTGATAAGTCTTTCTAGCATCAATTATCTCTTGGTCATCAGTTTTATTGAAGGAATCAACTTGTTCTAGAACCTCATCTGCATAACCCTTCTTTTGCATATCTTGCTTTGCCATGAATTCTGGATTGCCACCCAAGACAATATCCGTACCACGACCAGCCATATTGGTTGCTATGGTTACAGCTCCAAATCTACCAGCTTGAGCAACTATTTCAGATTCTTGCTTGTGTCTTTTAGCATTTAGCACTTGATGCTTGATACCAGCTTTTTTCAAGTAATTTGACAATTGCTCTGACTTTTCCACAGAAACGGTGCCGACCAAAACTGGTTGACCCTTTTCGTGGCATTGTTTGATTTCTTCTGTTACTGCCCTAAATTTGGCAGCTTCATTTTTATAGATCAAATCGTTGTTGTCGACTCTTTGGATTGGCTTATTAGTTGGAATTTCCACAACGTCTATATTGTATATGTCCCTAAATTCTTGGTCTTCTGTCATGGCAGTACCAGTCATACCAGAGAGTTTTTTATACATTCTAAAATAATTTTGGAAGGTGATAGTCGCAAGAGTTTTAGATTCAGATTGCACTTCCAAACCTTCCTTAGCTTCTATCGCTTGGTGTAGACCTTCTGAATATCTTCTACCATACATAAGACGTCCAGTAAATTCGTCTACGATTATTACCTCTCCATCTTCAACAACATAATCTATGTCTCTTTTCATATTTCCCTTGGCCTTTAGAGCTTGGTTAATATGATGGGAAATCTCCATGTTTTCAGCATCTGCCAAATTGTCCAGACCAAAATATCTCTCAGCCTTTTCAATACCCTTGTCGGTCAAAGTAGAAGTCTTGTCTTTTTCATTTATTACAAAATCTACGCTTTCTTCTTCAAAAGTTCTATTGAATCTTTCAAGGCCTTGTTCCTCTTCAGTCTTTACCCTAAAAGAAAGAGTATTTACAAAATCTCTCGCTTGCTTATAAAGGTCTGTAGACTCATCGCCAACACCAGAAATAATAAGCGGTGTCCTAGCCTCATCTATAAGTATAGAATCGACTTCGTCGACTATACAGAAATTAAGAGGTCTTTGAACCATATTCTCCTTGTAGATGACCATGTTATCCCTTAGATAGTCAAAGCCGAACTCATTATTAGTTCCATAAGTTATATCAGCGTTATAGGCCTTCTTCCTATCTTCATTGTCCATATCGTGGATTATACATCCAACACTAAGACCCAAAAATTCATGCACCTTGCCCATCCAATCTCTATCACGGCTAGCCAAGTAATCATTTACAGTTACAATGTGGACACCTTCACCAGATATGGCATTTAAGTAAGCCGGCAAAGTTGCAACAAGTGTTTTACCTTCTCCAGTCTTCATCTCTGCGATTCTGCCTTGGTGAAGTATGATACCACCTATAACTTGCACTGGGAAATGCTTCATCCCAAGCACCCTATAAGCTGCTTCCCTCACAACTGCAAAAGCTTCAGGCAGTAAGTCATCAAGACTTTCGCCTTTAGCATATCTATCTTTAAATTCAAGAGTTTTATTCTTCAAGTCAGCATCTGAGAGCTTTTTAATCTCATCATCAAAAGCTAGAACCTTGTCCACTATGGGGCGAATTTTTTTAATTTCTCTATCGCTATAAGATCCGAAAATCTTATTTAATAGTGACATACTCCTCATCCTTTCTATTTCTTTTCACTCGTGTAATTTTATCATTCAGATGTGATAAAATCAATCTTTTCGCATATATTTCAAATATTAGACCAATAATTTAATAATATCAAGAAATTTATTACACATTATCTAAAAAAAATGTATTTTTTTGCTTTAAAATAAAAAAATCCATCAGGGATTATTTTCCCCGATGGATTTTTAAAATTTTTATTTATTCAAAAGTTTAGTCCATTTTTCAAGTGTACGACCCATTGAATCTTTTACATCTCTTTTAACGGACTCATGGCTATTAGTTGCTTCTACTAATTCATAGTAGTACCAAGCATTCTTATCCAAGTCTTTGAATTTATAAATCTTATCTTCAAAACCTTCAATAGTTTTGGCATCTGCCGAACGGTCAAATACTCTATTTAGTAGAGTTGCCGCTTCTGCTCTTGTTAAAAAGGCATCTGGTTTAAAGCTTCCATCTTCATAACCTGTAATACGACCGCTACTATAAACCTTATTAATTTCTTTTTCATACTTATGACCAGCTATATCATTAAAAGGTGCCTTGCCTTGTCCACCCTTGTCTACGGCTGCAATCATCTTTATGAATTCTCCTCTTGTTACTGGAGCATCTGGTCTTAAATTTCCATCCTTGTCAGTATCTAGCATACCAGCTTTTAAAGCTGCATTGATATTAGCTAAATACCAAGCTTTTTCTTTTAAGTCTGGATAATCTGCCCTTGATTTGTCAGAGAGATTCAATTTAGCAAGACGAGTTACCATGGCGGCTGCTTCTGCCCTGGTCAAAGTTTCATTTGGACGAACTGTGTTGTCTGTATATCCAAAGATATAAGCATCGCATTCCACTCTTTGCCTGTCGTCTTTCTTTTCTGCTATCCTCTTTTCATCCGCCTTCTTTTCTACTATTCCAAAAAATAAGCGACTTGAATCATATCCAAAACTTGCTTGTCCTGGTGTTTGAGGATTTGGAGGAGTTGGAGTTTTTATTTTTTCATAAATGTACTTAACCCCATTGTCTGTGGCTTCTTCTCTTAAGAATTTATAACCGTCTACGTCCTTAGAACCCTTTTCTTCAGCTGTAACTGGGTCTTTTATTTTATTACCATTTTCGTCCACATATTGGGTTGTAATCTTGTTTTTTTCATAAATATACTTGACGCCCTTTTGTGTTTCTTGTTTTTCTTTAAAAGTATAACCAGCAAAAGTCTTTTGTTCGCCTTCTTTTTCAGCGACAACTGGGCCTTCTATAGCCTTGCCCTTATTGTCCACATATTCTGTTGTAATATTCCAAATAGCTTTTAAGATAACATCTGACTTATTTTCTGTAAGTGTAATTTTAGATCCTAGAGCGTAATCAGTAGTTCCATCTCTCCAACACTTAAATTCTCCACCTTTTTTTGGAACTCCAGCTGCAACATCAATATCTTTAGATTTTATAGACAAATCATCAAGGTTAAGACCAAGCAATCCTTTTTCCTCAGTTATGATGCTAGTTTTGCCATCCACATCATATTTTAAGCTATATTCCTTGTCCCATGCAGCCTTTAAGGTCTTAGTCCTACTTTTTCTAAATGGAAGTGACATCTCATATATGGTAAAGTGTTTTCCATCGGGAACTGGATATACATCTGTGTCAAGGGCCTGGTCTGTATAGACTTCTTTATCATCAGGGTAAAGTGCTTCTTCATACCAGAAAGCGAACTTGTAACCATCTCTTACCGGCTCATCACTAATAATATCTATCTTAACTTTTGGCATAAATGATGTATCAGAAGGGTCTGGTGCCACACGACCATCTTTATCATCGAATGTTGCTTTTCCCTTGATTGTGCCTCCATTGGCATCATAAATTAGACCTCCAGTAGCTGGTTTTACCTTGATCTTATAGCCGAGATAACCTCCACGAGTAATCTCTTGTCCGTTAGCTGCCTTGCCATTCACATAGTAGTGGTAGTAAACATAGACATAGTTATCTCCCGTTGATTTTTTGCCTGTAAAGGAATATTTGATTGCTTGTCCGCCAGTTTGATTCTTGATGTCGTAGTTTACAGTAACTGAAGATTGAACATCTTGAGTTACGTATTCAATCATCTTATCTAATTTATCCATATCGTTTTGAACATCATAGAATGTTCCATCGACTACAACGCCTACAATAGAAGTTGAAAAGGTTGTTGTACCATATTCAAGGTCTCCAGCTACCGCTTCACTAGTTTTAAATTTATTGATAAAACCCTCATCTGTTATAGTCTGTCCTACTTCAACTTCAATTTCTCCAACATTTTGTACTTCTCCTGTCGGCTTATCTCTACCAATAGTTGTAGTACTTTCTAAAGTTTTCTCTGGAGAAAAAATACTTTTAACTACGCCTCCTGCATTTTCCTCAGCGTAGGTACCCCCCCCATGCAAGTTAGCACTGTCATGGTAGCTAATAAGGCAACAAAAAAACGTTTCATTATTTTTTTCATAAATCCTCCTCTTCGTTTTTTTGGTACAATATCTTACTCTTTTATCATACACTTATAATTGTTTTTTTTCAAATTTCCGCCATTTTTTTAAGTCAAAATAATTTTATAAGTTTAAATTTTATGTTAAGAAAATAATAAACAATAAGTCTATTTCTATATCAAGTAAAATATTTTCACAATAAAAAACCCGACTTATTTGCTTTTAAATAAGTCGGGTTTTTTTCGTGTATAGTTCTTATAGGTTTCTTATCTTTTTTAGAATCATTTTTTGTTCTACTGATGCCACCAGACGTCTTGTGTATTCTACTGTGTCAGGGTTTACGCTTATGGATGTGATGCCTGATTCTACTAAAAATTCTGCAAATTCTGGATATTGGCTTGGGCCTTGTCCGCATATTGAGCAGGTGATGCCTTGCTTGTTGCAGGCCTTTATGATTATTTTTATTGCTTCTTTTACAGCTTCATTTCTCTCGTCAAAATATCCCATGTTGTTTAAAACTTCACTGTCTCTATCTGCGCCCATTACTAGTTGAGTTAGATCATTTGAGCCGATTGAAAATCCGTCTACTTCTTTGGCAAATTCTTCAGCTCTAAATACTACTGCCGGGACTTCTGCCATAATCCAAATTTTAAAGTTTTTGCTTCTGCTAAGTCCTTCTTCTGCCATTATTTCTTTTACGTGTCTTAGTTCTTCAACAGTTCTCACGAAGGGTAGCATTGCCACAACATTTGTAAGTCCGTATTCTTCTCTGACTTTTTTTATTGCTTGACATTCCAGTCTAAAGCCTTGTTCATACTCTGGTGATACATATCTTGAAACACCTCTCCATCCAATCATGGGGTTTTCTTCATGTGGCTCGACTTCATCTCCGCCTTCAAGGTCTCTAAATTCATTAGTTCTAAAGTCGCTCATTCTTACAACTACTTGTTTTGGATATAGGGTTTGGGCAACTTTAGAAATGCCTTCTGCCAGTTTTTGAACCATGAAGTCTCCTCTACCCGTCTTTAAAAGATAGAGAGGATGAGCTCCTATCATGTTGGTGAAGATAAATTCTGTTCTCATAAGTCCAATGCCGTCAAAGGGCAGGTCTTTGTATTTGTCTGCCAAGTCTGGTTGGCCAAGGTTCATGTAAATTTTTGTAGCTGTGATTGGGGCGAAGCTTACTTGAGTAGTTCTTGTGACTTCTTTGTTGCTTTCTTCTTTTTTGTCTTCTTCAAGCACGCTGCCTTCAAAGACAACTCCTCTTGTCGCATCTACTGTCACTATCATGCCATCTTTTAAGACTTCTGTTGCATTTTTGCTTCCGACTATGCAGGGGATGCCGAGTTCTCTTGAGACTATGGCTGCATGGCAAGTCCTGCCGCCTTCATCTGTGACAACTGCTGCGCACTTTCTCATGGCTGGCACCATGGCTGGGTTGGTCATCACTGTTACGAGAATATCTCCGTCTTCTATGGAGTCTATATCTTCTAAGTCTATGAGATTTTTTACTTTACCCCTTCCAAGGCCGGGTGCTGCTGGTAGACCCTTGACTAATTTTTTAAGCATTTTTTCTTCACCTATTTTTTCTTTTTTATCTTCTGCATTTGCAATCTTATTATCTTTTTTTCTGTAATCATCTGGATTTATCTTTGTGTCTTTTATAGTGGTTATAGGCCTTGATTGAAGGAAGTAAAACTTCTTGGTGTTTTTATCAAAGCCCCATTCTGTGTCTTGCACATTGCCATACATGGACTCTACTAGAAGTCCCATTTCTATTAGTTTTTTAAGCTCATCTTTATTTAGACATTCTGATGAAACATATTCTGCACCCAAGACTTCTGAAACTGGCCTTTGCTCTGTGCCAACTCCGTCTGTTTTGTCTACTACCATGCTGTTTTTGTCTGCTATATATTTTTCTAACACCTTGCCCGTTTTTTTGTCTATCAAGTAGTCATCTGGTGTAACTGTGCCTGATACGACAGCTTCTCCCAAGCCCCAGGACGCATTTATCATGATTTGCGACTTATCGCCTGTTATTGGATTTGCCGTAAACATTACTCCCGATTTCTCACTTTTTACCATCATTTGAACTACTACCGACAAGGCCACTTCAAAATGATCATAGCTTTGCTTTTCTCTGTAATATATTGCCCTTGCTGTCCATAGGCTTGCCCAGCAGGATCTGGCATGGCTCAAAAGTTCGTCTTCTCCGCTTATATGTAGGTAGGTGTCTTGTTGTCCAGCGAATGATGCGTCTGGCAAATCTTCGGCTGTTGCTGATGATCTGACTGCCACTTCTGGATTTTTTAAGCCGAGTCTTTCTTGAAATTCCCTATATGCTTTTTTTATTTCTTCTTCGATTTCTTTTTTTATTGGTGCTTCTGTCAAGATGCTTCTGATTTTTTCTCCAGCCTCTGTGAGAGCCTTGGTGTCATCAACATCTAAATCTTTCATAATGGATTTAACTTTTTCTTGTAGGTGCGCATGGTCTACGAAATCTCTGTAAGCTTGTGCTGTAACACAAAATCCTGGTGGCACTGGCAAACCAAAATTTGTAAGTTCGCCGAGATTGGCTCCCTTGCCTCCAACAATTCCTACATCATTTTTAGAAATTTCTTCAAACCATTTAATGTATCTATAATTAGACATGATACTCCCCCTTTGCAAGAATTATTATAGCACATTGTTTTAATTTGTTATACTATTTATTTTTTATTTTCTTCTTCTCTTTTTAATTCTCTTATCGACTTAGTTGAAATATTGTTTTTGTCGATTTCCAATTCATCAAGTATTTTTTCTATCTCATTTCTGGAGCTGCCCTCTATCTCACAATATGCAAGTCCATCTTCCCATCTGTCCAAATCAAATCTAAGACCCTTGTAGATGTATGATTTTCTATGTTTTTTTAAGTATTTGACATCCTCGTAACCTAAGAGGGCTAGTATTTTTAGGCACTCATCTATGTCGCTTATCTCTGTGGTATGCTCGAGGCTTTCTCTTGCTCCCTCTGTCGATAGCCTTTCTTTGAAGGTCAAATAATTTTTTTCTTCTCTTGTATTTGTATCTCTTGTATGTCTTATTCTCAAATCTCCATATTTTCGATAGTCCTTGTAGTTTTGTGATTCTATTAAAATGTTTACTTGTTCTTCTTCTAGCAAAAATAGTGCGTCTTTTTTTATTTTATCTTCTATTTTTTCAAGCTCGGTATTTAGTATTTTTACTTCTATTTCTCTTTCCATGTTTCCTCCAAAAAAATAATCCCCGGAGGGATTATTCATAAATCTTTACAGGTTTAAAGTCTATGTAGTCTGAAGCCACACAAAGATATTCCACTCCGTTTATGTTTCCATTTACTGCAAACCTGTGGCCATCTGCATGAAGGTGGCCATAAATACATAAATCAATTTTTTCTTTTTCTAATATCTCGGCAAATTCATTTGGACTCATATCTTGGTTAAAGGGCGGATAATGTAGCATACAAATAGTGTAGTTGCCGTCTTTTTTTATAGAGCCTAATGAGTTTTTAAGGCGCAAAAGTTCCCTGGCGAAAATTTTTTCATCATCTTTATCAAAATTCGCACTGTCCTTGGGCGACCATGCCCTTGTGCCGAAAATTCTTATATTTCCATATTCAAATGAATTGTTGTTTAAAAATTTTATGGATTCAAGCCCGAGTCCATTTAGCTTGGATAGACTTGACCACCAATAATCATGATTGCCCTTAGATATTATCTTTTTGCCTGGAAGTCTGTCTATTAAGATGAGATCATCTTTGGCTTCTTCTAGTTTAGTTGCCCAGGAGATATCCCCTGGTACTAGTACTAGATCATCTTCTCCTACTATTTCCTTCCAAGCATTAAAAATCTTTTGATCATGATTTATCCAGTTGGCCCCAAATATATCCATAGGCTTTTGTCCGAGCGAGTCCAGGTGCAAATCTGCTATTGCATAAATCATATCTCCTCCAAATTCAAAAGATTATAGCTTATATTCAAACTTTTTAAGACTTCTTCTTCTCTTTTTTGATGGGTGAAAATTATAATTTGCCTTTCTCTTTCGTACTCACTCAAATATTTCAAGAGGTTTCCAAGCCTTTTGTCGTCATATTCTATAAAACCATCGTCCAAAATCATGGGTAGCTTTTTATTTATTGCTCTTAAAAGGGCAAGCCTGAAGGCGAAATAAAGCTGGTAGAGACTTCCGCTTGAAAGTGATGAGGTCTTTACATATAGGTCCGCTTTTTTGTCAAACACTATGAGGTTGAGATTCTCGTCCATCTTTATTTTTTCGTATCTTCCTTTGGTGATTTCAGAATAGACCTCTTCTAAATTTTGCATGAAAAATGGCGTGGATTTTTTTGAGATTTCATTATCCACATCTTCCAAGGTTTCAAGGGCAAGCAAGATAGCATCTCTTTCAAAATATAATTTTTCGAGATTTTCTTCGAATATGTCCAATCCCTCATTTATGCCTTGCGCTAGTTTCATCTGCTTTTCTTGATTTTTTAAAATTTCAGCCTGACTGCCTATTTTGTTTTCTAAAAGTCTAATTTTTTCAAAGTCACATTCCATAGGAGCCTCAAATCGGGTGTAATTTTTGTTGAGATCTTTCAAAACTCTGCCATCTAGAATGGACTTATTTTTTTCTAACAAAAGCTTTATCTCACTATCTAGCTTTTGCACAGGATTTTCTCTTTCTTGAATTTGTCTTAATTCTTCGAAATCTGTCAAGCCCTTAGATTCTAAAATGTCTTTGAGTTCATCTTCATAGAGCTTTTGTTCCTGCTTCATCTTTTCGATTTTTAAGCCTTCTTCCCTCTTTCTTTCTTCAAGGCTTAGGGCTTTTATCCTTTTTTTGTCCTCATTCTCTTTCATTTCTTCAAAAGAACTTGCCAGTTCTTCGATGCTTTTGAAATCATATTTTTTGCAAAGAGTCATGAGTTTTTTCTTGGCAAGTCCTCTTTCGTCCTCATATTTTAAGACTGCGGCATTGATGTTTTTTAGTCTTTTTTTGTTTCTTTTTTTGCTATCTGCATATATTTTCATCTTTTTGACTGTGAAAATTCCCAAAATCAAGGCTGGCAATATTAATAAAAGAGGATAAGAGGACTTAGTTAGGATAAAGGAAGTAAGGGCTGCAAAAATAAGTGCTGCTGAGATTCCAAGTCTAAAAAAGCAAAATTTTAAGGTCTTATTTAAGACTAACTTGTCCTCTTCTGCTGATGACTTCTCAAATAAAATCTCATGACTGCCTTGACCTCTATATATCTTTATGAGCTTGTCAAAGTCCTCATAATCTAAAGAAAACTCCCTGTCAAATGAGGGGTCTTTTATCTTTTTATCTTGTAAGTCTTTTATCTGCTCTTTGAGATTTTCTATCTTCAAACGCAATTCAAGAGCATTTTCATAGTCCTTGTAGTCGTTTAAATCACACTTTGACAAGTCATATTTCAAAGCATTTATTTTTTTGGTGTTGAGCTGTACTTTTTCAAAAATTTCTTGCGATTCTAGATACTCTTTATTTTTCAGGCGATTTTCAAGGACCTTTCTCTTACTTATGAGAAAGTCCAGCATTTCCTTTTCGCCAAGATAATCTTCCATGCTCTTTAAATCTTCTAGCTTAGTTTTTAATTCTAAAATTTTATCGCTGGTTCTACCTATAAGGGTCTTCTTTCTTCTCTCGTTGCCCAAGTCCTCTAGTTTTTTTATGAGTTTTTCCCTTATTTCTTTTATGGAAAAATTCTCATCCCTGCTAGAATAGTAGTTGGTCAATTTTTCTAAAATTTCATCTTTTTGATCTGCAGCTGTCGCCGGATTTAGAAAAAGCACCGTGGATTCAAAGAGGTCTTTAGTCATATTAAAAAATGCCACACCAGGTTGCGCCACCTTGGAATACCTATAAAGATCTATCTCATCTGTGATATCTCTTGCTTTATCTAAATCTAAGACTAAAACCGAGTCCTTGTCTTTGGAAAAATCTTTAGATATCCTGTAATTTTTCCCATCTTCTAATTCTATGTAGCCGGCAAAATCCCCACCAGTCCAAGGTGTGTACTTGTCTAAGGCTTCTTCAAAAATTCTCCTCTTTGAAGATGTTGAAAAGCCATAGAAAAGTCCTCTTATAAAAGAAAAGCAGGTCGACTTTCCAGATTCATTAGCTCCATAAATCACATTTATCCCTTTAGAAAGGGGCAATTCTTTTTCTTTTAGCTTGCCAAAATTTTTAATTTTAATTTTTGTAAGCCTCATCTTCCCCCTCCTACTATTTCTTTTAAGATGAGATCAAGGGCTCTTTGTTTTAAAGCATCCTTTGGATCAGCTAATTTTTTTATTATTGAGCCAAGAGCCCTATCCTTGTTGGCCTCATAGATTTTTTTAAGATCGTAGTTCGGCTGCAAATCAGATATTATTTCAAAATAAAAAGCCTTCTGGTAAATTTCCTTATCGAAATCTTCTTTGTAATAGAAATCACTCTTTCCTACAAGTCTTATCCTTATTAAATCATCCTTATTTTTATAGACTATATCTTCAATTTTTCTAAATATTTCTTTTAGGCTAAGACCCTCGCAATCAAGACTTATATCTACGATTTTTCTAAGTGAAGTCTCAAGAAAGTTCACACTTTTCTCGTCAAAATAAATCACCCCATGATGCCATGCCTCTTTAAAAGAAAGCCCCTCTGGGCTTCCGGGATAGTAGGCATTTGGCAAAAGTTCAGCCGCCTTGTGAATATGACCAAGGGCAATATAGTCAAAATGCTTGGATAAATCTTTAAGCTCCACAGGTAGATAATTGCCATCTTCCACGCCTGTGTGAAGGACTAGGATATTTTTCCAACTAGGATGAATCAAGCCTTCATCTATTTCAAATTTTTTATTATAAAAATCTTTTCTCCAGCCCATGCCATGGACTCTCACTTGCAAATCTTCAAAATCAAAGTAGGAGTGTTTATCCTTCATAAAAACATAGGCATATTTAGAAATCTCCTCATAGGGCGAGTTCTTGTCGATGTAGTCGTGGTTTCCAGGAGCTATTACAAGTCTGGTCTTTTCTAAACTTGCTATGAGATCGAGTAGCCTTCTTTGGTCTTTTTGCGAAAAGGACTCCCTCTCGAAAAGATCTCCAGCTATAAAAAGAAAATCAACATTTTTTTCATTGCAAATATCAATTGTATTTTCGAAATTTCTCCAAAGATCCCTTCTTCTTTTTTCATAGACATTTGGATCCAAGAAGGCTCTTTTAAAAGTCCTTTCCAAGTGAAAATCTGCTGCATGAATAAATCTCATGGTCTTACCACAACTCTATTCTTTAGTATTCCTAAATTTCCAATTTCAACTTCTACTATATCACCATTTTTTAGATACTTGGGAGGATTAAACCCTGCTCCGACTCCTGCAGGTGTACCCGTAAATATTAGATCTCCTGGCACTAGAGTAAGTATTGAAGAAAGATTTTCAATTAGCTTTTCTATTGGAAAAATCATATTTGATGTGGTATTTTCTTGACGCAATTGACCATTTACATATGATCTTATATTCAAATTATTGTAGTCGAAGTCATCACATTTTAAAATGGATGGGCCTATGGCACAAGCTCCATCTAAACTCTTTCCCATGAGCCACTGATCGTGTAGCTTTTGAAGTCTTCTTTGAGAAAAGTCATTTCCACAAGTGAAACCAAAAATATGAGCTCTGGCATCTTTGGCTTTTATATTTTTACAAGTTTTTCCTATCACTATTACAAGCTCTGCCTCATAATCAAGAGCATCAGCCTTATCTTGGTCAACTATGAAATCTTGACCATGACCAGTGGTGCTATAAACTAGCTTAGAAAAGTAAATTGGCGTCTTTGGTATATCAATTATAGGTCCAAGACCCTTTACCTCATTTACATGCTCCTTGTAATTTTTGCCGACACAAATAGGATTTCTGCGAGGTCTAGATATGGGAGCCAAAAGCTCCAGACTCTTAAAATTTTCTATTGCCTCCGCTCTTTTTAATAAAACATCTATATCAAAAGAAGCATAGTCTTCTATAAACTCCGAGAGATTTCTAATTTCTCTGTCATATATTTCTTTTATGGCAGCTTTTAAATTGATTGTCTTTTCATCTGTTGCCAAACCGAAAATCTCTTCTCCCTTATAAAGAGCTGAAAAAAACTCCATTCTTTTTGACTTCATGTAAAATCACCTCATCTTGATTATACTAGAAAAATCCCCTTAAATAAATTTTATATAATTTATTTTTAGGCAAGCTAAAATCATCTACATTCCTAATCCTACTAATATATCCATCCTTTACAAATTTTATTTAATCTCCATTTGACTTTTATGTAAACTCCTGCAAGCCCAAAGAGTAAATGCCAAGCATATATGTTTTAAATCTTCTAGTGCAAAAAATTTTAAAAATGTTTTTAGAGAACTAAAAAATCGGCATGAAGAAAGAAAACTTCACGCCGATTGAATTATAGTCCTTATTTGCAGATTTAATCTGCCATTTTTATAAGAATTAATATTTAAAATTTTCCTACTTTTTTTCTGGTACTTCTTCGTTGCAAGTAGAATGGCAAGATGAACATCCGCAAGAGCAAGTCGACTTGTTCTTTATCATGTATCTTATTACCAAAAATACGATAATAGCCAATACTACTATAATACCTATTGTAGGTCCGTTCATTCTTTTACACTCCTTTTTACTTTATAAGTTCCCTTGTATTTATCAGGTCTGAATAAGAAGAACAGATAAACTGCCAATACTACTAGGGCAATTCCAGTCCAAATTGTAGGAGCATTTTCTGTTACTACAGGTCCTATTTGATAAATCATAAGGTCTATTGTATATGAAAAGCCTAGTTGGTAAATAATGGCATACCATGTCCATCTAAAGTCATGCATTTCTTCTCTTATTGCTCCGACAGCTGCGAAGCATGGTATTGTCAATTGGTTAAATACCATAAATGAGAAGGCTGAAAGCATTGTAAATTGTGTCATTACAAGACCTGGAAGAGAATCATCACCACCGGCCATAATGCCGTAAGTTGAAACTACTACTTCCTTAGCTACAAGTCCTGTTACAGATGCAACTGTTGCCATCCAATCTCCAAATCCAAGTGGAGCAAATATAATAGATATATGTCTTCCTATAGTTGCAAGAATTGAATCGTTTATATCATCTTCAGCTAAGAAGTGGAAAGAGAAGTCAACTCTAGTTAAGAACCAAATTGCTATTGATGATAGTAGGATTATTGTACCTGCTTTTATTACGAAAGCCTTGCATCTGTTGAAAGTTGCCCTCAATACGTTCTTTGCACTTGGCAAGTGGTATGAAGGAAGCTCCATGATAAATGGTGCAGGGTCTCCGTGGAATTTCTTAGTCTTTTTAAGCATAACCCCGGAAATTATAACAGCCAAAATTCCTGTAAAATATAGAAGTGGAGAAAACCACCATAGAGGTCTTGATCCATCTGCTGATACGAATAGAGTTGATGCAAATAAAGCAATGATTTCAGTCTTGGCACCGCAAGGCATAAAGGATCCAACCATAATGGTCATACGCCTATCGTTGTCATTTTCAATAGTTCTAGTTCCCATGATTCCTGGTACTGAACAACCTGTACCCATTAGAATCGGGATAAATGATTTACCAGAAAGACCGAATTTTCTGAAAATTCTATCCAAGATAAAGGCTATTCTAGCCATGTATCCAACATCTTCTAGGATTGAGATCAAAAGGAAGAGACAAGCAATTACAGGCAAGAATCCTAATACTCTACCTACTCCGCCGATTACTCCGTCAACAACTAGAGATTGAACAACTTATGATACATTAGCAGCTTCCAACCAGCCGCCTACAAGTCCACCAAGGCCATCGCCCATTACTCCATCAGCCCACCAGTCGTTTACTGGACCGCCGACAATCGTTACAGCTACAAAATATACAGCGAACATAATTATCGCAAAAATAGGTATTGCTAAAAATCTATTTGTAACGATTCTGTCGATTTTATCTGAGGTGATTTCCTTGCCACGAACTTTTTTTACAGTTCTGCCTACAACTGAAGATACGTAATTATATCTTTCGTCTGTAACTAGGACTTCACCGTCATTGTCAAAAGCTTCTTCAGCATCTTCTATAATCTTGTCTAGTTTTTTAATTTCTTCTTCTAAAAGCTTAACTTCATCATGGATTTTTTCATCTCTTTCCAAAAGCTTTATAGAAACCCATCTAGAAGCCTTGTGTCCCTTTATCTTTTCTGAGATATTTTCTATATCTTCGATAACTTTTTCAGCTTCTTTTGAAAAGTTTTTCAAAATTCCTTGATTTTTGCCAGCTTCTTTTTTAGCAACATCAATCAACTTGTCGATATTCTTATTCTTTAGAGCTGAAATTTCTACAACAGGAACTCCAAACTCAGCTGAAAGCTTGTCAACATCAATCTTGTCGCCACTTTTTTGCACTACGTCCATCATGTTTAGGGCAATTACAACCGGAATTCCCAATTCACGAATTTGAGTAAAAAGATACAAGTTTCTTTCTATATTTGTCGCATCTATTACATCAATTATTACATCCGGCTTTTCATGCAAAAGAAAATCTCTGGATACAACTTCTTCCAAAGTGTAAGGGGATAGAGAGGAAGGTCTGTAAACTCAACATCCTTGTCCTTCTTATATTTACCTGTCTTTTTTTCAACTGTAACGCCAGGCCAGTTTCCGACATATTGATTTGCGCCTGTCAATGTGTTAAAAAGAGTGGATTTACCACTGTTAGGATTGCCGGCTAAGGCTATATTAATCTTCATCAAGCACCCACCTTTTCAATCTCAATAAGTTCTGCATCTTCTTTTCTAATCGAAAGTTCGTAATCCCTCAAGGATATTTGAACAGGATCTCCAAGAGGAGCTACCTTTCTTACATAAAATTCAGTTCCCTTAGTTATTCCCATGTCCATGATCCTTCTTTTCAAAGGGCCTGCACCAAGAATTTTTACGACTTTGTAGGTTGAGCCAACCTCTGTGCTTTTCAAAGTCATTTACTCATCTCCTTTGATCTTAACTTGAATTCGTTTCGCAAGATCCTTGCCGATCGCTACCCTTGAATCTTTCACAAGGACAATAAGATTGCCGTTGGTCTCACTAACGACTTTTATATCTGCACCTTCCACAAAACCCAGGTTAACTAGGTGTCTGTGAACAGACGGGTCGTTTGTTTTTTCCTTCACCTTGACTATTTCTAGTTTAGCCATTATTGGTGCCATCGGTAAAATCATAAAATCTACCTCCTAGAAATATACTTCAGCAGAAATAAAACTAAACCATTTTCCAAGCAAAATGAAAATGAGCCCATCTCAGTCTGAATTTCAATCCCCCTAAAAATAATTTGATAAAATCATTCATCTATGACGATAACATAGTGATAGTAGATTTCAAACCAAATCTTGAATTCTTATTAACAATTAAGTATTTGCTGACTTCATTGTTTTTAAAGTGTTTAAGCGGTTCTTCTACATTTGTAAAAAAATTTTTATAAAATTTCTTGTCTGAATATATAATAAACTTTGATTGAAAGATGTATTTTTATTTCTTTTTCTCAAAAACTTTCTTATAAAAATACAAGGCTTTTACCGAGACATTTCCTTAATATAGAAAGTTTAAACCACACTTAAAAGAGTATTTAATCTATTTTTAGATACATTTTTTCATGGATTTGAATAAAGCCTGAAAATAAGCGCATAATTTACTATTTATATTTACAAATCAAATTAAAAAATGCACTTCTTCGCTTGCGAAAAAATGCATTTTTGTTTTTATATTTTTTAAATTTTAACTTGGGTTTGTCTTTGCATCAATTTTGTCGTCTATTTTTTTCTTTTCTTCTTTTTTCTTTTCTTCTTTTTTCTTTTCTTCTTTCCTATTTTCTACTTTTCTATTTTCTGTTTTTCTATTTTCTGTTTTTCTATTTTCTGTTTTTCTATTTTCTGTTTTTCTATTTTCTACTTTCCTATTTTCTGTTTTTCTATTTTCTACTTCTTTTTCAGAATTTACATTAGGTTGTGTTTCAGAAATAATTTCTTCATTTGGCGTCTTGTTAAGACCAGCCTTAGAAAGTATAAATACTTTCTTTTCCGGGTGGTTATAGACTACTTCCATGCCCAAATTTTCTGCGACAAATCTTATTGGAACAAAGGTCCTTGATGATTTTATCTTGGCACTAGAGTCAATATCCATTTTCTCTCCATTGACATAGAATTCTTTTTTGTCGACAGGGATTTCAAATTTTTTGTCAGAAAAGTTCAAAATTGCAATTCTATTTTCATTGTCCCAGTCTACCTTTGCCCCCATGGCTTCGGCTATAAATCTTATAGGCACTAGGGTCCTTGAGTCTTCTATAAAGGGTTTGGCATCCAATTTGGCAGGCTTGTCATTTATCTTGTAGTTTAAAGAATTTATGCCGAGTTCTACAAGAGCATAAGACTTGTCAAATATATTGTACTCTAAAGTCTTTTCTCCTCTCTTGTAAACCACCTTGGCATTAGTTGAGCCGGCAAAATCAAAAAGGCTCACATTTCCATAAGCATCGACTTCGCCATTTGCTCCTTCCAAACTTGCTTCAAAGACACTTGGGCTAAGCATTACTTCATTTCCATTAGATTTTTTGCCAATGATTTTTACGGTGAAGTTTTCTCCTGGTCCAAAGAGCCTTTTTTCGCTCTCCAGTCTCACCTTAACTTGATCTAAGTCTTTTACCTCTACTTCTTTTGTGCTTCCTATGCCCTTATCAGTATTTAAAACGACCTCTGTCTTTCCAAGAGTTTTTGCCATCATGTAATTGCCATTCCAATATTGATTTTGAGCCTTGTCATAAAATTCATAAGTGATTTGTGATTTATCCATGGGTTGGAGGGCAGTGTCATAAGCTCCGACAAATTTAAATTCTGCC
This sequence comes from Peptoniphilus sp. GNH, assembly GCA_021307325.1. Classification (NCBI taxonomy): domain Bacteria; kingdom Bacillati; phylum Bacillota; class Tissierellia; order Tissierellales; family Peptoniphilaceae; genus Peptoniphilus; species Peptoniphilus sp. GNH. The sequence goes on along the minus strand of CP089931.1, from coordinate 1,718,779 downwards.
GACTCTCCTATAATCATTTCTGATGGTCCTTGCATGGTTACGCCTTTTAAAATGCCTGTTGCAGGCATCAGATTATAGACTCCAAGTCCATTTACTACTGGTCTTTCCCCTGCATTTCTTTCAGGGTCTACTACTCTTTTTTGCTCTGTTGCTCCAAGCTCTCTTATGCTCATGGCTGTGGAGCCACCTCCGTCAAGATTGATGGCCCTATAAGCTCCGATTTTTACAAAAAAATCTGAAAGCGCATTTAAGGATATGCCTCTGGATCTTGCAGTTCTTCCTTCAACAGATGCTATATAGAGCGTTTTTCCATTTTCTGATACACCAGCAGCTGTCCTTGCCCTTACACCTCCTAAAACTTTTATATCTTTTGTATATGGTACTTTTTGATACTTGTCTACTAAAAGAGCATGACCTCCCAATAGATTTATCCAGTTATTATCTGGTGTAATTTCCATTTTTAAATCGACTTTTTCGCCGACAGACACATTCTTATATATAAAATCCATAGCCTTGCCTGATGCTTGGATTATGGTCTTTCCTTCAGGTACAGGAAAATCAAAGTTTTTGCCTTCAGAAACTTGCTCAACTCTGCCGTCCTTGTCTAGAAGGATTTCAGAATTTCCCTTGTCTCCTCTTGTTTTTGCCGCCCAAAAATCATTATATACTTGAAAACGGTCTTGATGAGAGTAGGAGTTGTCGGGTTCATACCAATAATATGATTTGTTTAAGCCATCTATTGGAAAGCTTGCCCCGTTGGCAGCTGTAAGTTTACCTTGAAATTTGATTTGATCGATAAAGGCCCCTTCTTCGTTTATGCCAAGTGTGTAAGTATTTTCTATCACGCAGGGTGAAACCATAAGTTTCTTTTCAAGTAGGCTGACTCCCTCGGGTGTGCCTTGCAAACGCATATTGAAAAAGTCTCCATTTACCATGGCAACAGAATTAGATGCTTTTGCCATCTGACTTACTGTCGCTTTTTGGGTGGCCTTTCCAGCTCCCGGGACTATTTTGATGCCCATGTCCTTGTTATTCAAATCCAAGACTAAGAGATTTACTAAAATCTGTTCATCTCCTATGGGGATTCTATAAACCTGCCTTATCGCACCGTGAGTAAGCTTTTCTTCTTCAATTTTTACAAGATTCAAATCTTCCGCTCTTGCAAACGAAAGAATGAAAAGAAGAAAAACTGTAAAAAGAGACAAAATATTTTTAAGTCTTATTTTTTTCATTTTTAATTTAACCTCCAAAATTATATTATGTGAAAAATAGAAATCTCCCCCTGGTTTTGGAGGAGAATTTCATAAATTTAATATTATTATTCTTCTTCCGATGAAAAAGACGGAGCCATGGCCCGTTTATGCTCAGAACGCAAATTTAACTCTTTGATTCTTTTTAAAGTATCGGGATTTATTTTCTCTCCCTTGAGATGCCCGTCAATCTCTCTATAAGAAAATCCCATCTCATCTTCGTCTGTTTGCCCCTTCCAAAGACCTGCAGAGGGTTTTCTATTTATTATCTTTTCTGGAATATTTAATTCTTTTGCCAGCTTGAACACGTCTTCTTTTACAAGATCGGCAATTGGAAGGATGTCCACTCCAGAATCTCCATGCTTAGTAAAATATCCTAAGTAGAGCTCACTCGCATTTGACCCACCGGCGACCAAATAAGATAGGTCTTGGGCATAATAATATAGGCTAGTCATCCTAAGTCTTGGCTTTATATTGGCCCTTGCCAGGGGATTTTTGCTCTCGAAGCTAGCCTTTAGCAAGGCTTGGTAGGTGGATGTCAAATCTACCTTTTCTACCTTCAAATTTAAAGAATTTGCAATTAATCTAGCATCTTGCTCGTCTTCTTCTATGCTCTCACAAGGCATTATCAAGCCAAGGCTATTTTCTGGGAAAACTCTCTTTGCAAGAGCTGCCACAACAGCAGAATCTATCCCGCCAGAAAGTCCAAATACTAGGCCCTTGGCATTTGCTTGTTCAACTTTTCTTTTAATCCATTCTAATCTCTTATCAAGTTTTAAATCCATAAATCCTCTCATTCTACAATTTTACCATCTAAAGTCTTTAAAAGAACTTTTTCTTTCATGGGCAAAGTGTAATTCGCACTAGTTATATCATTCAAATTTTCTATAAATTTATCATAATTTTCTTCTTCTATAAAGACCTCAATATTTACTTTGTCAGTGAAAGATTCTTTCTTTACATATATCTTCTCAGTATTTATATAATAAGACAAAGTACCATGCAAGCTATAATCGTAGCTTAGCTTTAAGTGATAAAAATATTTTATTATAACTATCTTAGCAGCTTTAATGCCAACTTGGGCCCCTCTTGAATAGGCTCTGTAAAGTCCTGCCTTTCCTAAAAGAACTCCGCCGAAATATCTCGTCACAACTATACAAGCATTGACAAGCTCTTCCTTTTTCATAGCATCCAAAATAGGCATACCCGCACTGCCCTGGGGCTCTTTATCATCAGAATATCTTTGTATGCCCATATTCTCTCCGATTATGTAGGCATAGCAATTGTGCCTTGCATCTGAATGTTTTTTCTTGATTTCTTCTATAAAACTTAAGGCCTCATCTTCCGATTGGCAAGGAGCCGCATATCCTATAAAACGCGATTTGTTCTCTTCAAACTCGTCATGTCCCCTATCTAGCAAGCTTCTATACATAGTCCACCCGCTTTTTTTATATCATCTAGGGTTCTGCTACTTATAATAGCTTTGAACTTGGCTCCATTTTCATCATATTCTATTTCTTCGACACAATACTTGGTCTTTATTTTCTCCAAAAGGCCCAAAGAATTATAAGGAAGACTTATTGAATATTTTTTCAAGTCCAAATCTAAAAGTCTTGTAATCTCATCTTGCAGCCTTCTTATGTCCTTTTCGTCAAATGCAGATATGAATATTTTATCTCCGTCTGAACTTGGTAAAACTACATTTTCTATATCCACAAGGTCTTTTTTATTGTAGACCGTCAAAATCTTTTTATCCTTTATTCCAACATCTTTTAATATATCCATGGTGGTCTTATATTCAAGCATCATATCTTCTCCTGCCAAATCAATGACATGAAGAATCAAATCAGAATATTGTATCTCCTCCAAAGTAGACTTAAAAGCCTCTATGAGCTTGGTCGGAAGCTTTGAAACAAATCCAACTGTATCAGAAACTATAATTGATGTCTTGTTGGGAAGTGTTGCCTGACGAGACGACGGATCTAAAGTGGCAAAAAGCATATCCTTTACAAATACTTCCTTGGATTGCTTGTCCTTTAAATTATTTAATATAGTGGACTTGCCTGCATTTGTATAGCCAACCAAACTAACAATAGGAAGATTGGAATCTCTCCTTTCTCTACCAATTGTTTTTCTAGTCTGTTTTGCTTTTTCTAACTTTTGTCTTATAGAATCTATCTCTCTTTTAAGCCTTCTTCTATCAGTTTCAATTATTTGCTCTCCAGGACCTCTAGTACCTATTCCCCCACCTGTTCTAGACCAGCCCTTGATTCCCAAAAGCCTAGGCAGTTCATATTCTAAAGCAGCCATCTTCACCTGAAGCTTGGCCTCATATGTAGATGCTCTTAGAGCAAAAATATCCAATATTAAATTTGTTCTATCTACGACTTTCTTTTTAATTAAATCAGACAAGTTTCTAAGTTGAATGCCCGACAATTCATCATTAAAGACAACTGTATCAATCTCGTTTGATTCACAAACTTCCTTGATTTCCTCTGCCTTGCCCGGTCCTATCAAGTACTTGGGATTATAGCGTTCCATGTTTTGAACAACTTCTATCTCGACCTGACCCCCTGCAGCATAAACAAGCTCTGAAAGCTCCTTCATTGAAGTCTCTAATGAATGCGGATAGGCTCCTAAATTTGTTCCAACTATCAAAACTTTTTCTACTTTATTTGTATTTTCGATAATATCACCTAGACATATTTTAGCACAAAGCCTTCTTTTATAAAATCATGGGAATAGGCAAATATAGTAATACTTAGCTTAAAATGATATAATTTATCCAGGAGGAAAGATGGATAAACAAATTTTCAAAGACAGATTAAAAATTAAATCTTTTAAATCTCTGGATAAAAAATCAAAAATTAAGCTGGCCATTTTGCTTGTAGCTTTTATACTCGCTTTTATTGGTGCTCTTTTTGCTTTTGGAGCTCTTGGAATAATAAAAACAAGCCCCAAAACTGACCTTTCTAATCTTTCCGCTTCTTTTGACCAAACATCAACTATATATAATGAGCATGGAGATCTGCTAGAAAATGTAGAAGCAAAGGAATATAGGACTATAGTTTCCTTAGATCAAATCCCCGACTCCTTAGTTAAAGCCATAGTAAGTATAGAAGATCAAAGATTCTACAAGCACCCCGGCATAGACCTAAAATCAATTATGGGATCTTTTATTACAAATCTAAAAGCTGGGCGAATTGTAAGAGGGGGATCGACTCTTACACAACAACTTGTAAAAAATGTTTACTTGACCAATGACAGAGATTTTGATCGAAAAATCAAAGAAGCCTACCTAGCCCTAAGAGTCGAAAGTCACCTAAATAAAAATGAAATCCTCGAGGCCTACTTAAATAGAATTAACCTCGGACAAGGCGCCTATGGTGTCCAAGCCGCTGCTTGGACCTATTTTTCCAAAGATGTATCTGAATTAAGCCTTGCCGAGTCGGCTCTTCTAGCTGGCATAGCCAAGTCCCCAGCAGAATATCCACCAATCAAACGTTACAGCCAAAAAGATTTAAAGGGAAATGAAGAGATTTTGGCATCAGGCGATATCTCCGGCGAAAATATGTATTTTGTAAAAAACGAAAAAGCCTTTGAAAGGCAAAAAATCGTCTTAAATAAAATGCTCCAACTCGGCGTCATAAGCAAAAAAGACTATGAAGTTGCCATAAAAGAAAATACAGCCGAGCATCTAAAACCCGGACTTAAAAAGTTCCATACAATGAGCTCCTACTCATCAGATTATATTGCAAAGGGCGCCATAGAAATCATATCCAATTTCTACAAGGTATCCCCCGACGAGGCCCAGCACAAATTTTTCACTGGTGGTTTCAAAATTTTCACTTCCATAGATGAAAGAATGCAAGAAGACACAGAGAGTCTATTCAAAAACTTCTACAAACTCTTGAGCCAAGGCTCCCTAAATTACACGCTCGACAACTCAGGCAATATAATCGACAAAAATGGCGATGTGATTTACTTCAATAGATGGGGCTTTTTCGATCAAGATTTCAACTTGAAGCTTGCAGGCAAAAATTTCGAAAAAACTCCGTCTGGCGATCTCTTGTTGACAAGCGGAATTTTTACAAAAGGATCCGATAATCTTGATCTTGTAGATATATGGGAAGAAATTGACGACAGATTAAACACCTACTCTGTGGGCAGCCTGAGAGTCCCTAAAGATCAAGTTGAAATAGGCCTAAATTATATAAATATTAAATCTAGCTTCTTAAAAGATAAAAAAGATTTTTATAAAGAAGAAAATGGAAGCATAACCATTTCAAAAAAATACTTCCAAATTGATGAGAAACCCTCTCCTCAGCCTCAAGGTGCTGGCCTTATAATTGAAAATGAAACAGGCCTTGTAAGAGCTATCGTAGGCGGTTTAGATGTGAAAAGCTCCTCAAAAATGATTTTAAACAGAGCCCTTTCACAAAGAAGTCCTGGATCATCCCTAAAACCACTTTCAGTAATGGCTCCACTTTTAAAAAAAGATACCTTGGCATCTATCCAAGACGACATTCCCATAATAGTTGATGGAGAAATCCTCTACAAAAATCCCTATCCAGGCTACAAGGGGCTTCTTACTCTAAGAAGAGCTCTAGAATACAATTCAAATACAGCATTTGTAAAATTTTTTGAAAAATTGGGCATGAATGAAAGCCTAAATTTCTTAAAAGAACTTGGCTATGATTATGTAGACCATCAAAAAGATAACTATAAAAATGATGAAACAGCCGATTCTCTCGCCCTAGGCAACATGGTAAAAGGACTTAGCCTAGAAGAGCTCACAAGAGGATACCTTGCAATAGCAAGAGATGGAGCCTATATCGAGCCTTCCTGCATACTAAAAATTGAAGACTCATCCGGCTCAGTAATTTATGAACACAAGAAAAAAGAAAGAGAAATTCTAGATAAAAAAATTGCCTTTCTCCTAAAATCAGCCCTATCAACCAATGCCAGTCGTGGCTTTTCCAAGGGTGTCAAATTGAGAAATTACGCAACGGCCGGTTGTCTAGGAGTTAATAAATTTAATTCAACAATCTTCTACGAAGGATTCACCCCCTACTACACACTTGGCATCTATGTCGGGGCAGATTCTCCCAAAATAGGACTTACTAACTATGAAGAAGGCTCCATAGATTTATTTAGAGAAATGTCTAAAATCGCCCATAGAAACCTTCCCGCAGTAAAAGAATTTCAAGTCCCTCAAGGGATAATACAAAAATACATCTGCGAAAAATCAGGAATGCTTGGAACAACAATTTGTGAAGAAGTCGAAGATGGTATCTTAGAATATTTCATAGCTGGCACAGAGCCAACTCAATATTGTAAGGGACATATAAAACTTGAAATCTGCAAAGATTCCGATCGACTTTTTGGTCTAGATTGTCCAAAAAAATCAAAAGAAGAAAAAATTTTCTTCAGAAGAGAACCAGAATATATTCCATCAAAATACAAAGGCATTCTCCCCGACGATTATCAATATGTTCCCGAACTCTACTGCAATGTACACGGAGGTGACAAATGATAAATAAATTAATATTTTTTCTAGCCATCTTTAAAAGGAGAAGAAAACTCATGGCCCTCGGCAAATTAGGAAAAAACTTTTGGAAACTAAAACATTTAAAAAATAAAAAATAATTTTTAAATAGATCACTTATTCGTTTAAGTGATCTATTTTTATATGAAACAGACTTTTAAATTAGATAAAAAATATTGCAAATAAAAATACCTAGGCAAGTCACCTAGGTAAAAATGGAGCGGATGACGAGATTCGAACTCGCGACCCTCGCCTTGGCAAGGCGATGCTCTACCACTGAGCCACATCCGCAAATGCTATTTAATTATACACTCTCAAGAAAAATATAGCAAGAAAGAATTTTAAATTGGTGGAGGAGAGTGGATTCGAACCACTGAAAGCAGTGCTAACGGATTTACAGTCCGTCCCCTTTGGCCAACTTGGGTACTCCTCCAAATGTGGAGCTGGTGGGAGGACTTGAACCCCTAACCTACTGATTACAAGTCAGTTGCTCTACCAATTGAGCTACACCAGCTTATTCAATTTGTAAGCTATTGGTTGTTTGTGTTTTGGCGACCTGGATCGGGCTCGAACCGACGACCTCCAGCGTGACAGGCTGGCATTCTAACCAACTGAACTACCAGGCCAAATATGGTGGGCACAATAGGGCTCGAACCTATGACCCCCTGCTTGTAAGGCAGATGCTCTCCCAACTGAGCTATGCGCCCATATCTTTGTGGTGACCCTGCCGGGAATCGAACCCGGGATACCACCGTGAAAGGGTGGTGTCTTAACCGCTTGACCACAGGGCCCTATACAAAAAAATTGGTAGCGGCGAAGAGATTTGAACTCCTGACACCACGGGTATGAACCGTGTGCTCTAGCCAACTGAGCTACGCCGCCACATATATTAAAAAATGGTAGCGGGAGGAGGATTCGAACCTCCGGCCTTCGGGTTATGAGCCCGACGAGCTACCAGACTGCTCCATCCCGCGTTATTGGTGCCGAGAATCGGAATCGAACCGATACGATGTTTTACCATCGCAGGATTTTAAGTCCTGTGCGTCTGCCAGTTCCGCCACCCCGGCGTTTACGGCACTTCTTGTGGCTCTCAGGGTGGGACTCGAACCCACAACCTACCGGTTAACAGCCGGGTGCTCCACCATTGAGCTACCTAAGATTATTGCCCTCTTAGAAGGGCTATATCCGGCGATTTCCTACTCTCCCAGGCCGTCACCAGCCAAGTACCATCGGCATCTCAAGGCTTAACTTCTGTGTTCGGTATGAGTACAGGTGGTTCCCTTGCATTATTGTCACCGGATTCTTGTTACTACAAAACTACTCACTTCTTTGGTCAAGTCCTCGGCCTATTAGTACTCTCTAGCTTAAAGTATCTCTACTCTTCTACCTTGAGCCTATCTACCTTGTTTTCTTCAAGGGGCCTTACTTGTTGGGAAATCTCATCTTGAGGGGGGCTTCGTGCTTAGATGCTTTCAGCTCTTATCCCTTCCAAACTTAGCTGCTCAGCTATGCACTTGGCAGTACAACTGATGCACCAGAGGTTTGTCCATCCCGGTCCTCTCGTACTAAGGACAGCTCCTCTCAAATTTCCTGCGCCCACGACGGATAGGGACCGAACTGTCTCACGACGTTCTGAACCCAGCTCGCGTGCCTCTTTAATGGGCGAACAGCCCAACCCTTGGGACCTACTACAGCCCCAGGATGAGACGAGCCGACATCGAGGTGCCAAACCTCCCCGTCGATGTGGACTCTTGGGGGAGATAAGCCTGTTATCCCCGGGGTAGCTTTTATCCGTTGAGCGATGGCCCTTCCACGCGGTACCACCGGATCACTAAGTCCGACTTTCGTCTCTGCTCGACTTGTTGGTCTTGCAGTTAAGCTCCCTTTTGCCTTTGTACTCTTTGCACGATTTCCGTCCGTGCTGAGGGAACCTTTGAACGCCTCCGTTACTCTTTTGGAGGCGACCGCCCCAGTCAAACTGCCCAACTGACAGTGTCCTTCTACCTGATTCAAGGTAGGAAGTTAGAACTTTAAGTTTAAAAGAGTGGTATCCCAAAGGTGACTCCACATATACTGGCGTACATGCTTCTTTGTCTCCCACCTATTCTGTACATTTAAACTCAAAATCCAATGTCAGCTTGCAGTAAAGCTCCACGGGGTCTTTCCGTCCTGTCGTGGGTAAGCGGCATCTTTACCGCTACTACAATTTCACCGGATCCTTTGTTGAGACAGTGCCCAAATCGTTACACCTTTCGTGCGGGTCGGAACTTACCCGACAAGGAATTTCGCTACCTTAGGACCGTTATAGTTACGGCCGCCGTTTACTGGGGCTTCAGTTCTAAGCTTCGCTTGCGCTAACTTTTTCCCTTAACCTTCCAGCACCGGGCAGGTGTCAGCTCCTATACTTCGTCTTTCGACTTCGCAGAAACTTATGTTTTTGGTAAACAGTCGCTTGGGCCTTTTTACTGCGGCCTTCCATTTCTGGTTAGGCTCCCCTTCTCCCGAAGTTACGGGGTCATTTTGCCGAGTTCCTTAACAAAGGTTCTTCCGCTCATCTTAGGATTCTCTCCTCACCTACCTGTGTCGGTTTACGGTACGGGCGATTTGTTTCTTGATAGTGGCTTTTCTTGGCAGCTTGGATACGGGCAATTCTCTACTTGTTTTCGATCTGCTTCGCACTTCATCTTTTCTGAGAAACGGATTTGCCTATTCCTCGGACTTTGTGCTTGCACGGTTCACCAACTGACCGCTGCTTTTTTCCTTCTGCGTCCCCACTTACTTTTTTACGATTCAAATCGGTACAGGAATTTCCACCTGTTGTCCATCGACTACGCCTTTCGGCCTTGCCTTAGGTCCCGACTTACCCTGAGTGGACGAGCCTTCCTCAGGATTCCTTGGGTTTTCGATGGGGAGGATTCTCACCTCCCTTGCGCTACTTATGCCAGCATTCTCTCTTGTATATTATCCACAGGGGCTTGCGCCTTCTGCTTCGCCTTTTATACATTGCTCCTCTACCATCTTGCGATCCACGGCTTCGGTATTTGGTTTAGCCCCGGTTATCTTCGGTGCAAAATCACTTGACTAGTGAGCTATTACGCACTCTTTAAATGTATGGCTGCTTCTAAGCCAACATCCTAGTTGTCTCGGTAATTTCACCCCCTTTTCCACTTAACCATTATTTTGGGACCTTAGCCGGTGGTCTGGGTTGTTTCCCTTTTGACAATGAAGCTCATCCCACATTGTCTGACTCCTAACGTTCTAATTTGGTATTCGGAGTTTGATAGGCCTTGGTAATGCTATGCACCCCTTGGCTATTCAGTGCTCTACCCCCAAATTATTTTTTCGTTAAGGCTAGCCCTAAAGCTATTTCGAGGAGAACCAGCTATCTCCGTGTTCGATTGGCTTTTCACCCCTATCCACAGGTCATCCGATAGCTTTTAAACGCTACCCGGTTCGAGCCTCCATTAAATTTTACTTTAACTTCACTCTGCCCATGGATAGATCACACGGTTTCGGGTCTATGGCAACAAACTTTCGCCCTTTTAAGACTCGGTTTCCCTTCGACTTCACCTCTGTAAGGTTTAATCTTGCTTGTTACCATAACTCGCTGGCCCGTTCTACAAAAAGTACACGATTGTGGTGCAGGACCACTTTCGCTGCTTGTTAACATCAGGTTTCAGATTCTTTTTCACTCCCCTCCCGGGGTTCTTTTCACCTTTCCCTCACGGTACTTGTTCGCTATCGGTCACCAAGGAGTGTTTAGCCTTAGGGGGTGGTCCCCCTGTGTTCACACAAAGTTTCTCGTGCTCCGTGCTACTCTTTTGTACTGCTTCTCTTTGCTTTTGTCTACGAGACTGTTACTTTCTTTGGTTCATCTTCCCAGATGATTCGACTAGCTCGGATCTTGCGTTTGTACGGTTGGGCTTCTTCCTGTTCGCTCGCCGCTACTTAGGATATCGAGTTTTCTTTCTTTTCCTCGGGCTACTTAGATGTTTCAGTTCGCCCGGTTCGCTTCCCTATCTTATGTGTTCTGATAGGGATATACAGAGTTTGTCTGTATGGGTTTTCCCATTCGGAGATCTCCGGGTTGTTGGATGTTTGCTCCTTCCCGAAGCTTTTCGCAGCTTACCACGTCCTTCATCGCCTCTTGGTGCCTAGGCATTCGCCTGATGCTTTGATTAACTTGACCTTTGTTTTTACAATAGTTTTTCTATTGTTTCCAGTGAATTGTCATAATCTTTTTTGAAATTTGATTTGACTTTTCTTTTTGTTTTCGTTTTGTAGTTTTCAAGGTTCTTTTGTCGGTTGTGTCCGACTCCTAACACAAGTCTTTGCTTGTGTTAGGTTACATAATACTTGGTATTATGTGGTGGAGATGAGGAGAGTCGAACTCCTGACCTCCTGCTTGCAAGGCAGGCGCTCTCCCAACTGAGCTACACCCCCATGGGTTTTGGTCTTTTTTTGTTTTTGTTTTTGTTCTTTTGCTTTTTGCTTTTTTGTTCCCATTAAAAATTTAAATAGTGTAAGGTGTTTTCCTTAGAAAGGAGGTGATCCAGCCGCACCTTCCGATACGGCTACCTTGTTACGACTTCACCCCAGTCATTGATCCTACCTTCGACGGCTGTCTCCTTGCGGTTGACTCACCGGCTTCGGGTATTACCAACTCCCATGGTGTGACGGGCGGTGTGTACAAGACCCGGGAACGCATTCACCGCAGCATTCTGATCTGCGATTACTAGCAACTCCGGCTTCATGTTCTCGAGTTGCAGAGAACAATCCGAACTGGGATCGGCTTTTTGAGATTTGCTTGATATTACTATTTCGCGGCTCTCTGTACCGACCATTGTAGCACGTGTGTAGCCCAGGACATATAGGGCATGATGATTTGACGTCATCCCCACCTTCCTCCGATTTATCATCGGCAGTCCCTTTAGAGTTCCCATCTTTACATGCTGGCAACTAAAGGTAAGGGTTGCGCTCGTTGCGGGACTTAACCCAACATCTCACGACACGAGCTGACGACAACCATGCACCACCTGTATATAGACTACCGAGGTAGACTAAACTATCTCTAGTTTATTCCTATATATGTCAAGTCCTGGTAAGGTTCTTCGCGTTGCTTCGAATTAAACCACATGCTCCGCTGCTTGTGCGGGTCCCCGTCAATTCCTTTGAGTTTCATGCTTGCGCACGTACTCCCCAGGCGGAGTGCTTAGTGTGTTAACTGCGGCACCGAGATCTCTCCCGACACCTAGCACTCATCGTTTACGGCGTGGACTACCAGGGTATCTAATCCTGTTTGCTCCCCACGCTTTCGTTCCTCAGCGTCAGTTTGTGTCCAGCAAGTCGCCTTCGCCACCGGTATTCTTCCTAATATCTACGCATTTCACCGCTACACTAGGAATTCCACTTGCCTCTCCACTACTCAAGCTATGCAGTTTCTTGTGCTTACAAGGGTTGAGCCCTTGCCTTTCACACGAGACTTGCATTGCCGCCTGCGAACCCTTTACGCCCAGTGATTCCGGACAACGCTTGCTCCCTACGTATTACCGCGGCTGCTGGCACGTAGTTAGCCGGAGCTTCCTCCTATGGTACCGTCATTATCTTCCCATAGGACAGAGCTTTACGATACGAATACCTTCTTCGCTCACGCGGCGTCGCTGCATCAGGGTTTCCCCCATTGTGCAATATTCCCCACTGCTGCCTCCCGTAGGAGTTTGGACCGTGTCTCAGTTCCAATGTGGCCGTTCACCCTCTCAGGCCGGCTACTGATCGTCGCCTTGGTGGGCTGTTATCTCACCAACTAGCTAATCAGTCGCGAGTCCATCTTTGACCGAAGTTCTTTGATTACTTCCTCATGCGAGATTGTAATGTCATCTGGTATTAATCCCGGTTTCCCGAGGCTATCCCTGTGTCAAAGGCAGGTTACTCACGTGTTACTCACCCGTCCGCCGCTAATCTTATCTGATGTCCCTCCGAAAAGTTCTATCTGATCGTCATCGCTCGACTTGCATGTGTTAGGCGCGCCGCCAGCGTTCGTCCTGAGCCAGGATCAAACTCTCGATTAAAATTTCTTTTTTTCGAAAATTTCTAGCTCAACTTTTTCGTTTCACTGACTTTTTCCGCTTTTTTGCTTTCATGTGCTTCTTGTGAAGCTGACTTCTTTGAAGTCTTTTTTTCCTTACACTATTTAATTTTCATGGAATTAAAAACTAACTTCAATGAGTTAGCTTTATTAGTATAACAAGCCAGGCATTTTTTGTAAAGTCTTTTTTGTAAAGTTTTTACTTTTTTTGCTGATTTGTTTCTGTCTTTGCGACAGCTTATATAATTTACCATCTGGTATGGTCTTTGTCAATTAATTTTTATATTTTCCATTATTTTCTTTAGCTCGGGATCTTTTTTTATTTCATAGGCTTTTTTGAATGCTTCAAGGGCTTCTTTTTCAAAACATTCGCTCATGTAGAGCACTCCCAAGTTGTAGAGTATTGTGAAGTCATTTCCTTTTTCTGCTGCTTTTTTGTAGATTTCTATGGCTGATTTCTTGTCGTTTTGTGAGAGCTTTATTAGGGCTTTGTGATTGATGTATTCTGGATTTTCTTCTAGGTCTATTGCCTTGTCTATATTTATGGATGCTTCGTCGTAAATTCCAAGCTTTAACTGACAAATGGACAGATAGTAGTAATAGGTCGAGTTTTGTTGATTTTTGTCTTGGACTCTTTCAAGTTGTTGTAGGGCTTGGTCAAATTTGCCATAGGCTATATAGGCTTCTGCTGCTTCTAGCCTTGCTGGGCTTTCTATTTCTTCGAGATAAGATCTTATCATTTCTTTTTTCCCGTCATCCTTGCTGATATTTAATGCCTTTTCAAAATATAGGTTTGCTTTTACGTAATTTTTGAGATTGGAATTTATTATTCCTAGTTTTATATGGGCTATGTCGTTATTTTTGTCTAGTTTTATCACTTCTTCATAGGATTTTATTATTTCTTTTAAGATGAAGTTCTTTTCTTTTTCACTCAAGTTTTCAAAGTTTTCGTTGTATATGCTCTCTCCAACTATGGCCCATATGAGTTTTATTTCTATGTCATCTTGGTATTTATTTTTTAAATAGTTTAAAATCGCATAAGCCTGGTAAACTTTTCCGTCTTCATATAGGCTTTTAGCCATGTATTTGTAGAAGTTGAAGACCTTGTCTATGTGCGTTTTTATGAAATCTTCATAGGCAGACTTGTATTTAAAATCCATATCTACTCCAAGCAAAATACCCATAGCTTTTAGAATTTCTTTTGTGCCAATTTCTTCTGAATAGTTGCCCTCTTTTACTCCGCTTTTTATGTCGCTTAAAAGTATCGGGACCTCGAATACGTCTTCTTTTGTGTAGTTTTCTATTTTTAGTTTTTTATTTTTTTTAATTCCTATAAAGACTAGGTCATTTAGGCAAGTTTTTAAAATATTCTCAATCATCAAACCACCCGTATTTTCTCTTTCTAGGATTTGAGGCATCTAGAATTTTGAAGCTTTCTATTCTAAAGGCTGTATATAGGCCTAGTGCCAAAAATCCCACAGTTTGCAACAAAATCCTGCTTAAATCCCCTGAAAAAAGGCTATAGAAGAAGTTGGCCTGCCCTCCTACTTGGATGAGGAGATTTTCTTCTATTGCTATGTCTGTTAGTGTAGATTGCAATAAGGTGCTTCTTATGAGAAGGTAGATAGCAATCATAATTATCCAATGCGGAAAGTTTTCTTTCAGGTATCTTGCCGAGGATTCAAATTGGCTTAATCCATAGTTTCCTTTTATGAAGATTTCTTCGGATATTGTGTTAAATATGATAAAAATCAAGGCATAGATTCCTAATGTGATTTTATAATCCATTCCACCAAGTGCCTTACTTATTACAAGTTCTGCTATATAAAGGGTAAACATTGCTGATGTCAAATGCGAAAAAAATGACATATATGATGAGGACAAGTATTTGAAACTTACCCTGCCATAGTAGGCAAAATCATACAATAGAGAGTACATAGCTGATATTATTATAACTTCAATTATATATGATATGATTCCTCCTATTATATTAAACCCGCCTACTCCTGTATTAAATGTGCTTAGTAAAAACCCACTTATGTTTAATATGATATTAAAAATCATAGGCAGAAATATTATTATTGGAGCTGTCTTTATTTTATTTTTGGTGTTTTTTAAAGCCTTTTTATAAACTTTTTTTAGGTCTTCAAATGTATTCATGTCGCCCTCCTTTTTTTTATATTTTAGCATTGAAATCTTTTACTGTAAATTTTAATGGCAAGGCAACTTACTAGTCTAGTGTAAATTAGACTTGTTGCAGTTTTTTGCAATAAAAAAACTAGTGGCATGCCACTAGCTTTTTTATTTTTATTAATCTTCTGAAAACTCAATCATAGGTGCTGGTTTACCACCAGATGCAAGATCTATTTTTGTCACTATATATATTACCACGAAAGCCACTACTGCTCCTGGTACGATTGCGCTTAGTCCCCATGGATTGTTAAGAGCAAATATCCAAATAGCTGAAACGATAGTTCCTGCTAAGATGGCTATGAAACCCGCTTTTTCTGTTACATCCTTCCAGAAAAGACCGCATACAAAGGCTGCAAAAGGTCCTGCCGAGCGAATGGCAAATGCACTCATCATTACGCTTATTATGTTGGAGTTTGATAGAGCAACTCC
Source organism: Peptoniphilus sp. GNH (assembly GCA_021307325.1). Lineage (NCBI taxonomy): Bacteria > Bacillati > Bacillota > Tissierellia > Tissierellales > Peptoniphilaceae > Peptoniphilus > Peptoniphilus sp. GNH. The sequence continues at coordinate 1,703,274 of CP089931.1, read as the reverse complement.
CAATCCGAATAGACCTGCTGCTATCATTACTACTCTTGAAACCAAGATTTCTTTTTTAGCATCAGCTTTGCCACCAGACAAGTATGGAAGATAGATGTCATTAGAAAACATTGTTGCAGTTCCTATCATATTTCCAGATGCACTTGAGATTGTAGCGGCTACAACTGAAGCTAAAACTATTCCTGATACAAATGATGGAGCAAATCTAATTGTAGCATCTGCAAGGGCAGATTTAGAAATGCCTGCAGCAGCATATCCATCTATAAAGGTGTAGGCTATAAGTCCTATAAGAGCTGGCACTATTGCATAAACTGCTGATAGTATACCTGCAATCATTGAACCTGCCTTAGCTGCAGTTCCAGTTTTTGCTGATGAGAAAGTTTGTACAATTTCTTGACCAGTAGGGAAGGTCATACAATACATGGCTACATATCCAAGTACAGTAGGAAATCCTATCTTGCTTATACTTAATAAGTCAATGCCATCGCCTGTTGCTTGAGAAACTTCTTTTGCCTTTGCAAATAAGTTTGATACTCCCCCAATTTGTGGATTGCCAAGCATTATAAATAAAGCCACTGTCATACCCACAGTTATGAAAAATACGTGCATCATGTTTGCAGAAGCTACTGAAGCAAACCCGCCAATCATAGTATAAGCAATAACTACAATTGTAGTTATTATGGCTGCTGTTGAAAAGTCCAGTCCTGTCAATACATTTATTATAGATGCAGTCGCGATTATTTGCGCTCCTGTTGCCATAAATAGAGCTAGAATAGATGTTATTGCAGTTATAACGTGAGATGGCTTTCCATATCTCATACCAATTATTTGTGGTACTGTATTTGCAGATGATCTCCTGAAATAGGATGCTACAAATGATACTAGGATAAATCCTATACCTGCCGCTATTACATACCAAGCTGCAGATATTCCGTATTTATATACATTAGTTGCGATACCAGTTGTGGACGCTCCACCTGTGTTAGCTGCAAACAAAGTCCCTGCCAAGACTAGAGGCCCTAAAGACTTGCCCGCCATCAAGAAATCTTCATTTGCATTTCCTGATTGGGATTTTTTCTTTTGTCTATATGATGCCACTAATCCAATAGCAACTGTTGCAATCATATACAGTAGTATAATGATCAAAGCTGTTTTCTGGCTAGAATTCATTTATTTCCCCCTTATTAATTTAATTATCTACCTTCGAACCTCAATACTTTACCCGCTTTTTGAGGTGTAGCCTTTCCATTTTCTATTAGGACTACTCCATTTACTATTGAATAATCGATTCCTTTTGCATATTGCTTAGGATTGTTGTAGTCTCCCACATCTATGATGTTGTCAAAATCTATTACAAGAACATCGGCTGCGTATCCGTCTTTCAAATAACCCCTGTTTCTTAGACCTAGTGTATCTGCCGCCTTTCCAGACATTTTTCTTATAGCAGTTTCAACTGGGAATACTTTCTCGTCTCTACAATATTTTCCAAGAACTCTAGCAAAAGCTCCGTACAGTCTTGGATGGGGTTTTGCCCCTATGATTCCATCTGTACAAACATTTTGCTCTTCTCTTTTCATGAAGGTCTTAACGTGTTCTTCGGTTCCATAGAAGTCCACAAGTCCTACTATGTTTTCTTCGTCTCTAATTAAGTCGAAAATTGCATCATATGGATCCTTGCCAGTAGCTTCTCCAAGTTCTACTAGACTCATACCTACATACTTTTCGCTTTCCTTATTTTTTACGAATGTTATGAAAATACCTTCTAGGCCTGCGAAATCTATAAAGTTATCCCAACCAGGTATGCCATTTTTAATGTCTTCTTTCATTTTTTCTCTTAGGTCTTTGTCATAAAGCCTTTCGATTAATTTGTCAGTTCCTCCATCATGTACCCATGGTGGTAAAATTACCGACATCATAGTAGAGCCGGCTACATATGGATATTGGTCTAGAGAAATCACCATGTTTTCTGCCTTGGCATCGTCAAGTTTTTTGATAATAGCTGGTATCTTGTCCCAGTTGTTCTTACCGCAAATTTTGAAGTGAGAAAAATGCGCTCTACATCCACTGTCTCTTGCTATTTTCAAAATTTCATCCATTGATTCAAGCATTGCATCAGCTTCTGATCTTTGATGAGTAACAAATATACCGCCATTTTTCTTTATAACTTTTCCAAGTTCAATAAATTCATTTACATCAGCATATACACAAGGTGGATAAATCATTCCAGTACTCATTCCGAAAGCACCAGCATCAAAAGCCTTTTGCAGTTCCTGATTCATTCTTTCTTGTTCTTCTTCTGTGGGTTTTCTGTTTTCAAGTCCCATTGAAACCATTCTCAAGTTTCCATGTGGAGCTAGATAAGCTATGTTTGGTCCCAGTTCTAATTCGTCAACTTTCTTTAAATAATCCTCAACACTTCTCCAAGTCCATTCATAGTCGTATTCTCCTTCAAGACCTGCCATAGCCTTTTTCCATGGTTTTATAGTTTCTTCTGAAATCGGTGCTGGTCCCATGCCGTCTTGAGCAACTACTTCAGTAGTTATCCCTTGGAATAATTTAGCCGGAAGATAAGGGTTGTCTATTACTGGAAGAGATGAATGGGAGTGAGTGTCTATAAATCCTGGTGTTACAATTTTACCCTTAGCATCTATTACCTTTTTTGCTTCGGCTTCTCCATCCAAAAGAGTTATTTTTCCGTCTTTTATTGCTAAATTCTTTTTAAATGGCTTTTCTCCAGTTCCGTCAACTATGGTTCCATTTTTTATCAAAATATCGTACATACTTACCCCCTTTTTTATTTCAACAAAGCTTCCATTACAGCTTCGTATGCTTCAACAGACTTTTCAAGCTCTGAAATTTCTATATACTCATCAAGTGTGTGAGCCAAGTTTTCTTGAGATGGTCCTATGCCTAGAGTTTTAATCTTTGCTTCTCCTGCATAGTGGCTTCCGTTTGTGCAGAAGTTATATTGTGTAACTTCAGGATTTTGTCCCTTTTCATTTAATTTCTTAACAACTGCTTGAACCCAATCTTCATTTTCATCATATATCCAGCCTGGGAAAAATCTCTCGCCTTCAATTTCAATACCAGTAAAGCAATCTTCTTTTCCTACTGAATAGTAAGCCTTAGCCTTCAATTCAGGATCTTCCTTCATCATTTTTTCCAATAGTTCTTTTATAGGTGCTATTACAGACTCCTTAGTTTCATTAACCAAAAGTCTTCTATCATAAGTTGCTATACATCTTTCTGGCACTACTGATGCTCCTGGATAAGGGCTAGATTTTATATCTACAAGTTCTAATATTCCATCTCCCAATCTTTCATGATGGGTCGGCTTTAATCCTCTTATAGCCTCAACAACTTTGCACATCTTATAAACTGCGTTTATACCCTTTTCAGGATTTGCAGAGTGAGCTGGTTTTCCTTCGATTTCAATCTTAATTTCAGCTCTTCCTCTTTGTCCTATTTTGACATTACATCTTGAAGCTTCTCCTATTACTACATAGTCTGGCTTTGTATATGCACTTACTTCTCTTGCTGCTACACCTTCAAAGCACTCTTCGTGAACGATTCCAGCAACAAAAATTTCTCCTGCAAAATCTCTATTTGTCTTATTTTTAAATTCATTCGCTGCCACAGCCATAGCTGCAAGTGCGCCCTTCATGTCACTAGTTCCACGTCCATGAACCTTTCCATCGTGAACTTCACCTGCAAAAGGAGGATATTTCCACTCTTTTTCATTTGTAACAGGCACAGTGTCCATATGTCCGTCAAATACAATCTTAGGACCAGGCTTATTACCCTTTATGTGTCCTATTGTATTTCCATACTTGTCTACATGAACATCGTCAAATCCATTTTCTTTAAAATACTTGGTCAGTTCTTCAGAAACTCCCTTTTCATTTCCTGAGTAGCTTTGTCTTCTTATTAATTTTTGTGTAAGTTCTACAACTGCATCTTTTTTGTTCATTTTCCCTCTCCTAAACTTGAATATTTACCATCCCAAACAACGTCTAAATAATTTTTCTCGTCCGTATCTCCCTCTGTCGATACAAATACTAAAACTGAATTTTCATCAATTCCCAATTGTTTTTTGTAATTATCTAAATTTGAATCGCTTAAAATTTTACTTATCACACCAAATGATGCAGCTCCACTCTCTCCAGAGATTAATTTATCATCATTCTTGTAGGGGTTACCAAGCACCCTCATTCCATAAGCTGCTAGAACATCCGGCGCAGATATGAAATGCTCACAATAATCTAGAAGTACCTTTAGACCAAATGTATTAGGCTCTCCGCAAGCAAGCCCTGCCATTATAGTTTTGTGATCTCCGCCTACTATAACTCTTTCTGCAGCCTTTGCCGATTCATAAATGCAGGCTACAGTTTCTGGCTCCACTATTGTAATTACAGGCTTGTCATCTCCCTTGTACATATTTGCGAAAAATCCTGTCGCAGCTGCCGCAAAAGACCCTACTCCAGCTTGCAAAAATACATGTGTTGGCTTTATTTCTTCTTTTTCTAATGATGTGTACATTTCCCAAGCAAGAGTCATATAGCCTTGCATAATCCATCTTGGTATATCTTCATATCCGTCCCATGCAGTGTCTTGAACCATGATATATCCATTGTCTTCAGCTAGTTTGTTCGCTTGTCTTACAGCATCGTCATAGTTGCCATCAGTTACTATAACCTTGGCACCTTCTTTTTCTATATTATCTATTCTCTCTTGTGCAGCTCCATAAGGCATATATACTATCGCCTTTTGCTTTAATTGATTTGCAGCCCAAGCGACTCCCCTGCCATGATTTCCATCCGTAGCTGTTACAAATGTAACTTGTCCTATCTTGTCCGCTATTTCTTTTGATACCAATCTTTCATAAGGTAGGTCTTCAATTTCTAATCCAAGCTTTTCAGCTATGACCTTTCCTATTGCATAAGATCCTCCCAACACCTTGAAAGCATTTAGACCAAATCTGTATGATTCGTCCTTTATAAGGATTTTTTTAACCCCGAGTTTTTTAGATAGATTTTTTAAATCTCTAAATGGCGTTTCTTCATACATGGGAAAGCTTCTGTGATAGTTATAAATTTTTTGAGCTACTTCATGATTCAAAAAACTTATGTCATACTTTTGCTTATTCTCAGACTTTCTACTAAAAATATCCAGTGTCATGTTTTCCTCCTTATACAATTGCTATAACTTCTATCTCTACCTTAGCATCTTTAGGAAGTGCAGCTACTTCAAAGCAAGATCTTGCTGGATAGGCTCCTTCTTCGAAAAATTTTCCATATACTTCATTCACTTTAGCAAAATTTTTTATATCAGAAAGTAGCACTGTAGTTTTTATCACTTTATTCATAGAAGAGCCAAGTTCTTCAAGAATGTTTTTAACATTATTCAAGCTATTTTCTGTTTGCTTTTCTATATCCTCTGGAATTTCTCCTGTATTCTTATCAAGAGGAAGTTGTCCCGAAACGTACAATAAATCCCCTACTTGCACAGCCTTTGAATATGGTCCTACTGCAGACTTATCTGCATAAAATTTAATTTTTTCTTTCATTTTTTTCATCCTTTCCAATAATATTTCTTTATCTGTGATAGATAATTCTTAATTTAATAAAATATTATCATGCTGATGATTAATTGTCAATGTTTTTTGAAAACATTTTCATGCAAATAATAAAATAGACTCTAATCTTTCATTTAGAAAAATTAGAGTCTATTTTATTGGTTTAAATATCTATAAATTGTGGCTTGTGAACATTGTAAATTTTCAGCTACAAAAGGGACTGCGCCTTTTAGCTTAAACATTCCCTTTTTACTAAGCTCGTGAACTATGTTTATTCTATCTTCTGCCTTCAAATAATCCACAGGAATCTTTATATCTGCAATCACTTCAGAAAATATATTTTTCATAAGTTCATCCATGCTCTCATAGTATTCCTCGACTATGGCAGTATTATTATCTACCACGTCTTTTTTGTCTTTTATAATTTTTGTGTATTCCCAGTTCTTGGGGTGAAAAGATTTAGTTATGTTTTCGAGCAGACTTATATATCTTTCATCTGTAAAGTTTATGCAAAGTAGACCAATAACTTCAGCATGTTCGTTTTTAATAAACATTGTAGCTGATCTAAAAATTTTATCTCCCGACATGCCTTTATAATTTACGATAAAATCTTCTTTTTCATAAACTTTTTCCTGAATCATTTTCAAAGCTGACTTAGTTATGGGGCCGCCAATATTTCTGCCACTCAAATTATTATTTACTATCTCAACAATCGTATTAGGCAGCAAACTCAGGTCGTGTATGATTATTTCATAATCTGGGCCCAAGTAGCTTCCCAAAAATCTCGCCAAAACTTTATAATTCTCCATCAAAAAATCATTTCTGGTAAATTCGTACTCCATTGCTCTCCTTTCTAGTCTGTAATGATGTATTAACTTATTTCTCTATCACTCTTTTATAATCATTTTAACATAAATACTTTTTCTTTTAAGTAAAATTCGGCGATTAATCGCAGTTTGTCCTTCTATTTGTAATTGTCTTAATTTATTTTCTTTACAACTGAAGATTTTAGATAGATTGCCCCAAACCCTTCGCACTTGGCATCTATGTCGTGACCATTTACTGGCTCTATTATTTTAATATTTACAGCTTTTGTGCCTCTTTTTATGGTTTGCTTTCCAAGTTTTAAGTCTTTGATTGTAACTACCGTGTCCCCATCTTCTAGGATATTGCCAACAGAGTCTAGGGTTTTCATATTCTCAAGGCATTGTTCTGTCCAAAATTGCCCACACTCCGGGCAAGAAAACCCAGTTCCATCTGGATAACCATATTCCGAGCCGCAATAAATACACTTAATCAATTCTTCCTCCTTCTATGTCTTTTATTATTTCTTCTATCGCCACTTCTATGGCCTTCTTAATTGTATCAAGTTCCATAAAAGGTTTATTTTGTGGAGAATCGATGACTTGCTCTTTGATGTAGGGTATATGAACAAATCCTGATTTTATATTTTTTTGCTTACAATACAAGGCTGTGGAATACATTATGTCATTGCAGACATAGGCTCCAGCTGAGAAGGAAAGATAGGCAGGGATCATATTTTCTTCCCACTTTTTTAAAATTTTTTCTATTGGAAGATTTGAAACTATTGCATCAGGACCATCTTCTGATATTTTTTCAAAATAGGGGCTATTTGAAAATTCATCTGGCTGCTTGCTGTGTCTTAAATTTAGTCCTATGTATTCAATACTAAGAGCAGAGCGTATGCCTGCTTGTCCTATGGATAAGACTGCATCAAAGTCTAGTCTTTGCATTTCATTTTTAATTATCTCGGCAGCTTTTTTGAAAGCTACTGGAAGTAGAAGTGGATATATGTTAGCTCCATACATCTTACCCTTTATTTTTTTTACGACTTCCCAAGACGGATTTATTTTTTCTCCTCCGAATGGTTCAAATCCAGTCAAAAGTATATTCATCTATCATCCTCTTCTTTCTTTTTGCTTTTAAAAAATTTTAAATATATGTTAGAGACTTTTTCATATTTATTTGCAATGCATAACACCCTGCATTATAACATATGTTCTAAGTAATACAAGGCTATTTGAGCATATAAAAAAGACCTTGTTATATAACAAAGTCTTCTTTCTTTATCCTAAAATTTTAATAATCACTGGGATTATTATTACTGATATAAATCCTGCAAGTGCGATTGCAAGGCCAGACATACCGCCTTCAACCTCTCCCATTTGCAAGGCTCTCGAAGTGCCTACTGCGTGAGCAGTCGTGCCTATTGATATACCTTTTGCAACAGGGTCTTCAACCTTTATAATTTTTAGAAGAGTTGGGGCAATTGCAGCTCCCATTATTCCAGTTAAAACTATACTTACAACTGTTATTGACACTATGCCGCCGTATTCTCCAGATAAAGCTGTTCCTATTGCTGTTGTCAAAGATTTTGGCACAAGGCTATATTTTAATTCTTGAGACCAACCAAAGATTTTAGCTCCAGCATATATGGTCAAAACTGATGTCATAGCACCAACAAATACACCTATAATTACAGGTACTATGTTTTTGATTAAGAGGTCTAGATTCTTGTATAGATTTACAACCAAAGCAACTGTGGCTGGTGCAACTAAAAAGGTTATATATTGACCTCCTACATTAAAATCTTCATATTCTATCTTGAATATTTTTAAAATTCCAATGCACATAAACATCGCCAGCAAAAGGGGATTGAATAGAGGATTCTTTATTTTTTTAGAAATCCAACCACCCAAAATATAAGTAAATATTGACAGTAAAATTCCGAAATAGGGGGTTTTGATGAAAGTTTCCATTATTTTATCCTCCTTTTTTGAATAAAAGATATTACCTTGGCTGTGACAGCCATTGTTGCGATATTAGATACAATAAGTGTTATAAGTATTGTAACAATGTGTGAGCCTAGTAGCTCAACTTGATCCATAAGAGATACTGATAGTGGCACAAACAAAAATGCGAGATTTCCCAATACTGCCTTTGATGTGTCTTCAACAGATTCTAGCTTGAACACCTTTAATACTAAAAATATTAATAAAAATACCATACCATAGACAACTTCTGGTATAGGGAAATTTATAAGGCTCCTACAGATTCTTCCAAGCATCAGACACAAAAATAAGATTCCAAATCCTTTTAAATGTTTCATAATAGCTCCTTTATAAAAAATAAAGGGCGGTAAACCCGCCCTAATAATTTAATGTTAGATTACCTTGCCGGGATTCAAGATTCCCTTAGGGTCAAATACTTGCTTTATGCCCTTCATTAGGTTAATCTTTGTTGATCCTTCGTATTCAGCTAGGAATTTAGTCTTTCCGTGTCCAACGCCGTGTTCTCCAGAAAGTTGTCCGCCTACTTCATAAGCCTTCTTATAGATGACTTCCATAAACTTGTCAACTTGCTTTAAGAATTCTTCTTTTTCCATATCATTTGATACAGTGTAGATGTGAAGATTTCCATCACCTGCGTGACCAAAAGATTTAACTTGGAAATCATAATTTTTAGCTTCTTCGTTAACATATTCAAGATAATGTGCAATTTCACTTACTGGAACAACTACGTCACATTCATCTAGAAGTTTTGATTCAGCTTCTATAGCTTCAAGGAAAGCTCCTCTTGCAGACCATGCTGCCTTTTTCTTATCTGGTGTATCTGCTATAAATACATCAAGAGCTCCTTCTTCAAGCACTAATTCAGCAGCCTTTTCTACTGTTTCAAGTAGAGCTTCTTCATCATTGCCATCAAATCTTATCAAAAGATAAGCGCCTGCTTCCACTCCGTCAATAGAAGTTGGGAAGTTTTTCTTTCCGATGTATCTTTCAGAAGATTCTACGATTTCTCTTTCCATAAATTCAATTGATTGAGGATCTAAGTGATTTCTCTTTAAAACCGGCACTGTTGAAATACAATCAGCCAACTTTTCATATGGAACTATTAGTGATATGTCAGATGTTGGAGCAGCTAAAAATCTCAAATACAGTTTTGTTATTATAGCCAAAGTACCTTCAGAACCGATGATCAAATTGATTAGAGAATATCCTGTTGAAGTCTTAGTTACATTTGCACCAAATTCAGTTATTTCACCTGTTGGAAGTACAACTTCCATCTTAGCTACATAATCTCTTGTTGTACCGTACTTAACAGCACGCATACCACCTGCGTTTGTAGATACATTTCCACCAACAGTTGCATATCTTTCGCCTGGATCTGGTGGATATAGATATCCTTTTTCCGCTACAGCTTCTGCCAAATCGTTTAAAAGAACACCTGGTTCAACTGTTACGATGAAGTTGTCCTCATCATAATCCAAAATCTTATTGAAAGTTTGCATATCAATCATTACTCCGCCAGCAAAAGATACACCCGCTCCAACAAGACCTGAACCAGCACCACGTGCTACTACAGGTATTGTATTGTCATAGCAAATTTTCACTACGTTAGCAACTTCTTGAGTGCTTCTAACTTCTACAAGTACATCTGGTTTTCCTGAACCATATATAGGCATCTCATCATGGAAATAGTCTTCATTGATTTGGTCCCCAGTGTAAACTTTGCCTTTTACGGCTGATTTTATTTGTTCAATTATTTCAGGCGTTATTTTATTAAATTCCATATATTCTCCTTAAGTAAATATTTTAAGATTCTTTTCTCTTCTTTAGTTCTTCAGTTAAAATAGGAACTATTTGGAAAAGATCGCCAACAAGACCATAATCGGCAACTCCAAAGATAGGAGCTTCTGGGTCTTGGTTTACAGCTATTATTGTACCCGAGCCTGACATACCTGCTATATGTTGGATGGCTCCAGATATACCAATTGCTATATAAAGCTTTGGTCCTACTGTCTTTCCTGATTGACCAACTTGATGTTGGTGAGAAATCCAGCCTGCATCTACTATGGCTCTTGATGATCCTACTGGTGCATTAAATACATTAGCAAGATCTTCTACAAGTTTAAGATTGCTTTCTTCTCCTAATCCACGACCACCTGATACTATAACTTCAGCTCCTTCAAGGTCTATAATCTTTTCTCCTTCAGGAATTATAGTCTTTATAACTTTGGTACGAATCTTTTCTTGTGGATAATCTATTGTCTTAACTTCTACTGGCACATCTTTAGCTTCAACTTCAACTTTTCTAAATACACCTGGTCTTACAGTTCCTATTTGTGGTCTGTGGTCAGGGCAAATAATTGTAGCCATTAAGTTACCGCCAAATGCTGGACGAGTCCAAAGCACTTCTCTCTTTTCAGCATCATAATCAAGATGAGTACAATCTGCTGTTAAACCTGTGTGAAGTCTTGAAGAAACTCTAGGTCCCAAATCTCTACCTTGGTTAGTTGCTCCTATTAGCATTGCATTTGGTTGATATTCTTCAACAAGTTTTGCAATTGCATTTGCATAAACTTCAGTATTGTATTCTTCATATACTGGGCCTGAAACAGTAATTATCTTATCTGCTCCAAATTGCTTAGCTTGTTCTACAGCTTGGTCAACTTTTCCGCCAATTATTACTGCAACAACATCTTCTCCTGATTGGCTTGCCATTTCTTTTGCCGGTGTCAACAGTTCAAGGCCTACATTCTTAGCCTTGCCATTTTCATCAACTTCTACTATTACCCAAAAATTTTTATAATTTTCAAACATCGTATGGCCTCCTATAATAACTTAGCGTCTTCAAGAGCTTCGATAAGTCTTTGAACTGCTACTGCAGGATCCTTTTCTTGGATTATGACGCCCTCTTTAGTTTGTGACGGTGTGAATGTTTTCTTAACGCGTGTAGGAGAACCTTTTAGACCAATCTTTGTAAGGTCAATTTCAGGGAATGATTCTACTGTTAAACGACCTATTTCTGCCTTTTTAGCCTTCAATTTATTCTTGATTGAAGGATATCTAAGCTCATGAGCTTTTGTAAATGTAACAAGACATGGCATTTGAGCTTCTATAACTTGGTTTCCGAAATCAAGTTCTCTTGTAACATGTGCATGCTTTTCGTCTGCAATTTCAAGTTCTACGGCATAAGTAACTTGTGGTACATCCAATTGTTCAGCTATTTCAGGACCTACTTGTGCAGTATCTCCATCTATGGCTTGCTTTCCGCAAAGTATAAGGTCAAATTTGCCCTTTTCTTCTTCTAGTTTTTTGATTGCATTAGTCAAAATGTAGCTTGTTGCTAAAGTATCTGATCCGCCAAACTTAGCATCTGATACCAAGTAAGCACTATCAGCTCCAACAGCTATACAATCCTTAAGCATTGGTTCTGCTTGAGGTGGTCCCATTGAAACTACTGTAACCTTTACTTCGGGGTCTTTATCCTTTAATAGCAAAGCTGCTTCTAAAGCATATCCATCAAATGGGTTCAAAATACTTTGTACGCCATCACGGATAAGTGTGTTTTTAACAGGGTCTATTTTGATTTCACTTGTATCTGGAACCTGTTTAACGCATACTAATATGTTCATAGATATCTCCTTTTTTATATTTTCAAAACAAAAGAGGTAGGATCCTACCTCTTTTGGTTATTTGATCTTTCTTAGTTTAAAAGAGCTCCGGAGATTACCATTCTCATAACTTCTGAAGTTCCTTCATAAATTTGAGTTATCTTGGCATCTCTCATCATTCTTTCTACTTCGTATTCTTGGCTGTATCCATATCCACCGAATAGTTGAACGGCTTCTGTTGTTACATACATAGCTGTTTTTGCTGCAAATAGTTTTGCTGTTGCAGCATCTACTGTGTATCTTTCTCCATTGTCTTTCTTAACTGCAGCCTTGTAAACAAGGTGTCTTGCTGCTTCGATTTCTGCAGCCATGTCTGCTAGTTTGAATTGAGTGTTTTGGAATTTTGCTATTGGTCTTCCAAATTGTTCTCTTTCTTTTACATATTTAATTGCTTTTGCAAGAGCGCCTTCAGCAATTCCAAGAGCTTGAGCTGCGATTCCTATTCTACCGCCATCAAGAGTATTCATAGCGATTTTGAATCCTTCGCCTTCTTTTCCAAGAAGATTTTCCTTTGGTACCTTGCAGTTTGAGAATACTAGTTCGTAAGTTGATGAACCTCTGATTCCCATCTTCTTTTCTTTTGAACCAAATTCAAATCCTGGCATTCCTTTTTCTACTATAAATGCTGAAATACCCTTTGTACCTTGGCTCTTATCAGTCATTGCAAATACTACATAAGTGTCTGCATACTTTCCGTTTGTTATAAATATCTTTGAACCGTTTAGAACGTAATGATCTCCGTCCAAAACTGCTGTTGTTCTTTGTCCTGCTGCGTCAGTTCCTGCGTTTGGTTCAGTTAAAGCAAAGGCTCCAAGTTTTTGTCCTGATGCAAGAGGTACTAAATATTTTTCTTTTTGTTCTTTTGAACCCCATTTTTCAATTGCTCCTGCACCTAGAGAAACATGTGCTGAAAGAATTACGCCTGTGGTAGCGCATACTTTTGACAATTCTTCAACTGCCAACACGTATGTAAGTGTATCCAGACCTGTTCCTCCATCTTCTTCTGAAAATGGCAAGCCGAAAAATCCCAATTCTTGCATTTTTGCTACATTTTCTTCTGGGAATCTGTGGTTTTCATCAACTTCAATTGCTATAGGAGCAACTTCATTTTCTGCAAATTCTCTAAACATAGCTTGCATTTCTAATTGTTCTTCACTTAATTTAAAATCCATAATTTCCACCTTTCAAAATAATATACTTATGAGGACGAACCCTTCGCCTTCATTTACCGCAAAGAATAAATCCAAAGCCATATTTTATCTTGCCCTTTGCATAAAAATGGCAACATAAAACAAGGTAAGAATTTTTTCTATGCACTCACCTCTTATATTATATCAGATAATTATTTAAATTTAAGTAGTAATGTTATATTTTTATCTATTTTTCTTCTATAAAACATTCTTTGCCGCTTAAAATGTCTTATCAGAAGAGCTTTCTTGTTTTTTAAAGCTCTTCTGTATATAAGAATTTTTTTAAAATTTTTATAACTATGTTTATGTCATCCCAAATATTTTTCAACATAGTCGTCATAGCTTCCAAGATAGTCAACAAAGCTGCCATCATCTTTTATTTCAATTATTCTATTGGCAACAGTGGCTATAAATTGGTGGTCTTGCGATGTGAAGAGTATGTTGCCCTTGTAAGATATGAGTCCATTGTTTACTGCTGTGATAGATTCCAAGTCCAAGTGGTTGGTTGGTTGATCAAAAATTAATAGATTAGTGGGTTCTATCATCATTTTTGAAAACATCATCCTGACTCTTTCTCCTCCTGAAAGCACGCTTGCATCTTTGCCAGTTTCATCTCCTGAAAAGAGCATTTTGCCCAAAAATCCTCTTATGAAGATTTCGCTTTGTTCGGTCGAGTATTGTCTTAGCCAATCAATGAGGTTGATGTCCTTTTTATCAAAAAATTTGTTGTTGTCCTTGGGAAAATAGTCCTTTGTTATTGTCTGACCCCACTTGAAACTACCGTCATAGTCTTCTATATTTCCGACTAAAATTTCAAATAAGTCTGTGATTGCTATTTCGTTTCCTATAAAGGCAATTTTGTCATTCTTGTTGACCCTAAAAGACATCTTGTCTAAAATCTTCTTTCCATCCTTTTCATAGGAAAGGTCTTCAACAGATAAAATTTCATTGCCCGGTTCTCTAGAAAGAGCAAATCCAACAAAGGGGTATCTCCTAGATGATGGCTTTATATCATCAAGGGTTATCTTGTCTAGAAGTTTTTTTCTTGAAGTAGCCTGTCTGGACTTGGATTTATTGGCTGAAAACTTAGCAATAAAGGCTTGTAGTTCTTTGATTTTTTCTTCTTTTTTCTTGTTTTGGTCTTTTGCCATTTGCAGGGCGAGTTGAGATGACTCATACCAAAAATCATAGTTGCCCACAAACATATTGATCTTGCCAAAATCTATGTCCACCATATGAGTGCAGACCTCATTTAAAAAATACCTATCATGGCTTACTATTATCGTTATAGCTTCAAAATCCAGGAGAAAATTCTCAAGCCATCTGACAGCTCGTACATCCAAACCATTTGTCGGTTCATCTAGCAAGAGGATATCAGGACTTCCAAAAAGAGCCTGAGCAAGCAAGACCTTTACCTTGTCTGCTTCTGTAAGGCTACCAGTCAAATCATAGTGGACTTCTGTCGGGATTCCAAGTCCTTGAAGTAGAGATGATGCTTCTGATTCAGCTTCCCAGCCTCCAAGCTCAGCAAACTCCGCCTCTAGCTCCGCTGCCCTCATGCCATCTTCATCATTAAAATCTTCCTTCATGTAGATAGCATCTTTTTCCTTTCCCAAGTCATATAACCTCTTGTTTCCCATGATAACAGTATCTAGCACTGGATACTTGTCATAGGCATAGTGGTCTTGGGCTAGCTTTGACATTCTAGAGTTTTTAGAAATCGAAATGCTTCCAGTAGACGGTTCCTTTTCCTTGGATAAAATTTTTAAAAAAGTTGACTTTCCCGCCCCATTAGCACCTATAATTCCATAGCAATTGCCAGGTGTGAATTGGAGATTGACATCGTCAAAAAGCACCTTGTCAGGGAAAATCACACTCAAATCATTTACACTTATCATTTTATTCTCCTTTTTATTAATCATAATGATTATAGCATAAGCAAAGTTTCATGCTAATTAATATTTAATAATATCTCTATTTGAAAAAGCCCCAGTCCTTGATTTAATAAAAATTCATTAAAATTTTGCTTATGTAAGCCTTTTGTAACGATTTCATGAAATGGCTGTGCTATTATAAAGTTATTAAAAGAAAGGAGTAAAAATATGAAGAAATTATCTATAAGTCTTGCGGCCTTGCTCTTATTTTCATCTTTTACATATACCAAGGTCCAAGCTTCTCAAAAGCAAGAGTCCCCTCTTAAGTCATCCAGCGCAAAAAACGATGCAAGATTAAACGAAAAAAATATTGTTCGACTCAAAAACCTCTTTGCAATCTCCAATTCTTATGACGGCTTTGACTACTCGTCATTCTCAGAAAACGATGAGTTAAATCTGTCATATAGCTGGTCAAATACTAAAACAGACGACAATATTTACATACGCACCGACGGCAAGGGCAACATTATCTATGCCAATATAAATGAAAATATTCACAAAAAAGAAAAAGAAGAACAAGCTATAAAGCTTGTTTCCAAAGAAAGTCTTATTAAGCTCGCAGACAAGTGGGTCAAAAAACTTTTAACAGATGGCTCATCTTATACTCTAAAAGAGGCAAGACTTGATAAAGATCCCTTTGCTTATAAACTTATCTACCAAAGATCTGTGGGCGGTATTGATGTCCTGGGCGACACTCTTAATCTTTCTTTTGATAAGAATCTAGACCTCAAATTTTTTTCAAGGGAGAGTCAAAGTCTAAAGTATCCAGATTCTTCTTTTTCTGAAAAAAATAAGATATCTCGTGAAGAAGCCATTAGGCTTTTTAAAGAAAAAAGGCCCCTGCTTGCAGGATATAAGGAACTTTATTCTTCTAAAAAAGTGAACTTAGAAGATGTAATTTCTATTGAAGATGAAGCCTTATTTTTAGATGCAATTAATAAAAAGTTTTTCTTGCCAGATTCCAGTCTAAAATACTCTTACTTCTCAAATGATGAAAAAGCTAAAGAGGCTCGTGATTCTGGTCTTAGTCCTTTTGAAAAACGCGAGCTTGAATCCTACTCAAAACTAAAAAGCTTTGAAGAAGCTAGCAAGAAGGCTGAAAAACTATTTAACTTACATAACCCTTCTAGCAAGGGTTTGATAAAAGAAGCTGACGGCTCTTATACTTGGAATTTTTCCTATGATAAAAATAATGCCTACTTAAGTCTTGATGCTGAAAATTTAAATCTGGTCGCTTTCTCAAACCCAAATACTTCTCAACAAGCATCTAAAAAAGTTTTATCTGAAGAAAAAGCTATCGAAATCGCCAAAAAATTTATAAAAGAAAAGACTCCCGAGCTCTCTTGCGATTTTAATCCAAATAGGGCAATTGTCCACTCCCGAAAAGATGCCTATGACATTTCCTTTAATCTATATATAAAAAACAGACCTGTATTTGACAAGTCTATCAGCCTTTCAATAGATAGAAAAAATGCAAAAGTCACAGACTTCAACAAAAATTACAAGCACATCCAAGCACCAGCATCTACAATAAGCGCCAACATAAAAGCTGCGGAGCAAAAGCTATATTCAGAAAACAGCTTTAAAAATTACTACATTTATGATCAAAACAAAATTAGACTAATCTACTCTTTTGAAAATCTCAATCCAATTTTCAAATCTGATGGAAGTAAATATTTCGAAAACTTCACTTCCGAATTTGAGTATGAAAATATTGATGATTCCAAATATAAAGATGAAATCTCTATTTTGAAGGACTACTCCATAGGTATAAATAAAAAGGTCCTAACCGATGAAATAAGTCGCTCAGACCTATTTAAACTCATTTATCCTGAGTCTACTTTCAGAGATTTGTCCTACTACCGCGAGAAATATGGCTATTCAGATAAAGAAATGGGAGAAAGTTTAAAAATCAAAGAGGCTCTAAAAATTTTAGCCAATGAAACATTCTTCAATTATTCGAATGAGTTGAGCCCAGAAATTTTTGACAAAAAACTCTTTAAAAACTCTAAATATCTAGATAAAGATGACATAACTCAAGTCTACTTCAGCTATTCTTACAAAATATTTGAAGATAGGGCTACGGATTTTAACAAGAATCTAAGCACCGAGGAGGCTCTTCACTATTTCTACAATTTGATTATAAATCTTAACTAATTTGTAAAAACATATTTCAAATTTCGTGTTACAATATCCCTTAGTGAATAAGAGGTAGGATGATGAAAAAATTTGAACCATTTGAAATAGACACAAATATAGAAATAAAGCACAAAAAAACTACAAAAAAACAGGCGACTAGCAATCCAAATGCAAAATCTCAGAGAAGAGATGAAAAGACCGAAAGAAATGAAAATGATAAAAAAGCTCCACGCAGTCCAAGAAGAACTAGAAATCCTAAGAGAAGAGCAGCTCTTCGAAGGAGAAGATTTTTTACAAGGCTCGGCCTTATTTTAATCTTTATTTTAATTCTTGCTGGAGCCTTTAAAAAATTGTCTTTCTCAAACAAAGCCAAAGATGCCCAAGTTCCACAGGCAAATTTGGGGCGCTGGTACATCGGCAAAATGCTAGAGGAAAAAAGAGGTATTTTTAATCAAGAAGACACTTTCTACAACAACGCCTTGGAGCTTTCCACTATTGCCCAAGATTCCATGGTCAATTTTGAAAATAAACTCATGCCTGGAAGCGCTCACCTTATAAAAGCCGACAAGTACGCCTATAAAACTAAAGAAATCAGAGAATATATAAGGGGCGAGAAGACTTATACGGGTGATGACAAATTAGTATTTCTAACTTTTGATGACGGTCCTAATAGAACAATAACTCCTCAAGTTTTAAAAATCTTGCAAAAAGAAAAAGTAAGAGGAACCTTTTTCCTCATTGGTAGGAATATGACAAATAAAAATATTCCCGTCATGAAGGCCATAATAAATAATGGCAACTCCATAGCCCTGCATTCATATTCTCATGACTATGATTCACTCTATCCAGACAAAAAGGCCTCCACACTTGATATCTTGAGTGAAGCCAAATTATCCGCTCAAAGATTGCAAGAAATCTTTGGAGAAAATTTCCATTCAGGCGTTTGGAGATATCCTGGCGGTCATATGTCTTGGGATGACATGGAAGCTGCCGACAAGGGTCTTTCAGATATGGGCATAGAATGGATAGATTGGAATTCTCTTGCAGGAGATGCAGAGATAAAAAGTTTAAGACCAGAAACTCCAGAGGGCATGATTCAATACACAATTAATTCTCTAAATAAGAATGTGCACAATAATGTGGCTGTAGTTCTTATGCACGATGCTATAAATAAGCAAGTCACAGTGAATGCCCTCCCAGGTATAATTAAATACTTTAAGGACAACAACTATAAATTCTGTATCCTCAAGTAGAAGAAGCTAAATAATATGTACAAATAAAAAAACCGAGAAGATATACAAATCCTTGCGGGGATTAGTAGATATCCTCTCGGTTTTTTATTTACTTTTTTCACTAATTGCCATAGACAATTTTGGAATCAGCTGTTTTTTTCGAGACAAAAGTCCCTCGGCTAAAAACTTGCCATCAACGCTTTCTTTATCAAACTGCCTTGCCAACTCCTCTTTGAACTTTCCAACTACAAGCACTTCAGAAAGCTCTTTGAATATGTCAGTTATCATAAGAACAAAAGATTCCACATCTTCCCTCTTGATGTAATTTTCCATAGAA
The DNA here is from genome assembly GCA_021307325.1 of Peptoniphilus sp. GNH. NCBI lineage: Bacteria > Bacillati > Bacillota > Tissierellia > Tissierellales > Peptoniphilaceae > Peptoniphilus > Peptoniphilus sp. GNH. Next base: position 1,684,389 of record CP089931.1, on the reverse strand, counting down.
AGCCTAAGGTCTTTTTCAACTGACTCTAGACTATCTAAATCCATAGTAAAAATTTGGCAGACCCTTACATTTTTGCCTTCAAATGAAAAATTCTTCACATCAGTTTTTAAAAGTTCTTCAGGCTTTTTGCCTTCCAGACTAGTGCCAGCTCTAAACATCTTCATGGCAAAATCTTCTGGATCAAGAGCTGCAATCTTACTCATTTTAGAAAGCACATAGCGATCAGTTTCAGTAGCTGTTGGCGATCTAAAAAGCAAAGTGTCTGAAATTATAGCAGCACACAAAATTCCAGCAATTTGTCTAGATGGCTTGATTCCATTTTCAAAAAACATCTTGGATACAATTGTAGCAGTCGAACCTACAGGTTCATTTCTAAAAAATATTGGTGCAGAAGTCGCTATGTTGGCGACCCTGTGATGATCTACAATTTGTAAAATCTCAGCACTATCCAAATCATCGATAGATTGATTTCTCTCATTATGATCTACCAAAATTATCTTTTTTCTCAAATTGGAAATCAAATGATATCTGGAAATGTTGCCTATTACTTGATTTTTATCATCCAAAACTGGATAAGACCTAAATCTGGATTTAGCCATCTTATCTCTCACATCATCTATCAAGTCATCCTTGTGAAAAACAACCAAATCATCTTTTGTCATCACATAGCCTACAGGAACTGCTTGGGGCAAAATCCTCGCAACCATAAAGGTTGAAAGCCCTGTTGAAATTACGCTTACTCTGTGTTTTTTTGCAAGCTCCAACAATTTTTCATCCAATTTTGTAGACAAGGTGAGAATCAACAAAGACACATCTTTTTTTATGCTGGCTTCTTGGTCATTTTTGTCATCACCCAAGATTACTATGTCCCCACTGTCAATAAAGTCTTTATTTTTAATTGCCTTTATTGCCATTTTCCCAGAAAACGGTCTTGCATTTTCAGGCAAATAAATCACTTCTGCCTTCAAAACTTCAAGTATATTATCAAGGCTTGTGCCAGATCTGCCTATAATCGTATCATCCCAAACCTCCATATAGGATGAGGCGATATTAGAAAGGCTGACAATTCCAATAAGATTTTCATCATCATCTACAACTGGCAAAGAGCTATTCTTGTGTCTTTGAATCAAATCCATAGCAGCTGCCAAAGACAGATTCGGATTCACGCAGTAGGCAGAATCCATCTCAATATCTCTTATTTGTGGCTTGATGGATGTTTTAAGCCTTGGCTTTTCAATATTAAAATAATTAAGAACAAATTCCGTCTCCTTATTTAACTCACCAAGTCTTATTGCCTCAGCATCTTCTCCCATTTTATTTTTCAGCTCTGCAAGAGCAAGAGCAGAGCAGATACTATCGGTGTCAGGATTTTTGTGACCCGTTATATAAATCTTATTTTTCATATTTCCCCCAAATCCAAAAATATTTCACGTCATAAATTATAAGCTCAATTTTTAGATTTTATCAACAAATTTAAAACTTTTAATCCCAAAATTCTTTCGCCTTGAAGGCCTCGGTTGCCTCAATTAAGGCATCTAGATTTTCCTCATCATAAGGAGTGTGCCCAGCAAGACCAGCTATTAATTTTACATTTTCAAGCTTCTTGCTAAGAAGATAGGCCCCCTCAAATAGGCAATCCATATCATACCTGCCATGTACTATAACAGTCCTTATGTCTTTTATTATATGGGCATGATCTAAAATGTAGTCTAGATTGTCCCAAAACATCTTATTGACCCAAAAATGGCACTCTATTCTAGCCATAGAATAAGCATAGGTGTCATCCATCACTATTTCCTCTTTTGGTCTTAAACTTGTGATAGAAGACTCCCAAGAAGACCAAATGCGAGCAGCCTCTAGGCGGATGTTTTCATCATCTGACATGAGTCTTTTGTAATAGGCTGCGATAAAATCTTTTCTCTCTTCTTTTGGTATATAGTTTTTATACTTTTCAAAAGCTTCAGGAAAAATTTTAGATACTCCACCCTCTTGATAAATCCAATCTATATCTTCTTGTCGTCCTAAAAAAATTCCCCTCAAGATAAGTCCTCTTACCCTTTCTGGATGACTTATAGCATAAGAAAGAGCCAGAGTAGAGCCCCAAGAGCCTCCAAAAACTAACCACTTATCTATCCCCAATTCTTCTCTTATGGCTTCCATATCACTTATTATGGCAGCTGTATTGTTGTTTTCGACAGAGCCAAGGGGCTTGGATTTTCCCGATCCTCTTTGGTCAAACAAAATTATCCTATAAAAATCTGGATCAAAAAATCTCCTAGACATGGGACTTGTACCACAACCCGGACCCCCATGTAAAAATACAACTGGTCTACCCTTGGGGTTACCCGATTCTTCATAATAAATTTCATGCCCCGAGTCTCTTTTTATATAATTTGAGAAATTTTCCCTTATTTCAGGAAATAAAGCTTTCATCCTAATCCTCCCTCTACTTTAAAACACCAAATTCATATTGATATTTTTTCAAATGCTTTATTATATCTGGCAAAGTTTCCACAGTTAAATCCTTGCCTCTTGCATCATGCATCAAAATTACAATGCAATTGTTGTTCTTGTTGGCATTTATAGTCTTATCCAGATAAGATAACATCTCATTTTTAGTCTTGGGTCTTCTTGATTTAGGTGATGCATCCCCTACCGAGGCATTCCAATCCATCCATTCGACTCCTCTTGATTTCAAAAGTTCATCTGCCTTTTCCATCTTCTTCCAAGACATATGTCCTCCCGGATATCTAAAGGTTTTGCTATCAAAATTTTTGCCCAGATACTTGCGAAGACTTTCAAGTGTCAGGTCATATTCATATAAAATTTGATTTGGATCTGCTATTCTATTGGGGTACAGGTACTTATAATCATGTGAAAAAGTATGAATCCCTATAGAATGCCCCTCACTTAGAGTCCTTTTTAATATGGGAGCTGTCGACTTGGATACACTCCTTCCCACCACATAAAAAGTTCCCTTAACATTCTCTTTTTTCAAAATATCTAAAACCTTCAAGGTGTTTTTGGAAGGTCCATCGTCAAAAGTCAAAAAACACAGTCTCTTTTCCTCCTTGGGATAAGACTTACTCGAAACTCTTGGATCTGTATAAGATCTTATCAGCTTAGTATCATAAGCTTCTTCTGCTTGCACTTTCCCAAAAACTATGCACAAGCAAAAAATTCCAAGCATAAATTTAATTATTTTTTTCATTACAATCTCCTCAAAATTCTACAAACTACAAGGTATTCCAGCTCAAAATAAAGAAAAATTTCAAGCTAGATTCTATTAAAAAAGATGACCTAGTCCTCGTCTAATTTGTTGTGAATTATACTTATGAACTTATCATCCTTCTTTATTTTTCTAACTCTTTTTTCAAAATCAATTCGAGAAAGCCAAAGCATTTTCCCACATCCCATACACTTTAGCTTTATATCAGCTCCAGTTCTTGTGATTTGCCACAGATTTTCACCGCAGGGATGAGGTTTTTTTAAGGTCACTACATCATTTAATTTGTATAAGAGCATCTTCTTCCTCCAAATTTTTCCTATTCAGGGTCTTTATCCCATTTTTTTGCAAAACTTCTATGCACTTTTGCCTTATTTCATAGTCTAAGTCCCAATTCTTACCCCAATCAGTAAAAAATGCTAGACTTATTTCATAGCTCAAGGCAAAATTTCCAGTCACACCCCATACATCTGGGCCGCTTTTTATATCCTTTCTATCTTTAAAAGGCTTTAGACTCTCTTTTAAGATGTCAATGACTTTTTTAGGATCCTCATCTGCACTTATTCTAAGAACTATAAGCGTTCTTTGTAGACTCCTGGACTTGTTTATAAGTCCTTGAATCTGCCCATTTGGCACTATATAAATTTCACCAGAATTATTTTTTATTTTTGTAAGTCTTATGCCTATCTCGGTTACATAGCCTTCAAATTCATTCAAGACAATATAATCGCCCACGCTTATGACATCCTCTGTGATTAAAAGCAAACCCCCAATCAAGTCCTTTATAAAGGATTGGGCTCCCATACCTATTAATAAAGAGCCTATTCCCAAGGTTGCAAAAAGATTTCTAGTATTGTAGCCAAATATGTTTAAAATAAACATTGCTCCTATAAAGTATACAAAAAAGGCGAGACCCTTCTCTAGACCACCTGTAAGAGTGTCTATTCTAGGAAAAGATGGCAAATTCTTGATTCTATCCTTGCTCTTCCAAAGCTTAAATGCCCTTTTTATAAGATGAACCAATAATTTTGCAAAAAGCAAAACCAAGATTACAACAAGAATCTTTCCCCATATTCCATTTTTATTTATCAACTTTCTTAGTTCTATGACCTCTTTTATCTTAATCTTTCTTACCTCCCGCATCATCTATATCCTTGATGGCACCCTTGGATGGGTTGCTCCTTGTCTTTATTACCTTGTATAAGGTCAATCTTTCATTTCTCAAAGTAGCAAGCGAAAGACCATTTATCTCAACCTTGTCCACCTCGCCTGGAAATCTCGTATAGTATTCCCTCCTGCTTCCAAGCTCTCCTCCTATATCTTGACCGCCTATTACATAAATCGCTCCAGAAATTTTTTCAATCCTGTCGGCATTGGCAGCAACCACAAGCTTGTCAGTTTCCTTTAAACCCATAGAATAGGTTGACAGAATGCCCGAGTGCAAGAGGTAAATTTTATTTTCATCTATGAGAACTCCGCCCACATTTGGAATTTTAACCTCGCTAAAATCCTCATCATCAAGCTTGTAAAGGGCCTTGTCGGTTACAAATACCATATACTTACCCAAGTTTTTCAAGGCAAAGACTACCTCATTCATAAGAGTCTTTTCAATTTTTTTGCCAGATCTTAAAAGTTTCACGATGGACTTGTGGCCGGTAGAATCCGCAAAAATTTCTGCAACTGCAAAATTCTCCCTATTTTTCACATCAAAAGATAGAATATAGTTTGGCGTTTTATAAATCTTTTTGAGTTCTCTTTCATAGTCCCTCAAATACAAGGTTTCATTGTCCTTCTCCTTGACATGAATTATTATATTTTTATTTTGGACTTCTATATTGAAAACTTCCACCGGACTTACAAAACTATCTATTAAAAACCCTCTGTCATCGTATTGGTTTATTTTTCCACTTTCCAAATCTAGGACAAAGGCATAATCTCCGGAAAAGAAAATTTTAAAATTCTTTGAATTGATGCCTATCCTGTCCAAGACTCTCCCGTCTTTGCCAAAATAATAGAGGTAGTCTCCGTTAAATGCCATCAAAGTACGAGATGCCAAGTGAAAGTCCTTGACATTAGAAAGTTCAATTTCTTTTACTCTCACAATTTCTTTTTTGTTCTGCAAAAAGCCGTAAAGCCCAACCATAAATACAATGAAAAGGACCAGACCCAATAAAAATTTCTTAGTAAATTTATTCATATTAACCATCCTTATAACTATGACTAATTATAACAAATTTTAGGAGCTTATACTAAAAACTTAGCATTTTATGTTAGCAATAAAAAACCGGCGCTTTCAAGCTTCGCCGGCTAAATTTATTTTTCTATCTTATTTTTTTCTACATCATCAAAAACTTCCAACCTTATCTTCTCTATCCTATTTTCGTCGACCTTCAAGGTGGTCATCTTTATAGTTTTGTCGCCACTTTTGTAGATGGCGACATCTCCAGACGAACCATCCGCTGGAATATATCCGAGAATTTCTAGCATAAGACCTCCAAGGCTCTCATGATTTTCTGAATTCAATTTGAGATTTAACTCATCAGATAAAAAATCCAGCTCTGCCTTGCCCTCTATTATATAGGCTCCCTTGCCAAGAGGCTCAATTAATTTATCCTCCTTGTCAAATTCATCCTCGATTTCTCCGACAATCTCCTCTAAAATATCCTCCATGGTAACTATGCCTGAAAAGCCACCATATTCATCTATTAGAATGGCAACATGGTTTTTATTTTTTTGTAGTTCTTTTAAAAGCTTGTCAATTTTTTTCGTTTCTGGCACAAAGTAACAAGGCTTTAAGACCTTATTCAAATCAATCTTTTTAAAATTATTTTGAGAATAATTTATAAAGAGATCCTTTATATAAATTGTTCCGATTATGTCATCCGGACTCTCATTATAGACCGGCGCCCTAGAATATCCAGACTCCAAAATCCTAGGAATCAAATCAACTCCAAAGTCCTCCTTGTCCACCATAAAAATATCCGTCCTTGGTGTCATTATCTCATAGGCCATCTTATCATCAAAATCCATGATGTTTACAATCATCTCTTCGCCCTCAAGATTTATAACCCCTTGTTCCTTGGAAACTCTTATATAGGACTTCAACTCCTCCTCAGAGATTTTTTCTTCTACATCTTCTGAATATAAACCAAAAATCTTCAAAACAAAAGTGGTAGTAAGTGATAGAAGTTTTACAAAAGGAGCAAATACAAAGGATGCAAAATAAATGATGCCCACGCTCGAAAGAGCAATTTTTTCCGGCTTTTGCAGAGCCACCCTCTTGGGTACTAATTCTCCAAAAACTAGAGTTATAAAAGAAAGAACAATCAAAATAAAGACCAAGGCTATAGCTTGAGCATAAGGTAAACCTAAGTTGGTCAAATAAGAGCCCAGCCTTGTGGAGACAGTTTGAGATGCTGAACCTGACGAGAAAAATCCAGCAAGTGTTATGCCTACTTGAATAGTTGACAAAAACTTGGTTTGATCCTTAGATAAATTCATAAGCTTTTTAGCTCTTTTGTTGCCTTCTTCGGCAAGCTTTTCTAGCTTATTCTTATTACAAGATACAATAGCCATCTCTGCCGAAGCAAAAAAAGCATTAACACCTGTCAAAATTGCTATAAGTAAAATTTGCATTAAAAATCGGGGCCACGGGTCCATATATCCTCCTAATCGAGCCTTGTTAGTTCGTAAATTTCAATAATATTTATAATCTTACTTGCATAATCTGGATCAGTTGCATAGCCACACTTTTGCAGAGCTACAGCAGCCCCGTCATAGGTCTTGGCATCCAAGACATCCTTGTATCTTTTTGCCTCTGAAATGAGCCTTCCATAATGATCAAAAGACTCGAGAGGGTTCTTGTAGACTCTAAAAGATTCGTAAGCAACAATCTTTTCTCCATCTACAAACTCCGTCGTCTCCAATTTAATCTCATCGCCATCACCATTAGATTTGATGCCAAAATAGTTGTTAAAATCCGTCGCTAGTCTAGATTTTCCAAAATTGCTTTCAAGAGCCGATTGAGCAAGCACTACTGATGGAAAAAGCCCATACTTTTTGCCTATGTTTTGGGCGATTTCTTCATGTTTTTTTAAATATTCAAGATCAATTTTGCTATCTGCATCCCTTCTATGACCATTTTTTGTGCAAAAGCTCAAAATTAGAGAGCAGATAAAAATTATAAGGGTAAAGGTCAGAAAATTTTTTAAATATTTTTTCCGCCTAATCCTTCTCTTTTTCATAAAACACCCTTGTTTTTCTTTCTCAGATTTTTAAAAAATCTGGATATTATGTAGGAGGAAAGTTTTCCTAAAAGTCCTACCTCGACTGAAATCTTGTGATTAAAACCATCCTGGTTCAAAAGATTTATAAGACTTCCGCAAGCACCCATTCTATCATTCATCACAGCTATATAAGCCTTCTTTAGCCTGGCCTGGATAAGAGCGCCAGCACACATGGCACAGGGCTCGAGGCTGACATATATTGAGCAATCCTCCATGTGCCAAGTCTTTAAGATCTCGGCAGCTTTTCTTATGGCTAAAATTTCGGCATGAGCAGTCGGATCATTTAAAAAGACCTTTTGATTGTGACCTCTTGCCACAATCTCATCTCCTTTTACTATAACGCATCCCACCGGCACATCATCATTTGCATATGCAATAAGGGCCTCTTTTAAGGCCTCTTTCATGAAATACTCGCTTTTATTTGTCCTATCCATCTTTCACCAAAACACTAAATTAAATTACATTTTATCAATACTCTTTAAAAAATACAAGAAATCACAATTTGCATAAGAAAAGGAAGACGTCTTTGGACCCCTTCCTGCAAATTAGATCTTATATAATCTTTTCCAAAGAGGCGAGAGCTTCTTCCTCATCTGGGCCCTGGCAATAAATCTTCACCTTTTCACCAGCGAAAATGCCAAGACTCATAATACCTATTATACTTTTGCCATTTACTCTCTCATCGCCCACTTCAAGAGTTATCTCAGAAACAAATTGGTTTGCCGTCTTTACAAACAAGGCGGCTGCTCTAGATTGAAGACCGTCCTCCTTTGATACCTCAAGTAATTTTTCTTTCATTATTCTCCACTCCTTAAGTTATTAGCAATTTCCTCTATTTTTTTAAATCTGTGATTTACTCCACTTCTACCTAAAGGCGGATCCAACATAGATCCCAAATCTTTAAGGGAAGCCTCCATGTTTTCTAGTCTCAATTCACAAACTTCAAAAAGCTCTTGTGGGAGCTTCTTCAAGCCTAAGATTTTATCAATAAGCAAGATATCTTCTCTCTGTCTTACAGACGCCTTCACTGTCTTATTGAGATTTGCCGTCTCACAATTCACAAGTCGGTTTACATGATTTCTCATGTCCTTGAGAACCCGTATATTTTCAAAATCCAAAACGGATTTAGTAGCATCAATAAGAGCCAGGAGATCGGAAATCTGTTCAGCTTCTTTTAAATAGAGAACGTATGAATCATTTCTTTCAGTTATTCCTGGTCTGAGTCCAAAATCTTTCAAAAGCAGCTCCAAACCATGAGCGTGCAGTTCATTTTTCATGACAAATTCCATATGATAGGATTTTTCCGGATTACTTATAGAACCAGCCCCCAAAAAAGAGCCTCTTATATAAGCTTTTTTACAATCTATCGAGTTTAAAAGCTCCCTGGGCAAATCAAAATTGGGCATGAAATAGTTATCGTTTCTTATGAAATCCGTATCATATAACAAAACCTTGACCACATCATAATCATCCACGACTATGTTGTAGTTGTTGTTCTTTTTCAAACTGGTATTTCTTGACACAAAGGCTGTCACATTTTCTCCATAAAATCTCTTTATGAAAGTGAACATCCTCCTAGCAACAGAGGCATTTTCAGTTACAAACCTAATGCTGGGGCCCTTAGAAGTCAAGGAAATCTTGGAATTCATCCTGATAAATCCCGCAAGCTCTGCTTCCACAGTTGAAGTTTTCTCATTTTTTACTTTTGCAGCTTCATTTTTAACAAAATTTGAAAAGCTCATACTACTCCTAATTTATAATTATACAAGAACTTATAAGCCTTGTAAACAAATGTTTTCCTAGCTGTCGAGATCTTCCATAATCTTGCCACAAATTCTTATAGAAGAATGTCTAATGCAGTCTTGGTCGTCATTGATAAAATTACCCATTATGGCTTTCATATTCTCACTCTTTAAATAATCCATATCTTCCTTAGAAATATCAATATAGGTCTGATTCTTTTCTTCATATCGTTTTAAAAGCTCGGCCTCGGGCACCTTTGTATTTATAAGCACCCTATCTATAAAATCTCCTCCATGATCCTTTATAGCCCTTATATGGTCACTTATGCTATAAGAGTCGGTCTCTCCCTTTTCAGTCATAATATTTCCTATATAATAAACTCTGGCTGAAGATTTTCTTATTGCCTCTGGTACGCCCTTTACTATGAGATTTGAAATTACAGAAGTATAAAGAGAACCTGGTCCTAGAATTATTGCATCAGCATCCAAAATTGCCTCTTCTGCTCTAGAAAAAATTTGGGCCCTTCTTGGGAAGTTTGAAAGTCTTTTAATTCTCGTTTTCTCTCTAAAAGCGACCTCTCCAATCTTGGACTCGCCTATACATCTGTTAGAATTTTCAAATTCAGCCTCTAGGTGAACGTTATCCAAGGTTACAGGAAAAACTCTGCCCGATATATTTAAAACTTTGGCAGCTTCATAGATGGCAGTTTCGAAATCCTGATAGATTTCAGTTAAAGAGGCGATCAAGAGGTTGCCGAAATTTTGCCCTTCAAGAGGGCCTCTTTTAAATCTAAATTGAAGCAGCTTTTCCATAGAAGAGGAAGAATTTGCAAGAGCTACAAGAGCATTTCTAAGATCTCCTGGTGGCAAAATTCCCATTTCCCTTCTCAAAAGTCCAGAGCCCCCACCATCATCTGCCATAGTTACAATAGCCGTAATCTCAGATGTGAAAAGCTTTAGACCTCTTAAAATATTCGAGACTCCGGTTCCTCCTCCTATCACCACAAATTTTTTATTTCTCATTTCAAATCCCTGTGCCTTAAAGAAATCTTATAACCTGCCTTTTCCAAGTCGTAAGCAAGCTTGCATGCAATGGCAACAGACCTATGATAACCCCCAGTACAACCTATTCCAATGACAAGGATTGACTTGCCTTCAGCCTTGTAGTTGGGTATTAGAAAGTTTAAAAGATTCATAGTTTTTGAAATAAAAGTCTTGGTCACATCATTTTTTAAGACAAAATCTCTTACCTTGTCGCTAAGTCCATTTTCTTCTCTGAGTTCTTTTATATAATATGGATTTTCTATAAATCTAACATCAAAAACCAAATCAGCATCTAAAAGGATTCCATTTTTGAATCCAAAAGAATTAATAGAAATCAATATGTCCTTCTCGCCACTTCCAAGAATATCCAACATCTTGTTTTTGATGTCCTTATTCTTGTAATCACTAGTATTTATTACAAAATCGGCCCTATTCCTCAAATCTTCTGTCAATTGTTTTTCTTTTCTATAACCTTCTACAATGTCCGAAGATAGAGGATGGGGTCTTCTCTTTTCCTTATAACGCCTGATTATGCAATCCTCATCTGCTTCCAGAAAAATTATCCTAAAATCAACACCCATGGTCTTTAATCCATCAAGGGCCTTGGAGAGATCTTTAAAAAATGGTCTTGCTCTTAAATCAATAACAACAGCAGCCCTATCCAAGTCATCCCTGCCCATTGAAAGCTCCACAAATTTAGATAAAAGAGCCGGAGGCAAATTGTCCATGGCGAAATAACCCATATCTTCACAAACATTTAAAGCTTGAGACTTGCCGGCTCCCGAAAGTCCGGTAATAATTAAAATCTCCATTATTGCCTCCCTATAATTTTTACTTCTCTCTCAATTTCAATACCATATTTGTCATATATTATCTTTTGCACAGTCTCTATGAGATCTATGACCTCAGAGGCAGTGGCTTCTCCTCTATTTATTACAAATCCGCAGTGCTTTTCTGAAATTTGTGCATCTCCAAGTCTAAATCCCCTAAGGCCCGCATCATCTATAAGTTTACCTGCAAAATAGCCTTCTGGCCTTTTAAAGGTAGAACCAGCAGATGGATATTCAAGAGGTTGTTTAGAGATTCTCCTTTGCATGAGATCTTTCATAAGAGCATTTATACCTTCCTTGTCTTTTTCTTGCAATTTTAGCTTGGCAGACAAAACCAAAAGTCCCTCGTCAAATACTCTTGAATTTCTGTATCTAAAATTCATTTCCTCATTAGAAAACTCTCTAATATTTAAATCTCTATCAAGCACTCTTACAGATTGTATAATGTCTTTAATCTCGCCTCCATAGGCTCCGGCATTCATAGAAACGCCACCTCCAAGGCTTCCTGGTATCCCATGGATAAATTCAGCTCCCGAAAGAGAAAGGTCTCTTGCATAATTTGCAAGAGCTTGCATAGAAATGCCAGCTTGTGCATTTATTATGTTTTTTTCATGCTCAATTTTTGAAAAATTTTCTCTTAAAAAAATTACCAAGCCTTCAACTCCGCCATCTCTTACAATGAGATTAGACGCCTTGCCTAAAATCACATAGGAAACATTATGCTTAAAACAAATTTCCAAGAGACTCACAATATCCTTTTCACTTTTTGGAAAAGCCATGGCATCAGCCGGGCCTCCTAACTTGAAATTAGTATAAGCTTTTAAATCTCTATTATAAAAAATATCTATATCATTAAAATCTTTGAAAATTTTATGTAAATCCATACTCCACCTCATATTCATTATACTATATAGCCCTCAAAATAAGAATAAAAGCAGCCCTCTATCGCATTAAAAAAGGAGTTCCCAAGAACTCCTTTAAATGAATTACCTATATTAATATACCAAGCAAAAAAGATGCGAGGTTAAAATAAATTATAAGCACAACCGAGTCTATAATAGTCGTTATTACAGCCGATGCCATAATGGCTGGGTCTATATGGACTCTCTTAGCAAGCATGGGAAGCGCTGCTCCCAAAAGCTTGGAAAGAATGACGGTTATGATAACTGTAAAAGAAACAAGGGCAGATACTACAACTCCAGCCTTTGTAAATATCATCATCCTAACAAAGTTTACACATCCCAAAACAGCCCCTGCAATAAGACCTACACTCATCTCCTTAAAAATTACCTTGAGAGCATCTGAAAGGCTAATTTCTCCAGTGGCCATGGCACGGATTACAACAGTTGAGGCTTGAGAGCCAGAGTTACCACCTGTATCTGTAATCATGGGTATGAAGGTAGTTAAAATTATATACTGACTTATAATATATGAATAATTGTCTATAATTCCAGAAGTCAAGGTAGCAGAAATCATCAAAATCAAAAGCCATGGAATCCTGTTCTTGGCAAGTTGCCATGGAGTTTGGTCCAGGTATTCGTCATCAGATGGATTGACTGCAGCCATCTTGTGAAAGTCTTCTGTTGTTTCTTCTTCTACTACATCCATGATATCGTCAAAAGTTATGATACCACAGAGCCTGTGTTCTGAATCCACAACTGGCAATGCAATGTAACCATATCTCACAAACATATCTGCTACCTTTTCTTGGTCGTCAGTAGTATTTACAAAGATTACATCCTCTTCCATGATGTCCTTGATTAAAAGGTCTTCGTTAGACACAACTATGGTCCTAAGCGAAACAAAACCTATTAGCATCTTATACTCATTTTCAACATAGCAAGTATAGATGGTTTCCTTGTCAACCCCAGTTTTTTTAATGTAATCCAAAGCCTGCCTTACAGTCATATCCGGCTTTAAATGCACATATTCTATTGTCATGATAGATCCGGCAGAATCTTCCGGATATCTCAAGAATTCATTGATTACCTTTCTTTCTTCTGGTGTAGATGAAGCCAAAAGTTTGGTTACAACATTGGCTGGCATCTCTTCCAAAATGTCTATTCTATCGTCAAAGTCCAATTCCTTTAATATGTTTAAAATTTCAGTATCATTTATAGAATTTATGATACGAAGTTGGTTGAAAGTTTCCATATAAGAAAATACTTCCGAACCCTTAAGTTTTGGAATCAGCCTAAAGACAATAAGCATATTTTTGTCGTCAAGGTCCTCAATAATTTCAGCTAAATCAACGACGTTTAAATCCTCTATGGCGTCCTTTAGTTCTTTAAGTTGTTTTTCTTTAATGAGTTTGTTGAAATACTCCCGGTATTCTTGGTATTCCTTATGATCCATTTCATCACCCCTTCAAGATAGAATACTATCATAAAAAGACCATTTATAAAAGAATTAAGTTAGAAAGAATTATCAATCCTCTTTCAATTAATAGAAAATACCATTTTAAATGTGATAGAATTGTTAGATAAATATAAATATAAGACCTCATATAAAATCATAAAGGAGTAAAAAATGCAAATAGAAGAATATTTAAACATTCAAAATTTGGATGATAATTTAAAAAAAGAAATTCTAGACTTTAGAAAAAAAATGCATCTAAGACCCGATTTGGAAAGAAAAATCCCGGTCCCCAGTTTTAGATACAGGGGGAAAGCATCTCTTGAAAAGGCAATCATAGCCCTTCTAAACGGATCTAATATTCTAATCCAAGGTCCCAAGGCTACTGGGAAAAATGTACTCGCCCAAAATCTCGCATACATCTTTGCAAGACCCATCTACACTGTCAGTCTAAATATAAACTCGGACTCAGAAGCTTTAATAGGAGCAGACACTTTTAAAAATAATGAAGTTGTATTTAGAGAAGGCCCCGTTCTAAGAGCTGCAAAAGAAGGTGGTTTTTTAATTTTTGATGAAATAAATATGGCAAGAAATGAAGCCTTGAGCGTCCTGCACTCCCTCTTGGATTTCAGACGCATTCTAGATCTTCCTGGTGGAGAAATTGTTGAAATTAATAAGGCCGCCCGCTTTATAGGCACGATGAACTACGGCTATATGGGTACTAGAGAATTAAACGAGGCCCTGGTTTCCCGATTCATGGTTATAAATCTAGAGCTAATTAGTGAAGAAGATCTTAAAGACCTTTTAAGAGAAGTCCTGCCACTAAAAGAGGACTATGTAAAAATTTTCTCCCGTCTTTTCAAGGACTTGGAAGAAAAATCTCTAAAATCAGAAATTTCATCCCGTCCGATAGATTTAAGAGGCCTAATAGAGGCTCTAAAACTTATGAAAAAAGGACTTGGAATTTATCCTGCTCTTGAAATGGGCCTTGTCCATAAGTCTTTTGATAAATATGAAAATCAAGTTGTAGAAGATGTAATAAAAACTCTAATCCCAAAGACTACAAAAGCAGAAGAGATTTTCAAATGAAAATTTTAGACCCTTATAGACTGGAAAATATCCTCTGGACAATCTCGGGAAAATATGAGAGAAAAGCTCCATCAACTCTTATTGAAACAGACCTTTATTTCCTTGGGCTGCTAGGTCTTTCGCAAAGGGAAAATTCATATGAAATCTTAACATTTCTCCTAGAAGAAATGGCAAAAGAAAAACCCCAAGGTCAAGATCCCTATGGAAAAAAGGAAAACCAAATCAAAGCGGAAAACAAACACCTATTAGCAGAACTTTCATATCTGCTAGATTGCATCTACAAAGATAAACTTTTAAAAGAAAGACCTGGTATATATGCCAAAAGAAAGGCCTACTTGGAAAGTCTACCCAAGCTAGAAATTAAAAAGCCAAAAGATTTTGACCAGGCTCTTGAATACTTTTTGCAGAGCTTGCAAAGCCTTGGTAGGCAAACAGAAGACAGAGAATATATAAAAGACTTTAAAGATAAAAAGAAAAAAAGAAAAAATTTTTCCAGCAGAGAACAACAATTTTTAAACCTTTACGACTTGGAAAAATACACACTTGGTTCTGCAGAATTTACAGAGCATCTCTTGGGCGATGAGAGTTTAGAAAATGCCGATGCTCTTACCAAGGCGGAGAAAATCCGCAAAAAATCAGTCGAAGACAAGTTTGGTAAATCTGCCTATCCCTCTTCTCTTACAGGCAAAATAGAGCAAGCCATCTCATCTGGTATCCATCAAAATATCAAACTTCATTTTACCAAAAACGACTACCCCCAAAGCCCCAAGGGTGAATATTCCAAGGAAAAACTAGAAAAAACAAAAAATGTCAACAAAAACTACTACGAAAAAAATAAAATTGCAATAAATCGCCAGGCTCGTTTTCTCTGCGACCTCATAAAAAATTTGCTTATCAAGCAAGTGGATGATGATATAGAAAGAAAAAACAGCGGCAAGGTGATACCCTCAAAAATTTGGCGAAGTAAACTCGGTGAAACTAAGCTCTTTATAAAAGACATAAAAAAAGACCACACAAGCTACAAAATTACCCTCATCCTAGACTCATCTGCATCTTTAAAAGAAAAGGAAGCCCAAATAGCAAGTTCAGCCTACATCATCGCAAAGGCTATAAGCATGGCACAAATTCCAGTAAGAGTCCTCGGCTTCAAAAACTTTTTTAACTACCAAATAGTTGATGTTCTAAAAGACTTCGACCAAAATGGGCTAGATAAAATATTCTCCTACCAAGCCCTTGGAGCCAATCGTGATGGCTATGCCATAAAAGCTATAAAAGAAATTACAGATCCAAGTTGCAAAAACATCTTCATAGTCCTATCAGATGCCAGTCCAAACGACGAGATGAATATAGCCCTCTTGGAAAACAATGCTAAGGCCTACACAGAAAAAATCGCTGTCGAAGATACAGCCAAGGAAGTTCTAAGAGCAAGGCTTACAGGTATCCAAGTCCTCGGAGTATATGCCGGCAAGGAAAAAGATCTTCCCAAGGAAAAATATATCTTCGGTCAAGATTTTGCCTATATAAAAAATATAGAAAATTTCCACAAAATAGTTGGCAATTTCTTCAAACAGGTCTTTGCCAATAAGGCATAAATTTATTTAAAACTGACCCCACTAAAGGGGTCATTATTTATTTGCCTATGTTCTTTTAATTTTTTGATTTTTCCTATTTGAATTTTCTTGCAAGAATTTTTAATTTTTCCAAATAAAAAATGTATAAGGCTTAGGTCCTTATACATTTTTCATCTTCTCATAAAGAGATTTTAACAGCTTATTTTTGCAATTTATTTTTATTAATTATATTTATTTGAAAAATTTTTTAGCAAATTCCTTGAGCCTGCATCGCTTCTGCAACTTTTGAAAATCCTGCTATGTTGGCACCAACCACAAGGTTCCCTTCTTGTCCATTGTCCTTGGCTGCTTTTAGACAAGTTTCACAAATCCTTACCATTATATCTTTTAGCTTTTTATCCACTTCTTCAAAGCTCCAAGAAATGCCAGCATAATTTTGACTCATTTCCAAACCTGATGTGGCAACTCCACCAGCATTGCAAGCCTTGGCAGGTCCAAATATTATACCGGATTTTTGCAAATATTCTATGGCATCAAGTTCTGTTGACATATTTGAGCCTTCGCAAACCATCTTGTAGCCATTTGCCACTATAGTTTTGGCATCATTTAAGTCTATTTCGTTTTGAGTTGCACATGGCAAGGCTATATCAGCCTTTACCTTATATATTTTTTCGTTTTCATAGTAGTGAGCTTTAGGTCTGTATTTAAGATAGTCCTTTACTCTTCCCTTTTTCACTTCTTTGATATCCTTTAGGATGTCAAGATCTATCCCTTCTTCATCATATATGAAACCATTAGAGTCAGATGCTGTCAAGACTTTTGCTCCTAGCTCCTGGGCTTTTTCAATTGCATAAATCGCAACATTGCCAGCTCCACTGACTACCACTCTTTTGCCTTTCAAGTCGTCCTTATAATGCTTTAAAAGTCTTTCTACAAAATACAAAAGTCCATAGCCAGTTGCTTCTTTTCTAGCTAGAGAGCCTCCATAGCTAAGTCCCTTGCCAGTGAAAACTCCTTCATAAGAGTTGGCAAGTTTTTTGTATTGGCCGAACATATAACCGACTTCTCTAGCTCCTACTCCTATATCTCCTGCTGGCACATCCAATCTATTTCCTATGTGTCTATATAATTCATTTACAAAACTTTGACAGAAATTCATAATTTCAAAGTCATTTTTACCCTTGGGATCGAAGTCTGAGCCACCCTTGCCTCCCCCCATGGCTATGCCAGTTAGAGAGTTTTTAAAAGTTTGTTCAAATGCCAAAAATTTTATTATTGAAAGATTTACAGAAGGGTGAAATCTAAGTCCCCCCTTGTAAGGTCCTATGGCTGAACTAAATTGCACTCTGTAACCTGTATTCACATGAACCTTTTGGTTGCGATCTAGCCAGGGCACCCTAAACATGATAACTCTTTCTGGTGTCACAAGTCTTTCTAAAAGAGCTTGCTTTCTGTACTCTTCTTCATTTTCTTCTATGACTCCTCTTAAGGAACCCAAGACTTCTCTTACAGCTTGGTGAAATTCTTTTTCTTGGGGAGCTGATTTTTCTACTTTATCTATTATTTCTTCTATATATCCCATTTTATTCCTCCTTTTTTTTATTATATTTAATAGATTTTCATTATGCAATTAAAAAAAGGATCAAAAGTGATCCTTTTTATTTAAAAATTTTTGAGTTTTTCTGTTATAAGTTCATTTGCGATTTGCGGGTTGGCCTTGCCCTTTGAACTCTTCATAACAAGCCCCACTAAAAATCCCAAAACCCTAGTCTTGCCATTTTTAAAGTCTTCTATGCTGGATGGATTTTCTGCCAAGACTTGATCTACAATTTTTTCTATTTCATCTTGATCTGAAACTTGAATTAGTCCTTCTTCTTCAACTATTGCTATAGGGTCCTTGCCTTCTTCAAACATTTTTCTAAAGACATTCTTGCCTGTTCCTATGCTTATCTTTTTATCGGATATCATCTTTAAAAGATTCAAAAGGGCTTCTTTTTCGAATTTGAAATCCAAAATTGGGTTTTGATCTTCGTCCTTTTCTGCCCTTCTTAGGACTTCTCCCAAGAGCCAATTGCTAAGCAAATTATAATCCTTAAAATTCTTGGCAAGGTCTTCGAAATAATCTGCAAAATCCTTAGTCGATGTCAAGACTGAAGCATCATAGTCTGAAAGTCCATAGGTGTTTTTAAACCTGATTTTCTTTTCCCAAGGTAGCTCCGGCATTTTGTTTTTTATTGCTTCTATTTCAGAATTACTTATCATGACAGGTGGCAAGTCGCCTTCTGGTGCAAATCTATAATCTGATTCCGTGTATTTTATTCTCATGATAAGAGTCTCTTCTTTTTGATCATCCCAACGCCTTGTTGTCCTAAGTTCTTTTTTATTATTCTTTAAAAGGTCTATTTGCCTATTTATTTCATAGTCAATCGCCTTTTCCACTCCCCTAAAAGAGTTTAGATTCTTCACTTCTGTGATGGCAGTTCTTTCTCCAGTCTCTAAGTCTTTTACGTTTACATTGACATCACACCTCAGAGAGCCTTCTTCCATTCTGCAGTCAGATATCCCCAGATATTTTAAAGTGGCCTTGAGTTTTTCTAGAAAAGCTCTAGCCTCTTTTCCAGATGACAAATCAGGCTCTGTGACTATTTCTATAAGAGGCACTCCAGCTCTATTGTAATTTAAAAGAGTGTCCTCATCCATGTGCATGGACTTGCCAGTATCTTCTTCCATTTGAACTTGAATTAGTCTTATGTCCTTGGGACCATCATCAGTATCTATACTTATATGACCTCCCTTGCATATGGCCTTATCCGTTTGACTTATTTGAAAGCCCTTGGTGAGGTCGGGGTAAAAGTAATTTTTTCTCATAAATCTTGAGATATTATTTATTTTTGATGAAAAGGCAAGACCTGCCATAACTGAATACTCCAAGACCTTTTTATTCAAAACTGGCATGGCTCCTGGCAAGGCAAGACAAACTGGACAAGTCCTTGTGTTTGGCTCTGCTCCAAATTCATTCTTGCAGGAGCAAAATGCCTTTGTTTCTGTGGCAAGTTCCACGTGAATTTCTAATCCTATAATTGATTTATATTTCATTTATACTCCTTTCAAGACCAAATGCGGCTTTTAGCAAGTCGTCATCGCAAAAAGCTCTTGACATAAGCGAAATGCCGACAGATAATCCATCGCTTCCTAAAGGCATGGGAAGTGAAATGCCTGGTATGCCTGCCAAGTTTGCAGACACCGTAAATAAATCTTGAAGATACATTTCCACAGCACTCATGTCATAGTCAAGTCTAAATGGTAAAACTGGGCTTGTAGGACACATTACGAGGTCGAATTTTTCGAAGGCCCTTTCAAAGTCTTTTATTATAAGTGTTCTGACTTTTTGCGCTTTTTCATAGTAGTCTTTTGCAAACTCCAAAGACATAATATGGGTACCTATCATTATTCTTCTTTTGACTTCGTCTCCAAATCCTTCGGATCTGCTCTTTATATACATGGCATTTATGTCATCATAATCCTTAGTGCGATGTCCATATCTCAAGCCGTCAAAGCGAGCCAGATTAGAAGAAATCTCTCCATTTACCAAGATGTGATAAGTTTCTATCCCATAGTCCAAACTCGGCATGGAAACATATTCAACTTGAGCGCCCTTGCTCTTTAAAATTTCGAGAACCTTTTGAAAATCTTCCTCGACTCTTTTATTTAACTGGGCGTGCTTTAGGATATCTGGCATGGCAATTTTTAAACCTTGTAACATCTTCAAAGATTCTTCTTCATCTAAATTCAAGTTTTTAATTTTGCTATTTCCGATTGAAGAAGCATCCCTTGGATCCTTATCGACAAGGACTTTAGAAAGTAAGAGAACATCTTCTACATTTCTTCCTATCACTCCTGGCGAATCAAAAGTATTTGCCATTGAAGTGACTCCATATCTGGATATGCTGGCATAGGTTGGCTTGTAGCCTACAAGACCACAAAAGCTTGAAGGTTGTCTAACAGATCCTCCAGTGTCTGTGCCGACAGAAAGTATAGCTTCTTTTGCTGCCACAGATGATGCAGACCCACCCGAAGAACCACCCGGACTCAAATCTGGATTTAGAGGATTTTTGCTGGGGCCAAAATATGACGTCTTTGTAGATGCTCCCATGGCAAATTCGTCCATGTTTACTTTTCCTATAATTATTCCATCTTCAGCTTTTATTTTTTCTATAAGAGTAGCATCATAGGGTGCGATATAATTTTCCAACATTTTCGAGGCGCAAGTCTGTCTTACTCCTTTTAAGGCTATGTTGTCTTTTATAGATATCACAAGTCCAGCCAAGCTTCCAATTTCTTTTCCTTCTGAAATTTTCTTGTCGATTTCATCAGCTTTTTTTATGGCTTCATCTTGGCAAAGGCTTATGAAAGAGTTGTATTTGTTTTCTTTTGCTCTTTTAATATAAGCTAGTAGCAGGTCTTTAGCTTTGATTTCACCATCTATAAGCTTTTTTCTTATTTCTTTTGCATCTAAATTTAATAAATCCATACTCACTCCACAAATTTTATTATGTCAAAATATCCATACTTCTTGCCTTGAGTGTTTTTAAGAGCATCTTCTTGACTCAAGGACTCTTTCTCTTGGTCATCTCTTAAATTGTTGTAGATTCCACTGACTTGTATGGTCGGATCTATGCCTTCTGTGTCTACCGATTTTATTTTTTCAATAAGATCCATAGTTTCTGAAAAGTCTTTGGAAAATCTCTCTATTCCTTCCTCTGAAAAAGAGAGGTAGGCTATCTCCGCTATGTGTTTTATATCTTCTTTTTTCACTTCTGCCTCCTAAGATTTTCATATTCATCTTCATCTATTATTTTTATACCAAGTTCTCTAGCCTTGTCAAATTTTGAGCCTGGCGACTCTCCTACAAGAAGTAAGTCTGTATTTTTACTTACAGATGATGATACTTTTGCCCCTAGCCCGACAAGGACATCCTCGTATTCTTTTCTGGGTCTTGATAGAGAACCTGTAATTACTATTCTCTTGTCTTTGAAATAGGAATCGGGACTAGCTGTTTGTTCAGCCTTTTTAGGTTTCACATACTTTTTCAATTGCTCTAAAGAACTTACTATGTGAGAATCTGTAAAAAATTCAACTATGGTCTTGGCTGTTATTGGTCCTATGTCCTCAAGCTCCATAAGCTCATCATAAGTAGCCTTTTCAAGAGCTTCAAAAGAGCCATAGTGGCTTGCTAGATCTCTTGCAGTCTTTATGCCCACATTTCCTATGCCAAGTGCATAGATATAATTTACCAGTTCTGGTGTCTTGGATTTTTCTATGGCGGCTAAAAGATTGTTTGACTTTTTTTCTTTGAAGCCATCAAGCCTTATTAAATCTTCGTATTTTAGCTCATAAATTTGGGGCAGTTCTCTCAAATCCAAATTCTTTAAAAGTTTTTCTATAGTTTTTTCAGAAAGCCCCTCTATATTCATCCCATCACGAGATACAAAATGCACCATCCTAGCCACCAGCTGAGGCTTGCAGGATAGAGTATTGGGGCAGAAAAAGTGAACGCCATCTCTTATTAGCTCTGTGTGGCAATAAGGACATTCTTTTGGCATTTCTATCTCTTGTGTCTTTTCTTCGCTCGGCAAGCTACCAAGGATTTCAGGTATTACATCATTAGATCTTCTTATAAGCACTCTAGAGCCTATCCTAACTTTTTTTCTCAAAATATCATCATAGTTATTTAGAGTTGCCCTAGATACAGTAACTCCACCTATGTCAACCGGCTCCAAAATTGCAGTCGGCGTTACTTTAGAAGATCTGCCTACATTCCATTGTACCTTCAATAACTTAGTTGATACTTCTTCAGCTTCATACTTATATGCTATTGCCCACCTGGGGAACTTATTGGTAAATCCAAGTTTTTCCCTCATGGCAAAATCATCTATTTTTATAACTGCACCATCAATCAAGACTGGTAAATCCGATCGGATTTCTTCGATTTTTTTTACTATCTCAAGAGCTGCTTTTATCCCCTTACATCTTCCGGTATGCTCATCCATTTTAAAGCCTTCTTCTTTCAAAAAGGCCTTCATTTCGTGGTCTGTATCAAAAGTTTTGCCTTCTATATAGTTGACATTGTAGAAATAGGCTGTGAGATTTCTCTTGGCAGTGACCTTGGGATCCAAATTTCTAAGAGCACCTGCCGCTGCATTTCTCGGATTTTTCAAAAGCTCCAAATTTTCTCTTTCAGCATACTTGTTGTAGGCATCAAAAGACTTAAAAGACATGAGTCCCTCGCCTTGAACTTCCATCTTGCCCTTGTAGGAAACAGATAGAGGTACAGATTTTATCGTCCTTACTTGGGCTAAGATTTCTTCTCCGATTATTCCATTGCCCCTTGTGGCAGCTTGGACTAAAATACCCTGGTCATAGGTCAAATTTATGGTCAAGCCATCAAATTTTAACTCTACGACATATTCTATCTTCTCATCCTTATAGTCCTCGCCCAAAATTTTTAAATTTCTATTTTCCCATTCTATTAAATCTTCTAAGCTTTTAGATTTTTCTAGGGAATAGAGGGGCGATAGGTGGGTGTGTTTTGTAAATTTTTCTAGAATTTCTCCTCCAACTCTTAAGCTCGGAGAATCTTTTAGAACTAAATTTTCTTCTTTTTCTAATTTTATAAGCCTATCATAAAGCTCATCATATTCTTTATCTGAAACTAGCGGATCGTCCAGGGTGTAGTAATTGTAGTTTAATTTATTGAGCCTTTTTATTAGGCTTTTCATTTCTTCAATTTTTTCCATCTCAAATCCTCTCTAAGGGAGCTACGGATTCCTTGAGCCTTTTGAGTCCCTTGTCCTTAAAAGATACAGTAAGCTCATAATCTCCATCTTTTTCCCTTCTCATGACAACCATGCCCTCTCCCCACTTTTTGTGGACTACCTTATCTCCTGGCAAAAAATTTTCTGAAGTAGAGGAAACATCCTTCCTACTTATACTCTTAGCCTTTACATAACTTGAATGATGCATCTTGCTTGATGGTTTGAATTCTTCCTGAGTATTTACCCTTGCCTTATTTTGCGTCTTTACCTCAATTGTGTCTCCCAATTCTTTAATAAATCGAGAAACAAGACTCGGCATGGTCTTGCCAAATTTCGTTCTGTGCTCAGCTGAAGAAATATAGAGTTCTTCCTTAGCTCTAGTTATGGCAACATAACAAAGTCTTCTCTCTTCTTCAACTCCACCCTCTTCTTCAATAGACATAGACGAAGGGAAAAGCCCCTCTTCAAGTCCCACTAGAAAAACTACTGGAAATTCAAGCCCCTTTGCCGCATGAATTGTCATAAGGGTAACTCCTCTATCAGAGCTTTCCTTGTCCACATCCGATAACAGACTCATTTCCTGCATGAAATCTTCTAAATCCTTGTCTGGATTTTGGTCTTCAAATAATTTAGCCGCCGATATCATTTCTTCTATATTTTCGATTCTAGATCTTGCAGTTGGACTGTTCTCCATTTTAAGACTTGCCATATAGCCACTTTTTACTGCGACCTCTTCCATGATTTCTGGTATAGACTTCTTGCCAATTTGCTCGGCAAAATCTTCAATCATCTTTTTAAATTCCCCTAGACTACTTGCTGCTTTTTTGGGTAAAAGATTTGCATCCATGGAAGATATCCCCTCATAAAGACTTATGTTTTCATCGGCGCAGAAATCTTCTAGCTTTTTAAGGCTGGTCTCACCTATACCTCTTTTGGGTTCATTTACTACTCTTTTAAAGCTCACATCATCCTTGGGGTTTATTACCATTCTTAAATAGTGGAAGATGTCTTTTACTTCCTTTCGGTCATAGAATTTTAAACCTCCCACCACCTTATAGGATATGCCATTTCTTATGAGCTGGTCTTCAAAACCTCTTGATTGGGCATTGGTCCTATATAAAATTGCCATGTCTTCAAGGCTTCTACCCTTGTAATTTTGTTGGATTATGGTGTTTATTACTTCTTTTTCCTCTGTATAGGAATGGTCGTAGTTATGGTAGACTATATCCTTGCCCTCAGATAAATCTGTCCAGAGATTTTTTTCTAGTCTTTGCTTATTATTTTTTATGATTCTGTTGGCTGCATTTAAAATTTTTTTGCTGGACCTGTAATTTTGCTCCAAAAGAATTATTTTTGCATTCTCAAAGTCCTTTTCAAAATTTAATATATTATTTATATCTGCCCCTCTCCACTTGTAAATAGATTGGTCAGAATCACCCACAGCAGTTATGTTGGGGTTTTTGCCTGAAATCAATTTTATAAATTTATACTGGCTTGCATTTGTGTCTTGATACTCGTCCACAAATACATAAGAAAAACGCCTATTATAAAATTCTCTTACCTGCTCATTTTTTTCTAAAAGTTCAACTGTCTTTATAATCAAATTGTCAAAATCAAAGGCATTATTTTGTTTTAGCCTTTTTTCGTATTCCTCATAGACCTTGGCAATTTCATAATCATATATGCTTTCTCTGCTGGTCTTTAAAAACTCCCCTGGCCCTATCATGGTGTTCTTTAAGTTGGAAATTTTCGCTTGAATGCCCCTGTCCGAATAGATTTTAGGCGACAGATTAAAATCGGAAATTATATCTTTTATAAGACTTCTGGAATCCAGAGTGTCATAGATTGTAAAGTTGGATGTATAGCCAAGCTCTTTGGCAAAGCGGCGCAAAATTCTCACACAAATAGAGTGAAATGTGCCTATCCACATATTTAAGTCTGAGCCTATTAGCCTTGCAGCTCTTTCTTGCATCTCAAGAGCGGCCTTATTTGTAAAAGTAATAGCCAAAATATTGTAAGGATCCACTCCCAAATCTTTTACTAAATAAGCTATCTTGCTTGTAACTACCTTGGTCTTTCCCGAGCCAGCTCCTGCCAAAATTAGAAGGGGTCCCTTTGTGTATAAAAGGGCTTCTCTTTGTCTTTCATTTAAATCGGTCAAATAATTCATCTTATCTCCATCAAATCTTTAAGGACTTCTCCTGCAAGAATATAGCCTGCCACCGGCGGAACAAAAGACATAGATCCCGGTGTCGACTTGTCATCTAACTCTATTAAAGGCTTTCTTGGAGCTTCCTTAGAATAAACCACTTTCAAATTTTCTATATTTCTCTTTTTAAGCTCTCTTCTCATCACACGAGCTAGGGGGCAAATACTGGTGTCTTTTATATCAGCCACCTCAAAAAGACTGGGATCGAGTTTGTTGCCTGTTCCCATAGAAGATATTATCTTCTTGCAAGCCTTTTTTGCATTTTCAGCCAAAAGCAACTTGGAGCTTATCATGTCTATACAATCCACGATGTAATCATAAGATTTCAAATCAAAATCATCAGCCGTGTCCTTATTGTAAAACTTTTCAATCGCTTTTATCTGAGCCTTTGAATTTATCTTTTGCAATCTCTCTTGCATGACTTGGACCTTGGGTCTTCCAATTGCATCAAGAGTTGCTATTATCTGCCTGTTGAGATTTGAATAATCAACAACATCTCCATCAACAAGGCATATCCTTCCAAGTCCAGACCTTATAAGGGCCTCGCAGACGGGTCCGCCCACTCCTCCAAGTCCAAAAACAATGACTGCCTTGGAGCTTAAGGCTGATATTTTTTCCTCGCCCACAACCATTTTAGATCTAATTAGCGGATCCATTTATATTTACCATACTCATGTCGACAAGTTTGCCATCAATGAGCTTTCCTCTAAAGCTATATACTTCGTTTAAGTTAAAGCTATATCCTAAATCATAAAAACTCTTTTCAAAATACTTAAAGTCTTGGATACTGCCTTCAGGCAAAGATATGTTGTTGGATTTTTTTATCTTTACTTGCATATCATAAATGTGAGAATTTTCATCCAACTTAGCACTCAAAACTTCACATTGGATTTCAAAATCCTCTTTGTTGGCCTCAGCTTCTTCTTGCTTTACCTCATTTTGGATGTAAAATAAAATTTTGCTAGTAGCACTTGCCATCTCGGCTCTTCTTATAAACTTGCTACCATTAAAAAATCCATCAGAACCAGTCGGAGCAAATATATTTTCTCTTATTAAATTGGCTAGATATCCCTTTACAGAGTCGGGTATATTGGCTACATCCTTGTGTTTTAATAGAGCCAAATCTCCTTCATTATTAAATCCGAGACTTCTAGCTATATATACGCTTACGGAGTTTCTATCTGGGTAGGTTGGATTTTTGTCCTTTAACATGCCAAGGCTTTTGGCATTGTTTAAAGTTTTTTCAGTAAAACCACCTCTTGCCAATATAAAAGAAACTGCAGGTCTTGCCCACGAAGGCACTCCCAAATTTTCACAGACGGGTCCATATTTTTGTAGGCTAGCTTCTTTTTCTTTTTCACTAGGATTTAAGCTCTTGTAAAGAATTTGAGCAACTTCCAAAAAAGAAACAGGCTTCTTTGGCTTAAAAGTCCCGTCAGGATAACCATCAATTATATTGAGATTTGACAAATAATCCACGTCCTTATAAACCCAGCCAAAGCCACCTTCAGTTTCTACATCTTCAAAAGTTTTTGCCTCAACCTTCTTAGGCAGGATATTTAAAAATAAAAATCCGCAGAAAGAAAGAGTTAATATCTTTTTTAATTTTTTGCTTATATTAAAGTCCATAATTCCTCCAAAAATTTTTCTTCATTTAGAGTTTATTATATCACAAGTCTTGGTATATCAGTTTTAACTTGCGGTGATTTCTTAGACTTTAAAGCCCCAAAAATATATATTTTAAAGGCTTAGAATTAAAATATAGATAATTAATATAATTTTAGGGTATAAAGAAAAACGTGAAGACAATCTGACGATTGCAATTTTATTTTTTATTATTTGGGAAATAAAATATTTATTATTTTGGAGGTATTTGATGAACATTTTAGTTTGCGTAAAACAAGTTCCAGATGTTTCACAAGTAGAAATTGATAGAGAAACCAACAACCTCAAAAGGGACGGAGTAAAAAGTATAGTAAATCCTAGTGATTTAAACGCTCTCCAAGCTGCTCTTGAAATCAAACGTGTCACAGAAGGAAAGGTAACAGTTATAAGCATGGGTCCACCCCAAGCTGACGAAGCTATAAAAGAATGTCTTGCAATAGGAGCCGATGATGGCTATGTGATTTGCGACCAAGCCTTTATAGGAAGCGATACCCTTGCAACATCATATGTACTTAGTCAAGCGGCAAAGAAACTCGGAGATTTTGATTTGGTCTTTACAGGCACAAATTCAATCGATGGAGACACTGGACAGGTAGGTCCTGAATTGGCTGAACTTTTGGGAATCAACCAAGCCACCTATGTAAAAAGTTTAGAAATCAATGAAGAAAATAGAAGCGTAAGTGTTACAAGAGATTTGGAATTTATGGAAGAAAAGGCCTACGTCCAACTTCCCGCTCTTTTCTCAATAATTAGAGATTCCAACTTTGTAAATTCTCCTTCCAGAAAAAAATTGATTCAGTTAAAAAAAGAAGAAATTAAAATTTTGACTGCCAAGGATTTAGATTGCGATGAAAATAGAATTGGGATGAAAGGCTCTGCAACTGTCGTTTCTGAAATTTATCCACCAGAAGAAGTTGAAAAGGGTCAATTTGTCGAAGGAAGCGTAGACGAACAAGTAGACAAGGTAATCGAAATCCTTGCAAATCATGAACTTATTAAGTAGGAGGCAATAATGGAAAATAAAAATTTATGGGTTCTTGCCTTATCTGAAAAAGGAAAACTATTAGATGTAAGTGCCGAAATCATATCAATGGCAAGATCTCTTGGTAAAGAAATGAAAGAAGAAGTCGTTGCCCTTGTAATTGCAAATGAAAATACAGAAGAACTTGCAAAAGAAGCTTTATCTTATGGCGCAGATAAGGTGTGTCTTGTAAAAGGAGAAGAATATGACCACTACAAGACTCTACCCTTTACTAATGTGCTTGATACGATGATAGAAAAATACGCTCCCCTAGCAGTATTTATCCCGGCAACAGCAAATGGAAGAGATCTCGGCGGCAGAATATCTGCTAGAAGAAGCCTAGGACTTGTAGCCGACTGCATAGATGTTAAAAGCGCAAAAGATTCCAAGACTATAGACTGGGTAAGACCTACTTTTGACGGCAAATTGATTTCAACAATAAGAATATCCACCCTGCCGCAAGTTGGCACAATAGGCCTTGGTGTCTTTAAAAAGAGATTAATAGAAAATCCTAAGACTGAAATCTTTGAAGAACAAATTTCTTATGAAGGTCCAGCTTCTGGATACAGTATCATAGAACATGTAGAAAAGAAGATCCCGAGAGAAAAAGATTTGAGCCAAGCCAAAAAAGTTATAGGCATGGGTATGGGACTAAAAGACCCGGAAAACTTCAAAATCGGTCAGGCCTTGGCAAAAGAATTGGGCGCATCTGTTGGATTTTCAAAGCCAATTATTGATAAGGGTTGGGAGCCGAGCCAAATGCAAGTTGGTGTAACTGGCAAAAAACTAAAATCTAAACTCTACTTTGCCCTTGGCATATCTGGAGCAAGGCAGCACACAGCAGGTCTAAAAGATGTAGATGTAATAATCGCAGTAAATAATGACAAAGACGCAGCCATATTTGATGTCGCCCACTACAATGTGGTCGCAGACCTTTTTGAATTTGTTCCAAAACTCACTGAAAAATTAAAAAATATGTAAGTTTTTAAAAACACCACCTCTTTTGTGAAGGTGGTGTTTTTTATTTACACTTTCATGTAAATACATAATAAAATAAGTGATTCTATTATTTTAAAGCTTTACTTATGCTATGTCTTCATTCTATATGTCTTTTTTTTATCTTTTTCATTAAATAAAAAAGCAAAAAAGTTTACACAAAATTTACAAAAGATCTATATTCAATTTACAAATGAAAATTATAATGACCTTGAAATTAAATTCTATTATATTTTGAAAGGATGAAAATTAATGAAGTTAAAAAATTTTGGAAAGGTCGCTTTAATTTTATGTCTCGGAGCAAGCCTTGTGGCTTGTGGAGATGACAAAAAAGAAAATTCTACAGCTAAAGAAACCAAGGCTAGCTCCTCAATCAATGTTATTACAAGAGAACAAGGCTCAGGTACAAGATCAGCTTTTACAGAACTCACAGGAGTCCTTGTTAAAGATGGAAATACTAAAACAGATAAGACTTATGCTGAAGCAGCTGTTCAATCTTCTACTGATGCAGTTCTAACCACTGTACAAAATGATGCCGCAGCTATTGGCTACATTTCTCTTGGCTCATTAAATGACGATGTTAAGGCCTTAAAGGTTGAAGGCATTGAGGCTACTGCTGAAAACATCAAGTCAAATGCTTATAAACTTGCAAGACCCTTTAACCTCGCTTACAAGAAAGATGTTGATGAAAAAACAAAAGACCTTGTAAACTTTATTATGTCTGATGAAGGTCAAAAGATTTGCGAAGCGCAAGGATATGTTGCGAATAAAAATAAAATTGCTTACCAAGCAATTGATAATGATGCAAAATTAACTGTTGCAGGCTCAACTTCAATCACCCCTCTTATGGAAAAGCTGGTCGAAGCCTATAAGGTTAAAAATCCCAAGGTGGAAATCAACATCCAATCTAATGGATCATCTGCTGGCATGACTGCTGCAATGGAAGGAACAGCACAAATTGGTATGGCATCAAGAGAACTTAATGATGAGGAAAAAAATGCTCTGGATTTTACTGTAATAGCAAGAGATGGTATAGCAGTTATTGTAAATAAAGAAAATACAGCTGAAAATGTAACTATTGAAAATCTAAGACAAATCTTTACAGGAGAATTAACAGACTGGTCAGCACTTGTGAAATAAGTTTGAAGGGGAAAAATGGAAAATATCAATATAAAAGATTCTAAGGATAATAAAAAGCTAAGAGCATTTTCATGGGAAGAAATATCTAGATATTTCTTCTTATTTTGCTCCGTCTTATCCATTTTCTTTTTGCTCCTAATTTGTATCTTTATCTTTAAAGACTCCCTAGCCTTTATGGCAAGGGTGGGAGTAAAGGATTTTATTTTTAGTGACGCTTGGGCTCCTATGAATAAGCCTCCAACTTACGGTATCCTATCCATGGTACTTGGCTCAATAATCATCACAGCCATATCATGTATGGGAGCGATAGGTATTGCCATCATGGTAGCCTCTTACTTGACATTTGATTGCCCAAAAAACATCTACAAATTTTTAAAACCAGCTTTAAATCTAATGACAGCAATACCATCTATTGTCTATGGTTTCTTTGCCCTAACAATCATAGTACCCATTAACAAGAGCCTTTTTGGCGGCGACGGGATGAATATACTAAGTGCATCAATCCTGCTTTTAATAATGATATTGCCAACAATAATTTCTATGGCAGAGGCTTCACTTAGGACTGTGCCAAAGTCTTATTACTCGGGTTCGCTTTCGCTCGGAGCAAGTCATGATGAGACGATAACAAGAGTTATGATTCCTGCTGCAAGATCTGGTATCTTTGCAGGAATAATCCTTGGTATTGGACGGGCTATCGGTGAAACTATGGCGGTAATTCTCGTTGCTGGTAACCAAACAAGGCTTACTCTTAATCCCCTAAAGGGAATTAGGACTATGACTACAAACATCGTTCTTGAAATGGCTTATGCTGCTGGAGAACATAGACAGGCTCTTATAGCTACAACAGGCATCCTATTTATATTTATCCTAATTATAAATTGCGCCTTTTTCATAATTAAGAATAGGAGAGGAAAAAATGACTAAAATAATTGTCCTAAGTCTCTTGGCCCTATTTATAATATCAATTCTCGGCCTTCACTTTGTAGGCAAGATGTCCTTTTACAAAATAACGACAAGACTTTTTTCAGCTATGACTTTTGCTATCCTTATTTTTATAGTTTTATTTGTTGTGATTAAAGGGGCCTTGTCCTTTAGACCTGGCATGTTATCCCTTAACTATACAACAGAAAATCTTTCCATGGGCCCTGCTATTGTAACAACACTTATAACAGTTATTCTTTCGATTTTATTTGCCTCACCTATCGGGATTTTCACAGCCATATTCTTAGTAGAATATACAAACGTTGAAAACAGACTTATAAAATCTATAAGACTTGCAACAGAAACTCTTGCAGGCATCCCTTCAATTGTCTACGGACTTTTTGGGATGATATTCTTTGGGCTAAAATTAAAAATGGGATTTTCTATTATTTCCGGTGTCCTAACAGTGTCAATTATGATACTTCCAATTATAATAAGAGCCACTGAAGAGGCCTTAAAGTCAGTCCATCTATCTATAAGACAGGGTTCCTTTGCCCTTGGTGCCGGCAAACTTAGGACAATATTTAAGGTAGTCCTTCCAATTTGTATTCCAGGCATTTTATCCGGAATAATTTTATCAATTGGTCGTGTAGTGGGAGAAACTGCTGCCCTAATGTACACACTTGGAACAGCCACGACACTTCCAACATCAATAACATCTTCTTCAAGGACACTTGCCCTTCATATGTATGTGCTTTCATCAGAAGGAAAACACGTGGGTGAAGCTTACGCAACCGGCATGGTCTTATTAATTTTAGTCCTAATAATAAACTGGTCTTCGACAAAACTTGCAAACAAATTTAGTGAGGTTAGATAATGAATAATAAAATGAGTGTAAGGGACTTAGATCTCTACTATGGAAACTTTAAGGCCCTTAACAATATAAACATAGACATAAAAGAAGGGGAGATCCTTTCCTTTATTGGCCCATCAGGTTGCGGCAAATCCACCCTATTAAAATGTTTAAATAGGATGAACGACCTAGTCGTCGGCTGCAAGATTGATGGCGAAATAAAACTCGATGACGAGGATATCTATGCGAAGAATTATGATGTTAATAAACTTAGAAAAAGAGTTGGGATGGTCTTCCAACAACCCAATCCCTTTCCCATGAGTATCTACGAAAATATTGCCTACGGTCCAAGAACTCATGGTATTAAAAACAAGGCTCAGCTTGATGAAATTGTTGAGTCATCACTTAAACAAGCTGCTATTTGGGACGAAGTGAAAAATGATTTGAAAAAATCTGCCCTGTCCATATCAGGTGGTCAGCAGCAAAGGCTTTGTATAGCAAGGGCACTTGCAGTTAATCCGGAAGTTATCTTAATGGACGAACCCACATCTGCCCTTGACCCCATTTCCACAGGAAAAATTGAAGACCTTGCCCAAGACCTAAAGGACAAATATACGATTGTCATTGTAACTCACAACATGCAGCAGGCTTCAAGAATTTCAGACAAGACTGCCTTTTTTCTAAATGGAATGATCGTTGAACATGCAAAGACTGTGGATATCTTTACAAATCCAAGAAAAGAAAAAACAGAATTATATGTAACAGGAAGGTTTGGCTAATGAGAAAGAGATTTGATGATGAATTAAGACACTTAAACAACTTGCTATTAGAGATGGCAAGTTTAAATGAATCTGCAATTAAAAAGGCGATTTCACTTTTAGATGGAAAAGACCAAGCTATTGCAGACGAAGTAATTCAATACGAAAAAAATACAGATGAGTATGAAAAGATTATTCAAAACCAATGTCTTAAAGTTTTTGTAGAGCAACAACCAGCAGCAAGCGATTTGAGAAAGGTTTCTTCTTACTTAAAAATGATTACAGATCTAGAAAGAATTGGCGACAATGCAAGAGACATTGCAGAAATTTGTATGGGCTTACCCACAGATTATGACACATCAAGATTTCCTCTTATAAAGGAGATGGCTGATGAAACTGTAAATCTTTTAAACAGGTCTATTGATTCCTTTGTAAATTTAGATCTTGAAGCTGCAAAAAAAATTAACAGAGATGATGACGTTGTAGATAATTATTTTCTACTGATAAGGGAGCAATTAGTTGATATAATTAAATCAGATTTTGACTCAGGTGCTGCAATTGATTTTATAATGATTGCCAAGTATCTAGAAAAAATATCCGATCATTGTGTAAACATTGCTGATTGGGTAATTTTTTCAATTGAAGGTTCGAAAATAGAATAAAAAATCAAAATTTATAAGGATGATTTTATGCTAATTTATCTTGTTGAAGATGACACATCAATTTTAAAACTAATTGAATACTCTTTAAATGCAAAAGGTTATGAAGTGAAGGCCTTTGAAAGAGGCGAGGACTTTTTTAAAGCTCTTGATAATAAAAAGCCCGACCTAGTCCTTTTAGATATAATGCTTCCTGACATGGACGGCATCGAAATTTTAAAAAGACTAAGAAAGATTAAATGCCTATCAGATACTTGGGTGATTATGATAACTGCAAAGACATCAGAATATGATGTCATCTCTGCCCTTGACCATGGAGCAGACGACTACATGAAAAAACCCTTCTCCGTTATGGAACTAATATCAAGAGTGGGAGCTGTTAAAAGACGTCTAGCTCAAAGAAAAAAAGAAGATGACATCTTAGACTTCAATGGAATTGTAATAAGGGATAGCAATCGGTCTGTTATAATCGATGAAAAGCAAGTTGACTTCAGCTTGAAGGAGTATGAAGTTTTAAAATATTTGATTTTAAATAAGGATATAGTCATCTCTCGTGAAAAACTTCTAACAGAGATTTGGGGATATGACTATGAAGGCGAAACTAGGACTGTTGATATGCACATAAAGTTAATAAGAGATAAGCTCGGGTTCAAGAAAAAATATATAAAAACAATTAGAGGTGTTGGCTATATGTTAACTAAGGAGGTTTAGAATGAGAAAAAGAGTTTTCAGATATCTCCTTGGGGTAGCTCTCTTGACCTTATTTTTATCTACTGTTGTTTCTATGTTTATTTATTACAAGGGCTATGCAAAAAGATCCAACGATGACCTCAGAAGTATTGTAACTGCCATGGGCGAAAGTCTAAATAGATATGATGACGATACATCCTACTTAAAAAGTCTTGCAAATAAAAATTTGGACTACAGAATCACCCTAATAAGAGAAGATGGACAAGTCCTTTACGATTCAAAAAAAGATGTAAAACTCCTGACATCTCATAAGGATAGACCAGAGTTCATCGAAGCCAAAAGACTTGGCTATGCCCAAGTGGAAAGATACTCCAACACCCTATCTAAGGACCTCTACTATGTAAGCCTAAGGCTTGATGATGGAAACATGATAAGAATCTCTAGAGAGATGGATAACCTAATAGGAGCCTTTACCAAGGTGCTGCCCCTTGACATATTAATGTCTTTTATAATTTTTATAGTAACAGCCTTTGTATCAGATAGCCTAACTAAAAAGACCTTTGATCCCTTAAATAATTTGGATGAAGATTTGCTTAAACTTGATACAAATATGTTCCCAGAAATAAGCCCCTTCATAAATAAGATAAAAAAACAAAATAAGACCATCGATCAAAGCTATACAGAGATTGCAAAAGAAAAAGATACCATCAACACAATCTTAAAAAACATGAAAGAGGTCCTTATAATTGTCGATGAAAACAAAAATCTTTTGACAGTCAATGACTCCGCAAAAAAAGTTTTTAATTCAAAAAGAAATATTCTTGGAGAAAATATAATAAACCTCATTAGAGATGAGGCCATTTTGAAGATGGCAGATGCGGCCCTCTTGGGCAAAAGCTCTGAAGCCGTAACAAGCATAGGAACTAGAGAGTATAAGTGCTATGTAAATCCTGTCTTTGAAAATAAGATAGTAAGAGGACTTTTGATTCTCTTCATTGATGAGACAGAACAGATAAGAGCCCTTAGACTGCGTGAGGAATTCTCGTCCAATGTCAGTCACGAATTAAAGACTCCCCTTACATCAATCTCCGGTTTTTCTGAACTCCTTGCAAACAACTTGGTAGAGGACAAAGACAAAGAGAGTTTTTACAAACTAATTTACGAGGACTCCAAAAGACTTCTAAATCTCGTTGAAGACATCATGAAAATTTCCGGACTTGAAAATTCAGGAGACTATGACAAGGAAGAAATTGATTTAAGAGAAGTAATTTCTGAAATCTTAAATGGAAATGAAAAACTGATAAAAGAGAAAAAAATCACAGTAAATCTAGAGGGTCATGGAGTAGTTTTTGAAAATAGGACCATGATGTGGGAGCTCTTCTCCAACTTAATAATTAACGCAATTAAATACAACAAGGAAGATGGAAAGCTTGATATAAATATCTCGGAAGAAGAATCTTCTTACCTAATAGAGATATCAGATACAGGCATTGGCATACCAAAAGACGACCTCGCTAGAATTTTCGAAAGATTTTACAGGGTGGACAAGTCTAGAACAAGAAAAGTCGGTGGCACAGGGCTTGGTCTTTCAATAGTAAAACATATCTTGCAAAATATTGATGGAAAAATAAAAATTTCTTCAGATTTAGGTCAAGGTACAAGTATTGAGTTGAAGTTAAAAAAATAAATAGAAAAAATCAAAAGATATTATTATAAAACTACATTGTAAAACTAAAAATATGTAAGTATTAAATAAAAAAAAGACTCGGCTTGCGAGTCTTTTTTGTTTGGTCTATTATTTTCCCATTTCTTTTAAGTCGTCTGCAATTATGAGTTTTGCTCCTGTTGCTTCTTGAACTTGTTCTTTTGTATATTCGGGATTTATTTCTGTTAGTTTTATTCCCTTGTCTGTGATTTCCATTACTCCCATTTCAGTTATTATCATGTCAACGCATTTTGCTCCTGTCAATGGAAGGTTGCATGCAGATAGGATCTTGTGGTTACCCTTTTGTGTATGTTCCATTGCAACTATTACCTTCTTTGCACCTGAAACAAGGTCCATTGCTCCGCCCATGCCTGGTACCATTTTTTTAGGAATCATGTAGTTGGCAAGGTTACCTTCTTCGTCTACTTGAAGGGCTCCTAGAACTGTCATGTCCAAGTGACCGCCTCTTATTAGACCAAAGGATGTTGCTGAGTCAAAGTAAGCTCCATGAGCTAAAACAGATGCTGGTTGACCACCTGCATTTACAACTGATGGGTCTGCATCTTCTGGTGCTGGTGCTGGGCCAGCTCCTGTATATCCATTTTCTGCTTGAAGAGTTACAAATATACCTTCTGGTACATAGTTTGATACTAGAGTTGGAAGACCAATTCCCAAGTTAACTACGTCACCATCTTTTAATTCTTTTGCTACTCTTTTTGCTATAAATTCTTTTATTTGTTGCTTATCCATTTATTTTACCTCCATCTACAATGTCGGTTACAAGTACTCCTGGCACTCTTATATTGTCAGGATTTAATTCTCCAATTTCTACAACCTTGTCAGCTTGTACTATAACTGTCTTTGCAGCAAAAGCCATAAGAGTGTTGAAGTTTTGAGTTGAGCCATGGAATTCAAGATTGCCAAACTTGTCTGCTTTTGCGCAGTTCAATAGAGCAACATCAGCCTTTAGTGGTTTTTCAAGCAACCATTTTTCGCCATCGATTTCGATAATTTTTTTACCTTCTTCGATTTCCTTGCTGCCTAAGCCAGTCTTGGTCAATACTCCGCCAAGTCCGTATCCACCGGATCTAACTTGTTCTGCTAAAGTTCCTTGTGGTACAAGTACAACTTCTGTTTCTTCTTCTGACATTTGTCTTCCTGTCTCTTTGTTTGTTCCTATGTGAGATGCGATGATTTTCTTAAACATTTTCTTTACAACCATCTTGCCTACACCTACTTCAGGAAAAGCTGTATCGTTACAGATAAGGGTAAGATCCTTTAAATCTGTGTTATCAGCTATGTAGTCGAGTATCATGTTTGGGCCTCCACATCCTAGGAAACCGCCCACCATTACTACGTCACCGTTTTTAATTTTCTTTACGGCTTCTTGTAAACCTATTAGTTTGTTCAATTTTTTCACTCCTTTTGCATAAGCTATAATTAACAACTAAATGCCTAAATTCATTATAGCACAAATTCACGTACAATTTTAAAAAGAAATTCTTTTTCGGCTTTTAACTTTTAAAGAATTTTTTTATGCCCTTCCATAGACTTTTTTGGCTTTCTTCTTTTTTCATTTCTCTGTAATCAAGCACTTCTGCCTTGGCACTTGCCATCATATAGTCTTGGGATGAAAAGCTTTTTTCTTCTGTATAGATTCTTTCATAATTTTTGTCTTTGCCTAACTTTCTTGATTTTTGATTGTCCTGCCACTGGATGTTTAAATAGTCTAGGATTTTTTCTCTTGCATTTTTGTCTTCTATTGGACAGGCTATTTCAACTCTTCTGCTTGTATTTCTAGTCATGAGATCTGCTGATGATATATAAATTTTAGAGTCTTTCTCTCTGCCAAAAATATAAACTTTGTCGTGCTCCAAAAATCTTCCTACAATAGATCTTACCTCTATGTTTTGGGTCAGCCCTTCTATTCCTGGTACCAAGCAGCATATGCCCCTTATTATGAGTCTTATTTCTACTCCCTTTTGGGAGGCTTCTGCCAATTTTAAAATGAAGTCTTTATCTGTTAGGGCATTGAATTTAAAAAAGATAAATCCGTCTTTTCCCTTTTTTATTTCCTTGTCTATAAGCTCTAGGAATTTCTCTTTTAAGTTGCTTGGGGCTTGTAAAAGTTTTTTGTACTTGCCATCTAGTTTTCCCATTTGCATATTGTTGAAAAATTCTATTTCATCCTGGGCTATTTGCTTATCCGATGTGATAAGTGATATATCCGTGTATTGTTTTGCCGTCTTTTCGTTGTAGTTGCCTGTTCCTATTTGACTGATGTATTCCATGCCTTCTCTGCCCTTTTTTATTATTAGACAAACTTTAGAATGACATTTATAGTTTTCTATTCCATATATGACTTTTACCCCAGCTTCTATTAGGGCTTCTGAATAGTCTATGTTGTGTTGCTCATCAAAACGGGCTCTAAGCTCCATAAGCGCCAAGACATCTTTGCCATTTTCGGCAGCCTTCATAAGCGAATAGGCTATTTTAGAATTGGAAGAGAGTCTGTATATTGCTATGCGAATTGCTACTACATCTTTATCAGTTGCAGCCTCTTCTATAAGGGCTAAGAATTGGTTTATATCCTCATAAGGATAGATAAAGAGCAGGTCTTTTTCTCTTACCTGATCTAAAAGTTTCTTGGACATATCTAGCTGAGGATTTTTTTGTGGGCTAAATTCTGTAAAGGAAGTGTGCTTTAAAAGCTCACTGTCCATCTTATTTGCAAAATCATAGACATAGGACATATCCATGGGTGAGCTGAGGTCAAAAATCTGTTCTTTTTCTATTTTTAAATTTTTGCAGAGAAACTCCTCCAGACCACTAGATAGCTTTTTGTCCGTTTCAATTCTCACCGCTTGAAGCCTTTTTCTTTTTTTTAGAATATTTTTCATAGAGTCTCTGTAATCCAAATCCTGGTCTGCAATTTCTGATGCCAAAGTCAAATCTGCATTTCTTGTGACTCTTATAGTGGTGAAATTTAAGATTTTCCAATCACTATATACGTCTTCAAAATAATATTTTATTATTTTTTCAAGTCTTATGTATCTGATTTTATCTGGATCTTGAAAATAAAAAATTCTATCCGCTGCCTTGGGTATGGGAAGGATTCCTATTTTTTTGCCACTGTCATTTTGAATTTCCCCTATTAGATAGGATTGCAAATTTTCAACAAAGGGAAAGGGATGATAAGAGTCTATGACCATGGGAGATAAAATAGGTTCTATAAAATTTCTATAATAGGACTGGATGTGTCTTAGGTCGATTTTGGATAGATCTTGTAGCTTCATTTCGCAGATTCCTTCTTCAAAAAGGTCTTCGCTTAGCCTTTGATAGATTGAATCTTTTTGCCTGTAAAGGTCCCTTGTTTTTTTGAAAATTTCATAGAGTTGCTCTTTTGAAGTCATTTTTGTTTTACTATCGCCCGGATCCGTTTTTAGAAGGCTTAAATCTGTCAAAGAGCCCACTCTTACCATGTAAAATTCATCAAGATTACTGGTAAAGACAGCTATGAATTTTAATTTTTCATATATTGGCACAAGTGGATCCATTGCCAACTCTAGAACTCTTTCATTAAATTTTAACCAGGACAATTCTCTATTTTGAGCTATCTCATATATGTCCATTTCTCTATTGTTGTTTTCTTTGCTTTCTATGGTCATAAAAGGGCCTCCATTTTCTTACAAGCTTCAAGTCTTAATTTCTATTTTGCGTCATCCCCTTTATATGAACGCATTTTTTGACTCTTACGCTCGGCAGATTTTATTGTCTTATTTTCATTTAGCAATTTTTTATTTTTAAATCGTTTTGCCGATTTAAGATTATATTTCCCCAATCGAAGGTTCCTTCTCCTACGATATAA
The DNA here is from genome assembly GCA_021307325.1 of Peptoniphilus sp. GNH. Classification (NCBI taxonomy): domain Bacteria; kingdom Bacillati; phylum Bacillota; class Tissierellia; order Tissierellales; family Peptoniphilaceae; genus Peptoniphilus; species Peptoniphilus sp. GNH. The sequence continues at coordinate 1,644,946 of CP089931.1, read as the reverse complement.
TCTACTTACATTGTAACAAAATTTGTAAGTCTCGGGGCGAGAATCACAATTTTATTTACAATTTGCAAACTTTTTTTGGGCATAAAAAAAGACACCTGATAGCGTCCACTAAATAAAAGCAGCAAACCCTTCGATTTGCCGCTTTAACCTATCGAGATAAATTTTTGAATGATGCATTCATCATAAGTTTTTTATCTTGAATTTTTCGTCATCACTATTCCTTCTATGAAGCCAATCTTCCATATAAAATCCTACCAAAACGACAGCCTGCAATAACGAAGAAAAAGCACCAAAATTCACTGAAAATAGGATGGCTACAGCAATCGTAATAATCCAAACTGCACCAGGTATAATCCATTTATTTGCTTTTCTGCTTTTACCAACGTAAATTTCAAGTCCGGCTAAAACAATGCCCATCACCAAGTAAAGAAGCAATAACTCTCTATTCATTTGCTTGTCTCCTTTCATTGTATTTATCAATCAGTTTCTTAGTAGTTTCATAATCATATTTATCTTGCAAAGCTAAAGACTTAATGAACTTCACGTACGAATCTTCATCCACCTCCATAAGCTTTACCTTTTCAATTAACTGATTAAGATTACTTCTGATTATGTGGTAGGAGCTATCATAATAGTCAGCCATGCTCTTCAATGATCCAGACGATAAAATGAACTGCTTAATAAATGCTATTTCATTATCATCGAGATTAAAGATCCAATCATTCTTCATTACAATACTCCTTTCTCTTTTATATTAACTTATTTTCTAATAATATTCAATATTAGTCTTCTGTTTTTTACTTTTATTCGACTATCAATTTAATTTTATTTTGAAAAGCGTACAACAATAACCCAAGCATAAAAAAATCCCCCATAAAGGGGGATTGAATTTTTACCAGATTAAGAAGCCGACAGATACTAGAATACCTACATAGAATAGTATAACTACGCAATATCCCATGATATCTTTTGCTCCAAGTTTTGCAATACCAAGTGCTGGAAGAGCCCAGAATGGTTGAAGCATGTTAGTCCATGCATCTCCCCAAGCTATTGCCATTGCAACTTTTCCTGGATCCACGCCAAGTTTGATACCTGCTGGCATTGTGATAGGTCCTTGTACTGCCCATTGTCCACCGCCTGATGGAACGAACATGTTAATAAGACCTGCTGCCCAGAATGTTATCATTGAGAATGTTCTTGGAGTTGCAATTCTCAAGAATCCGTTTGTGATAACAGATGCTAGAGAAACGCCGTCTGCGTTTGCACCAACCATCATACCCATGATTCCTGCATAGAATGGGAATTGAAGGATGATACCACCAGCTGCTCCTGCAGAGTCATTGATAGCATTTACATAGTTTATTGGTGTCTTGTGGAATAGGATTCCTAGTGTCAAGAAAATCAAGTTTACTATGTCAAGGCTTAGTACAAGACCCTTTGTTGCAAAGTGTTTGAATAGGAATATTGCAGCTATAACAACTACAAATAGAGATAGGATAACTGAGTTTTCAAGTCTATCTGCAATTGTCCATTCGCTCTTAGGTTTAACCTTTTCTGCACGAAGTCTCAAGATTTCGTCTTCTTCTTCGAAAATCTTAGGATCAACAGCTACAGTGTGAGCTGCATCTGGATGCATTGCCTTGTTTACAAATGGAATTGTAAGGATTACAAGCCATACCATTATAAGGTTTTGTACTGAGAAAAGTGTTTCTTTTACAGGAATGATGTGATCCAAAGCTCCAAGTGTAACCTTAGTAACTTCTTCAGCGTTTGTTGCAAGTGCTAGAGGAACAGATCCTGAAGCTCCGGCATGCCATACAACGAATCCTGAATAAGCAGATGCAATAAGCAATCTGTAGTCAACGTTTTTAACTTTTTTAGCAACTTCCTTTGCAAGAAGAGCTCCTACTACTAGTCCAAATCCCCAGTTAAGCCAGCAGCAAACTGCTGAAACAAATGTTGTAATTATAATTGCTGATCCTGGTGTCTTTGGAATTGATGCAATCTTACCAAGAAGTTTCTTTATTGGTGCTGAAGATGCAAAAGCGTTTCCAAGCACTAGAACTAGGGCCATTTGCATTGTGAACGCTAAAAGTCCCCATACTCCTTTGCCCCAGTGGTTTATCATTTCCATTGGGCCTTGTCCTGTTGCAATGATTGCCCCAACAAATGTAACTATAGATAGTATAATCGCAAATATGAATGCATCGGGCAAAAGTTTTTGAACTAATGCAACACAACCGTTAGTAAATTTCTTAAACATATTGTACCTCCTCATTGTAAAAACTTACTAAACATTTACTAAACTGTTTTTATTATTATACCACATCGTGAAAAAAATAGTATTTGGAAAAGCTTTTCTTTTCGATATCTTGGTCTTAAATTTATTAAAGATGAAAATAGATTTTGCCCATATGCCTTTTGTTGCGTCTTGTGCATTCTTTAAATTTTTATATATTTTATTTATTTTTCTATATTTTTTTAACTATTATTTTTTTTATTTTATTTTAAAAAAATAATAAGCCTCAAAGGACTTATTATTTTTATTTATAATGAAATTTAATTTTAACTTTAAATTTAGACTTTCACTTTTAATTAAAAAATGTTTGCCTATTTTGCAATTATTAGAGTTTAAATTTTTGTGCTTCTTCTACTATTTCTTCTGGATACTTGTTAAGTTTCAAAATCTCTATCGCGTTTCTACTTGTGGTGGGCCCCTTCTTTAATTTATAGTCGAAGATGATATCCCCGTCTTTGATTTCTTCTTCAAAATGATAGTTGTCGAAAGTATCTTTTAAGATTTCAGTAAGTTCTATATCATGGGTTGCTGCAATGACAAAATTTTCTTTTGAAAGATAGTTTAAAAGGGCCTTGGCAGCGGCTATTCTGTCATGAGTATTGGTCCCTTTGAAAACTTCATCCAAGATAAATATCTGGCCTTCTTTTCCAAGCATTCTCTTTATGGCTATGGTCTCTGCCATAAAGTAGGAAATCTTTTTATCCAAACAATCTGATATATCTATGGAGCTTATTGGCTCTACCCTTTTGCTTGTAAATTTTTTGCCTATGGCAAAGCCAAGTCCTTGTGCCATGATCTGACTCATGCCTATTGTCCTAAGAAAGCTGGACTTGCCTGACGCATTGGATCCTGTCAAGATAACTGGTCTTGAAAAGGAAAATGAATTGGCTACAGAATATCCCTTGAAATACATAAGGGGATTGTGGAGGTCTTGTCCTTCTAGCTTATCACTAGTTTCTCTAAGGCAAATATCATCTTTTAAAATCTGTCTAAGCGAGGCTAGACCCAGATACATATCAATTCTACCTGTGTGCAGATAAGTTTCTTTGAGCTTGTCCAAATTTTCGTTCAAAAACTTTGTTGACTTAAAAAAGTTTCTGGCTTCTAAAAGGCAAAATACATTTAGTAGGTCATACATAAAATCAGCATCAGAGCCAGTTTTCGAATAGTTTTTACCTACGCTTTTTAAGGCCTTGTCCAAGAATTTTTTCTTGTCTTTTAACCACTCTTGGTCTTGTCCGAGTTTCAAATCCGATATGGCGATTTTTCTGGCGATTCCGACATAGGCTCTTATCCTGGAAAATGTAGCTGACTGCCCTTTACTTTTTTTAGAAAGATAGATATTCAAAAGATAGTTTACATAGTAAAGGGGGATGACTGATAAAAGACCTGCCCATCCCAAAAATTTATAAGCCAAAATTGTGTAAATGGGAGCAAGGGAACACAAATAAATGAGTCCTCTTAGTTTATGTAGTTTTCCAAGATCTATCCCAGATGCAAGGCTTCTAAAAAGACTTTTATCTTTTAAACTTCCAAAGCTTATAAAAAGAAGTCCCAAGTCCAAAGCCTTTTTTTGATTAGAGAGAATTTCAGATATGATTTCTTCTTCTTTTTTATCATAGTCGCCCTTTTTTAATTTTTGATAAAGAGCTTGACTTCCCATTAGGCAAAAAGATTGATCCAAATAGTTAAAAAGACTATCCATCTCCATGTCATTCCAGGATATGTCATCTAAATTATCTGACGTTTTTTCAAGCGCCTTTACAAGATCCAGCCTTCTAGAATGCAGGGTCATCTTGTAAAAATCATGTTTTAGCTTTGCTGTCATGATTTTTTTGTACTTGATTCTCCTGTAAAGATCAAAGACAAATCCCAAAAGTAAAATAGTGCCAATTAAAAGTAATATAGGAAAAAGCTCTTTTAATATCTCCATATAAATCTCCTGTGTTTTATGCCAAATAAAGCAGATTAGCTATCAAAATTTTCAAACCCATAAAAATTAGAATAATACCTCCGACAAGCTCAGCTTTTTGCTTATAGCGCATCCCAAAAGCATTTCCCAACCTTACCCCAAGAAGAGAAAGAAAAAAGGTAGTGGCTCCTATTAAAAGACTGGAAGTCACTATATCTATATGTAAAAAAGCAAAAGAAACGCCAACTGCAAAGGCATCTATGCTAGTTGCTATGGCAAGAATAATCATAGACTTCCTATCTGTGCCTCCAGGCTTACAAGTATTTTCTCTCGATTCCAAAATCATATTTATCCCAATAAAACCCAGGAGAAAAAAAGCTACCCAGTGGTCATACTTATCAATCACGGACTCGAAAGTCTTGCCAAGAACATAGCCCAAGATAGGCATCAAGGCCTGAAACAATCCAAAATAAAACCCCACTGTCAAAATATCTTTATAGGCCTTTTCTTTGATTGAAAGTCCCTTGCAAACAGCAGCTGCAAAAGCATCCATTGAAAGACCTACCCCAATTACAAATACAGATAAAATTTAAATCTCCCCCTATGAAACTCTAGAATATTTCCATTTTCCCCTCTTGTAATAAAATAGCATGGTCAAAAAATGCCCCAAGTCTGCCAGCATATAGGTCGAATACATAAACTTGATTGGCAGATGCAAAACACTTACAGTCAAAAACAATAAGGGCAATTGAATAAACCACTGCGAAACTAAGCCGGCTATAAATATTGGCAAGTTGTAGCCCGAACCGTAAAATACGACTGCAAGACCAAAACCATAAGCCAAAAGCGGCAACATAATTGTGGAATAGGTAATCATACCTGCTCCAAGCTCTAAGACCTCTTTCTCCCCAGAAAAAAGTCCCACTAGTGTCTGTGCATTAAACATTATATATACACAAAAAACAAGCATTATAAAGGCCCCAAAAAGCCCTGTAACTCTTGCACACTCTTCTGCTGATTCTATATTGTCTTCTCCGAGTTTTTGTCCTGCTATTACAGAACCGCCCATGGAAAGACCCGATATTGGAAAAAAGGCAAAGCCATAAATTTTGGTTCCCACTCCAAAAGCTGATATGGCATAGTCCCCATAATAAGATACAAATTTTATTATGACTGCTGCAAATAAAAATCTAAATAAGACCTGCACTCCATTTGCAAAGCCTATTCTTATCAAGGCTTCATCTATCTCATAATCCAATCTAAAGAGCCCTTTTAGCGATAATTTAATAATCCCCTTGCCCTTAAAAATTATCACAAGACCCACTGTGAAAGAAATAAAAATTGAAATCACTGTCGCAAGGGCGGCGCCTTTTACGCCCAAACCAAAACCCTTAAAGGGCATATAGGGGATTTGGTCAAACATTAAAATCGGATCGAGTATGAGATTTACAACAGTTGCAAGTAACATTATATAAAAGGGTGTCTTTGAATCTCCTGCGCACCTAAAAATAGTGTTGATTGAATAAGAAGCGAAAAACATGGGCAGAAAATAAATTCTAAGTCGCCCATAATCAAGTCCCGCTTCTATAATCTTGGGATCCTTGCTATATAGTTTTAAGATGGGTTCTAGCAAAAAATAAAGCAGAAATGCAGCTATCAAGGCCACAAAAACCTTAAAAGTTATAGTTTGTTCTGCCACCCTATTGGTCCTTTCGTAGTCCCCTCTGCCATAATTTTGCGAAATAAGAGATATGGAAGATGCTCCGATTATTTCATTTAAAAATAAAAAAATTGCCATTATGGTCGAAAACAGAGTGACTCCAGCCAAGGCCTCAGAAGAAATCTTCCCCACCCAAGCCATGTCGACTATATCATAAACAGACTGTAAAACCATGGCCATCATGGTGGGAAAAGATAATTTCAATAAGTCATTAAACATCTTGTTACTTTTCATAATTTACCAATTTCTCAAAAGGATAAATTCTGAATTTCACAATTCCTTTTACATCTTTCATTTTTATCGGTCCAAGTATCCTAGAATCTATTGAGTTGGGCCTATTGTCTCCCAGGACAAATACTTGATCATCTGAGAGTTCCCAATGAGAAGTCTCTCCGACTGGCGAAGTTTCTGGCTCAGATGTGTATGGCTCTTCTTGAGCTTCTCCGTCTACAATTACCTTGCCATCTTCTATATCCACAACTTGACCCGGCAAAGCTAAAACTCTCTTTATCAAGAGTTTGTCTTCAGCAGGAGATTTTAAAATCACTATTGAGCCTTTCTTTATATTTTGCCTTACTCCAAGTTTAGATACAAAGAGTAAATTCCCGCTTTGTAATGTCGGATACATGCTTGATTGTCTTACTATGGAAATATTAAAAATAAAACTGCGTATCAGTATGGCAAGGCCACACGCCAGCAGTATAATCGCAAAATCTTTTTTCTTCATATAAACCTCCTTCCAAAATCTTATCACAAGTGCTTGCAAATAAAAACTTGCCTTAGCTATTTATAGCAAATTTTTTTGTCTTTTAAGATTTTTTTAAAATTTTTTTAAAAACACTTGCAAGTAAAAAATTCTTTGTTATAATTACATTAGTCATGTAGTTAACCTCGGAGGTGGTTATGTGGAAAATAGTCTTCCAATTTACGTGCAAGTTGCAAATTACATCAAGGGAGAAATAATTTCCGGTAAATTTAAACCGGGTAGTCTTTGTCCATCTACAAATGAGTTGTCAAAGCTTTTTAATATAAATCCCGCAACGGCAGGCAAGGGTCTTAATATTTTAGTTGATGAAAATATCGTCTACAAAAAAAGAGGCATCGGCATGGTCGTTTCTGATAATGGCAAGGCACTTGCTCTGGAAATAAAGAAAAATGATTTTTATGAAAGCTATCTGCCCTTTTTATCTAAAGAGATGAAAAGCTTGGGCATTAGCTTGGACGAATTAGTAAAAAAACTAAAGGAGCTAACCAATGATTGAATTAAAAAATTTATCCAAGTCCTATGGTAAAACTGAGGTACTTGAAAATATCAACTCCGTTTTTGAAGACGGAAAAATTTATGGCCTTATAGGGCAAAATGGATCTGGCAAGACCACTCTTATGAAAATTATCGCAAACCATATTAGAAAATATCAGGGTGAAGTTTTGCTAGATGGAAAAAAGATTGCAAACGACACATCTGTTTTGGAAAAAATCTCCTATGTTGGAGATGGATTTTCTAAATCGAACTCCTCTCTTAACTGCGGCATAAAAAATATTTTTAAAAATGTTAAAAGCCTAAGACCTGAATTCGACTCAGAATATGCAAATGAGCTTTTAGAAAAATTTTCTCTTTCTAAAAACTTAAAATACAAAAAGCTTTCAACAGGAAACAAAACCATAGTCGAACTTATAATAGGTCTTGCTCTTAGAAGTCCCATATCTATTTTCGATGAGCCTTCATCTGGTCTTGACGCAGTAAATAGATACAAATTCTATAGTCTACTCATGGAAGATATAGAAAAATATCCTCGCACAGTAATAATCTCAACCCATATAATTGGCGAGATTGAAAATTATCTTACAGACCTCAAGATAATCCATAAGGGTCGCTTCATCCTAGAGGATGAAGTCGAAAATGTTCAGGATAAGGCTTATAAATTCAAAGACCACAAGCCTGAAGGCAAAAATATCTTGGCAAAAGAATCTGTTGCTGGTTCAACCTTTTACTTTGTCTATGACAATTTCACAGGCGATGAACTTTTAAAGATGCAAGATGACGGTGTCGAATTTGAAAAAATTGATTTACAAAAATTTTTTATAGCAATGATTGGAGGAGCACATTATGAATAAAAGTATAAAATATGATTTGAAAGAAGGACTGGCTAACAATGCCTGGGGATTTTTAACCATTTTATTTATAATTCTTTTAAGTGTCCTTTTAAATAGGCCAGGCAGCTTTGGAATTCAGATTACAGAAGCCCCTCTTGCCATGGTTAAGCTGGGATATGTTTCTTATATAATCGTTTCAACACTTGTAACCTTCGCAATCACATGTTTGGTTTTAATGCCTTGGGTCAATTCCTATACTGGCATGTACAACCGATTTGAAACACTTGTAAGACTTCAAAATTCAAGGAGAAATTTCATATTTTCAGAAATACTACTTGAGCTTGCCAATGCTCTTATTGCCTTTATCTGCCTTTTGATAGCTCTTTTTGTAGCTGTTGGAGATTTAAGCAAATTCAATCATAATTTGTCCGAGTTTTTTAAGGGTATACCCTATGTTGAAATGGCTCTTTACTACATCCTATGGCTTTCCTATGCTCGCTTCTTTGCGGCTTTAAATTATCGTTTTGGTGGAAAGTTTTGGATAGCTCTTTGTGGCTTTTTTATCCTTACTAACATCTTGCTATTTCAATTTATAACCGGCATAAGAATCTTTGGAGATTTTATTCTCAGTATGCCAAAAGGAAATTATATTCTTATTATTCTTCAAATTGTCGTGCTTTTAGCCATCTCTTGCTATTCAATAATGACACAAGATTTGAAAGGTAATAAGTGACTTTAAGACTAGTGAAACTTTTTGTTTAACTAAACTTAGACTTTTTTTAGAAAAAACTTAACACATAGTTTAAGCCACATATTTTATAATATTTATAGTTAAATCTTTTAGGAGGCGACTTTAATGAAAGTTTTAATAATTACTTCAAAATGTGGCATGGGTCATTATAAGTCCGCTCTTGCCATCGGTGAAGATTTGGAAAAATGTAATTTTATAAGCGAAGTAAAATATTTAGATTTGTATGATTTCTTGATGAAAAAACTGGCTCCCATCTTTTATAGGGCCTACTCACTTGTGGTTAACAAGGGAAATCATCTCTACAATTATCTTTACAATAAAAAATTAAAATCCACCCATCCCCAATCTAAGTTCGAAGAGCTCCACTCAAAGGGCTTGGGTAGATTTAAAAATTTAATAGAAAGAGAAAATCCCGATTTGATAATCTCAACCTTTTCTCAAGCAAGCTCACTTGTAGCTTCTTACAAAGAAAAATACAAGTCCTCCATTCCACTTCTTACTTGGATTACAGATGTAAAACCTCACTACGGATGGATAAATGAATATACCAACTACTATTTCGTAGCTGGTGAAGACGGTAAAAATGACCTTATAAAAAGTGGTGTGCCGGCAAATAAAATCTATACCGCCGGCATACCCGTCGATTTAAAATTCAAAAATTTTAGTTCCAATATAAAAAAGGACAAGATTTTGGTTTCGGGTGGTGGACTTGGAATTTTGCCAAAAGACCCCAATTTTTATAGAGAACTTGAAAAAATAGAATCTGCCCCCGTCTATGTAATATGTGGGAAAAATGAACACTTACTCAAATATTTGAGAACTCATTTTCCCAAGCTAAAATCTCTAGGCTTTGTAGATAATATGCCCGATTTGATGAGACAAGCCCAACTCTTGATTGCAAAACCCGGTGGTGTGACAAGTTTCGAAGCCATCTACTCCGAAACACCCTTGCTGCTTTTGCCAGTAAAACTGGGTCAAGAAATTTTTAATGCAAACTTTTTAAAATCAAGAGGTCTTGCCATGAGTCTTGCAAAAGATCCCTTCAGCGGCAAAACTGACTACTCCCTCATAAGCTCTCTTGCAAGTGACCAAAGAAGCCTTGAATTTATGAGAACTTCCGCCTGCAATTTGAAATCTTCCATAGATTCTTCTGTCCTAATCGAACTTTTAAAGAGCGAAAAAAGGCGGGTGTCCTGATGAAAAATATCTTTCTCGTCCTTCTTTTTCTCATTACTATATATGCCATATATTCTCCCCTGCCCTGTCTGTATTTCAAATATATACGCAAGGAAAGATTGGGAAAAGATAATTTAATACTGAGCTTTGATGATGGCCCCAACAAAGATTTTACAAAAGAATTTTTAAAACTTCTAAAATCCAAAAATCAAAGGGCCATCTTCTTTCTGGTCGGCGAAAAAATCAAGGCCTATCCAGATATTGTAGAGCTTATAAAAAAAGATGGCCACGAGTTTGGACTACATTGTTACAGGCACAGTCATCCAGCCTTTTGGTCAATCAGAAAAACAAAAATGCAGATGCAAGCCTGCCTTAGAGAATTTGAAAATCTCGGCATAGACGTGAAATATTTTAGACCTCCTCATGGCTGGGTTAACCTTGCCATGTTATACTATATAAAGAAATTTAAGCTAAGCCTCGTGCTTTGGAATCATATACTTGGCGATTGGGACGAGAATTTACCAAAAGACAAACTTGCCCATGATTTAAAAAAAGCTATAAAAGATGGTGGTCTTATTTTACTTCACGACTCCAATCACAAGATGATTTCCACTTCAAAGGCCCCGTTAAATACTCTTTACGCTTTAAAAAAATCCCTTTGATCTTAGGAGAATTGATGAACACTAATTACTTAAAAAAATATTGGCTCCACTTAGCCATTACAATTTTACTAATAATCATCACCTTGACATTTACCATAAAAAAAGACGAAGTGATAATGCTGCCTTCAGTCTTAAAACAAGTACCTATAAAATATATAGCGGCCATTATCGTATCAATCTTTCTCTTCTTTCTCTGCCAAGCCCAAGCGGTAAAGATTCTCTTGTCAAGCCTTGGGTTTCCAATAAAGCGCAGCAGAACCATGGCATATACTCTTATTGACTATTACTTTTCAGCCATCACACCCGGCGCCATAGGCGGTCAACCAGCAGAAATATTTTTTATGAGAAGAGACGGCATAGACGTGGGTTCGTCTTCCTTAGTCATGTTGATTTTTAATGGTATTTACCATTTTTCAGTAGTGGGGGTCTTGTTGATTTCATCCATTATAAAACCGAACATAGTAACCAGCTTTTTTTCTAAACAGCCAGTTTTTCAATACTTGTTTTTGTTTGGTCTTATGGCCCAAATCTTTTTAGTATCACTTTTTTGTCTTTTAATATTTTCAAAAAAGTTGATGCCCAAGATTCTCGGCGCCTTGGTAAGCAAATTGGAATTGTTCGCCTTTTTTAGAAAGAAAAATTTGAGCACTAGACTAAATTATATGCTCGATGAGTATAGACTTGGGGCGAATTGGATAAAAGAAAATCCCTTTTTAGTTTTAAAACTCATCCCCATAGGCCTCCTTCATATATTTTTATATTACAGCGTCGGCTTTTGGGTTGCCAAGGCTCTAGGCTCCACTTCACCTAGCTTGATAGAAATGGTCTGCCTCCAAGGCATCTTTACAATGACCTTCGAAGCCCTCCCCCTTCCAAGCGGTGTCGGCATAGCCGAGAGAGGATTTCTAAGCATCTTTGAGCCTATTTATGGCCACGATAATCTAGCAGCCGCCATGCTTATCACAAGAGGCCTGACCTTCTACCTCTTTCTATCAGTAGGCGCCTTCACATCCCTCTTTTTACAAGCAAACAAAGTAAAAAGGTCGGGCAAATTTGTAGAAAGAATAAAAAATAAAATTAAACACAAATAAAACTCAATCCTGTCCTTTCGAATAGAAGCTAAGTAAAATTAGAATCTACTCGAAAGGATTTTTATTTGCAAAAATTGATATTTTAAAATTTTTAATATTTTAAATTTATTTTGTATTTTTATAAGACCTTTTAAAAATTGATAATTGTTTTAATTTTCATGTAAATGATGTAGACTATTAGTTGAAGAGACTTTCTCCAATAATGCCTTTAGGCTTATAGGCATCTCGTTATCATTTATCACTTATGCCGATTAAATTTCACTAATGATTATCAATAAGTTCCCTCGGTATTACTCGTATATCAAGATAAATCATTCGATAGAATATTTGAAATTCAGCCAAATTTTAAAAAATTAAAAATTTTTTTAATTTTTTTCAAAATACTTATTGATAAATGATAATGATAGTGCTAATATAGTCTATAGAAAACGTAGTGTTACTACTTAAAAAAATTTATGAGGTGAAAAAAATGAAAAAAAGATTATTAGGTATTGGTGCAGGTGTTGTATTAGGATTTTTAGGAGAACAAATAATTAAATCAAATGCAGTAAAGAAACTTGCAGTATCTACTGTAGCTGGCGGCTTAAAGGTAAAAGAAGGCATTGACAAGACAATAGAAAAAGTAAAAGAAAATGCTGAAGACATCGTTGCAGAAGCTAAAGTTAAAAAAGCTGAAGAAGCTAAGGCTAAAGTAGCAGAAGAATCAGTAGAAAATCTAGCCGAAGAAGAAATTCTATAATCTATGAAGGCAAAAATTTCTCATAGGACTCTTGGTAGAATCAGGTTTTCCTGTGATCATATCTTCTCTTACTCTCGTGCCAACAAGCTCAAATACTTGTTGGAAAAAATAGACGGAGTAAGTTATGCCAAGGTGTCCACAATTACAGGCAGTATTATTGTAAATTATGATGAGGAAGCTCTTGGCAGAGTATGTAGATTTATTTTAGATTTCGACCCTTCCTATTTGGATACATTTGAAATCGAAGACAAGTCATATATACCGCTTGAAGAAAAGGAACTCTTTCACATAATAAGAGATGCTTTCGAAGTGAGATTTGTGATGAAAAATTTCATCCCTGCTCCATTCGGCAGCATCGTCATACTTTTGAGGGCGGCCAGATTTATTAAAAAGGGTCTTGTGTCTCTTTACAATAGGAAACTAAACGTAGAGGTGCTTGATGCCACAGCCATAGGCGTATCTTTGGCTACAAATGATTTTGGCGCAGCTTCTTCTATAATGTTCCTACTAGACTTGGGCGAAAGTCTTGAAGATTGGACACTTAAAAAGTCTCAAGGCGATCTAGCCAGAACCTTAGAACTAAATGTAGATAAGGTCTTTGTCCTAGAAGGCAAAGAAAAAGTAATTAAGAATCTTAGAGATGTACAAATTGGAGACATTGTCGAAGTCAGCATGGGTACTACAATCCCAGTAGACGGCAAGGTTGTAAAAGGCGTAGGCATGGTAAACCAATCTTCCTTTACAGGCGAAAGCATCCCAGTAAAGAAAGAAGAAGGCAAGAGTGTATTTGCCGGTACAGTTTTGGAAGAAGGCATGCTTCTTATCGAAACCGAAAAGCTTCATGACGACTCTAGGATCAACAATATAATAAAATTAATTGGAGAAAACGAAAAGAATAAGTCCTTGGCACAGAAGAAGGCGGAAAATATGGCCGACTCCCTAGTGAAGTACTCCTTCATAGGCGCTGCCCTCTCCTATCTCTTCACAAGGTCTATAAATAGAGCTAAGGCCTTTTTAATGGTGGATTTCTCTTGCGCTTTGAAACTTACCATTCCAATAGCAGTTATGAAGGCTATGAGCCAAGCTGGTCAAAATGACATCTTGGTAAAGGGCGGCAGATATCTAGAAAATCTCGCTCTAGCCGACACTATTGTATTTGACAAGACCGGTACTCTTACAAAATCTACACCAAGTGTAGAAAAAATAATCGCCTTTGATGGTCATTCAGAAGATGAATGTTTGAGAATTGCAGCCTGCTTGGAAGAACACTTCCCTCACTCCATAGCCAATGCGGTTGTGGATGCTGCAATCAAAAAGAATTTGAAACACGAAGAAATGCACTCGGAAACAGAATATATCGTAGCTCATGGGATTTCTTCCAAGATTGACGGCAAGACTGCCCTTATAGGATCTGCCCACTTCATCTTTGAAGATGAAGGAGTAAAAATATCCGCCAAGAAAGAAGCTCTTGTTGAAAGTCTAAAGGAAAATTATTCCCTTCTCTATCTGGCCTACAACAAAAAGCTCATAGCAGTTTTATGTATAAGCGACCCCATAAGAGAAGATGCAAAAGAAACCATAGACGAGCTAAGAGAACTCGGCTTTACCAATATAGCTATGCTAACAGGTGATGCAGAGAACTCCGCTTCCTATGTTGCAAAGCAATTGAATTTAGACTACTACAAGTCGCAAGTTCTGCCCGAAGATAAGGCAGCTTATGTCAGAGAGCAAAAAGCCCTTGGCAGAAAAGTCGTAATGATAGGCGATGGAATAAACGACTCTGTGGCTCTTTCTGGTGCTGATGTTGGTATAGCAATGCACAAGGGAGCAGACATAGCAAGAGAAATTGCCGATATAGCAATAGGCTCAGATGATCTAAAATCAATTGTAAAACTTGTTAAAATTGCAAAGGGCCTGCAAAAGAGAATAAAATCTGATTACAATCAAATAATCTCCTTTAACTCTCTACTAATTGCCCTTGGTTATTTCCAAGTGATTTCAAACACAACTTCATCCCTTCTTCACAATTCATCAACCGTATCAATTGCGCTTGAAAATATGAAGGAATACAATATTTGAATTTGAAAACTTTTTGAAGTTAAAAAGACTGAAGATATATTTCTCCAGTCTTTTTTGTTTTAAAAAATAAGTCCATTGCAGAAACTTTTCATTGGGGGTAAAATCCAGATAAGAGATTGATTTAAATAAAGGAGGACTTATGATATGAAAGCAAACTCAGACAAATTAAAAACTTGGCGATTTGTAAAAAGTGAAGACCTCAATCACCATGGCACCCTCTTTGCAGGACGGGCCGCTGAATGGTTTGTTGAAACGGGACTTATGACGACCTGCTCCTATGTGCCAGCCGATCAAATAGTCCTTGTAAACATAGACCAAATGTCCTTTTATAAACCCATAAAGCTTGGTTCTCTTATAGAATGCACAGGTCAAATGGCATATCTTGGCAAAACTTCATTTATAGTTTACATCTCTTTTAAAGTAGACCAAGAAATCAAGGTGGAAGGCTTCATAAGCTATGTAAATGTCGACGAAAACACCAGACCCCTGCCCCATGGTTTAGAGCTTGAAATCACCGATGAAAATAGGCAAATTCACGAAAAAGCCAAAAAGTTTTTAAAAAAATAAAGCCGACTTGAGATGACCTCTCTAGTCGGTTTTTTAATTATTTGAAATTTTTATAAGACTTGATTCACTTCTAAAATACTTTTTGAAAATAAATCTACCCAAATCAGTGAGAATAAAGTCATAAGAGTTCAGCTTTTCCCCTGGCCTTAAAAGTCCAAACTTGCACATAAGCAAAAGATAATAGCCGAATTTTCTATTTGACTCGTCTGTCACGCCTTTTTGTAAGATAGTGTCCAAAAATTTTTCGAAAGTATTTCTAAATCTTGCATTTTGATTTTTGACATAACTTATAAACCTCGTTATCAAAAAAGCGCCCTTTTCAAATTCGTCCATCCTATCATAAATCAAGATGCGAAGATCCTCTTCCAAATACAATACGTCCATCTTGTGAAGCACAAAAAATTTCTTCTCCAAAACTAAATCATAAAAAATTTGAAGCTCTGGAAAATGTCTAATCTTAAAAGTCTGTACTTGATTTGTAGGCTCTAGATTTAGATGGTCAGCCAATCCAAGAAGGCTTTTTTGATAAAGCCCGCTTTTGTCATTTAAAACAGCCACCTCATTCTCATAGAAAAAATCCCTAAAGTCAGAAAATTCGTAGGCAATTTTTAGACTACCCATCTTCAAGGCTCTTAACTTTTCTACGATTTGCTCATCAAAATAATGGACTTCATCTCTTGATAATAAATTTTTTATGTTGATGAGCTCACCCTTCAAACTTTCTAAATTTGAAATTTTTTCAGCAAATTCTTTAGCGTCTATAAATTCATAAATATTAATAAGCAGTCCTAAAGTGTAGTTGAAATCTTTTAGGCTGTAAAATCTGCCTTCCTTGACTCCCTCTTTCAAGTATTCTCGCAAATTTCTTGCCGAGATAAAATTCTCGCCCCTATCTTCTAGGCTAAAATAAAAAATGTTATCCAAGGCATTGCAGACCTTATCCAAGTTATAAGAATACTTGGCTATGAATTTTTGCAAATCCAGCCTGTCATCAAAATATAGATTTTCAATCTCAGCTACCATTGAAAAAATTTCCTCTTCAGCCTGGTCTGCCACAATCCTAACAACAGTAGAACTGACTCCGTAAAAAAAATCTGGAGCAAAGTTCTTCAAGCTATACACAATCTTTTCTCTATCGAGCATACCTTGGTTTGCCTGTCTTAAAATATAAAAGACCTCACTCTTTATCTGATCGAGAAAACCCTCCTCTATGTCAGAAATTATGCTAAAGGGTATGCCCTCTCCATCTTTTATTAAAAATCGACCAAAAAGCACCAGGGAGTTCTTAAAAAAGAAATCAGAAAAATATATCTTCTTCATCTTCAATTTTTCATTTAAAATGACATCTTCAAAATAAAAGAAAGTTTCGTCCTCATCGTAAAGTCTATAAAGACTGTAATAGGACTCACACAAGATATCATGTATTTTTAAAAGGTCTTGTCCGCTCTCCTTGCCTCTTACAAAATTCATCCTAAAAAGTCTATCTAAATTCTCCCTGCCTTCTTCTGTATCAAAAAGTATATAAGAGGCAAAATCTTCGTATTTTATCAAAGACTTCACTGTGTCTTCAAATTCAGCAGATTCAAATCTCACATTGTCATAACCGGTATTTGATTCAAAAATAGCTCTCGCCTTCTTGCCCAAGCTCACTGCTCTATCAAGAATGTCCAAATTTTTTTCTGTCATAAGCAGTTTCCTCCTCTTTCTTTATAAGTCTATACACTTCCTCCATACTATCTAGAGCCATGGAAAGTTGATAATTATATACTAAATCAGGCTCATTATTAGATCTCATAGTATGGTCAAAAATAGAGTATTTATAAATTCTGGAAATTTTTTCCACATTTTTTATATCTATCTTGCCATCATTGCCATACTCCCACAAAATCTTCATCCTCAAATCCAATTCCAGAAGCAAATCATTTATCTTGTCGCATCTTTTGAGGTCAATCTTAGGCATAAAGAAGTGATTGGATTCAGACTTCATATGCCCGTGCATTTGCTTTAAATGATTAATCTTAGAATCAAACTTATGCACATCATCAGGTCTGCCATTGATGATATGGTTCAAATAAAGGTCCTTTATATTTTTATATATAGCCTCGGCATCCTTGATGAAGTTGCCATGAGTATTGGGTGTGAAAATCAAAAGATTTACAAGAAATCCAACAGCAACACCAAGCAAGGTGCCATAAATCCTATCCAGTCCGTACACAAACGTACTCTTGGCAGTAGTTGCCAAACACGCCATAAAGACAATAGTCGAAAGACTAATAGACTTTTCCGCCTTTAAAATCAAAAGCAGCTTAATAATTATAAGTATGCCTACCCCACCTGCAATCGGTCTTAGATACGGACTTGGAAACAAATACGCAAAGCTCGTTCCCAAAATAACACCCAGAACAGCTGTAAAAGCCCGATTCCATATACTTTGAAAAGACTCGGCAAAAGTCGGTTGCATAGATGTTATGGCAGCAATCGCAACAAAAACAGGATAATGTATTTTAAAAAGCATGGCCAAGTACATACCAAGGCAAACAGCTATGGCAGTCTTGATGGCCCTCATGCCCACAAAATGTTTTAACTCATAATAATTCATACTTTACCTCTAGTCTTAGTATAACAGATTGGGGAAAATTTTATTGTATGAGTATTATTTGAAAACGATTTTATATTTTGATCTTAATGGGTATAATATATAAAAAGGAGGACTTAATATGAAATTAGAATTAGTTGGTAAAAATATCTCTTTGACAGAAAGCCTAAAATCAAAAGTTGAAGACAAGCTATCCAAACTTGACAAGTATTTCTCCGACGAAATCTTGGCAAGAGCAACTCTCTCCTCGACCAAGGGCAACCAAAAAATCGAGGTAACCATCTTTTTGCCTGGCACAATTTTAAGAGCTGAGGATTCGTCTTCCGACATGTACTCATCAATAGACAAGGTACAAAACTCTCTGGAAAGACAAATAAAAAAATATAAAACAAGACTCAAGAAAAGATACAAGGACAACACTTCTATAAAATTTGAAGAAGTAGAAAGCCCAATAGAACATGAAGATGAAGATGAAAATACAATCGTAAGGAGAAAATCTTTCGATCTAAAACCTATGATGGAAGAAGAAGCAGTCCTTCAAATGGAACTTCTAAACCACAACTTCTTCGTCTTTCTAAATGGCAATACAGAAGAAGTAAACATAGTCTACAAGCGTGAAGACGGAGACTACGGCATAATAGAAGCCAAGCTAAAATAAACTCTATCATGTGAATTAATAGCACCCAGCAAGGGGTGCTATTTTTTTATTATTTATGCCCCCATATCTAACAAGTTATGGTATGATGATTAAGGTATTAAAAAATTAAACACAATATATAGAGATGGTGATCAAATGCAAATCAAAAAGAGAAAGGGGAACTTGGCACCTTTCGACAAAAATAAAATTTCAATAGCCATGAAAAAGGCCTTCGATTCAATAAATAAAACTCCCGCAGATGGAGAAATAGAAAAAATGACAGACCTAATCGAAGAAAAACTACAAAAAAATTTTAGTGGAAAACACAATCCAGGCGTAGAAGAGATTCAAGATTTAGTAGAGCTTACGCTCATTGATTTCAAACACATAGATGTGGTGAAGTCCTTTATCCTATATAGGCAAATCCACTCTAGAGACCGCAAAATTTTCGAATCTTTCAAATCTTATATGCCAAATATAGACATAGAACAGATTTTAAGAAAAATCAGAAAAGATTTCGACAGCAAAAGATATGACCTCGAATCTCTCTTCTTAAAATTTCAATCCTTCACAAAGGCCACCACAAAAGATAAGGAAGCTCTCGGTCTTCTAACTAGAGCAGCTGCCGAACTCACAAGCAAGGAAGCTCCCAAGTGGGAATATATAGCTGGCAGGCTCTTGAATTTGGACTTAAAGCTAGATCTAGAAGAAAATTTAAAAGAGCTAAATTCCTCCTCTTTTTACGACAAAATTAAATACATGGAAAATCTCGGCCTCTATGGCAAATACATTTTAGACTCCTACACAAAAGAAGAAATAGACCAACTAGAAACCTATATGGACAAGAGTAGATGCGAGCTTCTGACATATTCTGCCTTGGATCTTCTCATAAAAAGATATCTTATAAGAACTCACGATGGCAAAATTTTAGAGTCGCCCCAAGAAATGTATATGGGAATTGCCATGCACCTCATGTTAAAAGAAAAAGACCGCCTAAAGTGGGTCAAAAAATCTTATGACATCCTGAGCAAGCTACAAATAACAGTCGCAACCCCTACCATGTCCAATGCCAGAAAGCCCTTCCATCAACTTTCATCTTGCTTTATAGACACAGTGCCAGATAGCCTTGAAGGCATTTACAGATCCATAGACAACTTCGCCCAAGTGTCCAAGCATGGCGGCGGCATGGGTCTTTATTTCGGCAAGGTCAGAGCCAACGGATCAGACATCCGCGGTTTCAAAGGAGCTGCCGGAGGAGTTATAAGATGGATAAAACTAGCAAATGACACAGCAGTGGCAGTAGACCAACTCGGTGTCAGACAAGGTTCTGTCGCCTGCTATCTCGATGTTTGGCACAAGGATATACCCGAGTTTTTACAACTGAGAACCAACAATGGCGATGACAGGATGAAGGCCCACGACATCTTCCCTGCCGTTTGCTATCCCAATCTCTTTTGGAAATTGGCAAAAGAAAACATAAATGCCAATTGGTATATGTTTGACCCTCATGAAATAATGGCAAAAAAAGGCTACTGTCTAGAAGATTTTTACGGAAAAGAATGGGAAGAGCGCTACTGGGATTGTGCCTATGACCCCACAATCTCAAAGAGGATTTTGACGGTAAAAGATATGGTTCGTTTGATTTTAAAATCCATGACTGAAACCGGCACTCCCTTCACCTTCAACAGAGACCATGTAAACGAAATGAATCCCAACAAGCACGCTGGCATGATATATTCATCAAATCTCTGCACTGAAATCATGCAAAACATGTCTCCCATAGAAACAATCTCAACAGAAATAAAGACAAAAGACGGAGACACCGTAGTAGTAAATACCACAAGACCAGGCGACTTCGTAGTCTGCAATCTGGCATCGCTTGTGCTCGGCAACATAGACCTAGATGACAAAAATAAGCTCGAAGACATCATCCAAACAGCTGTAAGAGGCCTTGATAATGTAATTGACCTAAACTACTACCCCCTACCCTATGCCAAGATTACAAATAGAAAATATAGAGCCATAGGTCTGGGTGTGAGTGGCTACCACCACGCTCTAGTAAAAGACAAGATAGCCTTCTCGGATTTGGAAGACCACAAAAAATGGGCCAACAGAGTTTTTGAAGATATCAATTATTTTGCCATCAAGGCCTCCATGCAAATAGCCAAAGAAAAAGGCTCCTATGGTCTTTTTGAAGGCAGCGAATGGCAAAGTGGAAAATACTTTGAAAGAAGGGACTACTACTCCAAGAGATGGCTAGAGCTACAAGAAGACATAAAAGAAAATGGACTTAGAAATGCCTATATAATGGCAATAGCACCCACAGGCTCAACATCCATACTAGCAGGCACAACAGCAGGCGTAGATCCACTTATGAAAAGATACTTTCTCGAAGAAAAAAAGGGTTCCATAATCCCCAGAGTCGCCCCCGATCTAAACGCTCAAAGCTTTTGGATTTATGAAAACGCCCACGAAATTGACCAATTAATTGCAGCCGAAGTTGCCGGTATCCGCCAAAGGCACATCGACCAAGGTCAATCTATGAACTTTTACATCACAACAGACATCACCATGAGAGGACTTTTAAACCTCTATATAAGAGCCTGGGAAGTCGGAGTAAAATCCATTTACTATGTGAGAAGCAAGTCGCTTGAAGTCGAAGAATGTGATTATTGTGCAAGTTAGGAGGAAAAAATGACAGAATTAAAAAAACGTGGTCTCTTCAACGAAGATGGAGACATAGAATTATCAAAGAGAAAGATTTTTAACGGAAACACAACCAATTTAAACGATTTTAACAATTTAAAATACCTCTGGACATCAGACTGGTATAGACAAGCCATGAATAACTTTTGGATACCAGAAGAAATAAATCTAAACCAAGACATAAAAGACTATAGACTTCTGGACCAATACGAAAAGACGGCATACGACAAAATAATCTCCTTCCTAACCTATCTGGACTCCCTGCAAACAGCCCAGTTGCCAAACCTGCAAGCCTATATAACTGCAAACGAGATAAACCTCTGCCTCTCAATCCAGGCCTACCAAGAATCCATCCATTCCCAATCCTACTCCTATATTTTGGATACCATTTGTTCGCCAGAAGAAAGAACAAAAATCCTCTACCAATGGAAGGAAGACAAGGTCTTGCTCGAGAGAAACAAATTCATAGGCGACCAATACAATGACTTCCTAGAAGAAAAAAACACCTTCACTTTCATGAAGGCCCTAATAGCCAACTATATCTTAGAAGGAATCTACTTCTACTCCGGCTTTATGTTCTTTTACAATTTAGGTCGCATGGGCAAGATGCCAGGCACAGTCCAAGAAATAAGATATATAAATAGAGACGAAAACACCCACCTCTGGCTCTTTAGATCCATAATTATAGACCTCAAAAAAGAAAGCCCCGAGCTTTTTACAGATGACAAAGTAGAATTTTATAGGCAAATGCTAAAAAAAGGTGTCCAAGAAGAACTCTCCTGGGCAGCCTATGTCATAGGAGACAATATCCAAGGCCTAAGCCTTGAAATGGTAAGCGACTATATAAAATACTTGGGCAATCTCCGAGCCAAAAATTTGGGCTTTGAAGAACTCTATCCAGGCTATGACAAGGAGCCAAAATCCATGGAATGGGTCAGCGAATACTCAGATCCAAATGCCATAAAAACAGACTTCTTTGAAGCAAAACCATCAGCCTATACCAAATCAAGCGCCATAGAAGATGACCTTTAAAATTTAATAATCTAAATACAAAAAACTGTTGGATTTTATTTCCAACAGTTTTTTTGTAAGCCCCTCGGCTCGTATTTAGTTTTAAGCTAAGCCTATCTGTCTATATTAGATATTAGAGCATATCCTTCTAGATCGTATAGATAGGAGTAGGATGTGCTTGCTACAAGTATTTCAAAGTAAGCCCAATGGCTTTCTTTTAAGTCTGTGAAGCCTTTTATTTCACTCTTTACTTTTCCTAAGCTATTTTCCTTAACTTTTCTTTTGTCGAAGTGATTTAAGATTTTTACTGCTTCTGCTCTTGTTATGGCTGCATCTGGTCTAAAGCTTCCGTCTGGGTAGCCTTTGATGTGGCCGTTTGCATAGGCTCTTTCTATGGCTTCTTGATACTTGTGTCCTCTTATGTCTTTCATGTTAGTTGTTTTTTTGTTGTCTTTGTCTAGATAGAAGAGGGCTCTTGCGAATTCTGCTCTTGTTATGGCTTCGTCTGGTCTGAAGTTTCCATTTTCGTCTGTTTCCATGAGGTTTTTCTTTATCATGGCGTTTATCGCTGAGTTGTACCATGCATCTTTGGTGTCTTTTAGACCTGGGTTTTTGCTATTGCTTAGGTCTAGTCCTGCTAGTTTTGCTATCATTGAGGCTGCTTCTGCTCTTGTTATTTTTCCATTTGGTCTGAAGCTTCCGTCTGGATATCCTTTGATGTAGGCTTCTTTGTGTCTTAATTCGACCTTCTTTTCTTCTGTCTTTTCTACTTTCTTTTCTTCTTCTTTTGCCGGTCTTATTATTATGCCAAATTGAAGTTGTCTTGAGTAGCTATTGTTTACAGAGTTTTCTTGTGCGTTTTGATTTCTTCCTGAAGCTTCTGCTACAATGTTTGTTATTTCGTTTTCGTTTCTCGCATTGTCTATGTTTCTTTCTGCTTCTTGTCTTTGTTCTGGACTTAGGTTGTTGAGGTCTGAGATTTTTTTCTTGGCGTTTTCTTTTTGTGCTTCTAGAACTATGCCATCTACTTGTGCCTTGTCTGCTGCCCCGTCTACTCTTCTTTCGTAGTCATCTTTTTTGTTTTGGTCTAGCTTGTCTAGGGCTTCTATTTTTCGTTTTGCTTCGTCTTTGTATTCTATTAGACTTTTTCTTTCAGTTTGCTTTGTATTGGCATCTTCTACTGCTGCATTTATTGCATTTTCATCTTGGGCTTGATTTATTGCTTCATCTGCTGCTTGACGTTCTCCGTCTTCTAGCTTGTCCATAGCGGCTATTTTCTTTTTAGCATTTGCTTTTTGAGCGTCTAGAACTGCACTATTGATGTCGTTTTCGTTTTGCGCCCCTTCTATTCTTGCTATGAAGGGTGATTTTTCATCTTGGTTTAACTCTTTTAGTGCTTCTACCTTAGCCTTTGCTTGCACCTTTTTTTCTTCTAGGCTTCGTCTTTGATCTTGATCTGCTTGGGCATTGTCTACTACCGTATTTACTCCGTCTTCATTTTGTGACTGGTCTATTGCATTATTGGCATTTTCTTTCTCTGTTGGTGTTAGCTTGTCCATCTCAGCTATTTTCTTTTTAGCATTTTCTTTTTGAGCTTCAAGGACTATGCCATCTACTTGAGCCTTGTCTGCTGCCCCGTCTATTCTTCCTTCGTAGGCGTCTTTTTCATTTCGGTCTAGCTTGTCTAGTGCCTCCACCTTAGCCTTTGCTGCTTTTTTATCTTTTTCCAGTTGTTCTTTTGCTTGTATCTTTTGTTTTACTTGGTCTAGACGGTTTGTAAGGTCTTGCTTCCAAGCATCTTTTACCTTTCCTATTAAGTCTTCTACCTTGCTTATATCACTTGGTGTTAGACTTGCTACGTCTTTTCCTTCTAGGACTTTTAATTCCTTGTCTGCTTGGATGTATTTTTCTACTTCTGCTAGACGGTTTTGTAGATTTGTTTTTTCCTTGCTATCTCCTAGCTTGTCTACTGCTGTCTTGGCTGTATTGTAGTTGGCTTCCGTTTTTGTTTCTTCCGCTTTTTCAACTAAACTTGTTGCTTCTTGAACTTCTGCTCCCAGCCTTTGATTTTGTTGTCCCTGAGCTCTGTTTACTACGTCTTCTATGTCGCTTGCATTTGATGATTCTTCTATGGATTTATTAAAATCTTTTTTCTCTTTTGGTGTTAACTTATCCATTTCAGCTATTTTTTTCTTGGCGTTTTCTTTTGCTGCATCTAGGACCACTTTATTGACATCATCAATAGTGTTGGCATCTGTTACCTTCTTTTTGAAACCATCTTTTTCTGTCGGGCTTAGCTTGTCCAAGTTATTTATGGTTTCTTCCGCTTTTCTTTTTGCTGATTCTAGTTTTTTTGCCGCTTCTTTATTGTCTTTATTTTGTGCATCCGATACTTTTGTGTCTATTTCATCTTTATCGCCTGCATTTTCGATGCCTTCTTTTGCTTTTTTCTTATCTTCTTTTGATAAGTTGTTCATGTCATCAATTTTTTTCTTGGCATTTTCTTTTTGAGCTTCTAGAACTATCTTGTCTACATCATCAATTGTGCTTGCGTCTTTTACCCTTGTCTTGAAGCCATCTTTTTCTGTAGTGTCTAGCTTTTCTAATTTGTTTATGGCTTTTTCTGCTTCGGTTTTTGCTTCGTTTAGTTTTTTAACCTTGTCTAGACGATTATTCAGTTCAGTTTTCTTGCCGGTGTCTGTTACCTTTTCTACCTTTGCTTGAGCAGCTTGTATTTCTCCGTCTGTTACGTTTCCTTTTTTGTCTTCAAGCTCTTTTACTGCTTTTTCTGCTATGATTTGATTTAGTTTTTCTTGCAGTTCTTGCTTTTTGTTAGGATCTGTAACTTTATCTATTTCTTCTTGAGCCTTTTTGATGTTTTCGTCTGTGATGCCATCGCCTGTTAGTTTGTCTAGAGCTTTTTGGGCTTCGCCTTGAGCGTCTTTTTCTTTTTTGTCTGTTTTTACTTTTTCAAGGCGATCATTCAAGTTTTGTTTTTTGTCTGCGTTAGTTACCTTGTCTATTTTTTCTTTGGCTTCTTGTATTGCATCATCGGTGACATTGGCATTTGGTTTTTCAAGATCGGAGACTGCTTTTTCTGCTTCGTCTTGTAGTCCCTTGGCTTTTTCCACTTCACCTATGCGACGATTTAAGTCATTTTTCTTTCCTTCATCGGTGACTTTGTTTATTTTTTCTTTGGCTTTTGTTATTTCTCCGTCTGTTACGTTTCCTTTTTTGTCTTCAAGCTCTTTTACTGCTTTTTCTGCTATGATTTGATTTAGTTTTTCTTGAAGTTCTTGTTTTTTGCTAGGATCTGTAACTTTATTTATTTCGTCTTGAGCCTTTTTGATGTTTTCGTCTGTGATGCCATCGCCTGTTAGTTTATCTAGAGCTTTTTGAGCTTCGCCTTGGGCCTTATCTTCTTTTTCTTTTGCCTTTTTCGCTTCTTTTACTTGGTCTAGACGTCCTTCTAGGGCAGTTTTCTTGTTGTTGTCTGTTACCTTGTCTATTTTTTCTTGAGCAGCTTGTATTTCTTTGTCTGTTACGTTTCCTTTTTTGCCTTCAAGGGCGGTAACTGCTGCTTCTGCCACTTTTTCTTTTATGGTGTTTAGACGATCTGTTAGGCTTTGTTTCCAGTCTTGTTTTACTGTATTTATTAGACCTTCTGCATTGCTTATGTCGTCGTTAGTTACTCCTTCTATGCTCTTGCCTTCGATTTCTTTTAATTTATTGTCTGCCTTGATGTATTTGTCTACTTCTGCTAAGCGATTTTCTAGATCTGTTTTGGCTTGTCCATTTTCTAGAGCGTCTACTTTTGCCTTGGCTTGGTCGTATTTTTCTTGTGTCTTGGCATTTTCTGCTGCTACTACCAATGCTGTTGCTTCTGTTAGTTTTTCGTAGGCTGTTTTATTTGTTTTTATGGTGTTTAGACGTTCTGTTAGGCTTTGTTGCCAGTCTTCTTTTACTGCGTTTATTAGACCTTCTGCACTGCTTATGTCGTCGTTACTTACTCCTGCTATGCTCTTGCCTTCAATTTCTTTTAATTTATTGTCTGCTTTGATGTATTTGTCTACTTCTGCTAGACGATTTTGTAATTTTGTTTTGTCTTGACCTTGTGTTAGGGCTTCGACTTTTGCCTTGGCTTGGTCGTATTTGTCTTGTGTCTTTGCTTGTTCTGCTGCTTCTACCAATGCTGTTGCTTCTGTTAGTTTTTCGTAGGCTGTTTTATTTGTTTTTATGGTGTTTAGACGTTCTGTTAGGCTTTGTTTCCAGTCTTGTTTTACTGCTTTTATTAGATCTTCTGCGCTGCTTATGTCGCTTGGTGTTACGTCTGCTATATTTTTGCCTGCAAGGTCTTTGATAGCTTTGTCTGCTTTGATGTATTTGTCTACTTCTGCTAAGCGATTTTCTAGATCTGTTTTTGCTTGTCCATTTTCTAGAGCGTCTACTTTTGCCTTGGCTTCACCATATTTTTCTTGTGTCTTTGCTTGTTCTGCTGCTCCTACTGCTGCTGTTGCTTCTTCTAGTGCCTTATTGGCTTTTCCTTGAGCCGTCGCTTTTGCTTTGACGGCTTCAACTGCATCTGCGTTTTTGGCGCTGTCTACCTCTCCTTGAAGGGCGGTGATGTCACCTTGTTTTAAGCCCTCGATGCCTGCGATGGCGTTTTTTGTTTCTTCTTTTTTGCTATTTAAGTCTTTTAAGGCTTGGATGGCTTGGGTCAGTTCATTGGCCTTGCCATCCACTTGGTCTTGATCTCGTTGTGTGCCATTGTCTATGGCTCCTACCACGGCCTTGGCTTCATCTACCTTGGTCTTTAATGCCAGGGCAGGATCGGAGGTCTTGTCTTTTTCAAGCAAGCCTTCCGCTTCTTGAATTTTCGCTGCAAGGTCTGCCTTATTCACGGCTTTGGCGCTGGCAGTAAAGGTTTCGTCTTTGGTAATGGCTGTGTCTTGTTCCGGTGTCCAATAAATTTTGGTGCCGAATCCGTTTTGGGCAGTGGCTTTTGGGAATTCTCCTGCCGGTAGGCTTGTGCCATTTTTTACATAGAAGAAGGTGTTTTCTCCCTCCATGTCCACGCCACTCCCCTTGGCAAAGGTCACCTTGTGGGCATCTTGTGGTTGAGCATATGTTGGGTTTTTGTCGTATACCTTTTGCCCTTTTTGGGGTTTGTAAGCGGCTACAGCGGTCTTTAAGGCATTGGCAGCTGCATCCACCTCACCTTGGGAAACTTCATCATTATTAAACTTTTCTTTTGCCGTCTTTAAAGTGCTTTTAAGGGTCTCATCGACACTTTTTGTTACCCAAGTTCTAAAGACAGGGACATTCTCCCCATTATTGGCGATGACATCTGCCTTGGTTAAAGCGTCTGCAGCTTTAATGGCTTTATCTAACTCTTGCTTTTTCGAAAGCATATACCAGGTGCCGACGAAACGAACATAATTCCAACGTTCCTGTAGGTCATCAGGGCTATAGTTTGGGAGGCTTCTTCCTAAATACCATTTATCCCTTGGGTTTTGTTCCCAACCTTTAAATTTCCATTCATTTCCATTGCTAGGGTCTTTCCATTTGGTAGGGGTGGGGTCTTGTGGCCCTTTTGGGCTATACATAGGTCCTTTTTCCCAACCATTAGGACTTTCCCTAACATATATTCCATAAGGCTTGGGGGCTATCTTTTTTAGGGCATCGGGAAGCTCTCCTTGGCTTGCTTTAAATTCAAAGATAATTCGATTAATATAAAGACTTATTAAATTGTTATATTCATAACTTTCCTCATCATAATAATCGCCATTTTTTGCCCATATCGTAAGTATAGTTTTAGGTCCCCCATCTTCATATTGATCTCTTCGCGGACCCGGATCTTTAATCAATACACATGTTATGTCCGGATTTCCTTTAAATTCCAATCGGTCTTTAGTCCAACGGTCTCTAATATCTACTATCCCTGAATATGATCGGGCAAAGGCTGAAAATGGAAAGACTCCTATTAGCATAATAAGGGCCAGAAGTATGCTCCATAGCCTTCTTGCTTCAAATATTTTTTCTTTTTTCTTTTCGTATTTTTCTTTCAAAACTTTCACTCCTTCTTATCCTTGTTGAGATTTTGATACAAAGATACAATTCTAGTCTGATTGTAATTATATATATCTATATCTATATCTCAAGTAGGCATCAGGCTATGTCTAGGCTCTACATTGTATTTTTTTCTTCACATTCTTTTTGTGAATATGTAGATTTTTTTGATTAAAACTCACTTATGCTCGTTTTAAAAGTGTACTGCTTCTATTTTTGACCGCAAAAAAATTTTTTTGAAAGCAAAAATAGGAAAAGACAAGGCTCATGGTCTCCTTGTCTTTTCCTATTTATGATTCTATTTAATTTTTGTCGCTTTGTTTTATACTTTAAATTATTTTTTTGTCGCTTTGTTTTATGCTTTAAAAGTTTTTTTGCTTCTCTAATCTTTTTGTAAAATGAATTTAAAAATACACTTATAAAATTATAGATTTCATCTTTTATTTTTCAAAAGTTCTTTAAATAAAAGCAGGTTGGTAAGACTGCCGACTCCACCCGGCACCGGGCTATAAGCTGCCACTCTGTCAAAAGCAGATGGATGCAGATCCCCACAAATCTTGCCCTCAGCGTTGAAGTTGATGGATATATCTATCACCACTTGCTTGTCTGTGAAGTAGTCTTTTGTAAATTTTTCGGCCCTTCCCGTAGCAAGAAATACAAAGTCTGCCTGTCTTATTTCTGCTTTCAAGTCGGCTGTTTTGGAGTGGGCTAGGGTCACTGTGGCATTTTTATTCAAAAGCAGGGAGCAAAGGGGTCTGCCCACAACCGAGGACCTATTTATCACGAGTGCCTTTTTGCCTTCAAGCTCATAGCCATAGTAGTCCAAGATCATGACTGCCGCCTGAGCAGTGATGGGAAAGTGTCCACTTTCATCTCCTGTGAAGGCTCTTGCCAAATTTTTAGATGTCATGGCGTCAAGGTCTTTTTTAGGATCTAAAAAATCTTTTATTTCGTCTTCTTTGATATGGGAAGGCAGGGGTCTAAAGATGAGGACTCCACCTATTTTTTCGTTTTGATTGTAGGCCTTTATGGCGTCTTTTAAATCGGATGGGTCTGCGTCTTGTGCGAGGTTTTTGTTTTCGACTTTTATGCCGAGTTCTTTTGCAGTTTTTTCAAGGGCTCTTTCGTAGGAGAGGTCTTGAGGATTTTGACCCAGCCTTATGAGACCAAGTTCTGGTGGGTTGTTTAAATTTTTTATTTCTTTTTCTAGTTTTGTCTTTAAGAAGCTTCTCACTTCTTTGCCTGATAGGATTTTTGACATACTTCCTCCTTGTATGGGCGAAATTTGCCCATAAAAAAAGTGCAGCCTAAGCCGCACTTGTGTCTTATTATTTTATAACTCTGGATGCACTTACATATCTGGTGCTGTAATAGCCTTGATCCAACTTGGATACTATTACTCTGCCTTGACCTGATGATGCGTGAACAAATTCTCCATTTCCTATATAGATGCCTACATGGGAAACATATCCTCTGCTAAGTGTGTCAAAGAATACCAAATCTCCTGCTGCTAAATCTTCTTTTTCGATTTTTATGCCGACTTCAGATTGGTCTCTCGATGACCTTGGCAATTTGATGCCGAATTCATTTGTATAAACTGCATACACAAAGCCGCTGCAATCGTAAGATTCTGGGCCAGCTGTCGCATAGACATAAGGTGTGCCAAGCTTATCTAGGGCTGAGGAAATTATATTTGAAACCTTGCTATTGTCTGCTACGAAGCTTGGTCTTTCGACTGTGCCGAGCTTGTTTCTAAATTCTTCTGGTACGACTTCTATTCCTGCTTCAGCCATTTCTGCCGCTTCATTGCTTGATACGTTGTTGGGTAGGCTATTTAGGCTTACACAGTCTCCAGCAACTCTGTATTCATTACCATCCTTTAGAATGACAAAGAGTCCATCTACAAAGTCAACCACATCCAGCCTATCGCCTTTTTTGAAAAGGATAGTCTTTTGTCCGTCTTTTAGGCTGAAGTCTTTTTTGGCTTCTGTCGATGTTACAAATCTTTGGGAGTTGGATATGGCTTCAAGTGATGACTTGCTTACAAGTCCCTTTACTCCGTCTTCTGCAATTACAAGAGCTGTCGCATCTTTATCTTCTAAAAGTCTCAATTCTTCTCCTAAGAAAAGATTTCTAACCGTCTTACCATTGTTTTTAATGCCGGTATTTTTTACAACTCTAAATAACTTTATGTTGGTTTCAGTCAAAAGGATCTTTTCTTTGGGGACATTTAGTCTTGCTTCTCCCTTTGCCACTATGAAAGAAGACCCCTTGGTCTCTTTGATGGAGACCCTTTCACCTACTTTAAATTCTATCTTTTTGCCACTGTATGTAACTGTCTGATGTGGGTTTAGAAAAACTCCAGCATCTTTCATTCCGACAAAGGACGCCACGGCTAAAGTCGCAAGTCCCAGCGGAAAAACTTTTTTTATATTAAACAAATGAATACACTCCTTAAGTTATCCTAGATATTTCTTCATCGTCTTGTAAATTATAACAAATGATTTTTAAGAAATCAATAAAAAGTTACAAATTAGTTACGAATCTTTTAATATTTCTAAAAATCTACGCTTTATAGCCCAAAAATGCAAGCCTTGAAAGAGCTTTTTTTTATTTATCGGGGCAATTTTTGATATAATTAGCCTAGACTTTAAAAAAAGAGAGCGGTTTTATGAAATTTTCAGATGAACAAATTCTCGCTTCTAAGCACTTTCTTGGCCCTGCCCTAGTCCTAGCTGTGCCGGGTGCAGGCAAGACTACTCTAATCTTGAAGCGGTGCAAAAATTTAATAGATAGGGGCGTTGACAAAAAATCTATTCTTTCAATCAGCTTTTCAAAGGCTGCGGCTCTTAATATGCAGGAAAGATTCAAAAGAGATTACCCAGCCTATGCTCCTATAAAGTTTGCGACTATTCA
This sequence comes from Peptoniphilus sp. GNH, assembly GCA_021307325.1. Lineage (NCBI taxonomy): Bacteria > Bacillati > Bacillota > Tissierellia > Tissierellales > Peptoniphilaceae > Peptoniphilus > Peptoniphilus sp. GNH. Next base: position 1,613,921 of record CP089931.1, on the reverse strand, counting down.
CAGCTTTTGCTTTGGCATAATCATGCACTACTGCCGGCTCAGATCTAAGACTTTGAAATTTATTGATGCTGACGGCTCACCCGGAAGTCTTTTAAGTCTAAAGAAGATCATGGAAAAAATGGGGCTTGCTCCCCTTACAGAGGAAAAGCTTACAGTCTTACTAACTGAAATTGGCTATGTAAAAAATATGTGTATGGATGCGAAAGAATTTGCCTCTGATAGGGCCTGTCAGACTCCTCTTTTTTATGAAATTTTCAAAGAATATGAGACCTTTAAGGAGAAGATGGGCCTTTTTGACTTTGATGATATGATCACCTTGGCCTACAAGATTTTGAAAGAGGATGCCTACCTTTTGAGAAGTATCTTGGATAATTTCGAGTTCATCCAGCTCGATGAGGGACAAGATACGTCAATTTCTCAGTTCAAATTAATAAGGCTCATTGCCAGTCGCAAAAAAAATTTATTTATAGTCGCAGATGACGATCAAAATATCTATTCTTTTCGGGGTGCTCGGTCTGATAATTTGAAAGATTTGGAGCTTATCTATCCAGATTTAAAAATCTACAAGCTCTCTACCAATTACCGGTCTTCCGATAACATAGTGAGGCTTGCCGGCAGTTTTATAAGCCAAAACAAGACCAGATACGAGAAAGATTTTCTCGCCAAAAAAGAAAGCCAAGAGCCTATCAAAATTCTGAAATTTACCTCGGCTCAGATTTTTGAAAAATACTTGCTAGATGACTTAAAAGAAGAAGAAAGCACTGCGATTTTATACAGAAACAACGTCTCCTCTCTTAGCATCTGTGAAATCTTGGAAAGAAATAATATTGATTTTACGATTAGAGATCGGGGCATGAGTTTTTACAACAATCCTCTGGTCTTTGACATAAAAGACATTTTAAATTTTGCCAAAAACAGGGGCGACTTTGCGGCTTTTTCAAGAATTTATTTTAAAATTAAAACTTATATCACAGGGCCTATGCTTGCATACCTTGCCGGGGTCAAGTCTTCCAATCTTTTGGAGGATTTGAGAGATTTCCCCGGCCTCAAGCCCTTTTATATAAAAAGATTTAGAGATTTATCGTCTATGCTGGATACGCTTATGTATCTTAATCCTCGCCACGCTCTTTCTTACATCTTAAAAGATTTATCCTATGAGGACTATCTAAAAAACGAGAATTTTAGATATTTAAAGCAAACTGGCTCGACTTATGAATTTTTAGATATTTTAAAAAATGTCGCCAAAAATTCTAAGACTTTGACGGATTTTTTCGGCAGATTAAAATATCTGGACTCTGTCTTGAAAGAGAGCCAATATAAGAAAAGTCGGATAAGTCTTTCTACGATCCATGGCGCCAAGGGCTTAGAATTTGACAAGGTCATCGTCGTTGACCTTTACGAAAACAATCTGCCCTCCCGCAGCTCTATCGATTTCTTGTCGCTTGGCAATGCAGAGCCTTTTGAAGAAGAAAGAAGGCTCTTGTATGTTGCCATGACTAGGGCAAGGTACAAGCTGCGCCTTTGCTATATAGAATATGAAAATACAAAAATGAGTAGATTCTTGACAGAGCTAAAAGGACTTTAAAATTAAGCACCTCTTTTTACAGGTGCTTTTTTGGTTTCTTACAATAGGTGTTTCATTTGATTTTACAATTCGTCCTTACAAAAAAAGCCGACTCACCTATGCGAGTTGGCTTCTAAGATTGATTTATCTTTTTATTTGAAATCTTTTGCACTTTTTTTGCGACATAAAATATACCCCGTCTATTTGACTTCCATTTTGCCAAGCACATTAGTCAAATCTTTTATACTCATGCTCAAGTTGTCCAGCTTTTGCTCTATGCGAACCAAAAGATAGGCAGCCACCGCAATTGGAAAGCCTATGTTGGCTATGCTTGCTAATAATTCGTCCATATAATCCACCTCCTTATGTAGGGCGAAATTCGCCTCTTATAGAGCATCAAAGCTCTTTTTCAGTAACTTGGATTAGTATTCTTTTTTCTATCGCCTTAAATTCGTCCTCAAGACTTAACAAGCCCTTGTTATTTATCAAATTTTCAAGATCTGTCAAATCTTCTTTTTGCAAGTTTTCCTTCACTCCAAGCATGGAGTAGTTTACCTTCTTGCCAGACTTTGTTCCAAGTACCAATCTCAGACTAGTTCTCATATCTTTCTCCTTTCTTCTCTCTTAGCATACCTTAGCTAAATGCGACCTCTTCCCCTCTTGGCATCCCTTAGCCAAGTGTGATTTCTTCTTCATCAATCCTGAAAGCCTTCGAAACCTTGCCATCAAAGCAATTTCCAAATGCCTTGGCAGCAAGAACGCAATCTTCGTTTCCCAATTTGTCGTTGATTTTAGCGAAAGTCTTATATTTGTATTTGACATCGCCAGAACCATTTTTTCCATCTTCAAGACCGATTCTTATCTTTCTGCTCATCATTTTCACCTCCTGTTTATATATACTCGGATAAGCAAAAATGTACTATAACTTTTTTTAAATTGCCCTTGACTTCATACGTGCAATATTTATAATTATAAGTGCAAGTAAACACACTTAGCAAGAAAGAAGGTGATTATATGACAAGAGAAGATACCGCTTGTTTCTCTGCTAAAAGTGCAGACTCATTAGCTGATTCCAAAGACATAGCAAATCATGTCAGGTCAAGTGATGACAGCTTGTTTGCACTTTCTCGTCAAGAGTTTTTGCAGCACTTTCAAGGACTTATCAAGGCATCTATCAGAAAGTATTGCTACTTTCCTGAAGACTTCGATGACCTATTCCAAGACGGTTGCATAGTCGCCTTAAACTGCCTAGACACTTACAAAAAAGAAAGAGGGATAAGCCTAGATGCCTATGTGGCATCCTATTTGCGCTTTTATTTTTTAAAAACTCGCAAATATCTAGAGAACAGGCCCTCCATCAGCCTAGACGAGAAAAGAGACGAAGGCGACCTGCACGAAATCTTGGACTCGGGGATAGACCTCGAAGGCGATTTTTTTAGAAATTTTGACGACAATTTCTTGAACTTCGTTCTAAAAAAGCTGACCAAAAGGCAAAGGCAAATCATATTTTTCTTCTATTACAAACAAATGTCCATAAAGGCAATAGGAGATGCCCTAGCCATCAGTCCAAACACAGTAAGAAATCTAAAATCAAGCGCCATAAAGGCCTTGAGAAACTATTTTGAAAAGGAGGATCTAATATGAAAATTCAAAAACTGCTCGTGAAGTGCAACTACTCATCCCGTCAAGGCTCACCCATAAGCTACATTGTCATCCATGACACCGCAAATGTGAATAGAACTGCCACAGCCTATAATCACTTTCGATTTTTCTCTTCAAAAAGAGGTGCATCAGCCCACTATTTTGTAGACGAAAATGGCATCATCCAAATAATCGAAGACGCAAATTCAGCCTGGCACGTCGGCGACGGTCGGGGCAGGTTCGGCATTTTAAATCGCAACTCTATCGGAGTAGAAATGTGTGTCAACAAGGGAGCAGACTTTTCCAAGACCTTCGAGACCACTTTAAGGCTCACATCCTATCTAATGGACAAGCACAAGATAGACCTAGACCATGTTGTAAGGCATTTTGACGCTTCTCGCAAGATGTGCCCCTTTTCTCTATCCTATGACAAGTGGGAAGGCTGGAGACTTTTTAAAACAAAATTAAAAGCTCTTAGAGCATGATATTTTAGGCAATTTTAATTTATAAAACTTGGGTGTGTATTTTTAAGTTTTGGAGATTGCCTATTGCAACTGATTTTAAGCTAAGGCTTATGATCTTAGAAAGGGAAAATTTTGAATAAAATTAAATATTTTTTGTGAAATAGCTGGAGTTTTGTGGGTCTGGCTATTTTTTTTGTGTTTCTGTTTTTTGTTCTAGAGTTTTTTCGGGTTGGTGTTTGGGTTTTGTTTTTGTGTTGTTGTTGAGGGTGAGATTTTTTGAGGGTTGGTTTGCTTGTGGGGGTTTTTGTGTTGTTGTTGGGTGTGAGATTTTTTGAGGGTTGGTGTTTGGTTTGGGTTTTTGTGTTTGTGTTTTTTTTCTAGCGTTTTTTAGGGTTGGTGTTTGGTTTGGGTTTTGGGTGTGGGGTTTTTGTTCTCGTGTTTTTTCGGGTTTATTTTTGGCATAAAAATACCAGCTCTGTGGCTGGTGTTTGTTTTGTTTTTTTTATATAATTTTCTTAGAGGACATACAGATGGTTTGCTCCAATCTCTAAGGATTGGGGGTGATGGCATGACTGATTATGAATTGTTGCCTTTGATGATAAAGATTTTTATGTTGGTTGTCGCTATATTTACCCTATTTCAAAATAGGAAATAAAATCAAAAACCTACCTGTATTTGCTATCTTTAGGTAGGTTTTTTTAACACTTAATGGAGCAAGCCGTCTTTAACGGTGTCCTCTTTACATATCTATTATATCATTAATTTTAAATTTGTATAGTTTTCAGGCTTAATTGGGGCGAGTTTTTGCTTTAATTAGGCTTTTTTGATTTCAAGGAGAGGGAGATTTTTTTCGGGTTCTCGTGTCTATTGGGTTTGTGGGTGTGGGGGTCTTGTTCTCGTGTTTTTTCGGGTTGGTTTTTTGTTTTGTTTTTGTTTGCAAGGAGGGGGCTAGGGGCGACGATGCCCCTTCCCCCTCCTTGACCACCCCTGCACCCTACTTACTGGTTGTCAGAAAAAATCTCCAAGCCTAGAAATTCAATAACTCGCTTTGCTCAGACATTTGAATTTCTTTTACGGCTTGTCGATTTTTTCTTTCTTTTTGGTGTGGGGATTGAGGGTTAGATTTTTTGTGAGGTTTTATGCTTGTGGGGTTGGTGGGTGTTGTTGTTGAGGGTGAGATTTTTTTCGGGTTGCTGTGGATATGGGGTTGGTGATGTGGGGATTGGGTTCTCGTGTTTTTTCGGGTGAATGTGCTTATGGGGTTGGCGATGTTTGAATTGAAGAGGTTAGATTTTTTTCGGGTTGGTTTGCTTATAGTGTTGGTGATGTGGTGAGAGTTTGTTCTCGTGTTTTTTCGGGTGGGATGGGTGATTTGGGTCTTGTCTTGGCTTTTACTTATGGATATAATATATAGAGTAAAATACTAGTATTTAAAAAAGGAGATTTAAATGATTACTAAAGATTTATTGATAGGTCAAATGATACACAAGCACCCTCAAACTGCCAGGACTTTGATGGAGTATGGCATGGGCTGTGTGATGTGTCCGTCTAGCCAAATGGAGACTCTCGAGGAGGCTGCCATGGTACATGGGATGGATCTGGAAGGGCTTTTGAAGGCTCTTAATGAAAGCGTGGATGCTGAATAAAATCGGGGCAGATGTCTGCCCCTTTTTGTTTGCAAATGATTATAGATTTTATGTATAAAAAAAGAAAGTCGAATATTCGACTTTCTTTTTATTTTAAGAATTACTTCTTATCTTTCTACCTTTACAGGTACAACTACTGATTCATTACCATAAGTTAAAGTAATGTTAGCAGTGTATTTGTCTGCTTCTCCTGGGATAGCAGTAAGTTCAGAAGCTGAAACCTTTACATCTGCAAAATGCTTGTTTACAGTTGCATTAAGTTTAGCATTTGCTGCTTTAACAAGTTCTTCTGCTGTAAATGCTGCTGGAGCTGTGATTTGAACTGGATTTCCAATTGTAGTCTTAGCTTCTGCAACAAGTTTAACTTCAATTCTCTTTTCAAGAGCTGCTTTTGTTGTTCCTTCAGGAAGTGCAGCTACTTTTGCCTTAGCGGCATTAAGATTAGCTTCGTTTACAGCACCTTCGAAAGTTGTTACAGCTGTTGTTGCGTCATTAGTATCCTTAGTGATGTTTTGAGCTATTCTATAAACTGCGAAGCTTTCAACTTTTCCGTAGTAGTTTTGAACTTGTACATATCTGAATACTGGTTCAATTCTGATTTCATCATTAAGAGCAACATTCAATACGTCGTTGTCAGTAACAGCTACAGTATTTCTGTAAGCTCCGTCAAGATAAGTTACTAGACTAACTCCGTTGAATTTTTCAACACTTAGAACTTTAACAGTCTTAGCATCTTTAACCATTCCGTTTGGAAGATCTCCAGGAACGTTGTTCTTTGGAACTACAGAAATTAGAGTAATTTCCTTGTTTGCTTCACCAAATTTAACTTGTACATAAGCGCCTTCTCTGATTTCGTTTGCGAACCAAGTGTCGATATCTCTTGCAACACCGTAAACTTGTTCTCCTCTTCCATCAGAAAGCTTGATAGCTGTTGTGTAACCATTTACAAATGGAAGACCATTTTGTCCTCTTGTGTAAATCTTTTCAACTTTGAAAGTTGGAGTCTTATCATAGTCAATTTCAGTTTCAATTGTTCCATTGTAACCATTTAGATTAACGATATCGTACTTGTCAGCCTTGTAAGCATATGGATAGTACTTGTAATCGCCAAGTTTGTATTCTTTTGCTTCAGTAGCCTTTTCGCCAGCTTCTTGAGCAAGAACTGAATAGTTAGATATTACAGGGTTAGAAATTCTTACAAGATCTCCTCTTAGGTTTGTCTTATCAACTTGGTTGAATACAACTAGTCTTGCAATTCTTCTGCCTGATACTTCTACCTTTTCAAATCCTAGGTATACTCTATTAGCAAATTCAGTTTCATATTTGAAGTAAGATCTGATATCTGACATAGATTTAACTTCTTTTACTCTACCCTTGTTTACATCTGCTACAAAGTAACGAGTATGAGAGTCAGTGTCAATCTTAGCAAGTTTAGCTTCTTTGAAAGTTAGGTTAGCTTTTCTAAGATCAACTGTTCCGTTGTCATGATCATCAGCTATTGGTGCCCATCCTTGAGTCTTAAGGTCAAGGTGTTCTGGGTTACCAAGTTGGATAATGTGAGTTACATTACCATCTTTGTCTGCAAGTACTCTTACTAGAGATCCGATATAGTATCCTGATCCGTAAGTTACATAAGTCATCCATCCGATTGGGTGGTAAGGTGTAGTTGCATCCTTAGCTTCTGCAGGAACGAAGTTAGTCTTTTCGTTTACTTTGAATTCAACGTCTTTTTCGATTCCACCAAGAGTGATCTTGTCGTTTGTAGCCTTAGAGATTACGCCGATAGTTTCATTTGATGGGTAAAGTCTCCATTCTTTCATTGCAAACATTGCATTGTAAATCATTGTGAATGCGTCTTTTCTTGTTGCATTGTCGTTTGAGTTTGCAACTGTTACGCCTTCAAGAATGCCCATTTCTGCTGCATATCTCATCCATTGTGATGGCCAGTCAGCGTTTGCTTTTACTAGAAGATCCTTAGTAAGGTCTTTCTTTGCAAGCACTACAAGCATCTTTGCAAGTTCTGCATAAGATACGTTCCATTTTCCTTCGAATTTGCCACTTGGGTATCCGTTTAGGAATGGAAGTCCATTTGCTGGAGATGGAGAAGTTGAACCAACTGTGATAAATCCGTTAGCCCAGTATCCTGCTTCTACATCTTTGAATGGTCTTACTGCTCCTTTTAGTTGTTCTGCTAGGTCTTGTTTACCAATAGCGTAAACTAAAAGTTTTGTTACTTCTGCTCTTTGGATTGTCTTGTCAAGTGCTAGATCGTTGTTCTTTTCGTCTTCGTTTACTTTACGACCTTCAACGATTTTTACGTCTTGTAGCCATTGAATCTTAGCGTCTGATGAAGTTAATTTTGGAACTTCTTTTGTCTTTTCCTTAACTTCTGCTTTTGCTTCAGCGGCGAAGACAGATCCGAATGTTCCTAGTACCATTACTAGTGCTAGTACTAGAGAAAGAATTCTTTTGTTCATTTGTCTTTCGACCTCCTTAAAAATTTTGTAGACCTACAAAAGTCTTAAACTTTTGCCCCATGTCTTTCTCATGGGATAAGAGGCAAGGCAAATAAATTTCCTTTTGTTTGGAATATTTAGTTGTCATTGTTCTCTTATGTCATCATTATACATCAGCCCGGGCCAAAATAAAATTACAAGTATGTTACATAATATGGTCAAGTTGTAATTTTGTTTGGGGGGGTGACTTTTTATATTATATAGGAGTTTTTTTATTTTGCAATGTGGAGGAGATGGGTTTTATTTTTTGTTTTTGTTTGTAAGGAGGGGGCTAGGGGCGACGATGCCCCTTCCCCCTCCTTGACCACCCCTGCACCCTACTTACTGGTTGTCAGAAAAAATCTCCAAGCCTAGAAATTCAATAACTCGCTTTGCTCAGACATTTGAATTTCTTTTACGGCTTGTCGATTTTTTCTTTCTTTTTGGTGTGGGGATTGAGGTTTAGATTTTTTGTGAGGTTTTGTGCTTATGGGGGTTGTGAGTGTGAGGATTGAGGTCTAGATTTTTTTCAGGTTAATCTGCTTATAGGGTTGGTTGGTGTAGGGGTTTTGTTCTCGTGTTTTTTCGAGTTGGTTTGCTTATAGTGTTGGTGATGTGGTGAGAGTTTGTTCTCGTATTTTTGTGGGTTGGTTTTTTGGTTTGGGTTTTTGTTTGCAAGGAGGGGGCTAGGGGCGACGATGCCCCTTCCCCCTCCTTGACCTCCCCTCTACCCTACTTACTGGTTGTCAGAAAAAATCTCCAAGCCTAGAAATTCAATAACTCGCTTTGCTCAAACATTTGAATTTCTTTTACGGCTTGTCGATTTTTTCTTTCTTTTTGGTGTTGTTGTTGAGTTCTCGTGTTTTTTCGGGTTGATGTGGATATGTGGGTTGTGAGTGTGGGGATTGGGTTCTCATGTTTTTTCGGGTGAATGTGCTTGTGGGGTTGGTGGGTGTGGATTGAAGGGTTAGATTTTTTGTGAGGTTTTGTGCTTATGGGGTTGGTGATGTGGGGATTGGGTTCTCGTGTTTTTTGGGGTTTGGGATATAAAAATACCAGCTCTTGGCTGGTGTTTTTGTGTTTGTATGAGTTATATGTCGTAATCGAATTGGTCTATGGATTTTTTTCTTTCTAGGTCTTCTTCTGTTAGGAAGTCTATTTCTTTCATGTTGTTGATGCTTGCGATGATTGATGTGGGGAAGGTGACTAGTTCTTGGTTGTAGAGGCTGATGTTGCTGTTTACTATTCTTTTTGCTGCTGCCAATTTTTCGTTTTCGTCATCTATTTCGTCTTGCAGGTTTACAAATTCGGCTGATGATTTCAAGTCTGGATAGGCTTCTGCCAGAGCATAAATCCCTTTTATGGCATCGTTTTGGCTTTTCATTGTCATGTTGGCTGCTGTGATGCCGCCTTCTTGTCTTAGTTTTATGGTTTCTGTCAGGGTGTCCGTCTCGTGCTTGGCAAATGATTTGGCGACTTTTAGCATTTGTGAAATGGTGTCGTATCTTTTGGCAAGGGCTATGTCTACGTTTCTCTTGGATTCTTTTATGACTATTTTGTGTCTTCTTAGTCTATTGGATGTCGATGTAAACCAAGAGAAAGCGACTAATATTACTATGATAATAAATAAATATCCCATATATTCTCCTCTAAAATTTTTCCATTATAAGATTCATTAGTGTATAGAAATCTGCGAGCTTGGTTCTTATTTCTTCGTATTCGCTTGATAGTGAAATTTTGTCTACTAGCTGGGGTATTATCGGCAGGGTTAGGATGTGTTTTCCCGATTGGAAGGCTATTGATACGTACTCGTCATTCATATAGATGGCGACTTTCATTTTTTTGCGCATATCGGTCAATAGTTCCAAGATTCTGGCATCTAGTATGAAACGAGTGTAGAAGTCGTCTGTCGAAAAAATAGAATAGAGGTTGTTGAACTCGATGGACTCGGTTTGGATTTCTTTTTCTTCGCCTCTTCTTCCTCCGTAGGCTCCGTTGCTTTTGTTGCCGAGGGCCTTTTTGGTTGAGGGTACTACTCTTATGTGTCCTTTTATGCCTGTGTTTACAGATGCCATGAGGACTTGACCTCTAAAGTCTGTCACTTCTTCCGTCTTGCCCTTATTTTGTATTTCGTCATGGACTGCTATCATGTTACAAAATTCCGTCTTGTATTCGTCTGCGAATGTTATATGACAGCTTGATGTGTATCTGTCGGAGCGATGCAGGAGATTTTCGAAAACGGCTTGGTCCATGCTGCCGAAGTAGTCGATTTTGGTGCCGGGTAAAATTTTTTTAAATATGGGGTCTAAGAAGTTGTTTACATAGGCTGTGGCAAGGTAGTTTTTGTTGCGCTCAGAGTAGCTCGACCAATATTTTATTAGAATGGCTATGACTATTATGGCGTATATTTTTATGAAGGAGTACAGGATAAGGCCTCCTATGATGCCTATAAGACCAAAGACGTAGGATTCGGTCATGCGATTTTTTATATCTTTTCTGATGTCATCAAGTCTTTTTTTGGCTTCCGGTGTGGTTTCGATTTTTTTAATCTCGTCTACAATTGCCGGGTCCGAAAATATTTCTCTGGACTTCATTTTTCTAAAACACCTCCTGGGTCTTTTATGTATTTAATAATGTTAATCAATGAGCTTTTGACAATATAGTTTTACCACAAGTTTTTTTGTCTTGTCAAAATTTTTTCATTTTTTATTTTTCTTAATCTCGGCTTTAATTTAAAGCTTTTTATGGAGTTAGGTTTGCAAAAATTTTTTCAAGTTCTCGGCGTATTCTCTGGGGTGTTCGTGGAGGAATTGTCCATGACCCATGCCTTGAAAGACTTGGCTTTTCATTTGTGGAAGGTAGGCTTTTAAGAGCTTTTGTCCTCTTGCTGGCAGGGGCTCTTCGCTTCCTCTTATGAAGAGGACTTGACCTCTAAAGTTTCTCAAATTGTCTTTTATCTTGTAATGGTAGATGTATTTGCAGGCATTTTGAATGGTTTTTTTGCTGATTTGCGGATACATCATTTCGATGATGCTCTTGTTGCCCTTGCCCATGATTTTGTCTAGCAAAAACTCGGGGATGGGTTTTTTATTTTTTATTCTTTGAGTGCCGATGATAAAGGCTAGGGTAAAGGGCAGGGCCATCCAGCCCATTTCTATTGTGATGGCTGCATCTAATAGGACTTTGTCTGTGGAGATTTTACCTCTTGATATCAGATCTACTGCCAGAGTCGCTCCCATGGAGAAGCCACAGATGCAATGGACTCTTTTATCCATTTCTTTTAATATGTAGTTTTCTATTGCTAGCATGCTATCTTTAGGGGATGTCATGTCGCCTTTTTTATAAGCGCAATGGCCATCTAGCTCGCAAAAGATCACATGGTAGTCTTTTAGGTAGGGCAAGAGGGGTTTGAAGCAGAGATCTGCTGTCGAGGCAAGCCCATGGATAAAGAGGATGGACTTGTTTTCCCTTTCCCCATATGTGGTGAATTTCATTTTATTCCTCTTTTGTGATTTTGTGCCGTCTTTGTGTAATTTATTTATGTAAGTTAGTTTTTGGTGAGTTTTAAGCTTAAAGACCTGTGACTTTAAAATCTGTTTATGTATCAATAGCTCTTATCGTTTTATATTATAGCACTCTTGGGCGGTCGGGGTGATGTATTTTAGAGTTTAAAGGCATCGTCATATATATATTTGTATATTTTTCTTTAAGGATAGTTTAAAAATAATATTCAATTATTTATCTGAATTTCGAAGGACGAATTTTATTATGGCCATAAAAAGAGCCATGCTCTTTTTATAAATTTTCAAAAGCTTTATATGAATATATAAATTATTACAATAAAGAAAAAATTTAAAATAAAACAAAATGGATGCCGCCTGCGAAGTATAGGCTAGCATCCACTAAAACTAACTAAGTAAATATGGTGTCCCTTTTTATGAGTAGATATTATTTTTGAGTTTTTTGTTAAAGTTTTTTATTTGGATTTTTTAAAGGGCATGTTTTATTTTAAAAATTCCCCTTATACATCTACATCTATTTTGGTAGTGGGCCATGATTTTCTAAGCTCTTTGTAAGATATCAAAAAGTTTGCAAGCCAACCTAATGGTACGGCGAGCCAGACAAAGGCAATGCCAAAACGTGGAGCGAAAATCAAGGCAACCGACATGCGTATGGCAAGATTTACAAGATTTGCAATAAGGAAGGGGCGCATTATGCCGAGGCCTCTTAGGACTCCATCTGTTGCCATTTTTGCATGATGGGGGCGAGATTTCTTTCGGATTGATTTTTGATTTGGATCTTTGTGTTTATGTTTTTTTGTTCTAGATTGTTTAAGATTGTTTGCTTGTTGGGTTGGTTTACGAGTGGTTTTTATCAAATGAATTACAAACAATATACACTAATCTTTCACAAACGTTTATTATAATTTTGGCTACACCGTGTTTGAGAACACTTTTGACTGGGTTAAAAATCTAAAAATCTTGTGAGGTGATATTATGAGTAAGTATAAACTTTTTATTTCTTTTTTGCTTATCGCTTTAATTGTTATGAGCTTTAAGTTTCTAAAAAAAGATTTAAATGAAGTTTCTAGCAAGAATGATAAAGAAAGGATTGATAATAAGATGACTGATGTTAAAGATAAAAATGTAATTTATTTGGCTGGAGGATGTTTTTGGGGAATTGAAGGATATTTCAAAAAGATTCCCGGTGTTATTGATACTACTGTAGGATATGCTAATGGAAAAACTAAAGATACTGATTATAAAAAAATAAGTGAGACTGATCACAGCGAGACCGTAAAAGTAAATTATGATAGAGATAGGGTTTCTCTTCAAGAGCTTTTGGAACATTATTTTAGAATAATCGATCCTACATCTATAAATAAACAAGGAAATGACAGGGGTAGGCAATATAGGACTGGCATTTATTACACTGATCGAAATGATAAGCTTGTAATAGATGAGATTATAAGACAAAAGCAAGATGAATATGATGGCAAAATTGTTGTTGAGGTGGAGCCTTTGAATAATTTTGTTCGTGGAGAAGATTATCATCAAGATTATTTGGATAAAAACCCCGGTGGATACTGCCACATAAATCTTTCGTTAGTTAATAAACCTTTGCAAGCAAAAAATAAACTAATTAAGAAAAATGAAAAGGAGCTAAGAGCAAAACTAACTGAAGAGCAATATAGTGTAACTCAAAAAAATGCTACTGAAAGGGCGTTTACTTCTGAATATGATGATTTTAATGAGCCTGGAATCTATGTTGATATTGTCAGTGGAGAGCCTTTATTCTCTTCAAAAGATAAGTATGATGCCGGCTGTGGCTGGCCTTCTTTTACTAAACCTATTGATTCAAATATAAATTATAAAAGCGATAGTTCATTCAATATGAATAGGGTTGAAGTTAGAAGTAAAAGTGGAGATTCTCATCTTGGTCATGTGTTTGACGATGGTCCTAAGGATAAGGGCGGTGCAAGATATTGTATTAATGGTGCTGCTTTGAGATTTGTCCCATTAAGCGATATGGAAGAGCAAGGATATGGGGACTATATAGACAAGGTTAAATAATTTTCCAGTACTTCTTTTGATAAAAAAATGTATCAACTTAAATCATAATATAAGGTTTAGTGTTGATACATTTTTTATTTCTCTTTATTTTTTCATTTTTATATTCTAAGGTTTTACTTGATTGTACGTAATCTTTAAATTATATATAATCCATGATAAAACCATAGATTATATATAATTTTTTATCAAAGACAAAAACAATTGTGATATATGTCTAAATTATAAACCTCATTTCAAATTATTTTTTTAATTGATTTTTGTTTAATTCAGATCTTGCAATTTTTAATAATTTATAATTATACCTAACAAGGTATAATTATAACTCTCTGTCTATTTTGGTAGTGGGCCATGATTTTCTAAGCTCTTTGTAAGATATCAAAAAGTTTGCAAGCCAACCTAATGGTACGGCGAGCCAGACAAAGGCAATGCCAAAACGTGGAGCGAAAATCAAGGCAACCGACATGCGTATGGCAAGATTTACAAGATTTGCAATAAGGAAGGGCCGCATTATGCCGAGGCCTCTTAGGACTCCATCTGTTGCCATTTTGATGCCCATAAAGATGAAGAAATATCCCAGCCATTTCATGTAATCTCCCGAGACTTGATAGGCTAGAGTGCTTCCGTCTTTACCCAAAAATAGCGAAGATATTTTATAGTGAAAGGCTTCTATGACTACAAAGGCTAGGACTGCAAAAGATAAGTCCAAGATGAGTGCGGCATGGTAGCCTTTTTTAAGTCTTTCAATTTTATTTGCTCCAAAATTTTGAGAAATATAGGCAGAGATGGAATTGCCAATTGACACAAACATCAGCGAAAAGACATTCTCTACTCGCATCGTGGCTGAGTAACCTGCAAGGGCCTGGGTGCCAAAGGGGTTTACAACTGCCTGTACAATCATCATGCCTACTGAAACGGTGGACTGTTGGAGAACTGACGGTATGGCAATTTTAAGCATGGAGTGCAACTCATACCTATCGAAGTACTTGAAGCCGCTTTTAAAGTGCCGCATCCGATAAAGAAAAATTAAAAGCGAAAACACTGCCGAGATCCCTTGCGAAATTAAAGTTGCAAGGGCTGCCCCAAATACTCCAAGTCTCAGGCTTGCCACCATCCAGATGTCCATAAAAATATTTAAGACTGATGAGAAAATCAAAAGTGCCAGAGGAATTTTTGATTCGCCAATCGAGATAAACATGGTCGAGAGAATGTTGTACATAAATAAAAATGGAAAGCCCAGAAAATAAATCCTAAGATACAAGACGGCATCATCCATTATATCTGTCGGGGTTTTTAATAGGCTCATCATAAATTTCGACAGGCAAAAGCCAAATATCCCAAGGACTATGCTTAAAAGCAAAAAGCTAATCAAGGAAGTGGATACAATTGTTTTCATTCTATTGTAATTTCTGGCTCCAAAATATCTACTCACCAGTACACCAGCACCCACTCCCGCTCCTAGGGCTATACAGATAAAGACATTGGTAAGGGCTGCGCAGGCGCCCACAGCTGCAAGAGCAGAAGAGCCCACAAACTGACCTACTATTATCGAATCTGCCATATTATATACTTGTTGAAAAAAGCTGCCGATAATCATGGGCATGGCGAAAACTGTCAAGGCTTTGAGGGGTGGGTCTGTGATTAAATATTCATCTTTTGACATGCTTTATTACTCCTATATTTTTATCTCGGTTTTTGGGGATTTGTCTATGCCTTTTTGCTCCAAGTGTTTGGCATAAAGATTGCCAAGACTGGGAACAACTCAAGTCTACCCATGATCATGCCGATTGTGAGGGCAAGCTTACTTATGTTTCCATAAAAGGCAAAGTTGCCACTTGGACCTACTGCCCCGACTCCAGGGCCGATATTGTTTAAGGTCGCTGCAACTGCCGAAAATGCCGTCACAAAGTCTGGCGAATCTAGGGAAACTATGAGAAGTAGCACCGAAAAGACTCCCACATAAATGGAAAGATAGAGTAGCACACTTTTTACAAGTCCTTCTGCCAGGGTCTTGTCTCCATCTCTTATGGCTATGACCCTTCTGGGGTTTAGGTAGAGTTTGATTTCATTTACTGCCGATTTGAAGAGGACGAGGACTCTGGATACCTTGATGCCTCCGGCGGTAGAACCAGCGCATGAGCCTATGAACATGAGTAGAAGTAAGACTACATGGGAAAACAAAGGCCACATACCAAAGTCGATTGTGGCATAGCCTGTCGTGGATATGATTGATGATACCGAGAAAAAGGCATCTCTTAGCATATCAAAAAAGCTGTCATAGCGGGTGTGGATATTAAGGCAAATGAGAAATACTGCCCCGAGTATGATAGCTAAAAAAGCTTTTAGCTCTTCGCTTTTTAGGGCATCTCTTATCCTACCCCTTACCATGAGAAAGTAGAGGTTGAAGTTGACTCCAAAGACTATCATGCCGACTCCTAAAATCCATTCTATGGTCGAGTTTTGGAAGTAGGCAACGGAGGCCTGCTTGTTGGAAAATCCTCCTGTGCCGGCAGCTCCAAAGGCGTGAATCATGGCATCAAAGGGCTTCATGCCTGCCAAAATCAAAACCAAAATCAGAACCAAGGTCATGATTATATAAATTCTATATAAAATTTTTGCGCTTATTGACATCTTGGAAACGAGTTTACCAAAAACGGGACCCGGGCTTTCTGCCTTGGCTATGAAAACAGAGCCTTTTGAGTCGTTCTCAGACTTGGGGGCTATGGCAAGGGCAAAAATCAAAATCCCCATACCGCCTATGAAGTGGGTAAAGGAGCGCCAAAATAAAAGTGAGTTGGGTAGGGCTTCCACATCTTGTAGGATGGTGGCACCAGTTGTTGTAAAGCCGGATGCTGTCTCGAAAATGGCATCTACGAGGGAGCCTACATAGCCTGAAAAGACAAAGGGCAGAGCACCAAAAAATGACATCAAAAACCAAGTTAGACTTACTATGCCAAAACCGTCTTTGAGATTGTAACTGGATTTTTGGGGTTTTACTCGGGCAAATAGGATGCCTACCAAGAGTAAAATTACTATGGTCTTTAAAAGAGAAAGGCTCACTTTTATATTTTCCCTATAATAGATGGACAGGGCCAGGGGCAAGATAAGCAAAAGCCCCTCTATTTTTAATATTCTTCCTAGAGTGTTTATAACTAATTTTTTATTCATATTTACACCAAGATGTCATCTAAGGATATTATATTTTCTTGAGTTGTGACTACGATGACATGGTCTTTAGGCAGAATTTTGCTTTCGCCATTTGGCAAAATCAAATCTCTACCTCTTTGAATAGAGGCAATCAGGGTATTTTCTTTTGTCTTTAAATCTTTTAGCTTGGTATCTAAGATTTTTAGGTCATCGCCTGCTAAAAACTGCATGGCTTCTACCCTTCTGCCGGCGAGTCTGTAAAGTTTTTCAACCGGTGAATTGTCTGCTGCTATTATAGATCTTACAAATCTTATAATCTGATCTGATACTATGGACTTGGGGGTGATTATTGAGTCTATGCCAAAATGTCCCAGAATTTTAAGCATGGAAGTCCTAGATACCTTGGCTATGGATTTATTTACACCTCTGTGCTTGGCAAAGACTGAAAGGATTACATTTTCTTCGTCTATACCCGTCAAGGCTATACAGGCTTCATAATTTCCTATTCCTTCTTCTTCAAGCACGTCTTGATCTGTGCCATCGGCATTTATGACGGTGATTTCAGGAAAGGATGATGCCAAAAATTTGGCTCTTTCCAAATCGGTTTCTATGATTTTTATGTCAACTTTTCTTTGTAGAAGTCTTTTAATCAAGTAGTAGGCTACCCTACCTCCTCCTATCATTATGGCTGATGAGATTGGCTTTTTGCTCTTGCCGAGCATAGAATAAAATTTCGCAAGGGCCTCGTTGTCGCCTAGGACATGGATTTTGTCTCCAGCCATGAGGCAGCAAGAGCCAGATGGGATAAAGACTTTGCCCTCTCTTTCTATGATGCAAACCAAGAGGGGACTGCCCAAATTTTTGCCGACTTCTGTAAGGCTCAAGCCATTTATCACTGATTCTTTCTCAAGCTCCAATTCAACTATGTTTAGCTTGCCGCCTGCAAAGGATTCGACATTAAGAGCTGTCGGGAATTTCAAATTTCTAGAAATTGTTTTGGCAGCTTCTTCTTCCGGGTTTAGGATTGTTGTTATTTCAAGAGATCGCTTTATAAAATCTACACTTTCTGAATATTGTGGATTTCTTACTCTTGCCATGGTGTGCCTAGCACCGAGTTTTTTGGCTATGATACAAGCCACTAGATTTAACTCGTCAGATTCTGAGACAGCCAAAAAAATGTCGGCATCCTTGACGCCGGCTTCTGTCTGCACATTTACATCTGTTCCATTTCCGAGCACAGCTTGAATGTCGCACTGGTCAAAAATATTTTCGACAACCGCTTGATTTTTATCAATTAAAACGACGTCGCAAGAATTGGCAAGATCAATACACAGAGCCTCGCCAACTTTTCCGCCGCCTACAATTACAACTTTCATTATCTTTCCTCCATAATGCAATGATAGCAAAAAATAGCCATATAAGCAAAATTATTAGCTGCCCAAACTAATTTTAAGCAGCTAATAATTTCAGTTTTCTTATTTTAAAAAATTTACTTGAACATTCTTTCATAGAGGTCTTCGTAAAAGGGTTTTGAGTTCATAAATTCAGCAATCAAATAAGCTATTAAACTGACAATGCCAAGTTCTAGCAAGTATTCAAAGCCCCCTGCTGTCATTTCTACCATAAGTATTACTGCTGTTATGGGAGATCTTACTATGGCTGAAAAATGGCCACAAATTCCAAGTACAGTAAAGACTATTATCATTTCATTTCCAATGATGCCAAGGCTTGCAAGAAAAGAGCCGAATATGTTTCCAAGAAGGGCGCCAATTACTACCAAGGGCACTAGACTGCCTCCGGGAACGCTGACTCCAAAACAGATTGCCAAGAGAAATATTTTCAAAAAGTAAAAGGCTATTAGGGTCGCTAGGGAGAAGTTGTCCTCCAAGGGCAGGGCTATGAGATTTTCTCCAGCAGCAAAGAGCCTGCTATCTGCAAGGATGATGATACCTGTGATTAAAAATGGCAGCAAAAATTTTATAAAAGAATTTATTTTTATTTTTTTAAAGACATCCTTGGCTCCTATTACGACGAAGTTAAAAAAGACACCCGATAAGCCTGCAAGGATTGCAAAGAGTAGTACATAGCCATAAAAACTATTACTCAAACCAGTCATCCTCGGCAGTTCTTTTAGCACATAGTGTTTGCCAAAAACTACATTAGAAAAAACAACTGCAGAAAAGACAGTAAGAGCAGATGAGAGAAAAATCTTCCTATCTGTTTTTTTAAACATCTCTTCGATTGCAAAAAGGATCCCTGAAATGGGTGCATTAAAAGCAACGGCAAGACCTGCTCCCGCCCCAGAGCCTAAAAAGTATTTTTTATCCTTTTTGTCTTTTGCCAAGGATGAAAAAGCTTCGCCTACTAGCCCACCAAGTTGGACAGATGGGCCTTCCCTGCCAAGGCTAAGGCCCGAACCAACAGTCATAATCGATGTGATAAATCTAAGCGGCAGAGTGATTTTCCAGTTTACTTGGCATTTTTCATCTATTAGTCCATAGATGGTTGGGATACCAGAGCCTCTAGTGTTTTGGTCTTTTTTGGTAAGTAGATAGATAAGAGTTCCTAAGACCAAAAAAGCGGCTAGGAAGGTCGCCCAACCAATAAAAGACCTATTTGAGTCTTTTAAAAATTCAAAGGCAAGTCCTGCAAATATGCCTATACCTTTTTTGAAAAGGGATACGACAAGGCCGGCAAATACACCAGTTAGAACATATAAAAAAAGGTTTCTTATGGATATGTCTCCGAGGATTTTCTTTTTTTCTTCTTGCAAGTTTAACATCTCCTATATTTTAATTTGGATTGGCAATAAAGAAGCGAGTCCGTCATTTCTAAAATTTCCTATAAATCTTTTTTTATTATATCAAAAAAAGAAGAAGAACTAAGAAAATTCTTCTTCTCTTGTTTGTGAGGATAATACGTTTCATTAATAAAATTTTGGTGTGTCTTAAATTTCCATTTCCAAAAGTGCCATGGACAAACTCTTGCCGTGCTTATCTAGGGACAAGGATCTGGTAACTCCTCCTCCCAAGGTCTTGTCTAGAACAAAGTTAAGAGCACCAACTGAGTCAAGCTCATATCTTACAACTTCTCCATGGCAAATTTCCTTGAAGTATTCTTTTACCACTTGAGCTGTAACCTTGTCTTTAAGGGTTTGATAGTCTTCTTTCTTGTAGGCTATGAGAGATATGTTTGAGATATCTCCCTTATCGCCTGTCCTTGAATGGGCTATGTCTTTTAATCTCATCTTATACCTCCAAATAATTTACTTGTGCCTTTACCGCTTCTCTCGGCACAAAGATTGAACAAATCGAAACTACATCTGAAACTTTTTTAGTGGCTCCACCACCGCCAGCTGGTCCATTTGTATAAAGGGCCTCAACTTCGTTTCCAATCAGGGCTGCGTTTTTTCTGTCCTCAGTCCTTGCTGCTATTCTCAATCTTATTTCTGGGAAGATTTCTGGAGCATATTGGCTGGAAATTTTATCTGCATAAAGAGAATTGTAGCCAAGGTATTCAACCTTGATTTCATCATATTTGCATCCGACAATTTCAAGTCTTTTTAAGACAACATCAGCTGCCAACTTAGCTCTTTGTAGAGAATTTCTTCCGCCGTAGGAAATTTCTCCTTCTCCTATGAAACAATCATTGTAGCCTATGCTTACCTTTAAAGTTTCAGGCTTGTCATGGGAATCTGCATTTCTAACTGCCACCTTGTCTTTTCCAATTTCTTCAAATTCAACCTTTGAAAAATCAGCATTTACATCTGGTGTCATATACATTTTTGGATTGTGAATTTCGTAAATCATTTGCTCTTTTAAGGTATCCGGGCTTACAAGTCCTCCCGCTTCTTCAACCTTAGTTACGAAAAATTCTCCATTTTCTTTTATCTCTACAATCGGAAAACCAAGTCTTTCCAGATTGGGGACTTCCTTATAGCCTGGATCAGCATAATAGCCACCCGTTGCTTGGCCTCCACACTCTAAAAGATGACCTGCAAGAGTCGCTTGGCCAAGTTCTTTTTTATTTTTTTCAAGAGTCCAGCCAAATTCATAGCAAAGAGGTCCAATTGTAAGGGCTGGGTCTGATACACGACCTGTGATTACAATGTCCGCTCCGTTTTCAAGGGCTTCCATTATACCATCTGCACCCATGTAGACATTAGCTGAAATAAATTTGTCTTTCATTTCTCCAAGAGTTTTGTCAAATTCCAAGATCTTATTGTCATAGTAAGAAGAGATTCTATCTGCTATATCATCCCCTGTCACATAGGCTATCTTGATGCCTTTTACATTTAATCTCTTGGCGATTTCTGCTGTCACCCTTGCTGCTTCTACTGGATTTGCAGCACCCATGTTGGTTATGACTTTTACCTTGTTTTGCTTAACAAGGGGAAGGATTCTTTCCATTCTGTATTCTAGCAATTGGTTGTAGCCCTTTTTAGGGTCTTTTAACTTGTCCATTTGTCCTATTGCTATTGTTCTTTCTGCAAGGCACTCGAAGATTATATAGTCGAGATCTCCTTTTTCCATCAGTTCTACGGCAGGCTCAATCCTGTCGCCGGCATAGCCTGCGCCGCTGCCAATTCTAATCTTTTTCATCTTTATCTCCTTTCAAGAGTCACAGATTCAAAGGGGCAGTCCAAGCCGCCCCTATATCTGAGGCTTTTTAAAACAGTTTAATTTAGATAGCTATTGCTCCAACAATAACTGCCACAATAAGCATTACAATTGCATTTAAAAATGCAAATGGAATTGTGGATTTTTGGTGTTCTCCCAAGTCTATTCCTGCAAGACCTGTAAGTAGGAAGGTCGCTCCTGTAAGTGGAGAGATTGGAAAACCGGTTGTCATTTGTCCGATTATAGACGCTCTACCAACCATTACAGGGTCTACGCCAAAGGCTTGAACTGCAGTAGATATTACAGGAAGCACTCCATAGTAGTATGAATCTGGGTCAAATACCAAGGATAGAGGCATTGAGAAAATACCAGTTATCACTGGAATTTTTGTTCCAAGGCCTACTGGAATCAATTCCACAAGAGCATGGGCCATGGCATCAAGCATGCCAGAACCCTTTACAATTCCTGTAAAAGAACCAGCCGCAAAAAGCATACTTGCCATCATGAGAGCTGATGGAGCGTGCTTGTCTACAAGCTTTCTTTGTTGTTTTTGGTCTGGATAATTTATAATCATGGCTAGGGCAGTTGCGATCATAAATACTGCTGCTGGTGGCAAGATATTCTTTATAAGAACTACTATTGCTACAATTATGAGAATCACGTTTACAGGGAAAAGCTTAGGTCTTTTCATTGCTTCTGATTCGGAGTCTTTCTTTTCATTTGCCGCTTCTTTTACAGAGTCAACATTTTCAAGAGATTTTCCTATTCTAGCTTTTTCTCTCTTTCCTAAAAAGACAGATACCAAAAGAATGAAGATTATACCTGCTCCAAGAGCTGGCAACATTGGTGTAAAGACATCAGCTGCAGTAGAGTTTAGAGCTGTTATGGCACGAATTGTCGGGCCGCCCCAAGGTAGCATGTTCATAGTACCTGCTCCAAGAGCTGCACAAGTTGCAAGTGTTGTCTTTCTCATGCCAAGTTTTTCATAAAGTGGTAACATGGCAGGTATTACGATTAGGAAGGTAACTGCTCCAGAGCCGTCTAAGTGAACCAAGCAAGCAAGAATTGTAGTTCCAAGACAAATTTTTACCGGATCTTTTCCTACAATTTTTAAAGTTCTTTCGATTATAGGGTCAAATGTTCCGGCATCTGTTAGGATTCCAAAAAACAAAATTGCGAATATAAACATTACTCCCGTAGGGGCTATGTTTTTTAATCCATTAGTTATAAGCTTACCGAGGGTCGCCTCTTCTACTGTTATAAGGTCGAGTCCTCTTGCCAAAAGATATCCCAAAATTGGCACTATTATAAGAGCCAAGAGGGTCGAGAGTCTTTTGGTCATAATCAATCCCAACATGATTAGGATGGTCAAAAGACCTATCAATGCTAAATTCATAAATAATTCCTCCTTGATTTTAAGGTCGGATGAAATTCCCACTAATATGTAACAAATTATTGTTAGCTTATTTATGGACTTATTGCGAAAATTTCAAACTCCTCTTGAATAATAAGCATCATTGCAAAAAATATTATTGCAAGGTTCGTGCCAAAACTCTAAAATTTTCAAAAATAAAAAAGTTTTTTATAAATTTTTTTATAAAAGGACTGTTTTTTGATGTCTTGTAAGCCAAAACATAGGCGGAAATTTTTTATTTTATTTTTTTTAGAAAATTTTTGGAGGTGAAAATTAAAAAAATCCCCATTTTTTTCCAACATTTTAGAAAAAATCTGAGGATTTTTATTTTTATTTGTTTTTTGCAATTTTTAAAAGTTTGCAGGCAAACGTTTCATCAAGTTTAACGATAATATAAATCATTACTTAATCTTTCTAAATTTTTAGAAGTTCGGTCATTGCTTTTCTATTTTTTTAGAATCGCTTAATTTATTGTAGAGCGATGCCAATGAAATTCCTAGTCTTTTTGCGACAATTTGTCTATTTTTGGTCGTGTCATCCAAGCCTGAAAGCTCTTTTAAAATTTCTTTGCGTTCGAAATCCTGCGTCCTTTCTTTTAAACTTCTGCCAACTTTTTTGTCTTGTGATTTTATTTTTTCAATGTTTTCAAACATTTTTGGTGGAAAGGAGTCCTCGTCTAAGATATCATCGCCAGTCATTACCGCAGAAAATTCCAAGACATTTTTTAGTTCTCTTATATTGCCGGGCCAATTATAACTTCTAAGCAGCTCTCTTGCTCCTTCTGTAAGAATAAAATTTTTCTTTAGTCTGGTGTTCATCTTGCCTAAAAAATGGTCTACAAGACTATCTATATCCTTTCTTCTCTCTCTTAGAGGTCTTATCTCAATTGGGATTACTGCTATTCTGTAATAGAGGTCTTTGCGGAATTTGCCTTCTGCTATATATTTTAATAAGTCCACATTGCAGGCGGAAATAATCCTCACATCTATGTCAAGCTCCTCTCGCCCGCCGATTTTTCTAATCTTTTTTTCTTGGAGGACTCTAAGAAGTTTGGCCTGTAAACTCAAATCCATCTCAGAAATTTCATCAAAAAATATTGTACCGCCACTTGCCGATTCAAAAAGCCCCGTCTTCCCGCCCTTGGCAGCTCCCGTGAAAGCTCCTTGCTCATATCCAAAGAGTTCGGCTTCTAAGAGGTCCTTGGGGAAGGTAGAACAATTTATAGCTACGAAGGGTTTGCCCCCTCTTTTTGATTCGTTGTGGATGGATTGGGCATACAGCTCCTTGCCAGTGCCAGATTCGCCCTGTATCAAAACATCGACATCCCTATGAGCAATTTTTTTGGCAAGCTTCATTGTTTCTATGGATGGTTCATCTGCTGCCACTATGGAATCAAAGGTATAGCGAGTCCCGTTGTTTTCCCTCATCCACTCTTTTAAGTATCTATTTCTTCTTTCTATTTCATAAAGTCCATCTTTTATAAATTCGGCATCCTTTAAAAAGGTAACAAGAGATATGCCACCTCTTACCTCTTTATCTTCTACTATGGGATAGATATTTACAAAATATTCTTCCTCTTCTTCCTTTCTGACAAGACCAACAAGGGCCTTGCCACTTTCTATGACGCCAGGTTGTCTTGCTCCTTTTCTAATCTCTGTAATTTTTTTACCTTTTATTTCTTCGAAATTTTTATTTATGAAATTCAAGTAGGCCTTGTTGCAGTAAATGATGTTTGAGTCTTGATCACATATGAGCACTCCCTCTTTCATTGATTCAAAGAGTCCCTTATAAGAAATCATATGATAATTCCTCCTCTTATACATTTAATTTATCTCTTATTTTTTATTATAAGTGAAATGTTTTTTCTATAAACAATAAAAACTAAGAAAAGATAAACAATATGATAAAGGAGCATAGCCAAATTTAAAAGGGTATTTTAAAAATAAATACAAAAAAGAGCCTACAAAGATTTGTAGACTCTTTTTCATTCAAGACATCTTTTTACTTTCTTTGTCCCAATTCGTTGTCAAAGATGTATAAGCCGCCCCAGTTGCCTTTAATTCTTTCCATCTTGGTAATGATATATCTGAAGTTGTCTTCTTCTTCAATTTGTTCTTTTACATACCATTGCATAAAGATTGAAACTTCGGCATTGCCTTCCTTCTTAGCCAGTTCATAGATCTTTTGAATTCTTTCTGTAACGACCTTTTCGTGTTCATAGGCTAGTTTAAATACTTCTGTATAGCCTTTGAATCCGCTTGTTTCTGGCTTTGGGATTGCTTCGTATTCTGGTTTTTCGTCCATTTCAAAGAGGAAGTCATAGATCTTGTTGGCATGTTCGATTTCTTCGTCAGCTTGATGTTTCATGAAGTTTGAAAATCCTCTCATGTCTTCTGATGTGAAGTAGGCTTCCATTGCCTTGTAAATATAGGCACTTTCTAGTTCAAAGTTGAATTGATCATTAAGTGCATTTCTTAATTTTTTTGACATTTTCATTTTTTATTCCTCCTTAATAATTTTACATCTTACAATTTACAGCATACCCATTTTTAATTTTTATAAGCCATATCATCTAAAAAAATTTCTCCAAAATGTAAAATTAAATTTACATATCTGATTTCATCTTTTAAAAGCGGATTTTTCTTTTGAAAATCTTCAAAAGAAAAGCTAAGACTTATGGGGATGGACTTTAAATCATAATCATCTTTAAGATAGGCAATTTTAGATCTGTAAAACTTCTCTGGCCCTTTTATATCAGGTAGATCAAGCCTTGCACTCTCTCCGTATATGTCTGAAACTTCCAAAGATGCCCCTATGCCGTCTAGGCTCAAATTTTCTATCACAAGAGATAACTCTTTAAATTCTATTGGATTTTTAAGATATGTTTCGTAGCTTGAGTTTGCTGTGGCTTCCAGATAAAGACCAGATCCCAGATCTTCTTTTTCAAACTCGTAATAAGAAGAAAAGCCCTTGAATTTGTTGCGGCCACCTATGCTAGCTGTTTCAATGTCATAATCTTCTTCATAGTCATTTATTATTTTAGAAGGGCCCTTTTGAAATTGGCAAAATGCCTTTTTAGAGTCTAATGTCTTTAAAAGTTTTTTGCCAAAATTTTCTCCCCTTCCACATCTTGAGGACTCGATAAAATCAAAAATTAAACTCTTTAAAATATTTTCCTGAGTTCTTCTTTTTAGTAAGCCATCGCCATCAATAAAAAATTTTTCTGGATAGTCTTGGTCTTTTTCCTGCCAAAGCTGATTAAACATACCATGAGATGCCCCTCTTAAATAGACTGCCGCCTTGAAATTTTCTGGGCCAAGGCTGGAATACTTGTAGGCTCTAAGGCCTTCAAAATCTTCCAAATCCCTGTCATGACTTCCGTGGACAAATAGTAGATCTGTATTTGATGCTAATATTTCCTTGCCGCCAAGGTCATACTGATTGTGAGTGCCTGCAATCGAAATAAGACCCCTTATATTAAATTTAAAGTCTAGGTTTTTGCTGCCCTTGTTGGGAAACTTATTTAAATCATTCAAGTTGTAGGCTGTCATGATTGCCTCGGCTCCTCTGGAGTGCCCAGCAAGATATATGGCATTGTCATTTGAAATAGATGGGATATCTAAACCTTCTGGATTTTCTACGAGATATTTTATATTTTCAAGTAGCATAAGAGCCCTTGCTCCCATCTCATCTGAAAGTGAAATTTCATAAAAGCCATTTAAAACTTTCTCATCAACTGAAACTGCAATCATACCCTTAGAGGCGAGATAATCTAAAAGATAGTCATAGCCTCTATAAGAATCAGTAGTCATCTGATGGTTGCCATGGACAAGTACAAAAAGCGGGGCAGTCTTTAAATCTTTTTTATCTAAATTCTTAGGATAGGCTATCCTGCCTCTTAGCTTGGCATTAGATAGCTTATCAGCATTTATTAAATCTCTTAATTTTCTAGCTGTCTTGGGTTTAAAACTGCTGGAATATTTGACGTAAGGTCTTAAATCTAGGGTCTTTTTAACACTCTCATAGTCTTTGAAAATAACTTGATAGGGTCCCCTTTTGACATCAAAACTAAAATCCTTTCTGGCTCCAAAAGAATCTTTAAAAAGAAAAAATAATAAGATGGAAATAATTAAGACATTGGGAAATAAAAATAAGTAGCCGACTTTTTTTCTTCCTGCCAAGAGCCTTAGACCTATGTAGGCAAATAAAAAGGGTAGACTTAAAAGAAAGGCAAGTCCCAGCAATTGCAAATCTGAAAAATCATCTGGACAGGCACTTATTATCTTATAAATGCCAAAAATTATAAGTATTTCAAAGACCAAAAAATTGCTATTTAGATTTTTGATTTTTTTATGAATTTTTTCCAAGAGAATAAAAAGCAGAAAAAATATAGCAAAAGACACCACTATATATATGGCAAGCAAGGTTTTAAAATTGTATCTCAAGTCTGAAATATAATCATAAATAAAAGAAAATATAAAAAGACAAAGGCATAGCACTCCCAATACCCTTGTCCAATTTGTATTTTTGGAAAATATTTCATCCAAACTTCTATTTGTTTTAGTTTTAAAATTTTTATAAATCTTCAAAATTTTCTTCATCTGTCAGTCCTTGTTCTGGATCTTCAGATTCAAAATAGTCCTCGTCCTTGGCTGTTTTGTCTTTTTCATTTTCTCTGTTGAATCTGCCGCATCTTTTTGTTCTTTTTATATCTTTAATGTCATAGATTTGCAATTCTTCGTCGTCATCTTCTTTGAATTTGACCTTTACCAATTCTTGAATGGTGTAAGTTTCCACAACGACTCCCTTGCCATCTTTAGTTTCGACACATTCGCCTACTTGGGGCATCCTCTTTAAAATGCACTCATATCCTTCTTGCTCATACTTTAGGCAGCACATGAGCCTGCCACAACTGCCTGAAATCTTAGTCGGATTTAGGGATAAACCCTGATCTTTTGCCATCTTTATGGATACCGGAGCAAAGTCTGTCAAAAATTTAGAGCAGCAAGTTTCCCTTCCACAGCAGCCCAAGGCTCCCACTATCTTGGCCTGATCTCTTACTCCTATCTGCCTAAGCTCAATTCTCGTTTTAAATATTGCAGCCAAATCTCTAACTAGCTCTCTAAAATCTATTCTCTCATCTGCTATAAAATAAAAGAGGAGCTTGCTTTTGTCGAAAGTGTATTCGGCTCCGACTAATCTCATATCCAGCTTGTGGTCTTTTATCTTTTGAGTGCATATTATGGCAGCCTCTTTGGCATTATTTCTGTTATCTATTTGCTTGGTTCTATCTTCATCAGTAGCTATTCTTATAATGGGTTTTAGATTTTTTGCAAAATCTTCATCTTCGGATATGGCCTTTTTACTTGCAACATATCCCATTTCAATTCCTCTAATCGTTTCAACAATTACAGAGTCTCCGATTTTAGCGCCCGTTTCATTTATATCGAAAAAATATATTTTCCCGTTGCGCTTAAATCTCACGCCTGCTGTATCAATCATCTTCTCCCCCTATATATAGTAAAAGCGGCATAAGTGCTGCTCTAAAATTCACATTAAAGTTCAATTTTTCTCTAGCCTCAATTATAAGACTAGACATATTCAAAATTCTTCTAAGCTCCAAGCCCTCAAAGTCTTTTCTCAAAGTCGGGTTGATAGCCAGATTTCTCACATAATAGTAGCTAATCTCGAGCAATATATCTATATCATCTTTTTTATCTTCAAAAAATTTAAAAGTTCTATAAGCTTCGAATCCTCCAAAAGTAAGAAGGCTTTTTAAAGCCGCCTCTGTTTTTATCTTCAAATCAAAAAAATCCACATCGGCTAAGATTTCAAGAGCTTTTCCTATCGAGCCCTTGGCAAATCTTATTGCATCTTCTGCTCTTATTTTATTATAACCCATAAAAAGCAGATGTCCCATTATTTCATCATCTCTTAGGGGATAGAACTTTATAAGCTTTGCCCTTGATAAAATTGTCGGCAAAATATTTTCATTATTTGAAGCCACAAGGATTAATTTCACATGAGCTAGGGGTTCTTCTAAGGTCTTTAAAAGAGCGTTTTGAGCTTCCTTGCTAGCCTTGTCAAAGTCCCTTATTATATAGACCTTGTACTTCTTATACCTGGGCAATCTAAAGGAATCTTCAACCACTTCTTCTATTTGAGATTTTTTTATGGAAATTTTATCTTCTATGATTTTGAGATCGGAATGGCAAATTTCATCTATCTGCAAAATTTTTCTGGCAAAAGCTTGAGCAAAAAGAAATTTACCAAGGCCCTCTCTGCCCAAAAAAAGATAGGAGTGATTGCTGCCCACTTCCAAATCTTTTAATAGGAGTTCTTTCGCCTTTTCATTTCCCAAAAGATTTTCAAATGTTAAATACTCAGACACTTGTTCACATCCACGAAAAATAAGCTTGCCCCCGATACTTCTATCTTTTCTTCGTCCTTTTCTACCAGATTTTTGTGGCAAACTTCTTTCATAATCTGATCTACAAGCTCTATCTTTTCATCAATGACCCCAATAAGAAGTGTGGTGTTGCCCGACTTGAAAAACCCTCCACTAGAAGAAAGTTTTGTAACGGTGATGCGAGCCTCAACGAGCCTTGCTAGAACTCTTTCTATATACTGGTCTTGGATAATGGCAATAATAAGTTTCAATAGTTTTAATACCTCCTGAAATCATAGATATCAAGTATAAAAACTGTAGCCCCGCCCACTTGAATTTGAATTGGCATAGACATAAGAGATGAAGAAAACATTTGACCCGGCATACCAGAGGTTTGGATTGTCTTGGTAAGCTCTCTTGTCTTGCAATTTTTTCTTATAATTTGCAAATAATCCTCCAGCCTCTCGTCATCTACTCCGGAAAAAATTGTCGTGTTGCCAGATTTTAAAAACCCACCACTAGACGAGAGTTTGGTCACTCTAAAATTTTCTTCAGTAAGCTTTTCAATTAAGTAATCGCTGTCAAAATCTTGAACTATAGTAATCAAAAGTTTCATTATTTATTCTCCATAGCTTTTTTTATCTCCATGTAAGTCGCCTTAAAGACCTCATCTATACTCATGGAGGCATCTATAAATACTGACTTAGTAGTCTTTGCATAGGATTTATAGGCTTCTAGCACTTTGTTGTGGAAATCTTCTCCCTCATTCTCCAGCCTATCCAGCCCTTCTTTTTCCTTTCTCTTAAAAGTCGATTTTTTAGGTAGAAGGATTATGCTCAAATCAGCCTTCAAAGAACTTGTGGCAAAATCATTTATTTTTGAAACCTCATCAAAACCAAGCCCTCTTACAAGCCCTTGGTAAATTAGAGATGACAAAACATATCTATCCGACAAGACCAGATATCCTTCTTTTAAGGCAGGTAAAATTTTTTCATGGACATGTTGGGCTCTGGATGCCGCATACAAAAGGGCCTCTGTTCTGGCATCCATGGCTACATTTTCATTATCAAGGATTATATTTCTTATCTTTTCACCTATATCGGTGCCACCCGGCTCTCTTGATCTTATAACTTTAAGACCATCCAGGGTGAATTTTTCTAAAATCATTTTTGAAATTGTGGATTTGCCGCAACCATCAGGTCCTTCAAAGGCTACAAAAAATCCCCTATTCATCTATTACCTCCATCATGCCATCTTCTATTCCCACAATATGGGCTCCATATTTTAAATATTCTCCTAGAGTTTCAATAATTTCACGATCTACAAGCTCACCAGGTATAAGAATCGGAACTCCCGGCGGATATGGTGCGACAATTGACGCCGCAACTCTGCCCTCTGTCTTTTCATAAGGCAAGCGAAGAGATTTTTTATGAAAAGCTTCATAAGCTTCCATTTTCTTTTCAGGATTTTTTTCTTCAAACTTGGGCAGGTCTATCTCTTTTCTGGCCTTTTCTGAAATTTCTGCCAAGGCCCTTGTCAAGATTTCATAGTCCTCTTTTGTATTCATGACTGTGGCAATGGCAAGAACATAGTAAAAATCTGCCATTTCTACCCTTATATTATAGTCGAAATACAAACTCCTTACAATCTCAAAGCCTGTAAGCCCGGGAATCCTAAACAGCACCTTCATGGGCTCTTTGAAAACTCCATTTGAAGGCTTGTAAAAAATCACCTTGCCTTTTAACTTGTCCTCCATCTCTTTTATATAGCCTTCATTCGCACTCAAAAGTTCCCCGCCCCTTGTTTCCATAAAATCAAGAGCGCCTTCCATATTTTGTGTGAAGATATAAGAAGGGGATGTCGTTGTGAAAAGTATTATGGTCTTCATAAGCCTTTTTTCATCAATTCGATTGCTTACAAGGTGTAAAAGTGACGTCTGAGTCAAGGCAGGCAGAGTCTTGTGGGGAGAATGAATTACAAGGTCTGCATCTTGGAATAGGGCAGACTTTTCTCTATATGCTGAAAAGGGAAGGTGGGGGCCATGAGCTTCATCAACTATTAATACAGCTCCATGAGCATGCACAATATCTGCTATCTCTTTTACTCTGCTTGTCACTCCAAAATAATTTGGACTAGTTATCACAACACAGCTTATGTCCCCATTTTCTTCAAGGGCCTTTTCTATGACCTTAGGGTCCGCATCTGTTATAAGGTTCTCCTTCTTGTCATAGTTGGCGTGAAAATAGGAAAGCTTTAGTCTTGCTATTACAGCTGCATTAAAAACCGACTTGTGACAATTTCTTTGTACCAAAATTCTGTCGCCAGGCTTTGTTGCTGCAGCTATGGCGCAGATTAAAGAGCCTGATGAACCATTGACCATGTAGTAGGATCTTTTAGTTTCAAAAATCCTCTCCATTTCTCTTTCGGACTCTCTAATACAGCCTTGCGGATTTAATAAGTTGTCAGTTGTCCATGTTTCAGTTACATCGTGTTTTATAAAATCAAAATCATCTTCAAATTTTCTCTGTTTGTGACCAGGCATTTGGAAAGAAATCCCCTTTAGGGCTTCTACTCCCTCTCTTATATATCTTTTCATATGCATCTCTCCTTTTGTTTATCTTATTATACAGTATTCATTAATATTTTAAAATTTTTTTAATTTAACCCTTGACATTCTTTTTCACCTCTCGTAAAATATCATTCATCAGCAAAACCAAACAAGAGGAAGAGTAAGTCAATGATATTTTTACAGAGAAGCCATATTGGTGAGAGTGGCCAAAAGAAGAGTGACTGAACATGGTCCTTGATGGGATGAGTCGATATTTAGATTCATACGGGAACTCCCGTTACAGAGTTAGGGTATGATGGTACCTGAAGGTGGTCTATTTTTTAGGCAAATAAGGTGGTAACGCGGAATTTTTCGTCCTTTTTATCTTTTTTAGATAAGAAGGACGTTTTTTTATGTTTATGGAGGTAGTGAATTTGATAGAACTTGAAAATATAAGAGTTAGTTTCAAACAAAAAGATAAGCTTATAAAAGCTGTTGATGGAGTGAATTTAAAAATTGAGGACAAGGATATATTCGGCATAGTTGGATTTTCTGGTGCAGGAAAGTCAACTCTTGTAAGATGTATAAATCTTCTTCAAAGACCAGATGAGGGCAGGGTGCTTGTGAATGGCAAAGATTTGCTTTCTATGTCGGCAAAAGACTTGAGGTCTAAGAGAAGAAAGATAGGTATGATTTTTCAGCATTTTAATCTCATGAAGAGTAGAACGATACTGGATAATGTAATCTATCCCCTAAAGCACTCAAAGCTTTCAAAAAAAGAAAAGATAGAAAAAGCTAAAGACCTCCTAAGTCTTGTCGGCATTGTCGATAAACAAGGGGCCTATCCCGGCGAACTATCTGGTGGTCAAAAGCAAAGAGTTGCCATAGCAAGAGCCCTTGCCAACGACCCTGACATCCTACTTTGTGATGAAGCAACCTCTGCCCTAGACCCTCAAACCACTTTGCAGATTCTAAATTTGCTAAAGGATTTGAACAAAAAACTGGGCATCACCATTGTAATTATCACTCACGAAATGCAAGTGGTAAAAGAAATTTGCAACAAATTGGCTGTCATGGAAAATGGAAAAGTCATAGAAGTCGGCACTGCTATTGAAATATTTTCTAAACCTAAACAAAAATTGACCCAAGAATTTATAAAAACCGCCAACAATTTGGACTCTGTTCTGGAAAGTTTAAGGGCCAACAAGGAGCTTATTTCCCTTAAAGATGATGAGAGAATTTTGGAGCTATCCTATCTTGGCACTTCAACTACAAAGCCTCTTATTGTCGAAATATACGAGCGATTCAAGGTCAAGACTTCCATTCTCTGGGGCAATATAGAATTTATTTCAAATATCCCCTTGGGCACTCTAATAGTGAAAATAAAGGGTGATGAAGAAAATCTCAAGTCGGCCTTCCATTTTCTAGAAAAAGAAGGAGTAAGACTTTCTAATATAAATTTAAGTGAGGTGTTTATATGAATTATTTTGCAAATGCTTTGGCTATAAAAGATGATTTTTTAAGCGCAAGTATATCCACCCTCTACATGACCTTTTTTACTGCAATATTTGCAGGCCTTGTAGGTCTTATCTTGGGGGTCATTCTAGTAACTACAAGGCCCGGTGCGATTTTAGAAAACAAATTTTTAAATTCGTTCTTGGATAAGCTAATAAACCTTTTAAGGTCCGTGCCTTTTATAATAATGCTTACCTTTATAGCTCCTCTTACGAGGCTTATAGCAGGCACAAGTATAGGGCAAAGAGCGGCCATAGTCCCTCTTTTTTTCGCAGCCTTTCCTTTTTTTGCCAAGCAGGTAGAATCCGCTTTGGCAGATGTGGATAAGGGTGTGATAGAAGCCGCCCTTTCTATGGGCGATTCAAATGCTGATATAATTCTGCGAGTCTATCTAAAAGAAGGACTTGCAAATATTATAAGGGCTTCTTCCCTGACTCTCATCTCCTTGGTGGGTCTTACCGCCATGGCAGGTGCGATCGGAGCTGGCGGCCTAGGACAAATAGCCATAAATGTAGGCTATGGAAGATTTCAAGATGATGTCACCTTGGTGTGTCTTATAATTATTTTAATTATTGTCTTTATCATTCAAGGTGTGTCAAATATATTAATTAAAAAAGTAGAAAAATAGGAGGAAAAAAAATGAAAAAGAAATTGTTTAACTTGGTAGGAATTGGTGTATTGGCTCTTGGCCTGGTGGGATGTTCTGGAGCAAAACAAAATGCTGACAAAAAAACATCTGAAGCTAATGAGTCTACTAGTGTAAAAATCGGTCTAGTGGGCGCTAACCACGATGTGTGGGATTTTGTAAAATCCAAATTGGAAAAAGAAGGTATCAAGATAGAATTTGTAGAATTCTCAGATTACAATCAACCAAATGTTGCCTTGGTCGATAAGGAAATTGATTTGAACTCTTTTCAACATCAAGCCTTCCTCGACAAATTCAATCAAGAAAAGAAGGCCAACCTCGTATCAATTGGCGACACAGTTTTGGCTCCACTTGGAATATTTTCACAAAAATATGACAGCGTAGACCAAATACCAGACAAGGCTCAAATAGCTATACCGGTCGATCCTACAAACCAATCAAGGGCTTTGGTACTTTTGCAATCTGCAGACCTTATAAAGCTAGATTCTAAGCCGGGACAACTTGTAACCAGCAAGGATATAAAAGAAAATCCAAAGAATCTAGACATCATAACTGTGGATGCTTCCCAAACTGCTAGAAACCTTCAAGATGTGGCAGCTTCTTGCATAAACAACGGTTACGCTGTCGATGCAGGCTTTGACCCAGTAAAAGATTCCATTTTCTTGGAACCTGTTGACGAAAATTCTAAGCCCTATATAAATATCATAGTCGCAAGACCAGAAGACAAGGACAATGAAATTTATAAAAAAATAGTAAAGGCTTATCAAGCAGATGACACTAAGAAAGTTATAGAAGAAACATCTAAGGGAGCATCTATACCAGCCTGGGATGGAGACTTAAAATAATGATAAATAGTAAAGAAGTCTTAGAGATAAAGGACTATATAATAGGCGCGAGGAGATTTTTGCACGAAAATCCCGAACCCAGCCTCAAAGAATACAAGACTGCAGATTTTGTAGAAAAAGAATTAACTGGAATGGGTCTAAGACCTATAAGAGTCGGAGAAACTGGACTTCTAGCAGAAATTGACACAAAAAATCCAGGCCCCACAGCTTTTTTAAGAGCTGATATGGATGCCCTGGAGTTGGAAGATAAGAAAACTTGCCCCTATTCATCAAAAAACAAGGGGCTCGCTCACGCCTGTGGTCATGATGGTCATACGGCCGCTCTTTTGGGCGCAGCAAAAATAATAGCAGCAAATAAAAGTAAGTATAAAGGAAAAATAAAGCTAGCCTTTCAAGCAGCTGAAGAAATCGGTGCCGGAGCTAGGATCTTTGTAAGAGATGGCCATCTAAAGGATGTGGATTTTGCCTTTGGCATCCACTTAGCATCTGATATTTTACTCGGCAAGTGTGAAATCTTGGACGGCCCTTCTTATGCTTCTTGCGACATCTTTAAAGTACAAGTTTATGGAGAGGCAGCTCATGCCGCTTCTCCCCACTTGGGAAAAGACGCCGCACTTTGCTTGGCAAATATCCTTACCGAGCTACAAAATCTGGTTTCTAGAAAAAAAGATCCCCAAGAAGCTTGTGTAATCTCTGTTGGTAAAATTTCTGCAGGCACAAGATATAATGTAGTAGCCGACTCTGGCTTTCTCGAAGGCACTCTCAGATGTCTTGACGAAGATTTGAGAAAGGATTTTTTGAAAAGAATAGAAAACCTAGCCCGCCTTATAGGAGAAATTCACGATTGTAAAATAACTTTTACAAATTACGATGCCGCATCTGTGCTTGTAAATGACAAAGATATGGCTGACCTCGCAAGGACAAAAGCTTCTGAAATCTTTTCTTTCGAAAACATAATTTCAAATGGCAAGCCATCACTAGGAGCTGAAGACTTCGCCGACTATTCACAAGTGGTGAAGTCAGTCTTTGTAAGAGTAGGTTCCCAATCAGGAAAAACAACAGCCTACCCTCACCATCATCAGCTCTTTGACATAGATGAAAGAGCCCTCTTGGCTGCATGCGATCTTCACCTAAATATGGTCAAATAAGTTTTAAGTTAAAAAACGGCAGAAGGAGTATATCCTCTGCCGTTTACTAATATAATTTTAAACTATTTAATTTATCGTCACCAATCTCTATATCTGCTAATGTTGTAGCCATAATTTGGCGAGAAGTTTCCTGATGAATCTGTGCTTCCTTTGATTGAAATACGATTATTGTTAATCCTCCAACTATTGTACTCAGCATCTGTAAGTCTTACATAGCCCTCATAGTTTAGATAATTATTCAAGATGTTTCCATTTAGATTATCTATTAATGTTGTCAAAGAAACCTTATAGAGTCGTCTTCCATAGTTATCCATGTAACTGCTATCTAGTGATATAGTGCCTTCTCCTCTTACATCTGATCTATTGTATCTTCCGCTTTGTATACCAGATCCGTTATAGTAATCTTCGATTTTCAAGTAATATACACTCGGGACATTGCTACTGCCATTGTTTCTAACTGATAAAGATACATTGTAGCCTAGGATAGAGCTTAGCTTTACATATCCATTTATTTGAGCATTGTTTTTATCATATACTGGGCAAGTTATATATCCATCTCTATCAACTGGGATTTGGTATTCATAATTATCTACATAAATTCTTCCATAATCTGAATAATTTGTAACTCTACCTCTCCTGTCGTAGTTACCATAGCCATTTTCTCCAACTATTACTTTGTAGTTAATATCAAATGTAGGCTTGTCTCCCTTGGATAGGGTTGAGTAGGTTCTTGAAACTGCGAAAGATGAATAAACCGGCTTATCTTTCATGGAATCTGGGATGTAGAATTTGAATTTTGTTCCATTTTGCATCAAGACTACATAATTTGCATATCCGCTGATGCCCGAGTTAGAACTTGTTTCTACAACTTCGCCTGTGATTTTAGCATTTCTTGGATAAACATAGGCTTCTGTTATCTCTTTTGCAGAATTTAGTTTGTATTCAATTCTGTCTCCATTTTGCACATTTACAAGATTGTTATTATATACATCTCCAACTCTATAAATCTTTGCATCTCTTGCTAGCACATATTCTTGTGTATCATAAGATGACAGATAGCTAGAAGTTGCCACTTCATCTGAATTAGAGTAGTTTTTCCTATAATCTATTGTGATTCTACCATAGCTTGCATTGACATTTCTTGCATAGCCTACAATCTTGGAGCCTTGGTAATTGGAATCTATGATTTCAATTTTTGTAGCAGTTCCCAAATTGTCAGAACCCGTGTCTTCTGTCTTGTAAGTCACCTTTACTTGTAGATCTTTATAGAGGTCTTGAAGTTTTGCTGTATAGCCCTTGCATTCTACCTTGGTCTTTTCATTTACTGTAAATATAGCAGCATTAGATCTGCTATCCAATTTTACCAAAATAGTGGTAGCGCCTTCGCTGACATCTGTCATTACTCTTCCGTTGGTAGTCACTTCTGATTCAACTTTGGTCTTGCCCTTGGCGTATTCATAAGACTTATCTGTTATAAAAGCCATCTCTGATCTTCTTATAGGTCTTCTTCCTTCAAACTTTCCATTGCTTCCTGTAGCTGCAAAGATATCCGCCTTTACAAGAGAGGCTAAGTAGCCTCTTGTAGCAGATGGAATATCACTCTTGTCTGTGTGTTTTAAAAGATTTTGATCTCCATTTGCTGAAAGACCCAAAGCTTTTGCATAATAGATTGTAATCGCATTTCTTTCAGGATAAGCTCTGTCTTCCCTGGTCTTGAAATAATTTGATGCTTCTGCCTTTTTAAGGTCATTTTCACTCATTATTTCCTTATAGAGCATATAAGATATAGGCTCTATTGCCCAAGTGCTAACCCCATATTTTCTTACTATATCATCATATTGACTTTTTGCTTTCCTGATTTCATCTTGTGTCGGATTTAGTAAACCCTTCAATAAACTAGCAGTTTCTTCAAAAGACACGTACTTGCCTGGATAATAGTTCCCGTCGTTGTAGCCATTTATAATGCCCCTGTCAGCCAATTTTTCAATAGATGCCTTGGCCCACACAGCGTTTGTTTGAACGTCTGGGAAGCTTTTTGCAAAAGCTGCTCCTGGAACCAACAAAAGGGCTGCTAAAACAAGACTTGCTGCTTTTTTAGTTTTCTTCATTTTCTTACCTCCTAGTTCTTTTATTATAACATATCAAAGTTTTTAATTTTATTACAAGTTAGTTGCAATTGTGTATTTTTACTTAATTTTCATTTTGCAATCCCTCATTTAATGATATAATTTTCTTAGTTGACTAAGGAGGTATTCACGTGAGATATTTACCTGTAAGTATTGATACAAAAAATAAAAATTTTTTAGTAATAGGAGCTGGTAAGACAGCCTATGAAAAAATTTTGAGATTGATGGATTCACAAGCAAGGATTTACATAATAGGAGAGGATATTTCTCCAGAAATTAAAGAGCTCCAAATTGACAACCCTGATCGCATTTTTATAAAACAACAAATTGTAAATGACTCTTTTATTTTCTTCGCCTATGACTATGTAATAATAGCAACCAACAATCTAGAATTAAATGACGCATTAGAAATGAGAGCAAGAAAATCTGGCATTGCCTATATGAGATCAGATGGTGATTTCACATCTTCTTTCAAAATCGGCAACTATATAACTAATGGAGAAATCACAATCGCCCTTTATGATGGCTTAAACAATCCACCGCTTGAAGATAAAATAACCGATGACTTGCAAAGGCTCATCGACTCATACAATATGGACAAGTTCAAAATCTTATCTCAAATAAGAAAAACTCTTTTGAGAAGAAATTCGCCCAATGTCGATAGCATAATAAAAGAGCTTTATGACAGAGAAAAAATAAGCGTGGAGCTATATTTAAAAGATTTAAACAAGTCTGGCCCAGCAGATAAGGATCTCGAACTTGTAAATGATATAGTAAACGAAAATGTCAAATTAGAAGACATTAAAAATTCAGAAAAAAAAGGCAATGCCTTCACAGATGAGCTTAAAGAGATAAATGATGCTCGTCAAAAAGAAGAAGAACAAATTCAAGATGAGATTTCCGATTTAAACAAAAAATCAAGTCCAAAAGAACTTGAAGAAATGCCTCTTGAAGAAACACCTTCAAATGAAACTAAGGCCTTCTCCTTAGATGAAAAAATTTCCAAACCTTTTGAAGAAGAGCCTAAAAGCTTTGAATTTAAACAAGAAAGTATCTTTAAAGACGAAAAACCACAAGTCCACGAAAGAAAAAGAAGTCCTAGAAAACCAAAAGTAAAAAAATCTGCTAAAAATTTCTTTGAGGACTTGAAAACTAAGACAAAAGATCTCTTCGCCTATGACGATGAAGATGATGACGAAGATAATTAATTTAAAATATTAAACTTATTTAATTAAAAATAGTCCACAAATTGCTACTTAAAATCAAAAATCGGCGACAGCCTAGTCCTGTTCGCCGATTTTTTTCAATAAAAAGACTCCGCTAAAGGAGTCATTTTTAGCATTCTACTGAATTTTCCCAAAGTCCGTGGATATTGCAATAGCTAAGAGCATAAAAGCTTCCCTTGCCTTCTGTCAAAACTTTTGCTTCTACAACTGGAGCTGAGCACACTTCTTCTTCGCCATGAGCTGAGAAAGTATAAGAGCCAACTTCAACTGGGAACTTTGAACCTTCTTTTTGGAAAAATACTTTTATCCAAGCTATGTGGTGTTCAAGAGTGTTAGGATGTGCGATTTCACTTCCAACTTCAGCTCTTACCTTGTAGCCGCCTTCTACCTTTTCTACTGCTAGGCTTGGAACGTGTTTTTCCTTAGCCCAATCCCCGCTTTGTACTGTTTGAGTTAATTTCATTTTTAATTTCCCCCTTAAATAATATCTTTTTCATCTAAATTAATACCCCATAATATAATTTATATTCACGCCCTACTTTATTTGTTATAATGACTTAGAGGTGGAAAATGGAAAAATACAATATTATTGCTACTTGCAATATGGGCTTGGAGGCCGTTCTTAAAAGAGAATGTATGGATTTGGGATTTTCAAATATAAAATCCGAAAATGGAAGAATTATTTTCCAAGGAGGACCCCTTGAGATTGCAAAGGCCAATGTGCATTTGCGCACTTGTGAAAGAGTCCTTGTTGAAGTAAATAGCTTCTCCTGCTTTAGCTTTGAAGAGCTATATCAAGGTGTCAAAAATATTAACTGGGAAAATTTTATAGATGAAGATAGCAATTTTGTTGTAAATGGCAGAAGTAAAAATTCAAAACTATTTTCCATAAGAGATTGCCAAAGCATAAGTGAAAAAGCCATAGTCGACAAACTAAAAGCTCACTATAAAAAAGATTGGTTTTCTAAAACTGGTGCTAGAATGGACATAGAAATCTCACTTGATAAGGATGTGGCATCTATAACCATAGATACATCCGGTCAGGGGCTTCATAAGAGGGGGTATAGGGCGAGAAATTTTAAGGCCCCCATATCTGAAACCATAGCGGCTGCTCTTGTGATGCTTTCATATTGGAATAAGAACAGAATTTTAGTGGACCCCTTTTGTGGGTCTGGCACAATTGTGATTGAGGCTGCCATGATTGGCAAAAATATTGCTCCAGGACTTACGAGAAAATTTGCTGGTGAAAATTTCAAATTCATAGGTCAAGATTTTTTTAAAACTGTGAAAAAAGATGCCTATGCTATGATTGACTACAAGAGCAACTTGACAATTTACGCTTCTGATATTGAAAGAAAGGCCATTGAAATTGCAAAAGAAAATGCAGAAATTTTGGGCCTTGAAGATGACATAAACTTTTTCCAAAAAGACATTTTTGATTTGGATCTTGGTGGCGATTTTGGTGTTGTAATCACAAATCCGCCCTATGGCATTAGACTAGAGGAAAAACAGAGAGTTTCAGAGCTGGAAGCAGAGCTTGGCAAGTTATATAGACATCTTAAAAATTGGTCATTTTATATAATAACTGCCAACGAAGATTTTCAAGAAAACTTCAAGCAAAAGGCTAAAAGAAACAGAAAATTGTATAACGGCAGGCTCAAAACTTATTACTACCAATACCCTGGTCCCAAACCAAACGACTTGAGAGGTTGATATGAATACAGAAAAAAGTCTATTAGAAAATAAATCCCACTTTTATTTCGATATTCTAAATGGATTTGCCGATGCTATAAGAATTTTAAACGAGAACAATCAAGTAATATTTGTAAATGACTCCATGCTCATGCTAATGGGTGCCAATGTGGGAGCTATGTATTGTACTTTTGACAATCCTTTTTGCAATTTAGATGTCACTGCCAAGTCTTTAGAAACCGGGGCTGTCATAGAAAGAGAAAGCGATATAGACGGAAGAACATATCTCATAAAGACTTCTCCTATCAGAAATGACTTTTCAGATATAGTGGGTGTTGTTGAAATTTTTAGAGATATAAGCAGGGAAAAGCGTCTGAACCGCGAACTAAAAAATCAAAATATTCAACTCATAGATGAAATGCAAAGAGCTGAAAAAATTCAAGAAGCCATCCTTCCCGAGAAAGGCTTTTATAAAAATTTAAAGCTTTCGTATGTATATGAGCCGGAAAGTCAACTCTCTGGTGACATGATTGATGTATTCGAGATAGATGAAGATAATGTAGGTGTTTATATTTCTGATACTGTGGGACATGGTTTTTCCGCATCAATGGTAACCATGTCTGTCAGTCAGGCCTTTAGAAACATGGACCTAAAAATGCTCCTAAACCCTAATCTGGCACTTAAAGATTTGTGTCACAGATTTACATCTTTAGGACTCGGAATCGAAATTTATCTGACTTGTTTTTATGCCGTACTCAATGTAAAAACTGGACAAATTTCTTATTCCAATGCTGGCCATGCCCCCTGTCCCTTGCTTTTTTCAGATAATGAGGTCAAAGTTTTGGAAAGCTCCGGATTTCCCATATCTCCCTTCTTTGAAAATGTCGATTACAGCGTAAATAAAGCTAAATTTTTCACCGGAGATAAAATTTTGTTTATGACAGACGGCTGTGTAGATGGTCTTAGTCCATCTCGTGAGCCTTATAGTTTAAAAAGAGTCATGTCTCTTGTACCAGCTCTAAAGGGCAATATCATAGAGCAATTGTTCTCAGATATAAGAAATTACATCAACACTGTGCAAATAGACGATATGACCCTCATGCTAATGGAATGTTTCTAATTTTTATTGTGTTTTAAGTTCCTGCAAATAATTTTATTTAAAATTATCTCAAATGTTTTATTTAAAAATTATTTGAGACTAAATCCATTTGCAATATCTTATTTCTAAAATATATATTAAAAATTTTTAGACATAAGCTATGAAATATGTTTTAACATTTAAAAATTATAAAATTATAAAGAAAAACATCTGCCTACAAATTGTAGAAGACAGATGTTTTTTAAATTTTTCAAATAATAAAAAAAGATCTAGGCTACCCTGGATCTTTTTTATATTTTATTCTCAGACTAATTCCAAGATAGCCATTTCTGCAGCGTCGCCCCTTCTATGTCCCTTTTTAAGGATTCTAGTATAGCCACCATTTCTATCTTGATATTTTGGTCCTATTTCTTTAAATAATTTTGTCACAACATCTTCATCGTAGATGTAAGCAAGGGCTTGACGTCTTGCATGAAGATCGCCACGCTTGCCAAGTGTGATCATTTTTTCTGCCATTCTTCTAGTTTCTTTAGCTCTTGTAACTGTTGTTTCAATTCTTTCTCCGTTTAGAAGACTTGTCACAAGATTTCTAAGCATGGCTTTTCTATGGGGAGTTGTTACTCCTAGCTTCTTTAGCTTTGCCACTAATATCCCTCCTTACTCTTCTGCTTTTTTCAAACTTAACCCTAGCTCTTCGAGTTTGTTTTGAACTTCTTCTAATGACTTTTTGCCCAGGTTTCGAACTTTCATCATTTCTTCTTCAGTTTTGTTAACTAGTTCTTCAACTGTATTTATGCTTGCTCTTTTCAAACAATTAAAACTTCTTACAGATAGGTCTAGTTCTTCAACTGTCATCTCAAGAACTTTTTCTTTTTCATCTTCTTCTTTTTCAACCATGATATTTACTTCATTTGTCGATTGAGTAAGAGATATAAAAAGATCAAAATGTTCTGTGAGAACTTTTGCAGCAAGAGATACGGCTTCATCTGCACTCATGGAACCATCAGTTTCAACTTCAAGGATTAGTCTGTCAAAGTCTGTCCTTTGACCAACTCTTGTGTTTTCAACTTTCCAGTTGGCTTTTATAACAGGTGTGTAGTTTGAATCAATTGGAATAATTCCAATTGTATCAATCTCATCTTTCTTGAGCTCTGCTGGCTCATATCCTCTGCCTCTTTCAACTGTCAGTTCCATATAAACATCTGCATCTTCATTCAAAGTGGCTATGTGATGGTCGGGGTTGAATACTGTAATTTCAGGTCCTACCATAAGATCCTGAGCTTTTATTTCTCCCTCTCCCTTTTTTTCTATAACCACCTTAACTGGCTCTTCACTGCTTGATTTCAATACCAGTCCTTTTAAGTTTAGGATGATTTCAGGTACATCTTCAAGTACACCTGGAATTGTTGCAAATTCATGCTCAACACCACGAATATTCACAAAGGAAACCGCTGCGCCTGGAAGAGATGATAATAAGACTCTTCTAAGAGAGTTTCCCAGTGTGATACCATAGCCGTTTTCCAAGGGTTCAACTATAAATCTACCAAATTTACCGTCATCTGACATTTCATCTATATCAATGCTTGGTTTTTCTATCTCTATCATTATAGTCCTCCTTTCCCAGAACAGGCCACAAAAACATTAAACTCTTCTACGCTTTGGTGGTCTACATCCGTTGTGAGGTATAGGAGTAACGTCCTTAATCATAGTTACTTCAAGTCCAGTTGCTTGAAGAGATCTAATAGCTGCTTCTCTTCCTGATCCTGGTCCCTTAACATATACTTCAACAGTCTTTAAACCATGTTCTTTTGCTTTTATAGCCGCTTCTTGTGCTGCTTCTTGTGCTGCAAAAGGAGTTGACTTTCTGCTTCCTCTAAAGCCTAATTGTCCAGCACTTGCCCATGAGATTACATTACCGCTCATGTCTGTAAGTGTAACCATGGTGTTGTTGAATGTGGAAGCTATATGAGCTTGACCTTTTTCTATATTTTTACGTTGTCTTCTTCTAACACGTGTTGTGGTTTTTTTAACCGGTTTTTTAGCCATTCATATCCCCCCTTACTTCTTCTTAGATACCAATTTCTTAGGACCTTTTCTTGTTCTAGCATTGGTCTTTGTCTTTTGACCTCT
Organism: Peptoniphilus sp. GNH; assembly: GCA_021307325.1. NCBI lineage: Bacteria > Bacillati > Bacillota > Tissierellia > Tissierellales > Peptoniphilaceae > Peptoniphilus > Peptoniphilus sp. GNH. The sequence goes on along the minus strand of CP089931.1, from coordinate 1,569,998 downwards.
TACGGGAAGACCTTTTTTATGTCTAATTCCACGGTAGCAGTTAATTTCTCTAAGTCTTTTTATACTCATTGCAATATCACGACGAAGATCTCCTTCTACATGATATTTGTCAATTTGTTCTCTGATGCTTGCAAGTTCAGCCTCTGTCAAATCCTTCACTCTTGTATCAAAGTTAACACCAGCGTTTGTTAGGATTTCTTGAGATCTAGCCCTTCCAATACCAAAGATATAAGTTAAGCCTATTTCTACACGCTTTTCTCTTGGTAAGTCAATACCAGCAATTCTTGCCATTAAAGCTAACCTCCTTATCCTTGTCTTTGTTTATGTTTCGGATTTTCACAAATAACCATTACTCGTCCGTGTCTTTTTATAATTTTACATTTTTCGCACATCTTTTTAACAGATGGTCTTACTTTCATTATATCCCTCCTACTTTATAGGAAATCACTTATTTTTTACGCCAAGTAATTCTACCACGAGTTAAATCATAGGGCGAGAGCTCCAGAGTAACTCGGTCGCCCGGCAGAATCCTTATATAATTCATTCTGAGTTTTCCTGAAATATGGGCCAATATTATGTGTCCATTTTCAAGCTTCACTTTAAAGTTTGTATTAGGTAAGGCATCTACAACAGTTCCTTCAACCTCAATTACATCTTCTTTTGCCACAGTCCCTCGCCTCCTTAATTGCCATAGGGCTTTAGCATCTTTCTTATATAGGAGTCAGTTAAATTGTCTCCATCTAGGATTATCTTATCCTTATAAAGTGATAGATGCTTTATTTTTTTCTTTTTCGGATTTCGTAAACTTCTCCTTTTGCCATCTGCAATCAGAACATAGTCTTTGGATAAAATTTCTGTTATCACAAAAACTTCACCCTTGTCTCTTCCTGCCAAGGCCCTAGCTAACCTTCCTCTTTCTAGTAAAAAAGTCGAATCCATTAATTGTTTTCTAAACCCTTTTTAATAGCTTGAAAGACTTCCTTTATATCGCCTTGTCCATCGACTGTAAGCAGTAGAGCTTGGGCTTTATAGTAATCAATCAAGGGAGCGGTTTGATTTTCGTAAACTTCAATCCTTGTTTTGACAGTTTCTTCTGTATCATCATCTCTTTGAATCAAATCAGTTCCATCACTGTCGCATTTGCCTGCAACTTTTGGAGGATTAAATTCAGTATGGTAGGTTGCTCCGCATGTCTTGCAGATTCTTCTTCCTACTGCTCTTTTTATTAAAATCTTTGCCGGTACTTCTACATTTATAACTCTATCAAGGGCCTTGCCCATCTTTGCAAGCTCCGAGTCTAATACTACTGCTTGGGATACTGTTCTTGGGTAGCCATCTAGCAAAAATCCATCTTTGCAGTCGTCTTTTCTAAGTCTATCTGCAACTATTTCATTTACAAGTTCGTCTGGTACCAAATGTCCGTTATCCATGTATGATTTAGCTTTTTTGCCCAAATCTGTACCATTTTTAATATTTTCCCTGAATATGTCTCCTGTGGATATATGTGGGATTTTATATTCATCAACAATGTATTGTGCTTGGGTTCCTTTTCCAGCTCCTGGAGGTCCCAAAATTACAAGTCTCATTTTAATCTCCCCTTATTTCAAGAAGCCTTTATAGTGTCTCATTAGCATTTGTTGCTCAAGGACTCTTGCGGTTTCAAGTACAACTCCTACAACGATTATCATGGATGTTCCACCAAAACTAAATGGTAGATTTGCAACTTTTCCAAGTATTACCGGCAATATTGTAAGTATAGCAAGTGCTATGGCGCCTGGTAAAACTAGTCTATTTAATACTCTTTGCATGTAGTCACTTGTCGGTTTTCCTGGTCTTATTCCTGGGATAAATCCTCCATTTTGTTGCATGCTCTTGGAGTATTCGACTGTATTAAATTGGATTGTTGTATAGAAGTATGTGAAGAATATTATGAAAATAATGCTTAGTATTATATATAATATCGTTCCTGGAAGTCCTCCTGTAGTCATCCATTTTATTATGAATTTTTGTGTTGAAGATCCTTCTTGCGAAAACATTGCTATTGTTCCAGGAATTGCCAATATTGAGTTTGCAAATATTATAGGCATTACTCCAGACATCAATACTTTAATCGGGATGTGAGTAGCTTGTCCGCCATACATCTTTCTTCCGACTACTCTTTTTGCATATTGAACTGGAATTCTTCTTTCTCCTTCATTTAGTATTACAACAAATACTATTATTAGAATTGCTAATATTAGGAATATTGCAAGAAATACTGGACTTGCATATCCAAATCTAACTAATTGAAATGATCTTAGTATATCTTTTGGGAAACGAGTTACTATACCTGCAAATATAAGAAGTGAGATACCATTTCCTATACCTTTTTCAGTTATTTGTTCTCCTATCCATACTAGAATACATGATCCTGCCACTACTGAAAGTACAACTATTGTATGTTGTAAAAATCCGCTTGCCTGTGATGCTGATTTAAAAGCACCCATGGTATATCCTATCGCTTGAACAGCCGAAATTGCTATTGACAAGTATCTTGTGTAAGCAGCAATTTTCTTTCTTCCTGTGTCTCCTTCTTTTGAAAGAGCTTCTAAGGAAGGTATCGCTATTGTCAAAAGTTGTAGAACGATTGAAGCGGTGATATATGGATATATGTTTGCAACAAAGATGGAAAAGTTTGTTAAGTTTCCACCTGACATGAGATCAAGAAATCCCAAAATTGAATTTGAACCTTGCTCAACTAATGCTGCAACAGCTTGTTTATCTATATAAGGCACTGCAATTTGTGATCCCAATCTGTAAAGGAAGAGCATCAATACTGTGAAAATCATCTTCTTCCTTAGTTCTGGGACCTTCCATGCATTCTTAAAGGTAGATAGCAATTAGATCACCTCGGCCTTTCCTCCAGCAGCCTCAATTTTTTCTGCCGCAGACTTTGAGAAGTGGTTAGCTTGCACTGTTAGAGCAACATTAAGTTCACCATTTCCTAATATTCTAACTCCATCTTTTGCCTTTGATTTTTTAATAATGCCTTTTTCTATTAGTAGTTCTTTTGTAACAACTGTTCCTTTTTCAAATGAATTTAATGTATCTACATTAATTGCCACTGTTTCTTTGGCAAATATATTTGTGAATCCTCTCTTTGGAAGACGTCTGAATAGCGGCATTTGACCACCTTCAAAACCTGGTCTTACTCCACCGCCGCTTCTGGCATTTTGTCCCTTGTGTCCACGTCCGGAAGTCTTGCCAAGTCCTGAACCAATACCTCTACCTACACGCTTTTTAGCTTTAACCCCGCCGCCTTCGGCTGGTCTTAGATTGTGTAATTTCAACTAGTTCACCACCTTTTATTCTTCTACTTCCAGCATGTAACTGATTTTGTTGATCATACCTCTGATTTGAGGTGTATCTTCTTTTTCAACAACTTGTAAAAGTTTTTTAAAGCCTAGAGCCTTAACTATCTTCTTGTGGTTGTCGATTCTACCTATAGGGCTCTTTACTAATTTTATTTTGATTTTACTCATTAAGAATACCCCCTTATAAGATCTCTTGTACTGATTTATTTCTAAGTTTTGCAACTTTTTCTGCAGTCTTAAGAGATGTCAGCGCATTCATTGTAGCATTGACAATATTTCTTGAGTTGTTTGAACCAAGATTTTTAGTACGAATGTCTGTGATTCCAGCAAGTTCGCATATAGCACGAACTGCTCCACCTGCGATAACTCCTGTACCTGGATTAGCAGGCTTCAAAAACACTCTGCCAGCTCCAAAAATTCCAGTTATTTCGTGAGGAATTGTTCCATTCTCTACAGATACCTCTACAAGCTTTTTCTTTGCATCTTGAGTAGCTTTTCTTATGGCTTCTGGCACTTCAAGCGCCTTACCTGTTCCGACACCTACGTGTCCATTTCCATCGCCTACTACAACCAAAGCAGCAAATCTGAAGTTTCTACCGCCCTTAACGACTTTGGCAACTCTGTTTAATGCAACAACTCTTTCTTCCAAGTCTAGTTCGCTTGCGTTAATTAATGAACGTTCCAAATTCTCCCTCCTTTACAGCTTTAGTCCTGCTTCTCTTGCAGCATCTGCAAGTGCTTTTATTCTTCCTTGATATATATAGCCGCCTCTGTCGAAAACTACTGCTTCGATTCCCTTTTCAAGAGCTCTTTTTGCAACAGTTTCTCCTACTTTTTGAGCAGCTTCCATATTCTTTCCTTCTGATCCTATATTCTTTTCAAGTGTTGATGCCGATACAAGTGTTACTGCATTTACATCATCTATAACTTGAGCATAAATGTGCTTACCAGATCTGAAAACACATAATCTTGGTGTAGAAGGAGTTCCTTTGACTTTACGTCTTATTCTTTTATGTCTTTTAAGTCTGTTTTTTTCTCTGTCAACTCTTTTAAACATACTTTACCTCCTACTTACCTGTTTTTCCGACTTTACGTCTTATTATTTCATCGACATACTTGATACCCTTACCCTTGTATGGTTCTGGTTCTCTGTAGCTTCTTACGTGAGCAGCATATGCTCCGACTTTTTGCTTGTCGATTCCTGAAATTATGATTTGATTTGGCTTTGGTACTTCAACTTCTATGCCGGCTGGATCTTCAAGTTCCAAAGGATGAGAAAATCCTAGTGTTAGAGCAAGTTTTTTGCCGTTCTTGGCTGCTCTATATCCTGTTCCGACGATTTCAAGTTCTTTTTTGTATCCTTGTGTAACGCCTTCAATCATATTGAAGATAAGTGTTCTTGTAAGTCCATGCAGTGATCTGTGGTTTTTGCTCTCACTTGGACGACTTACAGTTAGAACTCCTTCTTCCAATTTTATTTCCATTTCTTTATTAAACTCTTTTACGAGTTCACCCTTAGGGCCTTTTACAGTCACCTTGTGACCTTCAACTTTTACGTCTACGCCTTGAGGGATTTCAATTGGTTTTTTTCCAATTCTGGACATTCTAACACCTCCTGTTTACCAAACGTAGCAAATAACTTCTCCGCCAACTCTTTCTGCACGAGCTTTTTTGTCAGTCATTATTCCCTTTGAAGTTGAAATAATAGCAATTCCAAGTCCACCTAAAACTTTTGGCACATCGTTTGAGGAAACATATACTCTCAAACCTGGCTTTGAAATTCTCTTAAGTCCTGTAATAACTCTTTCGTTGTTGGGTCCGTATTTTAAATCTATTCTAATAACGCCTTGTTTATCATCTTCTATGACGTCATAATTCTTTATATATCCTTCATTTAGAAGTATTTCCGAAATCTCTTTTTTAATCTTTGAAGCCGGAACGTCAACAGATTTGTGTCTTGCACTGCCTGCGTTACGAACTCTTGTAAGCATATCTGCAATTGGGTCTGTCATCATAGGTTTTGCCTCCTTTCCGGTATTACCAGCTTGCTTTTTTTACGCCCGGGATTTGGCCCTTGTATGCCAATTCTCTAAAGCATATTCTGCAAATACCGTATTTTTTCAAAACAGAGTGTGGTCTTCCGCAAATTCTACATCTTGTGTATGCGCGTGTTGAAAACTTAGGTTCTCTCTGTTGTTTTGCAATCATTGATTTCTTTGCCATGTCTCCTCCTTATTTTTCAAATGGCATTCCCATTCTTTCAAGGAAGAATTTTGCTTCCTCGTCAGTCTTGGCTGTTGTTACAATGGCAATGTCCATACCTCTTATCTCGTCAACTTTGTCATACTCGATTTCAGGGAAAATAAGTTGTTCTTTAAGTCCAAGAGCATAGTTTCCTCTTCCGTCAAAAGCACTCGCTTTAACTCCTCTAAAGTCTCTTACGCGGGGCAGAGCGATATTCATAAGCTTGTCTAGGAAGGCATACATTTTTTCACCTCTAAGGGTTACTTTGCAACCAATCTTGTGACCTTCACGCAATTTAAAGTTAGCTATTGATTTTTTAGCTACTGTTACAACTGGCTTTTGGCCTGCGATTAGTGTAAGTTCATTTACTGCACTTTCTAAGGCTTTTGGATTGTCTTTAGCTTCTCCAAGTCCAATGTTTATGATTACTTTTTCAAGTCTTGGAACTTCCATTATGTTTTTATATCCAAATTCATCTATTAGACTTTTTATAACTTCGTTTTTATATTTGTCATTTAGTCTTGATGTCATACTCTACCTCCTCTCTTACTTGATTGTGGATCCGTCAGATTTTTTATATCTAACTTTCTTTCCATCTTCAAATCTATATCCGATTCTTGTGCCTTTTTTGGTCTTTTCGTCGTAATACATTACATTAGATACGTGGATCGGATTTTCAACCTTTGTAAGTCCGCCAGGTTCTTGTGGTCCCTTTGGCTTTACATGCTTAGTTACTATATTTACTCCTTCAACAACTACACGTTGTTCTCTGGGCAAACTTTTTACAACCTTACCGGTCTTTCCTCTATCCTTGCCCGCAATTACTTTTACAGTGTCGCCTTTTTTAATTTTCATACTACACCTCCAATTAAAGTACTTCCGGTGCTAGTGAGATTATCTTCATAAAGTTGCCTGCTCTTAATTCTCTTGTAACAGGTCCAAAAATACGAGTTCCCACGGGACTTTTGTCTTCTTTTATAACTACCGCAGCATTGTCATCAAATTTTATATATGATCCATCTTTACGGCTAATTCCTTTAGTTGTTCTTACGATAACAGCTTTTACAACGCTGCCTTTCTTAACAACGCTACCCGGTGTTGCATTTTTTACAGAGCAAACCACAATGTCTCCAATATTGGCAGTCCTTCTGTTTGTACCACCTAAAACTTTAATGACAAGTAGTTCTCTAGCTCCGGAATTGTCTGCAACCCTAAGTCTTGTTTCTTGTTGTATCATCAGAAACCCTCCTTAATTATTTTATTGAGCCTTCTCAATAATGTTAACTAGTCTCCATCTCTTGTCTTTTGATAGTGGTCTTGTCTCCATAATTTTTACCAAATCACCAATACCACATTCATTATTCTCGTCATGAGCTTTGAATTTTGTTGTCTTTTTAAATCTCTTCTTGTAAATGGGATGTGCGACTAACGTCTCAACAGCAACTGTAATGGTCTTGTCCATCTTATCGCTTACCACTCTTCCCACTATGGTTTTTCTCGAGTTTCTTTCCATGAGAGTTAAGCCTCCTTCCCGATTTTCATTGCACGTTCTGTGATTATAGTCTTTATTCTTGCAATGCTTCTCTTTACTGTCTTTATTCTCAATGGATTATCAAGTTGACCTGTAGCCAATTGAAATCTCAAATTAAATAACTCGTTTTTTAGTTCGTTAACCTTGCTATTTAATTGTTCATCTGTCATTTGGCGAATTTCTTTAGTCTTCATTTGATTCACCATCCTTTGCTTTCATAACAAATTTTGTCTTTATTGGAAGTTTCATTGCTGCAAGTCTTATTGCTTCTCTTGCGATTTCTTCTGAAACTCCGCTCATTTCAAACATTATTCTTCCTGGTTTTACTACTGCCACCCAGTAAGCAGGCGCCCCTTTACCAGAACCCATACGAGTTTCAGCAGGCTTTTCTGTAACCGGTTTGTCCGGGAATATTTTTATCCATATATTTCCGCCTCTTCTAATGTATCTTGTCATAGCACGACGTGCTGCCTCGATTTGATTAGAAGTTATCCAAGCAGGCTCAAGGGCTTTCAAACCATACTCACCATATGTCAAGGTGTTTCCGCGATGTGCCTTACCCTTCATCCTGCCCCTGTGGACACGACGGTATTTAACTCTTTTAGGCATTAACATAGTCTTAATCCTCCCTTCAGCTTAGGCGTTTGTTCTTTCTTTGCCGGGTTTGTTGCTTCTTCTTTTAAAGTTTTGATTTTCTCTACCCGGTTTGTTGTTTCTTCTATTTTGAGCTCCAGATTTTTGGTTTCTGTCTCTTCTTCTGTTTTTTCTTGTTTCTTCTGTGATTTGTGGAAGAACTTCACCCTTGTATAGCCATACTTTTACGCCTATTTTTCCATAGGTTGTGTCGGCTTCTGCGAATCCGTAGTCTATATCAGCTCTTAGGGTTTGTAGAGGAATTGTTCCTTCTGAATATCCTTCTGTTCTAGCCATATCAGCTCCGCCAAGTCTTCCAGAAACAGCTGTCTTTATGCCTTTTGCTCCAGCTCTTAAAGTTCTTTGGATGGCTTGTTTCATAGCTCTTCTGAAAGATACACGTCTTTCAAGTGATTCAGCTATTGATTCAGCTACTAGTTGAGCGTCTAAGTCTTGATTTTTTACTTCTTCTACATTGATTATTGAGCTTCTTCCTGTAAGCTTTTCAACTTCAGCTCTAAGTTCTTCTACTCCTACGCCTCCTCTGCCGATTACCATTCCTGGCTTTGAAGTGTGGACAGAGATTTTAGCTTTGTTTGCCGCTCTTTCAATTAGTATTTTTGAAATTCCCGCAGCATAAAGTTTGTTTTTTATATATTCACGAATTTTTTCGTCTTCTACTAGAAGGTCTGCAAAATTCTTTTTGTCAGCATACCATTTTGAATCCCAGTCTTTGATTATTCCTACTCTAAGACCGTGTGGGTTTACTTTTTGACCCATTTATATACCTCCTTACTCTCTTTCTGCTACGACAACGCCAATGTGAGATGATCTTTTAAGGATTGGATAAGCCATTCCTTTTGCCTTAGGGCGAAATCTCTTCATTGTAGGACCGTCATTTGCAAATGCTTTTTTCACATATAGGTTAGCCCTGTCTAGGTTTAGGTTGTTTTCAGCATTTGCTACTGCAGAATGTAGCACCTTGTATAGTGCTTTTGCACCTCTTTTAGGTGTGAATTTTAAGATTGCAAGGGCCTCATCTACTTGTCTGCCACGAATTTCGGCGCAGATGTAATTCACCTTTAGGGGTGAAATTCTAACATACTTTGCTGTTGCTTTAGTTTCCATATGACCCCTCCTTATTTAACTCCTGTACTCTTTTCGCTCTTTCCTGCGTGTCCTTTGAAGGTTCTTGTTGCTACGAACTCTCCAAGTTTATGACCAACCATATCTTCTGTTATATATACTGGAACGTGCTTTCTTCCGTCATGCACTGCTATTGTATGCGATACCATTTCAGGAAATATTGTTGAACGACGAGACCATGTCTTTACAACTTTTTTATCATTTGCTGCGTTTAATTCTCTCACCTTTTTTAATAGGTGTTCATCTGCAAATGGTCCTTTTTTTACGGATCTTGCCATTATTTTCCTCCTTACTTAGCCTTTGCTCTTCTTACGATGTACTTGTCAGACTTTTTGTTTTTCTTTCTAGTCTTAAGTCCCATTGCCTTCTTGCCCCATGGTGTCATTGGAGAAGGTCTACCTATAGGAGCTCTACCTTCACCACCACCGTGTGGATGGTCTACTGGGTTCATGGCAGATCCTCTTACTGATGGTCTTCTGCCTAGATATCTGCTCTTTCCAGCTTTTCCTAGTCTAACTAGTTCGTGTGAAAGATTTCCAACTTGACCGATTGTAGCTTTTGAGTCGATATTTACAAGTCTGAATTCTCCTGAAGGAAGTCTAAGTTGAGCATACTTTCCTTCTTTTGCCATTAGTTGGGCGCTTGCTCCAGCACTTCTTGCGATTTGACCGCCTTTTCCAGGAACCATTTCTATGTTGTGTACAATTGTACCTACTGGAATGACTCTTAGAGGAAGGGCATTACCAATCTTGATATCTGCATGTTCGCCAGATTCAACTTTGTCGCCAACCTTTAATCCGTTAGGAGCTATGATATATCTTTTTTCTCCATCTACATAATTTAAAAGCGCAATGTAGCTTGTTCTGTAAGGGTCATACTCAATTGATGCAACACTTGCTGGTATGTTGTCCTTATTTCTTTTGAAATCTATAATTCTATATTTTCTTTTAACTCCGCCGCCTCTAAATCTCGAAGTGATTCTGCCTTGCGCATTTCTTCCTCCGGTTGAATTTAGATTTATTGTAAGTGATTTCTCAGGCTTAGTTTTGGTAACTTCTTCAAAAGTTGCCACCATCATAGTTCTGCGGCCTGGAGTTGTAGGTTTAAATCCTTTTACTGCCAATTTATTTCACCCCTTATTGCATTCCATCGAAAAATTCAATAGGTTTTGAATCAGCTGTTAGCTTTACAATTGCTTTTTTGTAGCTTGGTGTAAATCCTACGCTGACACCTTGTCTTTTCTTCTTGCCTCTTACATTCATTGTGTTAACTTTTTCTACCTTAACACCGAAAATCTTTTCAACTGCTTTTTTAACTTCAGTCTTGTTGGTACTCTTGTCAACTTCAAATGTGTACTTGTTTTCTTCCATATCTTTCATAGACTTTTCAGTAACTATGGGTCTTTTTAGAATATCGTAAATTGACATTAGTTAAACACCTCCTGTATTACATCAAGGGCATCCTTTGTAAGAACTAGGGAGTTGTATTTCAAAAGATCGTAAACGTTGATGTTTTGTGCCATTGAAGTTGCAACTCCTGCAATGTTTCTAGCACTTCTTACAACATTTTCATCTTTTCCGTCTGTAACAACCAAAGCTTTTTTGTCAGCCTTGATAGCTTTTAAAAATTCGTTGAACGCCTTAGTCTTAGCTGTTTGCATTTTAATTTCGTCTACCAATATTATTTCATTGTTTTGAAGCTTAGAAGTTAGAACACTCTTTAGGGCCAATCTTCTTACTTTTTTAGGTGTTGTGTAAGAATAATCTCTTGGCTTTGGCGCAAAAACAATTCCGCCGCCTCTCCATTGAGGTGATCTTATACTTCCTTGTCTTGCTCTACCTGTTCCCTTTTGTCTCCATGGCTTTCTTCCCCCGCCTCTTACTTCGGCGCGAGTCTTAGCACTTTTAGTTCCTTGTCTCTTGTTGGCAAGAATGTTTTTTACCACTAGGTAAACAGCGTGCTCATTAATTTCTATATCAAATATGTTTTCCTTTAGCTCAATATCGCCAACAGGTTCTCCCTGCATATTTATCATTTGAATCTTAGGCATGTTTGAACCTCCTTCCATTACTTGCCGGTTTTAACGGTTTCTTTGATAATAACAAGACCCTTCTTAGGTCCGGGAACTGCTCCCTTTATAAGGATTAGGTTCTTGTCTTCAAAAACCTTAACTACTTCTAGATTTTGTACGGTAACTCTATCATGTCCTGTTTTTCCAGCCATTCTATGACCCTTAAAAACTTTTCCTGGATATGAAGCAGCGCCCATACCACCGGGCATTCTGTGGAATTTAGAACCGTGGCTTTCTCTACCTCTACCAAATCCATGGCGGCTTATAACACCTTGAGTACCCTTACCCTTGCTAGTTCCTATTACGTCAACCTTGTCATTTTCCGCAAAAACGGAAACCTTTATTTCGTCTCCTACCTTGTAGGCATTTTCATCTTCAACTCTGAACTCTCTTAGATACTTTTTGTATTCTACACTGGCCTTGTCGAAGTGACCCTTTGTAGGTTTATTTACTTTTCTTTCTTTCACATTGCCTGAAGCAATTTGAACAGCCTTGTAGCCGTCAACTTCTTCTGTTTTTACCTGAACCACAATGTTTGGCTCAGATTCTATAACCGTAACAGGGGTAACTGTTCCCTTTTCGTCGAAAATTTGAGTCATTCCGACTTTTTTGCCGATTATATATTTCATTTCTACACCTCCAAAAATTATAGCGGATTGCAAGCAATCATATAAAAGAACAATTATAACTTGATTTCGATATCAACGCCCGCTGGTAGATTAAGTTTCATAAGAGCATCTACTGTCTTTTGGTTTGGACCAATGATGTCTATTAATCTCTTGTGGGTTCTTTGTTCGAATTGTTCTCTCGAGTCCTTGTACTTGTGAACTGCTCTAAGGATTGTGATTATTTCCTTTTCAGTAGGCAGTGGAACCGGGCCTGATACAGTGGCTCCTGTAGCCTTTGCAGCTTCAACGATTTTTCCTGCAGAGCTATCAAGTAACTCGTGGTCGTAAGCTTTCAGTCTAATTCTGATTTTTTGTTTTGCGTTATTTGCCATTTTATTCCTCCAATCGCATATTTGTTTTACGATAGGGTCATCGATACACACAGCCTGGTGTGTCATGGGCTTTTATAAAAAAGCGGAAGATAACCATACGCCGGATTTTTCCGACTTCTCAGCGGTAATTACCCTTGGAGCTTTCTTCCTTTTTGCTCCAAGCAACCTATCGCCTCATCGCAACATTTACTACAAACGCTTAAACATTATACCCTATCGTTTGTATTAAAACAAGCTTTTTTGCATAGTTTTTTTATATTTTTCTAATCTTATTTTCTGTGTAAATTTTTTTCATCTTTTATTATATTTTTATTTATTATATTTTTATTTTTTTCAAATTTTTCTCCAATAAAATTATTTTTTTGTTTTTTCTAATTAAAACGCTTTGATTTGAAAATGCCCAACACTTTTTCTTCAATAGAATATAAAATATTATATAAAAAAATCGACACAGAGTTTTATCTCGGTGCCGATTTTTTTCTTATTTGTGATTATTATAGTTTTGCTTGGGCTGCTGTTATTTTTGCAAGAGCCACTACTTCGTCTTCGTTGCAACCTCTTGAAAGGTCGTTTACGGGTTTGTTTAAGCCTTGGAGGATTGGTCCTATTGCTTCGAATCCACCAAATCTTTGAGCTATCTTGTAGCCTATATTTCCTGCTTCAAGAGATGGGAATATAAATACGTTGGCATGGCCCGCAACTTTTGATCCTGGTGCTTTTTTAGCTCCAACGCTTTCTACAAAGGCTGCATCAAATTGAAGTTCGCCATCCAAAACAAGGCTTGGGTCCATTTCTAAAGCTTTTTTGGTTGCATTTACAACCTTGTCTACGAAAGGATGTGATGCTGAGCCTTTTGTTGAGAAGGATAGCATGGCTATTTTTGGATCTATGCCAAATTTTTTAGCTGTTTCTTTAGATGCTATTGCAGATTGAGCTAGGTCATCTTCAGTTGGGTCGATGTTTATCGCACAGTCTGCCATGAGATATCTTTCTTGTCCTCTTATCATTATAAATGAGCCTGAAACTTTTGATATGCCGGGCTTTGTCTTTATTATTTGTAGGGCTGGCCTTACGGTGTCACCAGTTGTGCCAACAGCTCCTGATACCATACCATCGGCTTTTTCTGTAAATACAAGCATTGTTCCAAAGTAGTTAGGATTTTTCAAAATCTCTTTTGCTTCTTCTATTGTTACTTTGCCTTTTCTTCTTTCAAAGAAGGCTTGACTCAAGCTTTCGAACTCTGGGTCTGTTTCTGGGTCTCTGAAGTTTAGCTTGCTCAAGTCTATTTTTAATTCTTCAGCCATTTTTTCAACTTCAGCCTTTTTTCCAAGAACTATAGGTTCTATTACTCCTTCTTCTTTAAGACGCTTGCAAGCTGAAAGGATTCTCCTATCTGCGCCTTCTGGAAACACTATCTTGGCTCCCTTTTGTTTTAAATCTTCTGTTAATTTTTCAATTAATCCCATTTTATCCTCCAATACTAAACTAAGCTGGCAAATTTAAATTTGCCTTTCATAATTTTTTAGACCTTTACGCTTTTATTTTACCTAAATATGGCAAATATTCAAGATTAAGCTTAAAAAGACTCTAAAAATTGATTTATTGAACCTTAAAGTTTATTATATACTAAAGGAGTTATAATGAAGAAGATACATATTTTTTTTGCGATGCTGATACTTGCTCTTGCTCCTGTCAGCACATTCGCTCACAATTTTATAGATATAGATGATAACTGGGCAAAGTCTTATATAGATTGGGCAGCTGAGAAAAATTTAATACAGGGTTTTCCCGACAAGACATTTAAGCCTCAAGATAGGGTTTCGAGAGCCCAAGTGTATGAGATATTCAAAAATCTCTGGGAGAAAAAAGATTTTGAGTCGCCAAGTTTTAAAGATGTTTCTTATAAAAGTTGGTTTTGGAACGCTTTGGCTCTTGCCCAGGCAAAAAATTATTTGATTTACGATTCTGAAAATTTCATGCCTTCTGCTAAGACTACTCGCATAGAGTGTGCGATGATTATTTCAAAAATTTATAGAATTTCAAGCGATTCGATTGATAATTTCAAAGACACCTCAAATCTTTCAAAAGAAGAGAGAAATGCTCTTGAATCTTTGCGCAGCTTAGGCATAATAAATGGATTTTTAGATGGTTCTTTCAAGCCCCAAGACCCCCTAACTAGGGCCCAAGTTTGCAAAATTTTAAATCTTTGCGTGGATAAATTAGGCTATCCAAAAGATGACCAGACTCTTGATGACATAAGGTCTTCACTTAAAAAGGTCTTGGATAAGGCTCAGGCTATAAAAAATGACTCTTACACAAATAGATCTTATGAAAATTTGATTTACGAAACTGATAGGGCCTTAGAAATTTTGGCAAGATCCACTGACAAATTAGAAATTCAAAACGCTCGCAAAAATCTGGAAAATGCCCTCTTGGGCTTGGTAAAAAGCAAGGAAAATAAAAACAAATTAGTAATAGAAATAAGAAATGAAATAGGAGAAGTCTTAGACGCAGATGTGACTTTGGACAAAAAAGATTTTAAATCTGGACAAAACATAAGTCCCGGTCGCCATCTAATCGAAGTGAATGCGAAAGGCTACAAGCCAGAGTCCAGTTTTTTTGATTTTGAAGACGCATCAAGGCATCTTATCTTCATCTTAAAAAGAGAGGACTCGTCCCTAGTAAGGCTTATCCTTGCTCCTACGCTTTCGTCAAATTCAGAAGGTCTTGTGGAGCCTGGTAGCAGAGTAGAAATACTTGCCAGTCCACCTTTTGGGAAAAGTTTGAAGCATTTTCTTGTAAATGGCAAAATCAAAAAATCAAATGAGGACAAGCTTATATTCATAATAAAAGAAGACAGCACAGTGGATGTAGTCTATGAATAGATGATTTTTGGTTTAATTAAAAGGCAGTTCTAGGATCTGCCTTTTGTATTGGTCTAATCTCATTTGGCAGATGTTTTTATACCTTGACTTTTTTCATAATTATGTAGCATAAAAAATACCAGAGGAAATATAAACCTCTGGTATTTTTTGATTCATGAAACTACTAGAAAATGCAGTCCTCATTTCTATATTTTCACTAAATTACATCATGCCCATTCCGCCCATGCCTTGTTGTGGCATCATTGGGGGGGTGTCTTCTTTTACTGTTGCAACTGCTGCTTCTGTTGTAAGAATCATTGCCGAAACTGAAGCCGCATTTTGTAGAGCCGATCTTGTAACCTTAGTTGGGTCTACAATTCCAGCTTTTACCATATCTACATATTTGTCATTTGCAGCATCATATCCTATGCCCGGTTTTTCGCTTCTTACTTTTTCAGCAACTACGCTTCCTTCAAGTCCAGCATTTATAGCTATTTGTTTTACTGGTTCCAAAAGTGCTCTGGCGATTATATTAACACCTGTTTTTTCATCAGCTTCACACTTTTCAGAAAGAGCCTCAACTCTGCCTACCAAGTCCAAGAGAACTGTTCCACCTCCTGGAACGATTCCTTCTTCAACTGCTGCTCTTGTTGCCGAAAGGGCATCTTCTATTCTAAGCTTTCTTTCTTTAAGCTCAACTTCAGTTGCTGCACCAACCTTTATAACAGCTACACCACCTGCAAGCTTTGCAAGTCTTTCATTTAATTTAGAAATGTCAAATTCGCTGTCTGAGGCTTCTATTTGTGCCTTGATTTGAGCTGTCCTATCCTTAATCTTAGCCTTGTCCCCAGAACCATCTACTATAACTGTAAGATCTTTTTCAACTCTCGCCTTTGCACAAGTACCAAGATCTGAGATTTGAGCATCCTTCAATTCTTGACCCAAGTCAGAAGAAATAACTCTACCACCTGTCAAGATTGCTATATCTTCGAGCATCTCTTTTCTTCTGTCTCCATATCCAGGAGCCTTTACTGCAACTATATTCAAAGTTCCTCTTAGCTTGTTCAAAACAAGTGTTGCCAAAGCTTCGCCTTCTATATCTTCTGCAATTATCAAAAGTGGCTTTGAAGATTGAAGCACTTGTTCCAAGAGCGGAAGCAAGTCTTGAATGTTTGTAATCTTTTTATCCGTGATTAAAACATAAGGACTTTCCAATTCTGCAACCATCTTTTCACTATCTGTAATCATATAAGGCGATACATAGCCTCTGTCAAATTGCATACCTTCAACAACTTCCAAGCTTGTTCCCATGGACTTGGATTCTTCTACGGTTATTACGCCGTCTTTTCCCACCTTTTCCATGGCTTCTGCAATGAGTTCACCAATTTTTTCATCAGCAGCTGAAATTGCAGCTACTTGAGCAATTGATTCCTTGCTTTCAACTGGAACCGAATATTCTTTCAAGCCTTCTACAACCTCTTCTACAGCCTTTGCTATACCCCTTCTAAGAACCATTGGGTTAGCACCTGCTGCCAGATTCTTTATTCCTTCATGGATAATGGCTTGAGCAAGCAGAGTTGCGGTTGTTGTACCATCTCCTGCTACATCATTTGTCTTGGTTGCGACTTCTTTTAAAAGTTGAGCTCCCATATCTTCAAACCTATCTTCGCATGAAATGTCTCTGGCAATTGTAACACCATCATTGGTGATTACAGGTGAGCCATATTCCTTGTCTAAAATTACATTTCTTCCCTTGGGTCCAAGGGTAACTTTAACTGTATCTGCAAGTATGTCTATGCCTCTTAAAAGACCAGCTCTTGCATCTTCTTTAAATTTTATATCTTTTGCCATCTAAATCACTCCTTAGCCAATAACTGCTAATATATCAGAATACTTTATTATAACGTATTTTTCTTTTTCTACTTCAATTTCATTTCCAGCATACTTAGAAAAAACTACCCTATCTCCTACCTTGACTTCGTCCTTGGTCTTTTCATCTTCTCTGATATCCTTACCTAGGGCAATGACCTCTGCGATGTTAGATTCTTCTTTAGCTGCACTCGGAAGAACAATTCCTGAAGCAGTAGTTTCTTCGACTTCTACCTTTTTAATTACTAATTTATCTTGTAATGGTTTAAGTTTCATCTTATCCCTCCTGTGATTGTTAGCACTCAACCATCTCAAGTGCTAATATTATGATAATACATCTTTGCTTCTTTTGCAAATTTTTTTATAAATTTTTTAATTTACTTGTAAAGTCCTTTTTTCTTTGACAAGAGCCCTTACTTGCCAAGTTTATTTTCTCTGCCATAATAAAAGAGATATTGTTGAGCGAAACCTGCATAGGCTCCGAAAATATCCCTTCCATGGGCAGCCAATTTTGATTTTGGTATTTCTTCTCCAAAATATAAATTTTCTACAACTCTTTTTATCCACACATCTACTGGAAAAGATTCCGATCTGCCAAAAGAAAATAACAAGATGCAATCTGCGACCTTTGGTCCCACCCCAGGAAGTCTCATAAGCTCTTTTCTTTGATCTTCTAAATCCATTTTTCGAATTTTATCTATGTCTACCTCTTTAGAATTAATCATTTCAGAAGCTTTAACTATTCTTTCATCTCTAAAGCCAACTCTGGCATCTTTTCTTAAATCTTCTGCCTTGGCCCTGCTAAGAGTTTTGGCATCCGGAAAAGTGTAGTAGGTCTTGCCATCATAACTTTTAAAAGGGCTTCCATACATCTTTGCTATCTTCTCTACTGCCTTTTGTATCCTTGGAATTTGATTGTTGGCAGAGATTATAAAAGTTATTATAGTCTCAAAGGGGTCTTGGTTTAAGATTCTTATCCCCTTACCATAGTCTAGTGCCGGTCTTAAAATTTCATCAGGACTTAACTTTTTTCTGATTTGCTCATAATCCCTATCCAAATCAAAATAGTCCCACCATATATCTTCAAACTCTTTTAAAGTAGTAGCTCTTATCAAAACTCCGTCTTTTTCATTTTTTACATTTATAATTTTCTTATGGGCAACATTTGTATAAGATCCGTCTTCTTCTTTTATAAATCTGAAAGCCTGACCACATTCGAAGATTTTTTTTGCATCAAAATCTTCTAATCCCTTTAGAATGAGAGAGCCATTTTTTTCTTCTATTTGCATTTTTCCTCCAAAAAAATAAGCCCGTAACCGGGCTCTGTTTATCCTATAGTGGATGATTTAGGTAATAGAAAAGAGTTAAAAGAGAATCGTTCAAGCGAACATTTTCTACAACTACATCATCTTCAACATCTAAGTCCACAGGTGTGAAATTCCAGATTCCCTTGACACCTAATTTTATCAAGGCGTCAGTTATTTCTTGTGCAAAAGCACCTGGGGTTGTGATTATACCAACTTCTATCTTGTGTCTTCTCACATAGGAAACCAAATCTTTCATGTCTTTTACTTCAATGTTTTCGACTTTTTTGCCTATTTTTTCAGTATCCACATCAAACATGGCTCTAATTTCCAAACCTGAGTTTTTAAAGCCTTGGTATCTGGCTATAGCGTATCCAAGAGATCCCGCTCCCACAATTATAGCCTTACGTGTCTTGTCGATTCCGATAATTTTAGCAATTTCATCCTTTAAAAGGCCCACATTATAACCATAACCTTGTTGACCAAATCCGCCAAAATTATTTAAATCCTGTCTGATTTGAGATGCAGTAAAGCCTGTTTTTTCGCTGAGCTCTTTAGACGATATCCTAACTTGTCCCATTTCCATTTCTTCTTGCAAGTATCTATAGTAAATAGGCAATCTCCTAATTACGGTTTCGGATACATTTCTTGGGTGTTTCAATTCAAAGCCTCCTTTAAAGTGTTAACTTTTTGTTTAGCATTATTATATCAAATTTTAACAAGCTTTTAAAGAACTATAAGTTTTGATACAATATTTTTGGAGGAATTTATGCCAATAATATCTACATCTCAAATCAGAAAAGATTTTTCAAATAAAAATATCCTAGACGGCCTGTCTTTTCTCATTGAAGAAAAAGATAAGATAGGTCTTATAGGCAATAATGGATCCGGAAAAACAACTCTTATGAAAATTTTGATTGGAGCCCTTGATAAGGACTCTGGCGATATTTATATCCAAAAAGATGTGAAAATAGGCTATCTGGAGCAAACTCCCACATTCGCCTTAGACAATGTCTACGATGAGATGATGTCTTCTTTTTCTGAGCTAATTGAAATAGAAAAAAAGCTCAAAGAAATAGAGCTTGCTCTTTCTAGCAAGGCTGTTGATAATCTGGATTCGCTCTTGAAAGAATATTCTCATCTTCAAGAGATTTATGAGTCTAAACAGGGATATGCTAAGGAGTCTCTTGTAAATGGAATGATAAAAGGGCTGGGATTTTCTGAAGAACAAAAAAATCAAGACCCCAAAATGCTCTCAGGCGGTGAGAAGTCAAGGCTTCTTTTGGGAAAGCTCCTTCTCTCTAAGCCCGATATCCTTTTTCTAGATGAACCAACTAACCACCTCGACCTCGAAGGAATCAGCTTTTTGGAAAAATATCTAAAAGACTATTCCGGCACCCTGGTCTTGATTTCCCATGACAGATACTTTCTCGATGCCATTGTAAATAAGATTTTCCTACTTGAGGACGGCAAAATACAAATATACAGGGGCAATTATTCCAAATTCTATGAGCAAAGAAAAAAAGATTTGGAAATGAAAAAGCACCAATATGACAATCAACAAAAAGAAATTAAAAGACAAGAAGAAATTATAAAGAGATTTAAAGCTTATGGAAATGCAAGATATATAAAGCAGGGCGAATCTAGGCAAAAACTCTTAGACAAAATGAAGAGAATAGATCCCATAGCTGAAAAAGAAGCCGCTAAAATATCTTTTAAGGTGGATATGGAAACTGGTTACAGAGTCCTTAGCTGTGAACAAGTTGCAAAATCATATTCTACGCAAATTTTTGAAAACATTTCCTTCGAAATTTTTAAAAAAGATAGAATAGGCCTCATCGGCCCCAATGGCATAGGAAAATCTACGCTTTTTAAGATAATAATGAAAAAAATACAAGCGGATAGAGGGGTCTTATCCTATGGCTCCAATTTGCGTATAGCTTACTTTGACCAAGAGCTTTCCAATCTCAATTCCAATTCAACTATAATAGATGAACTCTGGGATAGCTATCCTAAACTAAATCACTATCAAGTGAGATCTTATCTTGCTAAGTTCAACTTCATAGGCGACGATATTTTCAAGCTTGTAGGTGATCTTTCTGGCGGAGAAAGGGCGAGGCTTTCGCTTTTGAAACTCATGCTAGAAGGCGGCAACTTCATCCTGCTTGACGAGCCTACAAACCATTTAGACATAGACTCCAAGGAGGCACTAGAAGATGCCCTTCTAGATTACGAAGGAACTATACTTGCCATATCCCACGACAGGTATTTTTTAAATAAAATAGCCAACAAAATTTTCGCTGTGTCATCAAAAGGTCTAGACTCTTACCTCGGCAACTACGACTACTATTTAGAAAAAACGAGTTTAAAAGACGACGAAGATGAAAATGACCTACCTATTAGCAAGACGGAAAAAGAAAAAATAAAAAGGCAAGAAAGAGAAAACAGACAAAAAATCAAGAAAAAAAAGGCCGAACTGGAAGCTTTGGAAAATAAAATTCATAAAATAGAAGAAGATTTAAAAAAGCTAGATGAAAAACTCCAAGACCCATCTACCTACGAGGACTACGAACTTGTAAATTCCATATCTAAAGACAGAAATAATTTGTCAAAAGAACTAGATGACTTAATGGAAGAGTGGATGGACTTAGGCTGAGTATAAATAAAAAGGTGTTCTAAGTATTTTTAATAAATTAAATCTCATATGTGAAGATTATGGCTGCAAGCTGCGATAAATAAAAAATTCAGAAGATAAGTGCTTCTGAATTTTTTATTTTATCACTTATAAAATTGAACAAACTAACAACTGTCTTTTAAAAATAGCATCTCGGCTTATTTTTCTAAATAAGATATAAGGGGGTAATAGTCGTAAGTGACATATCATTAGCATTTATTTCATCCACAGAAACTTCAACTTGAAAAAATTTTTTTATATTTTCCTTTGTTAAAATCTCGTTCACTTCCCCAAACAAATAATTTTTATCTCTTCCAAGTAGCAAGGCCTTATCGGCAACACGAAAAGCATGCTGGGGATAATGAGTGTTGAATATACAAGCGATTTTTTCCTCTCTAGCCAAATATTTTATAATATTTAGTATCTTCAACTGATTTCTAAAATCTAAATTTGATTCCGGCTCATCTAAAATAAGCACCTTGGGTTTATTTACAAGAGCCCTTGCTATTAAAACCATTTGGAGTTCCCCACCGCTCATTTTATTTACCTTCACATCGGTCAAATACTCTATGCCCAGCCTCTCTATAACTTGGCGAGCAATTTCATAATCTTTCTGCTTGGGCGAAGAAACAATATTTATATGGGGATTTCTTCCAAGAAGAATCATCTCCATGGTAGTAAGCGAAAATGGCGGTGTCTTTGCCTGAGGCACATAAGATATTATCTTATATAAATCACTTGCCTTGTAAGACTTGATATCCTTACTTTCGACAAATGTGGCACCCTTTTTCCAGGGTATAAGCCCTATCAAACTCTTTAACAAGGTTGTTTTTCCTATACCATTGGGGCCTAATATTGCCAAGACCTCTCCCCTATCCAAAGATAGGCTAACCCCTTCAAAAAGAGCAGGCCTTCCTACCCATCCATATGATGAATTATTAACTTCAATTATCATAGCTCACCTTTTGATTTTCTAAGTAGCATTATAAATATAGGAGCTCCCAATAGACTACACAAGATTCCCAAAGGCAGCTCGGATGTCAGCAAGGTCCTTGAAAGAGTGTCCACCAATAGCAAAAAAGTTGCGCCAAAGCTTATGCTCGCAGGCACAATTATCTTAGTATTTACTCCGAAAACTATCCTACAAATGTGGGGGACAAGTAGACCCACCCAGCCTATAATTCCGCATAGAGCCACACAGCTTGCTGTAATAAGAGTGCTTGCAACAATAATCAAGCTCTTAAAAAGTTTTAAATTTATTCCCATGGCCTTAGCTTCATCTTCACTCAAAGACAAGATGTTTAATTTCCATCTCAGTATATAGATTATGATAGTCCCGGCTATTATGGCAGGCGAATAAAAGGCGATACTTCTAAAAGAAGCATTGCTCATACTACCCATTAACCAAAAGCTTATAGCCGGCAATTTACTTTGCGGATCTGCGACAAACTTAATACCCGACAAGAGGGCATTAAAGACTGATGTGACCACTATCCCCGATAGAATTAGCATAATCGTTGTGCTTGATCCATTTATATTTGCAATTATCATCGTAAGAATTACAGCAATAATTCCAAATGTCAGTGCCATCACCTGTATCATAGAAGAATTGCAATCTAAAAGTATAGCCAGAGCAGCTCCAAAAGCAGCACCCGAAGATACACCTAAAATATCTGGCGTTGTCAAGGGATTTGAAAAAAGAGATTGAAAGGCCACTCCAGCAACAGAAAGCCCCATTCCTACCAGAAGTGCCAATATTATCCTAGCTAGTCTTATTGAAACAACTACCAAATATCCCTGCTTATCTATATTGGGATTTCCACTTATCCAATCGAATATAATCGTTATAACTTCCTTAGGACTTAGCTGATATCTACCAAATACCCAAACTATTAATGATGTCAATAAGGGTAGCATAATCAATGCTACCCTTATTCTAATTGAACTTTTTACCATAAATTAATTCGCAACTTCAGAACTTGGATTAAATATAAAATCTATATCCGCATCAGACAATTCAATGTCATATAGATCTTTGTAATAATCCTTTATTCTCTTACTTAAATCTACATCTTTAAACAAATCGGGATTATTATTTTTTGCCAGCCACAAAAGAGCCAATGGCGCATCTGCTGACGGCGGATACCAATGGAATATTCCAATCGGGAACTTATGTACGTTCTTATTTTTTACAGCCTTAACTTGACTCCAATCATCATTGGCAGCAGCTGTATTATTATACAAATCTTCAGGTTTATATGCTGTAAAAGTGCTCAAATAAATAATATCTGGGTTCCACTTATAAATTTGTTCCATATCTAATTTTATGAAATTTTCTTTTACATCTCTGGCAACATGAATAGCTCCAGTAGATTCCAATTCAAATCTGGCAAATTGTTTTTCTCCAGATGTACTCTTACCTGATTCATCATAGCTTATAAGCAATAGAGCTTTAGGCTTATCAGCTTCTGATAAATTTTTAGTTCTTTCTGCTATTTCTTTTAGAGTCTTTTCTCCGTACTCTCTAATAGCAGTCGCCTTGCTTTCTTTTCCAAAAGCCTTGCCCAATAAATCAACCCAAGACATAAAAGTTTCAACTGTATTATAGTCTTCAACAGTCACATCAAAAACAATTGTAGGCACTCCCAATTTTTCAAATATTTCCAATTGGTCTGTCGCATAAGCTGGAATCAAAGCCAAATCAGGATTGAGCTTCATCAAAGACTCTTCATTTATAACTCCATCAGCATTTATAAAACTGCTATCCACATTAGCAACATTTGGATCTATCCTAGTAAGTAGAGAATTTTTAGCAACGCTAACCATTGCAGGATCCATACCTACGATAGTTTCAGCCGATCCTTGAAATAAGGTATAGGCACTTCCCATAGGCCAAAAAGTAATCACAACTCTTTTTGGATCTTTCGGCACCTTGACAGTCCTTCCTGCCTGGTCTACAACTTCCCTATACTCTCCGTCTTTGTTTGCAGTTTCCGTTTGCTTTGTCGTTTCCGACTCCGCCCCATTCTTTTTGTTTTCCTTGTTTTTGCATCCTACAAGCATCATGGAAAGAATAAGAACTGCAAATAAAATTTTTAAAATTTTTCTTTTCATAATTCCTCCTATTTCGTCAATCGGTTTAAACCAAAAGTATTATAACACAAACGATATTTGTTACCAATATATCGTTTTAATTTTTTCTACACTCTGCTATATATACGAGGTTTTATATATTAAGCGAGAAAAAATAAACATAAAATTTTTAAAAATATGCGGCCAAATATTTTTAATTTATTTATTACAAAGCAAATAAAAAATTCAGAAACTAAATGTTTCTGAATTTTTTATTTTTTTATTCTTACCATATGATCTTTTTTAATCTCTACGAGTTCCGTCTTTAAGTTTTTCAAATCTTCATTTGAGCTATCGACTCTATAATACTTTTCATATTCTTCTTTAGATTTTTCATCCAGATAAACTTTTCTCTTTTGGCCTGGATAATTTATCGGGACTGCCGATAAAAGCCCCTTAGTATATGGATGGAGAGGATTTTTGAAAATTTCTTTAGTAGCTGCATATTCTACTACCTCTCCCTTATACATTACAGCTATCTTGTCAGCTATATTTTCTACCACAGCCATGTCATGGGAAATGAAAATCATAGATATACCAAGTTCCATTTTCAAATCTTTCAAGAGATTTATTATTTGCGCCTGAATCGAAACATCAAGAGCAGATGTTGGCTCGTCTGCTATCAAGAGTTCCGGCTCTAGAGCAAGCGCTCTAGCAATTCCTATTCTTTGCCTTTGACCTCCAGAAAATTCATGGGCAAATCTATCCATGTGATAAGTAGAAAGACCCGTCAAAGATATTACCTTGTTCAATCTTTTATTCATTTCTTCTTTGGACATATTTTTTAGATTTTTTAAACCCTCTAAGATTATATCTCCTGCTTTTTGTCTGGGATTTAAGGATGAATAGGGATCTTGGAATATCATCTGAACCCTGCTTCTATAATCTCTGTAATCTTTTTTGTCCATCTTGTTTATATCCTTGCCATCAAATAGAATTTGTCCCTTTGTATCCTTGTAAATATTGGCTATACATCTTGCAAGTGTCGACTTTCCAGAACCAGATTCTCCAACTACTCCTAGGGTCTCTCCCTCTTTTATGTTAAGACTCACATCTTTTAAGGCCAAGAGTTTATTCTTACCTTGTCCAAATGTCTTTATTAAATTCTTTACCTCTAGGATATTTTTCTTGTCATTTTTTTCGAGTAAGGGGGTGAATTTTTTCTCCTTATCTAGAGAAATTTCATTTTTTGCAAATTCTAAAAATTCCTCTTTACTGCAGGATAAGCCCTCATACAAAAAGCATCCCACTTCATGATTACAAAGTTTAAAAGTTGGCGGAATCTCTTTTTCGCATATCGGCATCTTATAATCACATCTATCGTGAAAATAGCAAGAATCTTTGAGATTTATTATATTGGGTACGCTTCCTTCTATGTTGTATAGTTCTTCATTTTCAGCCCCCAATTTCGGTCTGGCTTCCAAGAGTCCCTTTGTGTAAGGGTGCATGGGATTTTTAAAAATATCTTCTGTCAATGCTCTTTCTACTATCTTGCCGGCATACATTACAACAACCTCATCTGCCATTTCAGCGACTACTCCAAGATCATGAGTTATAAACATTATAGACGTTGCGAACTCCTCTTTTAACTCCTTCATGAGTTCTAAAACTTTAGCCTGGATTGTCACATCAAGAGCAGTTGTAGGCTCATCCGCTATCAAAAGCTTGGGTCTTGTAGAAAGCGCCATTGCTATCATCACTCTTTGGCTTTGGCCTCCCGATATTTGATGAGGATAGGACTTGTAAATTTTTTCAACTCTCGGTAGCTTTACTCTTTCTAGCATTTCCAAAGATTTTTTCTTGGCATCTTTCTTACTCATCTTAAAATGATTCATGAATACTTCTGAAATCTGATAGCCGATTTTTAAAGCTGGATTTAAGGAAGTCATAGGCTCCTGAAAAATCATAGATATATCGCGACCTCTTATCTTTCTTCTCTCTTCTTTAGAGAGTCTTAAAAGGTCTCTTCCTTCAAAAAGAATCTCTCCATCGACCTTGGCTATCTTCTCATCCAAGATGCCCATTATAGTCGATGCTGTCACACTCTTTCCACATCCAGACTCACCTACAACAGCTAGGGTCTTTCCCTTTTCTATGGAAAAATTAAGACCATTTACGCTCTTTATAAACCCCTTGTCACTTTTAAAATATGTTTTTAGATTTTTTACTTCAAGTAGCATACTTACCTCCCCAACTTAGGGTCTAAAGCGTCTCTTAATCCATCTCCCAAAATATTTAGTGCCAAGATAGTGATGGCTATTGAAATACCGGGAAACATAGTAATATATGGATAATCTCTGATAAAATCCCTGCCTTCTGATAACATCTGTCCCCACTCTGGCATGGGAGGCTCAATCCCCATTCCTATAAAAGAAAGACTGGCAGCAGATAAAACTGCATAGCCCACTCCTATTGTCATTTGAACTATAACAGGTGCTAGGCAATTTGGAAGTATCTGCTTAAACATTATATTAAAATCACTTGCCCCCAAAATCCTAGCCGCTTCGACAAATTCATTTTCTTTAAATACCAGAGCTTGACCTCTCACAATTTTTGCATATCCTGGTATAGCCGCAACCGCCACAGCTATTATAAGGTTTTTCATCCCTCCTCCAAGAGATGCTGAGATTGCTATTGCCATTACAAGTCCAGGAATTGAAAGCATGATGTCCATTAGTCGCATGAGGGCGTTGTCTAAGAATCCTCCATAAAATCCTGATATAAGACCAATTAAAATGCCACTTACAGCCGCTAGTGCCATGGATATAAAGCCAATTTTTAAAGATATCCTAGCCCCAAACAAGATTCTAGTAAAAATATCTCTACCAAATTTATCCGTCCCCATGATGTGTCTTGCAGATGGGCTTAAAAATGTTTCTTGCAAGTTTTGATCTGCATAGTTATAGGGTGTCAGATAAGGAGCAAAAATTGCCATGAAAAATATCACAAGCAATATAAAAAATCCTAGTAGTGCCAATTTATTTTTTGAAAAATTCTTAATAAAAGTGAATAACCTTTTTTTCATCATTTCCCTCCTGACACTTTCAATTTAGGATCTATTACCATATAGAGGATGTCAACTACAATTGATATCAAGGCATAGGATAGGGCTATTAGCATTACCCCTCCCAAGACCATGGGATAGTCTCTAGTTTTTATCGAATCAACCATAAGCCTGCCTATACCATTTATTGAAAATATGGTTTCAGTAAGCACAGACCCGCCCAAAAGGCTACCAGCTTGCAAGCCTATTGAAGTTATGACTGGTATCATTGCATTTTTTAGAGCATGGACTAGAATCACTCGGGATTGTTTTAAGCCCTTGGCTCTTGCAGTCTTTATATAATCAGAATTTAGAACCTCTAACATAGAAGATCTGGTCATTCTCATTATAATAGCTGTGGACTGAAGTCCTAGTGCAAATCCAGGCAAAATCATGTGCCTGAAATCAGAAAAACCTGATGATGGCAAAACTTTGAGCTTGACTGAAAATATTATAATAAGGAGAAGGCCTGTCCAAAATATTGGCATGGCAAGTCCTATTAAACCAGCTAGCATTATTATAAAATCTGTAATCGTATTTTTCTTTAGCGCTGATATTATTCCAAATCCAAGTCCAAATACAAGCGTGACAGAAAGTGCGAAGGCTGTGAGTTTAATTGTATTGGGAAAGGCCTTTAGCATGGTTTGAGAAACCGATCTATTAGTTATATAAGATGTTCCCAAATCAAATTTAGTCAAAAATCCCTTCAAAAATCTGCCATATTGCACGAAAAATGGATCATCAAGCCCCATCTCTTCTCTTATCACTTGGACTTCAGCTTCGGATGCCTCAGGCCCAGCTTTTTGAAATGCCGCATCCCCTGGCGACATATACAAAAGAAAGAATACTGCCAAAGAAACGCCTAGCACTGTCGGAATTAAGTATAAAATTCTTTTAAAAATATAATTTTTCATAAATATCACTTATAAAAAAAGACCGGATAGACCGGCCTTAAATTTTTATTCTCCAAAGGTAACTGCCTTAAACACTTGTGCATATTCAGGCAACATTTTGAAATTATTTATAGCCTTCGATGCTCCATAGACTTGTTCGCCATACCAAATATCTACCCTAGGCATATCCTTTAGTATAATTTCTTGAGCTTTCTTGTATATTTCTTCTCTCTTTGCAGGTGCAACCGTTGAGATTCCCTCTTCAATTAGCTTGTCCACTTCCTTGTTAGAATACATTCCAAAATTAGGTCCTTGACCAGCCTTGTCCGAGTGGAAAGGAGAATATAAATATGAATCGGGATCGACAACTGACGGAGACCAGCTCATTATATACATATCTTCTTGCTTGGTCTTTAGGATATCCATATAAGCTCCCCATTCAAATTTTTCAACTTTTACATCTAAGCCAACATCTTTTAGTTGAGCTTGGACAATTGTTGCCACATCTTGTCTTTGCTGATTGTCATTTACAAAAAGTTTTATCTCTGTGCCTTCTTTTATGCCTGCAGCTTTTAAAAGCTCCTTAGCTTTTTCTACATTTCTTTGTCTTGCTTGTATTTTATCAGCGATAGAATATTTTGCTCTTGGAGAAATTGGACTTGTCGCAACATTTCCAACTCCCATATATACAGAGTCCACAATTTCTTTTAAATCTAAAGCATTTGCAACAGCCTCTCTTGCTAGAGGATTATTGAAAGGTGCTTTTGCCATATTAAATTGCAAGAAATGAACTGCATAATTTCCTTTTCTAAAAATTTGCAAATCAGGATTTTCTTCCAACTTTGAAATATCATTTGGAGCTATGTTAAATGCCATATCAACCCCACCACTTTCAAGTTCAACCATACGATTGGTGGCTTCTGGTATTACTCTGAAAACAAGCTCCTTAAATTGTGGTTTATCAGACCAATAGTCATCGAATCTTTCAAAGACCATTTCATTTTTAGGTTCCCAATTTTTAAGTTTAAAAGGACCTGTTCCATCTTCTTGGGATGCTAAATCAAGACTTTGAGCCGAGTCTTTAGAAATTATTGACAAGTATGGGTTTGTGAGTAGTTCCATAAAAGAACCTTGTGGCTTTTCCAAACTTAGCTCTAGACTTTGATCGTCTATCTTTTTGATAGAATCCTTGATTATATTCTTATAGGTGTTAGACGACTTGGTATTTTCTATGACCCTGTTTAAATTCCAAATTACATCGTCAACTGTGAGTTCCTTTCCTGAGTGGAATTTCACCCCTTGTCTAATCTTGATGACATAATTTTTGCCATCATCCTTTTCGTCTACGCTTTCAGCCAAGAGATTGTAAATATTTCCATCTTCATCTTTGGCAAGCAAGGTTTCATAAACCTGTCTCATTGCCAAATCGGAATAGTCGTCATTAAATACATTTGGATCAAGGCTTACAGCATCAGCTTGAACTGCTACTTTTAAATCTTGCTTGTCCTTTTTATCAGAATCACTCTTGCCACAAGCTGTAAGCATCAAACTTAGCACAAGTGCAAGAGAAATAAATAGCTTTCCTATCTTTATTTTCATAATAATCACCCCTTTAGATTATTCTTTTACTCTTTCTATATGGGCTCCTAAACTTCTAAATTTGCTTTCTATATCCTCATATCCCCTATCTATATGGAAAATATCATAAATCTCAGTTTCCCCTTCTGCTACAAGACCTGCAAGTATCAAGGCAGCGCCCGCTCTTAAATCGGTAGCTCTTACCCTTGCTCCTTTAAGCTGAGAACTTCCCGATACAGTGGCCTTTCTGTCTAGGCAAACTATATCTGCTCCAAGCTTGCAAAGCTCGTCTGCATGCATGAATCTGTTTTCAAAAACTGTTTCTAAAACCTGACTTTTGCCTTCAAGTCTAGTCATAAGTGCCATAAATTGTGCTTGCATATCCGTTGGAAATCCTGGATAGGGCATAGTTTTTATGTCGATTGCCTTTTGACAACTGCCGCTTATTACTCTTACACTGTCATCATCTTCGAAAACCTTGGCCCCACATTCGATAAGTTTTGCTATTACTGGTTTCATGTGAGATGGGATTACATTTTCTACTAAGATATCGCCGCCTGTCATTGCTGAAGCAACCATAAAGGTACCAGCTTCTATTCTGTCCGGTATGATTTGATGCTTGGCTCCGCCGAGTTTTTCGACTCCCTTAATTCTAATAGTAGAAGTGCCGGCTCCTGTCACATTTGCTCCAAGTTTTCTAAGGAAATTTGAAAGATCAACTATTTCTGGCTCCATTGCAGCATTTTCTATATAGGTTTCCCCCTTGGCAAGGCAGGCCGCCATCATTATATTTTCAGTAGCTCCTACTGACGGGAAGTCCAAATAAATTCTAGAGCCTACAAGCTCCTTACAAGATGCTGATATGGAAGCCAAGTCTTCTATAATCTCGGCTCCTAAAAGTTTAAAGCCCTTCAAATGCAAGTCTATTGGTCTAGAGCCAATATTGCAACCTCCCGGCAAGGAATTGACCGTCTTATTAAGCCTTCCCAAAAGAGGTCCCATAACGAGAAAAGAGGCCCTCATCTTACTCATTAAATTATAATCAGTAGTATAAGAATTGAGATTTTTGCCATTTAAAATCAAGGTGTTCTTGTCTTTTTTTTCGACGCTCACCCCCAAAGATTTTAAAACTTCGCACATAATCTCTACATCTTTTAACTCGGGAACATCTTCCAAGATGACGTCTTCTGTACTCAATATAGATGCTGCCAAAATTGGTAAGGCAGCATTTTTCGCCCCTGATATCCTAACTCTACCACTTAGAGGGGGGGACTGTTTCACTATAATTTTTTCCAAATTATTCTCCATTTTTAAATTACTAATAAAAAAATCGTCCCCGGGACGATTTAATCACTTGTCCAAAAGGCTATCAATTCTCTTTTTATCAAAGCCAACTACTTCTTCATCGCCAATTACAATTACAGGCACTCCTGTATAGCCCTTTGCCATCAATTCGCTTCTAGCTTCCTTGTCTGTTTGTACATTCTTTTCTACAAACTCTATATTCCTATCTCTTAAATAATCCTTTGCCATTGTACAATAAGGGCAAGTATTACTTGTATAAACTGTTACC
This sequence comes from Peptoniphilus sp. GNH, assembly GCA_021307325.1. Taxonomy (NCBI): domain Bacteria; kingdom Bacillati; phylum Bacillota; class Tissierellia; order Tissierellales; family Peptoniphilaceae; genus Peptoniphilus; species Peptoniphilus sp. GNH. The sequence goes on along the minus strand of CP089931.1, from coordinate 1,539,090 downwards.
TTTTCCATGTTTACCTCCTAATTTTATCATAGATAATAAATTCTTGTATGCTTAAATTTTACCCACAAGCTGCTTATTTAATCAAAAGTAGCTCTCTTAATTTCTCAAATTCTTTGTAATCCATATCCTGAGCCCTAATATTTTCTTCCTTGCCAAGACTTTTTAGAGAACTTATTATTTTCTCCTTGCTAAAGTCTTTACAAGTTGCATTCAAAGAATTTACAAGGGTCTTTCGTCTCTGGGCAAAAGCTCCCCTTACTATTCTTTCAAACTCTTGGTCCTGTCCCCTGTCTTTTAACTTTAAGCTTATAACTTGGCTTTCAACTTTAGGCCTTGGCATAAATACACTCGGTGGCACTCTGACCCCAAGTTTTGGCTCCGTAAAAGCCTGAATAAATACAGAATAGGATGAATAGTTTTTGCCGCCCTTTTCTTCAACCATTCTAAGGGCAAGTTCTCTTTGAATCATGCAGGTTATAGATTCTATTTTCAAGCCCGATTTTATAAGCATGCTTATTATGGGACTTGTGATGTAATAGGGCAAATTGGCAATTATTTTAAAACTCTGATTACCAAAATTTTCTTCTATTAGACCTTTTAGATCAATCTTTAAAATGTCATCAAATACGATTTTTAGATTTTCATAGGGCAGGGTTTCTTTTAAAATCGGCTCAAGTGTCTTGTCGATTTCAACAGCAAGAACACTTCCCGCCTTTATGCAAAGCTCCTCTGTCAAGGTGCCTATTCCTGTGCCTATCTCTAGAACTCTATCCGTCTTATCCAAATCGGCTAGTTCGGAAATTTTTCGCAAAATATTTCCATCAATTAGAAAATTTTGTCCCAAGCCCTTGGAGAAGGAAAAGTCAAATTTTTCCAAAACTTCTTTTAGTCTTTTGGGGCTATAAAGTCTTTCCATCTTCCACCTCTTTAAGGGCTTTTTCAAATTCCTCTCTTTCTATGCCAAAAGAATTTAGTCTTTTTAAAAACTGTTTTGCATTTCCATGTCCTATGCCGAGTTTGTTTGAAATTTGTGTTCTTTTAGTAGCAGCATCCGGTCCCATTATAAGACCTAGGGCGAAAAGCTCCTCTCTACTAAAGGTCTCTTTTGCTTCTACAAGTGATGCCTTGGCGTTTTTTATGGCCTCTTTTATATCTTCGACATTGGCATTTTCCACTCCTACATTATCTCCCTTCAAGGCCTTATTTCTCGGCAAAAAGGCATGCTTGGCAGTGGGAATGTTTTTAGCCAAATCTCTTCGGATTTTTTTGCCCATATAATCTGGATCTGTAAAAATTATGAGTCCACATCTTTTTTCTATTCTCTTTAGTGTATTTATAAGCTTTTTACCATAGCCAAAGCCACTTGTTGCTATGACCTCACAGTCAAGAGCCGCCTTCACAGCGCTTATATCATCCTTACCTTCTACTACTATTACTTCTTTTATCATAAATCACCATAAAATCTAAGAGTGTTTTTGTCACAGATTTCAATTAAATCTTTGACCTTGATTCCTCTTAGCCTTGCGATTTCTTCTGCCACATACTTCACATTCGAAGGCTCATTTCTCCTTCCCCTATAAGGCTCTGGTGTCAAGTAGGGGCAATCCGTTTCTAAGAGCAAATTTTCAAGCGAAATTTCCCTTGCCACTTCCTTCAAAGTTTTGGCATTTTTGAAGGTTACTACTCCACCTATGGACATATAGCATCCCAGCTTTTCATATTCTCTCATCATCTCAAGGGATTGAGAAAAACAATGGATTAAAAATTTCAAATCAGGATACTTTTCTTTATAGGATTTTATTATTTCAAAAGTTAGTTGAGATGCCTCTCTCGAATGGACAACTACTGGCATATCCAAACTATTTGCAAGTTCGATTTGCCTTTTAAAAACTTCTTCTTGAATTTCTCTTGGAGAGTTGTCGTAGTAAAAATCTAACCCAATCTCTCCTATCGCTCTGACTTTTTTGTTTTTAGCCAGTTCTTTTAATTCTTCCTCTATTTCGTCATTATAGCTAAAAGCATCATGGGGATGGATACCCACAACAGCATAAATTTCATCATACATCTTTGAAAGTTCAACAGAGGCTCTGGAGCTTTTTATATCAGCTCCGATATTATAAACTCTGTCAAGCCCCTTTGCCATAAGAGAATTTATAACCTGGTCTCTATCCTCATCAAAGCGTTCGTCGTCTAAATGTGCATGAGAATCTATCATGATATGACAGCTCCGTCCTTAATATTTTCCAAGGCTCCAGTTAGAGAAAGATTGCCATCTTCATCTTCGCAGGCAAGGAGCATTCCCTTGGATTCAATTCCTCTAAATTTCATAGGCTTTAAATTCGTAAGAACTAGTATTTTTTTGCCGGTAAGTTCTTCCTTGCTGTATTTGTTCTTTATATTTGTTACTATGGTTCTTCTTTCTTTGCCTATTTTTAAATTCAAAAGATAGAGCCTGTCAGCCTTGGGATGGTCTTCGACACTTTCAACTAGAGCTAATTTTATTTCTAATTTTTCAAAATCTTCTAGTGATATTTCCTTCTTAGCCTCTGGAATGCTTTCAGAAACTCCTCCACGCTCCTTTAACTTTTCTTCTCTTGCTTCTATTAATTTTGTATTCTCCTCATCCAGTCTTGCAAGTTCCTTTTCTATGTCAAGCCTTGGGAAAATGGCATCGCCCTTATTTACCCTGGTTCCAACTTTCAAAAGTCCAAACTCCTTGGCATCGTCAATTTTTATATCGCCTTCTACGCCAATTTGTCTTCTAATTTCGAAAGAAGTATTTACTAAAAATGGTGATGCAAGGATTGAAATTATCCTAAGAGATTCAGCTAGATTATACATCACAGTCGCAAGTCTTTTTTTGTCGCCATCTTTTGCCAATTTCCATGGTTCAGTTTCATCGACATACTTGTTGGTTCTTCTTACAAGAGTCCATATATCTTCAAGAGCAATAGAGAATTGATAGTCCTCCATAGCCTTTTCATTCTTAGCCCAAATAGAAGTTGCCAAAAGCTTCAAGTCCTTGTCTGGATCTTCTTCTTCATAAGGTTCTGGCACAAGACCTCCAAAATATTTTTCTATCATGGATACAGTTCTTGATAGAAGATTTCCAAGGTCATTGGCAAGATCTGAGTTTAACCTTTGCAACATTTTTTCCCTTGTAAAAGACCCATCTTGACCAAAAGAAAATTCTCTCAAGAGAAAATATTTTAAAGCGTCAACCCCATAAAGCTTTATTATTGGTTCTGGGTAGATGACATTTCCCTTGGACTTACTCATCTTGTCATTGTCAAAAAGAATCCAGCCATGGCCGAAAATTTGATCTGGCAAAGGCAGATCCAAAGCCATCAAAAGAGCAGGCCATATTATAGTGTGAAATCTTATAATTTCTTTTCCAACTAGATGGACTCCTGCCGGCCAATAACCCTCAAATCTGGTCTTATCCTTGTCGCCTATTCCAAGAGCTGTAAGATAACATGTCAAGGCATCTATCCAAACATAGACAACATGTTTTTCATCAAAGGGTACCTTGACTCCCCAATCAAAAGATGACCTCGACACAGATAAATCTTCCAAGCCATCTTTCAAAAAATTGTTTATCATTTCATTTTTTCTTGAGAGAGGCTTTATAAAGTCTGGATGCTCTTCATAGTATTTTAAAAGCTTGTCCCTGTACTTGGAAAGTCTAAAGAAATAGGATTCCTCTTTTTGCTTGTGAGTCTTTCTACCACAATCCGGGCAGGTGTGATCTTGTCCCAATTGATTTTCTGTCCAAAAAGCTTCACACGGAGTGCAATAGTATCCTTCGTATTCGCCCTTATAAATCTCGCCCTTGTCATAGAGTTTTTTGAAAATAGTCTGCACATCTCTTACATGATCCTCATCAGTAGATCTTACAAAGGCATCATAATTTATATCCATGGTCTTCCAAAGCCTTTTAATATCTTCAACAATCATATCCACATAGGCCTTGGGTTCCATTCCCGCTTCGTGAGCCGTCTTTTCTATTTTTTGACCATGCTCATCGCTTCCCGTTGTAAAAAATACATCATAGCCTTGAAGCTCTTTGAATCTCTTTATAGCATCGGCAGCCACAGTACAATATGTATGACCGATGTGTAAATTGCCGCTAGGATAATAAATAGGCGTTGTAAGATAAAACTTTTCTTTCATATTTTCCCTCAACTTTCGAAATTTTTTCAAAAAAAACGGCCTCTAAGGACCGATTTTCAGTGCTTATTTTTATAAAGCTATATTATTTAAAATCTATTGAATACTATCTCTTTTAACCACCAAAACATTGCACTTTGCAGTATTGATGACCTTGTTAGAAACAGAGCCGAGCAAGGTCCTTGAAAATGCACCCAAGCCTCTATTGCCCATGATAATCATGTCAACTTGATTTTTTTCAGCAAATTCTATAATTTTGCTAGCCGGGTTTCCGCTAGTATAAAAAATCTCATGCTCATTTTTGTAACCGTCCAACTCTTTTTCAACTTCAGAAAGAACAAACTCCGCCCTTTCTGTATTCGCCTTCTCAATTTCTAGAGAATATGGAAAGCTGGAGGGATGTTGATCAAAAAATTGAGCCTCTGGGATTACAGTCAAAAGATATATCTTAGCCATCAACTTTTCCCCAAGCTCCCTTGCAACCTTTACGCATTGCTTTGAGCTGCTTGAACCGTCAACTGGAACTAATATTTTCATAAAATCTCGCCTCCGTCAAATATATTATATATATTTTAGTATATCACAATGAAATTTCAAATAAAAAGTCTATTTTATAAGTGCTTAAGTCTTTTTAAGTGGCGTTTAAAAATTTAAAACTCATACTTTAATGATACAAGTTTTTCAACTTGTACCATCAGCTCTTAATCTTATTAACCCACGATATTAAAAACACTTTTTCTTTTAGAAAATACTTCTTAAGATTTGAAAAAATCATAGCTTTTTAAATAATTCTTTCTCTTTTTTAAGAAGGTAATTTTTTCTTTGACTTATATGTGTTGAATTAAATTGAGATTTTCAATACAATATTCATATAGTCATTTTTAAAAGGGGGAAATAATGAAAGTTGTCATTTGCATGGGAGCCAGGTGCGCCATGATGGGAGCTAACGGCATCTATGATGCTGTCGAGTACCTTAAAGAAAATATACATAACTTTGATATTGAAACTGATGAAAATGCTGAAATTGATATTGAATTGGGGCATTGTCTGAATTATTGCAGACAAAGCAATATCAACGAAGCTTCTCCAGTTGTCATAATTGACGGTGAAGTTATGTTAAGAGCGAGTGCTCAAGAAGTTAGTGCTAAGATTATTGATAAATTGAGAATTTAAATTAGATTGGGGTTATATGAGGGAAACATATGGTACTTTAGTAGATATTAGGAGAAAAGTTTTCGCAGAAATTGCGAGAATCGCCTATAATGACTTAGATATTTCAGAGCTTGAAAATTCGTCTTATAGGATAGTTCCAGGAGAGATTGCTAAGTACAGAGATAATATTTTTAGAGAAAGAGCTGTTGTAGAAGAAAGACTAAGGCTTGCTCTTGGACTTGATGTAAGAGAGCTTGGAGTCTTTAAGAGAATCACTGATGGTTTTGATAGGGTGGACTTGGATACAAACGCCTATGAAAAACCTCTGATAAATGTAATAAAGTTTGCTTGTCAGGCTTGTCCTACCAAGGCATATCATGTTACCAGTACTTGTAGAAGGTGTGTGGCTCATCCTTGCACCAATGTCTGCCCGGTAAATGCTGTTTCTATAGGCAATAAGCAAAGCGAAATCGACAAGGATAAATGCGTAAAATGCGGCCGCTGTGCCGAGGCTTGTCCCTACAATGCGATAATAAAATATGACAGACCTTGTGCAGAGGTATGCGGTGTGAAGGCCATAGGGTCCGACTCTCAGCTAAGAGCCGAGATCAATCAAGATAAGTGTGTGGCTTGTGGCAGATGTATGGAGGCTTGCCCCTTTGGAGCCATTTCAGACAAGACACAAATTTACCAAGTTATAAAGGCTCTAAAGGCAGGCAAAAAATTATACGCCGCAGTTGCCCCTTCTTTTGTCGGTCAATTTGGTGCCAAAACATCCGTTTCACAAATTTTCGAAGGTTTGAGACGACTCGGCTTTAAAGAGGTTGTAGAAGTTGCAATAGGAGCTGATATAACTACTCTACACGAAGCCAAGGAGTATTTGGAAAGAGTGCCCGAGCAAATTCCTTTTATGGGTACATCTTGTTGCTTTTCTTGGTCTTTGATGATTAAAAATGAGTTCCCCGAGCTTGCAGAACAAATCTCCGACTCTGGTTCTCCTATGCGCTATACTGCAAATTATATAAAGAAAGAAGATCCAGAAGCAGTAGTTGTCTTTATAGGTCCCTGCACATCCAAAAAGCTAGAAGCCATAGATACCAAAATAAAAAGTGATGTGGACTTTGTCCTTACCTTTGAAGAAGTCATGGGTATGTTTGTAGCTAAAAACATCGAGCTTTCACAAATAGAAGCATCAGAAGCACAGGACAACGCCTCCTCATTAGGTAGGGGCTATCCAATGGCAGGTGGAGTTGCCGAGTCTGTAAAAGAGGTCGCTCAAAAATTGCAACCCGACAGAGATATAAATGTTCAGGGCGCAAATAGTCTTTCAGAATGTATAAAGATGTTAAAACTAGCAAAAGCTGGCCGCCTAAATGGCTACTTGCTAGAGGGCATGGCTTGCCCAGGTGGCTGCATAGCAGGAGTAGGCACTCTCGTTTCAGTACCAAGAGCTAAAAAGCAAGTCGAAACTTTTATGCAATCATCCAAGATTCAATCGCCCTTGGAAAACGAAAATATTTAAAAAAAATTCCTAGAAAATCACTTCTAGGAATTTTTATTTTATTTAATTAATTTTTATTTTATTTAATGAATTTTTGCAAGTGAACCCATAGGATCCCAAGCTTCCAATTCTATTGGTTCTTCTTCATAGGCTTTTAGGATTTCTTTAGACAAGTGTTTTTTATTTATTAAAACTTGGTACATATACTCGTTGAACCACTTGTCACTCATTACTAAAAATCCTTCATGACCAGCATCTTTTCCCCATGAATTTTCTACTCTAAATCTCTTGAATTCCTTCTTGTCTCTGTCGTATTCGCATCCCATAAAGACCATGGCATGAGTCATAAGAGATTCTCCGTAGTCCAATCTTTCTTCCTTGTCAAATGCGAAATCCACATTCCAAAGCTCGTCAACTCTCAAAGTTTCCAAATCTAATCTGGAACCTTTTCTGTAGAAAAATTGTCCCACATCACAACCGAACCATACCGGTTCTCCATCTTCAAGTTGAGCTAGAACAGCCTTTTTCATTTCATCTATCGGCACATTTACATATCTTACCCTGTCGCCTTCTGTGACATTGCCAAGGAATTTTACTGTGTAAGATTTCATGTATGGCTTGTCTTTTGTTGGGGCATTTATAAGAGAAACATAGTCATCAAGCCTCATACGAACGCAATCATTAAAAAAGTCTTTTGGAGAAATATTTTTTATAGATACGAGTTTGTCATCCTTATCTCTAGCTTCAAAATCTATCTTTTTAGGAGGCGTACCCAGAGAAATTGATAGGGCTCTGTAAATAGATTTCATCATTTCTTCAATCATCTTTGAAATCTCTTCCTTAGACTTTCCTTCTTCATTAGCTTTTCTCAAATCCTTTGCATACATTCTCAAAAGCTTTGTAAGATAAGTATTCATAAAGCTTGTGCAAGATGAATTTTCCGTTTCCGGCATGGCATACTTAGGCACTACACCATATTTTCTAACTATGTTTTTAAACATATCCCATTGACCACCATCGCCCATAGGACTAGCCAAGAGATGGGCTACGATTCTACTGTGAATATCTTGGTCAAAAGTCCTTACGATTGATTCCAAAAAATAATTGCATCTTTCTAGCTTGTCATAGAAAAGTGTGTAGTTTTGTGAAAGTTCAAAGTCGCTCAAGTTGTAATTTTGGCAGAGCTTGTATTCCATAACATTTAAGGATGCAAACATCCAGCATCTGCCCGATTGCTTTTGGTTATATACTTTTGTTTCTTTTAGGTTGACATTGAAGCTATGGCGATTATCGTCATTTTCAAATCTGTTTACAGAAGCTTCAACAAGACCAGTATTGCAAGCTGCTCTTTGAGCAATCCTATTGCATCTTTTAGCTTCAAATTCTTCTTGCAAATCTTTTAAAAATTCTTTTTCCAGTTTCATTATATCTTTCCTTTCTATGCTTGATAATTTATTTCAATTTATGCTAATATTATACTCTTTTTTTCGGATTTTAATCAATTGCAAATAAAATTAAGGACAAATCTGTCCTTAATCTTTGCTCGCCTTATCTTTTAGATAGAATTTTTCCATATAATATTCAGTATTAAAATACTCATGGCTTATCTTTTCGAGAAGTTTTTGATCCTCGTTTTCGTCGGCATTTTTAGTTTTACTAATCCATCTTCCATCAATCTTGGCCTTTTGGTCTTTTAAGACCGTGCATTTTTTTGAAAAGTCCGTCAAAAATTGATTGTACTCATTGCCCTTGTATCCCAACTCTTCAAAAATTTTAGGCATGAGAAAAGCAGGTTCCAAATCCTGTCCGGCTTCTTGGAAGGGCTTTCCATACATTTTTCTAAGAGCCGGGTTTGCCCAAATTACATAAGTAGTCGACATTATATTTTCGTATCCGTCATCACTTGCCAAGTCCTTATTTATTCCGAGCATATCAAACATAATCTTATCAGGACCCGCCGATGGCGAATGGTCTCCATAAAGCACAAGCATAGTTGGCGCTTCCGATTTTTCCAACTCATCTTTTAAAATCTTTAAAGACTGATCAGTCCAAGCAATCCCCGACATATAATTTGAAAAATAGTTATACCATTTTTCAGGATAATTGTCCTTTTTTACAACTAAACTATCTTCTCCATATAGGCCATCCGAATAATAGGGACCATGGTTTTGGTAGGTTACAGACATGGAAAATATCGGTTTTCCCTCTGATAAGGTATTTTTATAATCTTCCAAAATTATCGGGAAAAATTCTTGGTCAGACAAAATTTCATCTTTTATATTTTTAAAATAGTTATCCATGTTTTTAAAATCTTGAAATCCCATTTTCGGATACTTGTTGACCCTATTGTAAAATGTGCCAACGTATGGGTGAAAGGCATGGGTCGTGTAACCATTGTCTTTAAAATAAGATACATAAGTGGGAGCCGGATTTTTAAATTCAGGAAGATTCTTATAACCCGTCAAGACATTAGACTCTGTAAGGAAAGTCCCTCCACCAAATGAATTTACGATAAGATGACCTACTATTCCCTCTTGCATCAATTCGTGGAAATTTTTATAAGGGTCTTTTGTAAATTCCAATTTTTCATTTTTATAGATTGAAAAGTCCTTAAAAGACTCCAACATTACCATCATGATATTTACCTTCTTATCAGCAGGTATATCATAAGAGCTATAAGCTTTTATGGTTTCTCTGGCCTCTTGCTTGTCGAACTTGTCATACTTATAGCCTCCGACATTTTTTAAAGAATAAAAAAGAGGATAGGCAAATCCCTTAGACATATAAGAATCCATTTCTATGAACTCATTAAGACCCGACTCCTTGCCCAAGGTGTAGTATAAATTGTCGTCATACACTAAAGTCTTTACAAAGACCACAAAGGCAAAAGTCATTATTAAAGCTGTGATGGCCTTTCCAGTATAGGAAAACTTTATAAATAAAAGACCTATTGTTGGCAAAAGAATAAGAGCGCCTAGAGCTATCATAATATAAAGATTTTCTTCAAATCTGAGCGAATACTTTCCCATCATAGTAGTCGCCTCTTGGAAAAGACTAAAATCTGAAAAATATAGAGGCTCCGATCTGTAAAGTACCTTGAGATAAGACCCATAAGCCGCCGCCAAAAAAATGGCCGATGTCAAAAAATATCCAAGCGCAGCCGATCTAATAAGAAAGGTCAAGATCAACATAATTAAATAAATAATTGCAAAGTTTATTAGAAAAATTTTGCATTCTCTATAATAATTTATAAATATCCCGCTTGAATACTCATACGATCCTATATAAAGACAAAGGCTTGTTACAAGTGCCGCTAAAATTGCTAATATTAATAAGAGAATTATTACTCCTTTTGCTTCCTTCATACCATTCCTCCTATTTTGAGATTTTACTTTAGACTCATTTTCTTGTCAATTTATTTACCAATCGTTTAATCGTCATTTCATCGCATATATCAAGGACTTTTAAGAAAAAATTGTACATGTTTTTTAATAAAATAAAATTCAAAAACCCCCAAGTTTTTGTTTTTCATTCTCGCCTTTAGATTTTTAAACTTATTATTGTATTTAAAATAAAAAAGACCCGATTAACCGAGTCTTTTAGTCTTTGGCTTAAAGCCTTATAGTTGCCTTTTGGCAGTCATTATTTTTCAGCCTTAGCATCTTCAAGCATTTTGCTTACAAGTTCAACATAAGCATCATGATTTTGAGTTGCTCCTGTTACTGAATCGACCTTAGTAATATCTTGTTTTTCAACAAGTTGCTTTGGATAATCCTTAGCTCCTTCAAGAGATGCTTGAGCCTTGTCATACATTTCTTGATTCTTGATTTCTCCATTTTCTTTTCCGTAGTTTTCGTCCTTTTCAGAGCCGTCTCCGTTGTAAAGGACAAGTTTTGCATCTGTAATCTTACCATCTTTTACAGTAACTGTGGCAGTCATATATCCACCGTATTTATCCGGTTCGCTGTCTTTTGTATATTCACCATCTTTATATGCAACTTCAGTAGCTGCTGGTGCTGAATTTTCATTTGCCGCTTTATTATTCTTAGGTGCTGCATTTTTGTTTCCGCAACCACTAAGAAGAAATGTAGCTATTAATGATACTGTAACTAATTTTTTAGACATAATCTTCCTCCTTATTTATACGTCATTGCAATTTTACAGAAACTTTCTCAAATTTACAATATGTCTACAAATCTAAATTACAAAATACATAAAAAATGAACATATGTTTTGGATTATAACCCATAGATAATCGCAAATAAATATGAAAAAGCATATTTAAGCACTTATCCTTTGCTGTAATTGTGCTTAAATTTTAAAAACAAAAAGGCCATGAGCATCTCATAGCCTTTTAGTTTGTCAGCCAAAGACCTATAAAATTCCCACTTAAATAAGCCTTTAACAAATCTTTTGATGTTTTAAATGAATGCATTTAAGATTGGTGGACACGAGAGGAATCGAACCCCCGGCCTAGGCTTTAGGAGAGCCTCGCTCTATCCTACTGAGCTACGTGTCCTCAAGTCTTGCTGTTATATTTTCACAAAAACTCAACCTTTTGTCAAGACCTCGAGTCCTCGCCCAAATCTTCTAATAGCTCTTTTTCCAAATCATTCGCCTTCTTGAAGGCAAAATTTTTAAGAAAATAGAAAGAGAATATAACTCCCCCCATCTCTGATAATATAAAAGAATACCAAACTCCTTCCAATTTTCCCAAACTGGCAAAAAGATACGCAAGAGGCAAAAGCAAAACAAGTTGCCTTACCACAATTAGATAAAGAGCAGTCTTGCCATTGCCAAGGCCTTGGAAAATTGATGAAGAAACCACGCATATACCCGTGAATATATACGAAATACCCATAATCCTAAAAGCTGGTATACCTATTTCTAGCATATAGGGCCCTGGATTAAAAAGAGAAAATATCTCTCTTGTGAAAAATCCAAGAGCTATCGGAGCAATGCACATCATCACCTCTCCAATTATTAATGATTTTTTCATAGTCTCCTTCATCCTATCAGATCTGGCCGCTCCATAATTGTAAGCTAAAATCGGTATCATACCATTTGTAAGACCAAATATGGGCATCATTATTACGCTTTGAACTTTAAAATATATGCCTAACATTCCGATTGCCGTTTCAGAAAAAGGTTTGACTATGCGATTTAACATAAATATAGAAAAAGATGAAATGGATATCAAAAGAATCGACGGGAATCCGACCCTGTAAATTTCCCTTATTATATCTAAATTGGGTTTGAGACTTCTTATTTCTAATTCCTTATTCAAAATCTGATTTAATATAATATCTATCGAAGCCGCCAAGATTTGACCTATCACAGTGGCATAGGCAGCTCCTCTTATACCCATGGCTGGCAGCCCACATAAACCAAATATCAAAATAGGATCTAGCACGATGTTGGTGATTGCTCCTAGCCCTTGAGCCATCATTGTAATCATAGACTTGCCCGTTGCCTGCAAAATTCTTTCGGCAACTATACAAGAAAATATGCCTAGAGAAAAGCAAGATACAATCCTCAAATAATCAACACCCAAACTTCTTACTGTTGGGTCCGATGTCTGAAGATCCATATAATTTCCAGTAAAAAACAAACCAAAAACTAAAAAAATCAGCCAATAAATTATAGATAAAATGATGCCATTTTCTCCAAAGGCTCTTGCCCTTCTCGCTTCTTTTTGGCCCAAAAGTTTGGACGCATTTGCATTTACTCCGACAGCCGTTCCCACCGCTATGGCAATAAAAGTATTTTGCACTGGAAAAGCTATGGATACTGCTGTGAGGGCCTCTTCTGAAATTCTCGCAACAAAAATAGAATCCACTATGTTATAAAGTCCCTGAATAAACATGGATAACATTATAGGTGCAGAGAGTTTAAATAAAAGTGTATCTATGGGCAGAGTCCCCAATATATCTGATTTTTTCAAAAATATTCCTCCAAATCATAAGAAATCTAAAGATTTCTCTGATATTATAACAGAGCTTAGACTATAATAAAATATAGGTAGTATCTTGTGCTAATGAAAGGAGAATTTTTATGAAGCTATTAATAACAAGTAATATACCGGGCCAAATTTACGAAAGTCTGGCAAAAGATTTTACAATCACTTATCACAACTCCAATTTGCCCCTTACAAAAGATCAGATCATAGAAGCTCTAAAAGATCAAGAAGCTCTCCTATGTCCTCTATCCGATAAAATCGACAAGGATGTAATAGACGCTTGCAAAGACCTCAAAATAATCGCCAATTACGGAGCAGGTTTTGATAATATCGACATAGCCTATGCCAGACAAAAAGGTATAGATGTCACAAATGCACCCGCACCATCATCAGCCCTTTCGACTGCCGAACTCACAATCGGCCTTATACTAGCTAGCGGAAGAAAAATTGTCGCAGGAGATAAACTCACAAGGCGTGGCGAGTTTCATGGATGGAGACCCACATTTTATCTGGGCCATCAACTAAAGAAAAAGACCCTCGGCATAATAGGCATGGGAAATATCGGCAAAAATGTAGCCCGCCTTGCCAAGGCTTTTCAAATGGAAGTCATCTATTACAATAGAACAAGGTTGGATGAAAAAAAAGAAAAAGAAATGCAAATTAAATATGTTTCAAAAGAAGAGCTCATAAGAGAAGCAGATTTTATAAGCCTTCACACAGCCTTCGCTCCCGAATTAAAACACATGATTGGAAAGAGCCAATTTTCTTCAATGAAAAAATCGGCCATTCTAATAAACGCCGCAAGAGGACCCCTTGTTGATGAAAATGCCCTTGTCCAAGCTCTAAAAAATGATGAGATTGCAGGTGCCGCCCTAGATGTGTACGAGTTTGAACCCCAAGTTACAAAAGACTTGCTCTTAATGGATAAGGTAGTCCTCGCTCCCCACCTCGGCAATGCGACCTTCGAAGCTCGCATGGAAATGGGCGTATGCGCAGCCAAAAATCTCCTAGCAAAAAAAGCTGGCGAAACCTTGCCCAACAAGGTCAACTAAAATTTTAAACTATAAACTTACAAAAACCGGTCTAGCAGATGCCGGTTTTTTTTATACAAAAAAACAAAATTTATATGATAAAAAATAGAAATAAATGTTAAACTATTGTTACAAAATAGGAAAAAACTTGATAAAAATATAAGACATTGGGTATTATCTAAGTGTTAGAAAAATGCAATTATTCTTTGTAGGCGGCTAAATATATATTCACATAAAAAATGATTTCATATAGTGAGCAAATTAAATTGGAGGTTAATTGTGAAGGAAAAGAATACGAAAAATAACAATAGAGAAAGTTTGAGAGACCTTTCTCTCAATTTATCTCGAAGAGCAGGTATTTTGGGACTAGCCCTTTCTGTTACCATGGGACCATGTACGCCTGTCGTATATGCCCAAACAGAGGCAGACCTTAATACACCTGCAATAGTAGAACCAGTTAAAAAGGAAGAGTCAAAGGCTCCAGTAGAACCTATTAATTCAGTAGAACCAGTTAAAAAGGAAGAGTCGAAGGCTTTAGAGGCTAGAGTAAATGAAGCTCAAGCCCAAGCTGCCGACGGCCTTGAGCTTGGACCAGAGATAGTAGGAGATGCTGTGGCAGCAGTAAATTTTGATTCTCCTACTATAAAAGAAGCACATGCAGGTTCAAATCAAGTTAAAGGAAAAACAATTAAACTATCAGATGCTAAAAGAAAATTAGGTACAAAGAAAGGTCTTAAAGTTGTGGTCTATGTCACAGATAATTTAGGGACACAGCTTGGTTATATAGTGGCAAGCAGTACTGGGAATTTTACCGTTACATTAAATAGGAATTTAGTGGAAAACGAACAAATTAAAATAACTATAAAGGTAATCCCCGGTGGAAATAACCCTGAAGACCCAGGTGTAACTATACTTGGAGAGTCAAATCCTTTAGATTATACCGTTACACCAAAGCCGGAAGATATGAACATAACTTATGCCAACATTACTATACCGACAATCACCTTATACTATGATAGTTCATCTAACACTCAAAAGATGCTTTTAGATGCATTTAAGGGAGCAAACACAACAGTTAACGACTTCGATAAAAATGCAAATCAAGTCACCTCTTTTACTAAAGATAATGAAGGTAATGTTACGGATGTGACCATTAGATTTAAAGATAATACATTTAAAACATATAGCCCAATAACAGGGATTAAGTTAATTGAAAAAAAAGATTCGAAGGATGCAAGCATAGATGGCGGAAAAATTTATGCTGGGAGTGTTAGTTTTAGTGGCTCTTTGACACCTTATATTCCTAATACAAAGGTAGAAGTATATTATGATCAACACGATGCCAATGAAATAAATAAAGTACAAGAACATGATAAGAAAAGAGCAACTGTAAATAACGATGGATCGTTTACGTATAAAGACGAAGGCAAAATTCTAAAAGCGGGAGATTTAATTACTGTTAGGACAGTTGAACCTGGAGATGGAAAAACACCTGTGTTTAAAACATATACAGTACAACCTTTAGTGCCGGAAAAGACTGATGTTAGGGACCCTAAAAAGTTAACTCCTACAGAAAAAGAAGCTATTATAAAGAAAATTAGAAATAAAAACATGCTAAAGGGTCAGTCTTTATTACCTGACGGTACGGGAGAACATGATGGCACACCGGCACTAATTGACATTGACAGTAATGGCAATGTTAGGATTATAAATCCAAGTAATGCTGAATGTGGCTGGACACCTGATTATAAGCCAACATATGAGGGGTATTTAAATACTGACGGAACATACAAAGTAACAAATACAAATGAAATAACTACTATACCAGTAGCAGATATTGTCAATGATATTAAACCCGATGCACCAACAATTACAAAAGATGATACCAAGCTAACCTTTGCCCCGCAAGTTGTAGATACAGACGCAAAAACAATAACTATTAAGTATGAAGATAAGGCTAACCAAGTTAAAACTGCTGAGGTAACAAAAAGTGGTAACACTTGGACTTGCACCGATTCAAACATCACAATTAATGGTGAGACTATCTCACTTGCAATAGCTAATGTTAAAGCCGGTTCAACTGTTACAGCAACAGTTAAAGATGAAAAAAATACATCTGAGCCAGCAAGCGTACAAATTGCAGCAAGCTTAACACCGCCTGCTGTTGAAATTAACAGCACTACAGGAGATGTAACAATCACTCCTCCGGATTCTGATAAAAAAGCAAAAACTGTAGACATCACTTATACACCAGTAGGATCAAATACTGAAAAAACTGTAACTGCTACTAAGGATAGTGACAACAAGTGGACTGTCTCAGGAGACCCCAACATTAAAGTAAGTGATGACGGCAAATCTTTCACTATAGAAAATAAAAATATAAAGCCAACTACAGATGTAAAGGCTAAGACAAAGGGAGACGGAAACCTTGTATCATCCGAGTCTAAAGTAAATGTACCTGATAAAACTCCTCCGGCATCACCTGAAGTTAAAGTTAACGAAACAACAGGAGATGTAAGTGTTACTCCACCAAGTGATGCAGATGTCAAAACTCTTGAAGTTAAATATCTTGATCCGACAGGAGCAAAAAAGACTGCAACTGCAACAAAGGGCGATGACAACACATGGTCTATAACTGGAGAAGATGGTTTAAAATTTGATCAAAATAGCGGAGTTATTACTATCCCCTATGAAAAGCTTAAAAAAGGTACTGATGTAAGTGCTTTAGCAAAAGATAAATCAGATAATGATTCACAACAAAAGACAGATACAACAATGCCACCTGCACCAACGGTTACACCTGATGCTACAAGTGGAGATACGACTGTTACTCCACCAACCGATGCACCTGCTGTGGACGGTATGGAAATAACATACACACCTGTAAACGGAACTCAAACGAAAACAATAAAGATTTCTAAGGGCAATAACCACAAGTGGAAAATCGAAGGAGAAACTCCTGAAAAAGTTTCGATAGATAAAGATTCAGGAAAAGTAACCTTTAAAAAAGGCGCTGCCAAAGAAAATTTTAATATAACAGCTTTCTCTAAAATCGGTGAATTAAAAGGTATAGATAAACAAGAAGGCAAAGTACCTGACAAGACCGCTCCAGAAAACCCAGAAGTTAAATTGCAAAAAAATGGTTCAATTACTATTACACCTAAAAAAGATTCGGATACAAAAACTGTTGAGGTTAAATATAACGACCCGGATGGTAATCCTAAAACTGCAACTGCTACAAAGAATGACCAAGGTAAATGGAATAAAACTGCAGGAGATAATGAAATAAGTGTAGATGAAACTACTGGCACTATCACTATACCAAAAGATAAGCTTAACCCAGGAGATGAAGTAAAGGCTACTGCAAAGGACGAAGCAAACAATACTACAGATCCTGTAGAGGATACCGCAAAACCAGCTCCACCAAAAATTGAAGCAAATCAAGATAAAGGTACTGTAACAATCACTCCTCCGACAAAGGGTAAGGTTGATGGTATGGTTGTCAAATATAAAACTCCTGATAATAAAGACAGAAAAATAACTGTTAAAAAGGGTTCAGATAACAATTGGACAATTGAAGGAGATAATCCTGATAACCTTACAATAGATGCAGGAACGGGTGCAGTTACTATTCCTAAGGGAAAAGCAAAAGAAAAAACTGAGGTAAAGGCTGACTCAAAAATTAAAAAGTTAGAAACACCAGAAAACGAAGCACCAGATTACACTCCTGTTCTTGTACCAGACAAGACCGCTCCAAAAGAACCTACAGTAGAAGTTGATGGTAAGGGAAATTTAACCATTACCCCACCGACAGATGAGGATACTACAAAGGTTAGTGTAACTTATAAAAAATCCGACGATAGCACCGAAATAAAATTAATAGCAACAAAACAAGATAACAATACTTGGACTTTAAAAACAGATCCTGATGCAGAAGTTAATAATGGAGAAAGTATAGTTGCTGCTTCTGGTGTAATAACAATCCCAAAAGGACGTTACAAAGCTGGCGAAGTTATAACAGCTTATGGCTATGACAATGTAGATAACAAATCTGAGCCCGCTCCCAAAACACCAGTTGAAGTGACTTTTGATGCGAATGGTGGCACAAAAAAGATTGAAAGCTCAATTGTTATTAAGGGTGAAAACTTTGTTTTGCCTGCCATATTTGCACCTGAATTTTATCCATTCAACAAAGACTTTGCAGGATGGCAAGTTGGCACTGAAACCAAAAAAGCTGGCGACAGCATCAAAATTGATGAAAACACAACTGTAAAAGCACTTTGGAAAGATAAGAGTTCAACTCCAGGCGAAGGTGGAACAACTCCAGGAAAAGATTTAAATGGACACAATCAATGGTGGTCAATAGGATTTGCATCGATTACTGTTAAGCCTATTAACCATGCAGTAGAAATGGAAAGAGGAATCCACTACAAGTATCTTTATGGATATAAGGATCACACTGTGCGTCCAGAAGGACTTATCACTAGAGCAGAGGCTGCAGCCTTAATTGCAAGACTTGCTAATTTAGATATGTCTAACAAAGCGAAACCCAACTTCAAGGACACTAAATCAGCATGGTACAACAAAGC
Organism: Peptoniphilus sp. GNH; assembly: GCA_021307325.1. Taxonomy (NCBI): domain Bacteria; kingdom Bacillati; phylum Bacillota; class Tissierellia; order Tissierellales; family Peptoniphilaceae; genus Peptoniphilus; species Peptoniphilus sp. GNH. Next base: position 1,520,688 of record CP089931.1, on the reverse strand, counting down.
TATAAATGCAGTAGTTGCCAAGAACTTGATGTTCGCAGACAAAAATGGAAACTTCCGTCCAAGCGAACCCATAACTCGTGGAGAATTTGCAAGAGCACTATTTTTTATCGACAAGAAAAATGACAAGGTTGCTCCTTTTGCAGATGTGAAGGGTCACATATATGAAGAAGCGATTAACCAAGCTTATGGCAATGACCGTATAAAGGGTTATGCAGATGGAAGCTTCAAACCAGATGCCACTATTACAAGAGCAGAAGCTGCCACAATCCTAAACCACTATGCAAATCGTAGTGTGACATCAGAAGGACTGGCTAAAGTTCATAAGGATGTAGTCAAGTTCAAGGATATAAACGAAAATCACTGGGCTTACTATGAGATTATGGAAGCAGCCAACACCTATGAGTATGAAAGAGTTAAGGGAACTATTCCTGGAACTTGGTTGGAAATAAAAGATAAATAAAAGATACTCTAGAGGTTCTTAATTAGAAATTTATTTCCTTAATATTTAATTTGCATGAAGGTCTAAGCCCCTTTATTCAAAATTTATTAAAGCCAAGTTTCAATAAAAATAAAATCTTAAAAACAAACAAAACCCCAAAATCCGAAGTTCGGATCTTGGGGTTTTTTATTAAAGAACATATTATTAAGACAAGCTTTAATAGAATTAAGGTCTATATTTTAAAAATTAGAATATATTAATTTTAAACTTATATATTATTTAATCTTTTCTAGTAAAAGGTCCTCGTCCTTTATAAGTCTCTTGGCTATTAGAATCTTATAGACCAAATAGGATATGATTCCCGGCAAAATAAAATGCATAAGGGCTATTTGCATTATGGTATTTATATTGTTGCCCATGACTTCAATCATGGCAAATTGACCCACAAGTCCACTTGTACCCATGCCCGCTCCCTTGGCAGAGGATGTCATCTTCAAAATGCTTGAGGATACTGGCCCTAGGATGGCTGAAGAAATAATAGCTGGCAACCAAATTATGGGCTTTTTTATTATATTTGGCATTTGTAGCATTGATGTGCCTATGCCTTGAGCAATAAAGCCTCCAAGTCCGTTCGCCTTATAAGATATGACAGCAAAGCCTATCATGTTGGCACAGCATCCAACTGTTGCGGCTCCGGCGGCAAGACCCGATAGGTTTAAGGATATGGCTATCGCAGCTGAGGATATGGGTAGGGTCAATATTATTCCCATAAGCACAGAAATGATTATTCCCATGGGAACAGGTCTTAGCTCGGTGGCCCTATTTATTAGCTCTCCCAAGCCTTTCATCATAGCCGACAGGGCTGGTGATATAAAGGTGCCCACAAGCCCACCTACTATAATTGTGATTAGGGGGAGAAGCACAATATCTACCTTAGTCTTGCCGGCAAATCTTTTTGCCACTTCAACTCCCAACAAAGCGGCTATAAAAGCGCCAACAGGCTCTCCTATTTTCGCCATCACTTGCCCATTTTCAAAAATAAAAGTCCCAGCGCCTATTGCTCCTGTGATAGATGATGCCATAACTATAAGAGATGGAGCTTTTAAAACATAAGCTACTCCTACTCCTATGGCAGGTCCCATTAAATTTTGTGCCACACTTCCAAATTTCGACAAAAGTTCAATTCCCGTAAGAGCTCCTATTTGTTTTATTATTAAACCGATAAGAAGCGATGAGAATAGCCCATAGGCCATGCCATTTAAGACATTTGTGATATAGCCTTGGATTCTTTTATACATATTCATCTTTTATCCCTCTTTCTTTCCACTATGGAAGTAATTATAGCACATTATTTTTTTATATTTTTTCAATTATTAAACTTATTGTTATAATTATTAAATTTCTTTTGCTCAACTTGTTGACATAAAAAAATAAAATATATATCATAAAAGAAAACACGGTTGAAATTTAATACTTGTTTTTTATATTGGTCATTTTTTAGGGGCCAATTTTTTTGTTTTATAGGAGGCTTTATGCGAGAAGAAATTGATTTTGCAAAAATGTGCTTTAACAAGAAAAAGATGAAGGAATACCTTCCTCAACCCATCTACCAAAGTTGGAAAAAAGCCCTCAGATTGCAAGAGGATTTAGATAGAAATACTGCAGATGCTATTGCCCATGCCATGAAGGAGTGGGCCATTTCCATGGGAGCAAGCCACTATTCTCATCTCTTTTATCCCTTAAACGGACTTTCAGCTAGAAAGTTGGAATCTTTTTTAGATAGATCCAAGGACAATGAACCAATCTACCATTTTTCTGGAGCCGAACTCATTAAGAGTGAACCGGATGCATCGTCCTTTCCGTCTGGTGGTATGAGATCGACTTTTGAAGCAAGAGGATATGCCTACTGGGATTTGTCGGCCAATTCTTTTATCGAAAATGGGGTCTTGTATATACCATCCATCTTCGTATCCTACACTGGGGAAAGTTTGGACAAGAGAGCGCCTCTTTTGAGGGCCACTGAGGCTTTGTCCAAGGCTGGCACAAGGCTTTTAAATATTTTAGATAGAAAAAATAAAACTTACAGAATGAAAAGTAAGCTTGGGCTGGAGCAAGAATTTTTCTTAATAGATAAAGATATTTATAAAAAACGTATAGATCTTCAATCTTGTGGCAGAACACTTGTAGGTTCTTCGGCTGTCAAGGGTCAAACTCTGGAAGACCACTACTTTGGAAGAACTCCAAAAAGAGTTGAGGATTTTTACAAGGATGTAAACAAAAAACTTTGGGAGCTTGGCATCTATGCTAAAACGGAGCATAATGAAGTCGCTCCTTGCCAATTTGAATTGGCTGTGCTTTATGAAAACACCAATGTTGCAATAGACGACAATCAGCTTGTCATGTCCATCTTAACCTCTACAGCCTTAGAGCACAATCTAGTATGCCTGCTCCATGAAAAACCTTTTGCCGGGGTAAATGGCTCCGGAAAACACAATAATTATTCCATAACTAATAACTATGGCCTAAATTGTTTCAACCCTGGCAAGAAGCCCGAAGAAAATTTGGTGTTTTTGTTGTTTACAGCTGCCATGATCGAACTTGTCGATAGGGCAGGTGCTATTTTAAGAGTTGTAAGCTCAGGGCCTTCTAATGATTATAGGCTGGGCGGCAATGAGGCCCCTCCTTCAATCATGTCCATCTTTTTAGGTCAAGATATTCAAGAAATTTTCGAGGCCATCTCTTTGGGAAAGAGGGACTTTAAATCTTATGACTCTTCTATAAGAGTAAGCTCCCTTGGAGATATCCCCAAGGACAGATCGGATAGGAATAGGACTTCCCCTATGGCATTTACTGGAAACAAGTTTGAGTTTAGGATGCTCGGTTCTTCTAGAAATGCTTCCGATGTGAATGTCGTTTTAAATACTTTTATGGCAGATATTTTGGACCGCATTGCAAATTTATTGAAAGATGTATCTTCTAAAAATCTCAAGGACAAGTCCTATGAAATTATAGAAGACATTTTAAAAGCTCATGGCAAGGTCATGTATACTGGAGATAACTACTCGAAATCTTGGAAGGCTCTTGCTGAAAAAAGGGGTCTAAGGTCTTTTGATAATCTCTTCCAAGCCTTGGCATTTTTGAAAAATGATGAGAATCTCAAAGTTTTTGAAGACTATAAAATTTTTAGTAGAAAAGAATTAAAAGCAATTTACGATGTCTACTTGGAAGAAATCGTAAATTATCATACAATTGAAGCAAGGGCTTGTATAAATTTAATAGACAAGGACATCCTTCCATCTGCTCTAAGAGAAATTTCCGACTTGAAAAATTCTGGTCTGAGATTTTTGGAAGACAGAAAGGCTCACTTGGAAGGACTGCTTGAAGCTCTTATGAATCTTAGAAATGAGCTTAGCGCAAATTTAAGCAAGTATAAAGATATAGCTTGCTTGGAAGAAAAAGCCAAGGCTTGTCAAATTGGTCTTGCTGATAAGCTTTTAGATGTTAGAAAAGTCGCCGATGAAATGGAAGATTTGATTTCTAAAAACAATTATTCCTTAGTTGGCTATGATGAAATTTTTAATTCACTTATATAGGAGGTAGTATGTCAAAATTTATTTTTGTAACAGGAGGCGTCGTATCAGGAATCGGAAAAGGCATAAGTGCAGCCAGTATTGGTCGTCTTTTAAAGGACAGAGGCTTGAGCATCTTTATGCAAAAATTCGATCCCTACTTAAATATAGACCCTGGTACCATGAATCCTTACGAGCATGGAGAAGTTTTTGTGACTAAAGACGGAGCAGAAACCGATCTGGACTTGGGACACTATGAAAGATTTATAGACGAAGAGCTCACCAAGGTCGGCTCTATAACAACTGGAAAAATTTATTCCAGAGTCATTTCCAAGGAAAGAAGGGGCGACTACAATGGGTCTACTGTTCAGGTCATCCCCCATGTTACAGATGAGATAAAAAATTCCGTATATAGGGCTGCTGAAGAGTCTGGCGCAGATGTCATCATAACAGAAATTGGTGGAACAGTCGGAGACATAGAGTCTCTTCCATTTTTAGAAGCCATAAGACAAATTCACGCAGAAAACAAACGTGAAGATGTCCTTTTTGTTCACACAGTCCTAATACCACAAATTCCTGGATCGGGTGAACTCAAAACCAAGCCGACTCAACACTCCTACAAGGAGCTTATGAGCAATGGTATAAAGCCGGATATAATTGTGATAAGAAGCGATGGCAAGCTAACTCAATCGGCAAGAGATAAGATTTCCCTCTTCTGTGATGTGCCAAGAGATGCCATAATAGAATCGGAAACTGTCGATTTGATTTATGAAGTTCCTCTAGTTTTTCATAAACAAGGACTTGATAATTATATAATTGATGCCCTAGCTTTGGATGCCAAAGAGCCCAAAAATCACTCTTGGAAAGATATGTGCGACAAATTTAAGAGTGCCAAGGAAGAAGTCAACATAGCTCTTGTGGGAAAATATATCCAACTTCACGATGCCTATCTTTCTGTCTCCCAAGCACTATTTGATGCAGGCTATGCATCTGGCAAGCTCGTCAATATAAAATGGATAAATTCTGAAGATATAACAAGAGAAAATGTGGGCGAATTTTTAAAGGGCATGGACGGTGTGATTGTGCCTGGCGGATTTGGTCAAAGGGGCACAGAAGGCATGATTGAAACTTCAAAGTATGCTAGAGAAAATGATCTCCCCTATTTTGGGATTTGCTACGGAATGCAAATTGCAGCCATAGATATAGCTAGAAATTTGCTCGGCTACAATTCTGCCAACTCCACAGAGATAGATCCACAAACTCCCTTCCCTATAATTGACCTTTTGGAAAATCAAGAAGGGGTCGAAAATTTAGGCGGCACTCTAAGACTTGGCAATTATCCTTGCAAATTATCAGAAGAAAGTCTTGCAAAGAAACTCTATGGCGAAGACAAGATTTTAGAACGTCATAGACACAGATACGAATTTAACAACAAGTTCAGGGGTGAATTCAGAAAGGCCGGCCTTGTATTTTCTGGAATCAATGAAGATTTGGATTTGGTAGAGATAATAGAACTTCCGAAAAATAAATTTTACCTCGCTTGTCAATTCCATCCAGAGTTTAAGTCTAGACCCAATAAGATTCATCCGCTCTTTGGCGGATTTATAAAAGCCTGCTCTAATAAATAAAAATAAATTACCTGATTTAAGTGAAAAATAAATTTTAATTTTCTAACAAAAAAAGTTTTGCAAAAGCTTGTTAAAAGCCCTGCAAAACTTTTTTATTTGCTTATAAATTTTTAAAAAGTCCAAATTTACTAAACTTATTGTCAATCTTCACATTTTTGTATTGTGCCATCTTTGGCATTTATGATAATTCTTTCTCCTGTCTTTAAAGCCTTGGTGATGTCCTTGGCTCCAACTATTGTCGGAAGTCCTAGCTCAACTCCTACAATTGCTCCATGAGATGTAAAGCCTGATTCTTCTGTTATAAGACCCCCGGCCTTTTCCAGATAAGAAACTGTTTCCTTATCAGAAGATACAGTTACTATTATGTCTCCTTCGATAAAATCTTTGTAGTCATCTTGGTCTTTTAAAACAAGGCATCTTCCTGCATAAGTTTTTTCTCCGATTCCCGTTCCTCTTATAACAAGTTCTCCAATTTTTTGAACCTTTATAAGATTTGTAGAGCCTGAAAATCCTACCGGAACACCAGCTGTGATTACTACAAGGTCTCCATTTTTAACTAAATCATTTTGCTTAGAGACTTCCACCGCCATATCTATTACCTCATCTGTTGAGTTTGCACTTGGTGCTATAAGACTTACTATACCCCAAGAAAGTTCCAATTGTCTTCTGACTTTCTTATCAGTTGTGACAGCTACAATCGGATTTTCTGGTCTGAATTTGGATATGGCTCTTGAAGTTGTGCCGCTTGTTGTCGCTGTTATGATTGCCTTGGCAGAGATATCCGATGCTATTGTACAAGTTGATTTTCCAATGGAGTTTGTGACGGTGTTTTCTTGGCTGGAAATTTTATTTCTTAAAAGCTCCTTATAGTCAATTGATTCTTCTGTTTTTTTGGCAATCTTTGCCATAGTTCTCACAGCCTCAAGTGGATAGGCTCCAGAAGCTGTTTCGCCAGAAAGCATTATAGCATCTGTGCCATCAAGGACGGCATTTGCCACGTCATTTGCCTCTGCTCTTGTAGGTCGTGGATTGCGAATCATGGAATCTAGCATTTGAGTCGCTGTGATTACAGGTTTGCCGAGCAGATTACATTTTTTTATAATCCTCTTTTGAGCAAGTGGCACTTCTTCTGTCGGGATTTCTACTCCGAGATCTCCTCTGGCTACCATTATGCCGTCTGAAACTTCTATTATCTCATCTATATTATCAAGCCCTTCCTTGCTCTCAATCTTAGATATTATTTTTATGTCGAAGTTTCCTTCTTCTTCAAGCACTGATCTTATCTTTAATACATCGTCCTTGCTTCTTATAAAAGATGCCGCTATGAATTCTATGTCCTCTTGAACTCCGAATTTTAAATCTTTTATATCCTTCTCAGTAAGAGATGGCAGCCTTAGTTTTACATCAGGCACGTTGACACCCTTGTTGGATTTTATAAATCCCCCATTTGCAACCCTCGTGAAAATTTTATTTCCTTCAACGCTTGTGACTTTTAATTCCACAAGTCCATCGTCTATTAGGATTCTGTCTCCAATTTTTATATCTTCTGGCAGATGTGAATATGATATAGAGGCCATTTTTTCATCCCCTTCTATGTCATCTGTTGTCAGAATATATTGATCTGAAACATTTAGATAGGGTTCCATATCATCTTTTAATTTTCCAAGTCTTATTTCTGGACCCTTTGTGTCAAACATTATGGATATGGGAAGATCCAACTCTTCTCTAAGTTTTTTTATCCTGTCCACCTTGACCTTATGCTCTGCTATTGAGCCATGCGAAAAGTTTAATCTCGCCACGCTCATCCCTTCTAACATAAGTTGTCTTAAAACTTCTTCTTTTTCACTTGACGGTCCGATTGTACATACTATTTTTGTCTTTCTCATATTACTCCTCATATAGATACCATCTTTAAAATTTCATAAAGTTCAAAATTGAACTTGTTTTCTGCATTTATTGCTTCTTTCAAGTCTAAATCTCTAATTTCATTATTTATTATTCCCAAGGCCCTGGACGACTTTTCTTCCAAGACCAAGTCCACAGCTTTTTTACCCATGGATGTAGCCAAAATTCTATCTACAACATTGGGTTCTCCTCCTCTTTGAAGATAACCCAAAACAGTTACTCTCGTTTCTACTCCTGTCATCTCCTGCAAATTTTTTGCAAGCTCATAGGGGCCACTTGTCCCTTCTGCCAAGACTATTATATGGTGCCTTTTGCCCCTGTTTTTACCCTTTATGATTTTTTCAGCTATGCCTTCTAGAGGGCAGTCCACTTCGGGTATGATTATATTCTCAGCCCCTCCTGCAAGCCCTGCATAAAGAGCTATATCTCCGCAATGTCTACCCATTACTTCTACCACATTCGCTCTTCCATGAGCCTCTGAAGTGTCTCTAATCTTGCCTATGGCATCTATTACTGTTGTAAGTGCTGTGAAAAATCCTATTGTGTAGTCCGTATAGCCGAGGTCATTGTCTATGGTGCAAGGTATGGTCAAGACCTTGACCCCTTTTTCTGCAAGAGAAAGAGCTCCCTTGAAGGTGCCTTCTCCTCCTAAAATTATAATATAATCTAGTTTGAAAATTTCTATTACGGCAAGAGCCTTCTTCAAACCTTCAGCCGTCCTAAATTCATCCGAACGAGAAGTCCCCAAGATGGTGCCGCCTCTGTGGATTATATCAGCAACAGAAGATATGTCCATCTCCTCTATATCTGCCTTTATAAGTCCCTCAAACCCATTTTTTATTCCATATACTTCTAATTTTTTATATATGCAGCATCTTATTATACTTCTTATGGCTGCATTCATGCCCGGGGCATCTCCCCCGCTTGTCAATATACCTATTCTCTTCATGTTTACCTCATTATTACAGATTCATAAGAAAGTCCCAGATTTTTTACAAGCTCTCCTCTTATAAGCTCATAACTATTCTCGTCTATATAAAATGCTTCCTCTGCCCTTATGGTCTTTTGGCTTTGAGAAAAATATATAAATACCGGAGTCTTGCCTGAGTACTTTTTAAAAATGCTCTTGGCTTTTGCAAATGAATCTAAATCATCTTCACTTTTTAATTTCACAAACAATTTTTTGCTTGAAAGCTTTTCCACATCGTAAATCTTGTCAACTAAGATTTTAGGCTCCTCTACATCTGAGCCAGAAATAGAGCCGCCCACCAAAATCACCTTGCCCTCTTCTATCAAATCTCTGTATCTATCGAAAACATTTGGAAAAATTACAAGTTCAATACTTCCATAAAAATCTTCAAGGCTTGCAAATGCCATGATTTTATTGTTTTTAGTAATAAGATTTCTTTTTTTGGACAAGAGTCCACCAATTTTGACTCTGCCCTCTCCTAGTCCCGATTCGTTATAGGCTGAGAAAATCTTTGCAGTATTGTCCTTGCTATTTGATTCTATAAGAGCCCTATAAGGGTCCAAGGGATGACCCGATACATATATGCCAAGATAATCTTTTTCCATTTCCAATTTCATTTTTTGGGAATAATCCTTGAGTCTTGGCAAGTCTTCTTCCTCTTTAACCTTATCAAACATGGAAAATTGTCCCTTGACGTTGTTTTTGATTTTTGCTGAAATATTTGAAAGTAAACTTTCATACACAGCCATATGCTGGGGTCTATTTCCTCCTAGACAATCTGTCGCGCCAGACTTTATAAGAGCTTCAACTGCCCTCTTATTCATGGCTTGAGAATTTTCTTTTTGCATCCTCTCAAGCATGTCCTTTAGAGATTTAAAATCCTTATCTCCTCTTGCTTTTACAAGACAATCTATAAAACTTTCTCCAACATTTTTTACAGCCCTTAGTCCAAATCTCACCCCGCCTTTTTCGACGGAAAATTCAGAAAAAGATTTGTTCACATCTGGCGGCAAAACATTTATGCCTAGCCTTTTGCACTCCTCTATATAGAGGTTTATTTGGCTTGCATCTTGTGAATAAGTAGAAATTTGTGCCGCCATAAATTCTTTTGGATAATAGTATTTTAGATATGCCGTTCTATAAGCAACTATGGCATAGGCAACAGAGTGGGATTTGTTAAAAGCATAGTTGGCAAAGTCAATCATGAGATCAAAAATTTCGTTGGCAGATTTTTCGTCCACTCCATTTTTGATTGCTCCCCTTACTTCCTTGCCGCCCTCTGTCGTTCCAAAGATGAAGTTCTTCCTCTCCTCTTCCATGACATCCATCTTCTTCTTGCTCATGGCCCTGCGAACCAAGTCCGCCCTTCCGAGAGAATAGCCGCCTATTTTTTGAACAATTTGCATAACCTGCTCTTGATAGACTATACAGCCATAAGTCGGAGCCAAGATTTCTTCAAGCTTGGGATGTATATAGGAAATTTTCGACTTGTCGTGCTTGGATTCACAGAATTTTGGAATCTGAGACATAGGACCCGGTCTAAATAGTGAATTTGCAGCTACCAAATCCTCAAAAGCATCTGGTTTTAGCTCCTTTAAGAAGTTTCTCATGCCTTGAGATTCAAATTGAAAAACTCCAAGAGTTTCAGCCTTGGCAAACATCTCTAAGACATCTTTATCGTCAAGACTCAACTTGTCAAAATCAACTACTACTCCATAATTTTTTTTAATCATCCTAAGAGCATCTCTTATTACAGTAAGAGTCCTAAGCCCTAAAAAGTCCATCTTCAAAAGTCCCAGCTCTTCAAGCTGAATCATGTTAAATTGAGTTGCTATTATATCTTGATTTCTTGTAAGTGGCACATATTCTGTGATTTTATCTTTTGATATTACAACTCCAGCCGCATGAGTGGAAGTGTGCCTTGGCAAGCCTTCCAAGCTTATGGCAGTATCAATGAGTCTTTTGATCTTAGAATCTTTTTCGTACTCCTCTTTTAAAGCACTATTTACATCAAGGGCTTTTCTTATTGTCATCTTGAGTTCTTGGGGGACTAGCTTTGCTATGTAGTCCACCCTAGAGTAAGCTATATCCAAAGCCCTTCCCACATCTCTTATGGCTCCTCTTGCTGCCATAGTGCCAAAGGTTGCTATTTGAGCAACGTGGTCCTTGCCATATTTTTCTATTACATAATCTATGACTTCTTCTCTTCTTTCGTAGCAAAAGTCAATATCTATATCTGGCATGGTTACTCTTTCGGGATTTAAAAATCTTTCAAAAATCAAATTAAATTCCAAAGGATTTACATCTGTGATTCTCAAGGCATAAGAGACCAAAGAGCCTGCAGCAGAGCCTCTACCTGGACCAACCTCAATCTTGTGAGCCTTTGAATAACGAATGAAATCCCAGACTATTAAAAAGTAGTCAGTAAATCCCATCGAATTTATTGTATCGAGTTCATAATCTATTCTTTTTTTTATTTCATCATTTATTTGTCCAAATCTCTCATGAAGTCCTTCATAGGTGAGCTTTTCAAGATATTCTACATTGCTATATCCTTCTGGCAGGTCGAAGTGGGGCAAGTGGAGCTTGTGAAACTCTATATCTACTTGGCATCTGTTCGCAATCTTTACAGTATTTAAAAGAGCCTCTTTATTATCTATTACCTCTTTCATCTCTTCAGGCGATTTCAAATAGAACTCATCGCTTGGAAACCTCATCCTGTCCTTTTCCATTTCAGTCTTTCCAGTTTGGATGCAAAGGAGCAAGTCATGTGATTTGGCATCTTCCTTTTTTAAATAATGCACATCATTGCTTGCTATAAGATCGATATTCTCCTCTTTTGAAAGAGCCTCCAAGAGTCTATTGACTCTAATTTGCTCTTCCATCTTGTGGTTTTGAAGTTCCAAGAAAAAATTATCCTTGCCAAAAATCTCTACATACCTTCTAGCAGCTAGTCTGGCTTTCTCAAAATCATTTTCCAAAAGGTATTGCTGCACCTCTCCGCCAAGACAAGCAGATGTAGCTATAATTCCCTTAGAATACTTTTTTAAGACTTCATAATCCACCCTGGGTTTATAGTAGAATCCATTTACAAATCCTTCAGAAACAATCTTCATCAGATTTTTGAAGCCTTCATTATTTTCTGCAAGCAAAATCAAATGAAAGCGTCTTTTGCTAGAATCTCTTTCAAGATGTGATCCTTCTGCAATGTAAATTTCACATCCGATTATAGGCTTTATGCCTTCTTCTTTGCAATTTTTATAAAAATCTATGACCCCATACATATTCCCATGATCGGTTATGGCAACAGCATCCATTCCAAGTTCCTTGACCCTCTTTGGAAGGTCTTTTATCCTGGTTGAACCGTCTAAAAGAGAATACTCTGTGTGTAGGTGTAGATGAACAAAATCTTTCAAAAAATCACTCCAAACTTTTCTAGTATAATTATATCAATAAATATAAAAAAGTTGGAATACAAGCTTTAATTGGGTAAACAAATATTTATAAACTTGTAAATTTTACAAGACCTAAATCAATAAAACCTTATTCAAATTTCAGAAGTGCGAATCAGTTCATGGAAAAAATAAGGGAACGAAATCCTTGACCGTTTTGCATAGCTAGTGAAAATAAATAAGGTTTTATTTGTGTTTAATTTCCTTGTTTTTTAGTTTTTTCTATAAAATCGAAGAGTAGGTTAGCAAATTGTGAGCCTTGAATCCTTCCGAGTCCTCCCTCTGCGCAAGAAATTTCATCGTAGGATTTCACTGCATCTTTTCTTACCACAGCCCCCTTCATCAGTACGGGTACTGGATCTCCGCTGTGTTCCTTTCTATAACAAGGAGTAGAATGGTCAGCTGCAAGAGCCAAAACTGTGTCATAGGACTTTTCTTCAAGTCCTTTTGTAACCAAACCCAATAGTTTGTCATATACTTCTATGGCATCTACCTTGCCCTCTGGATTGCCATCATGACCCATGAGGTCTGTGGCCTTATAATGGAGTATTACAAAGTCGTTATCATCCAAAGCTTGCAAGGCAAACTTAGCCTTCTTTTCAATATTTGTATCAATGTTTCCTGTAAATTCATCATCAGTTAGAGTTTGATAGCCTAATAATCTAGCCACTCCAAGGACGGTCTTTTCAGATGCCACGCACATAGTCTTCATGCTTGCAAGTTCTTTTCTCTTATTGAGCTTCACAAGCTGGCCTGCTCCTCTTGTGAGGATGCAGTTGGCTTCAAAAAGTCCCTTGGCTCTTCTTTCTTTGTTTATCTCATGCTCTGCCAAGATGTCTTGAGCTCTAAGTAGAATCTTATTTAAAACATGGCAAGTCCTTTCAGCCTTTAGGCTATCATCTTTGGGACAAGCCGCCTTAATCTTCATGTTGATATCTTTGGGGTCAGTATCTCCAACCTTATCTGAAAGACTATCCCCTCTAAGCACCATAACAGCCCTGTGTTCTGTTGCAGCCTTAAAGATGACTCTCACATCATCAACTACCATGCCATCAAGCGCTTGAGCAAGCTCTTGTGCACCTTCTCGAATCCTGCCTGCCCTGCGATCAATTATTTTTCCGTCTTGATCTATGGTGGCAAAATTACATCTAAAAGCGACATCGCCCTCTTCCAAATCTATGCCTACACCCGCAGCTTCGATAGGACCCCTTCCTGGATAGTCCTTTATTCCATATCCAAATAAGATAAGATGTCCAAGATCTGTTCCCACAGGTACTCCTGCAGAATAAACATCCATGATACCTGTGCATCCTTCTTTTGCAAGAGCATCTAGATTTGGTTTGTTTGCATATTCAAGAGGCGTTTTGCCGCCAAGTTCTTTACAAGGCCAATCGCCGAGTCCGTCAGCTATAGCCAAGAGTATTTTACGATTCATTATTTCACCTTTCTATTAAACAATTAAACGGATCCATGTGAAATATACAATGGACAAAGATATAGATGATATTAGACAAGTTATAAGTCCAAATACCAACTCATCCTTAACTGTAAAATAATCAGTTCCAAAGTAGAGAGTATTTACCTTTGAGTGAGGTGGCAGACAAATTGTCATTGCAATCCCGAAAGAACAAGTAAGAGCAAGAGGTACTGGGTCTATGCCAAGTTGTTGAGCAAGGCTTATAATAGCTGGAATCAAAATTGTAGTTCTCACAGTCTTTGAAGTAAAAATCAAATGACTAAACACAGTTATGAAAATGAGTACAACAGCTACAAGTGATGGATTTATTTTATCTAGACCTATCGCACCTACAAATTGAGACACAGCCCAGCTTGCAGCTCCCGTCTTGTCAACCGCCTTACCTACTGCATAGGCTCCAGCTGAAAATATCATCAAGTCCCATTTTATGTTGGCTTCTTTCCAAGTTATTACACCAATACCCGGCAAGAGACACAAAAGCATACTCAAAACTGCAGTCTGTTCAGTGGTAATCTTAAATCCTACAAGGGCTTCTTGATAATCTCCTGTCGCCCAAAGGACAAGAGTAAGCAAGAAGATTACCAGGGCTCTTTTTTCCTTGTTAGAAATTGGTCCCATCTCATTTAATTTTTCTTTCAAAACAGCAGTTGCTTTTTCCAGTTTTTCCTTATCAGTCTTCTTGTTTTGATATAATTTTAGCCCGATGAAAAAGGCAATAATTGTTGTTAAAATTGCTTGAGGCAAGGATCCTAAAAGCCAATCCAAATAACCAATTTGAACTCCTGTTTGTTCTTTAATAAATCCTATTGCCAATACTTGCGCACTTGTCGCTGTCAAGACAACTGATGTTGCAAGAGCATTGTTTTGGACTCCTTGAAGCATCATGAGCTTTCCGAACTTACTTTCTCCTGGGTACTCTTGATAAATTTCCAAAACTATAAGAGCTATTGGAACTAAAAGTGAAGCACGAGCAGTTGTAGATGGCACGAAAAATGCCAAGATATAATTTACAACTACAAATACAACAAGTAGCTTAGTCGGTGTCTTTGCAAATTTAGTAGTTAGCACCAAGGCTATTCTCTTTCCAAGATTAGTTGCTGACATGGCAGATGTTATAACAAAAGCAGCCACCATAAGCCAGATGATATCAAAGCCCAAGGCTCCAAAGGCATCCTTTTGCTTTTCAACAGCTCCCAAAAGAGGTAATAGTAAAACTAATATTATAGATGTTTGATAAATCGGGATTGGTCTTGCTATCCACAGAATTAGAGCAAACACAAAAAGCGCCATGCTAGTTTGTGCTGCCGGCTCCAGTCCTTCTGGAGTTGGCATCAAATATAAAGCCAAAAAAGCAATTACTGCAAATATTATGTATCCCCAAACTTTCCAAGCGGAATCTTTTTTCTTTGACATAATTAACTCCTAGTATTAAATTTAGCTTAAGCTAGTTTAATTATAGGTAATCGTTGCAATTAAGACAATTTCTTTTAGTTTGACATATAATAACCTTTTGTTATAATAAAAAAACAAAGGAGGTCATCATGGATTTCACAAAACTCGAGTCTTTTCTCATTCTTGCCAAGTACCAACATTTTACAAATGCAGCCAATCGTCTTTACATATCTCAGCCTGCTCTTAGCAAGAGAATCCGCTCCATAGAAGAAGAATTAGGAGCTTCACTTTTTTATCAAGTAGGCTCCCAGACCTATTTAACAAGCCAAGGTCAAGCCTTTATTAAATATGCAGAAGAACTCTTATCCACTTGGAATGGCGCCAAAAAATATATTCGTCAATTTGAAAATTTAGAAGAAGGCGAGCTGCATTTTGGCACTACCCATTTCATAGGAGTCTATATTCTGCCAAAAATCATTGCCAAATTCCAAGAAAAATATCCCAAGATTAAAATAAATATGCAGATAGATTCGTCCAAAAATATCTTGGAGCTTCTAAACAAAAACGAAATCGAATTTGCCTTTCTTTCAGACTACATAGAAAAAGAAGATGATATCTTCTCCACCCACGACTACTTGCAAGATGAACTAAAAATTATAGTCGGCAACAAGCATCCCTTTTTCAAGAAAAATGAAATCAGCTTAGAGCAAATCAAAAAAGACAAATTCATAACTAAAAAAGAGGATTCCTCCTTTTTTCAATTTTTAAAAAATAAATTCCATGAAATCCCCTTCAAAAATCGCATAGTAATCTCAACACAATCTGCAATTAAAGAGGCTGTCATCAATAACATAGGCATATCCATCATGTCTGAAATAGCTGTCGAAAGAGAAGTAGAGCACAAAATCATCAAGACTCTTTATTTAAAAGATATCCGCCTATCCAGAAAATTGCAGTATGTCTATATTAAAAATCGCTATTTGACTCCAGCCACCATAGCCTTTTTCAAGATTTTAGAAGAAAATAAAAGAGATGAGCTTCATTGAACTCATCTCTTTTTTATTTTAAATTGTAAATTCTCCCAAGCCCTTCATATCTAAGACTAAAATCTCTCCCCTTGAAAGCAAACGTATAAGGCCCAAGTCTTCGAAATACGAAAGTTTGCGAGAAAGTGTCTCCCTCGTGATACCCGAGTAAGACCCCAGCTCCTCCCTATTCATATTAGACCTTATCAAAATATTTTTCCCTTCCTTTACTCCATAGCTAGGAATCATATCTATTATGAGTTTAGCAACCTTCATATCGGCATTGATTACAGAGAGCCTATCTATAAGCTCTTCACTTCTTCTGATTCTCTTGAAGGATTGATCCAAGACCTTTAGCAAAACCTTGTTGTTCTTCTTTAGGACTCTATTAAAATCGTCCTTATGTATTAAAATTATCCTGGAACTTTTTAAACAAGTTCCTCTATAAATATATTTTTCCTCGGTCAAGAGATTGTGTCCTCCGACAAAATCCCCGCCGCCATATATGTAGAGAATCTGCTCCCTGCCATCAGAGAGATCCATGGAAATTTTCATAAACCCCGAAACAATGACATACATATAAATCGGTTCACTGCCCGGTCTGAAAACTTCCTCTCCCTTTTTAAAGTCTTTTATGACGGGTTGATGTTCTAGATTTTTCAACTCATCATCTGTCATGTATTCCAAGAGTGGTGCTTTTGAAAATCTGTCTTCCATTCTATCAACCTCTTTTCTCAATCCGAGTTTAGCACAGAATTTGCATAATTTTCAAGATTTTTCGCTATTTTTTTATCCATGGGACTCATCCCCTTTAGCTTGTAGTCTATGCCAAGCTCCTCATACTTTTCAACTCCCAAAGTATGATAAGGAAGGATCTCCAATTTATCTATATTTTTTTTAATGGGTCTTACAAAATCCACAAGCTTTTGCATATCCTCTTTCGAATCCGTATAGCCAGGCATCATGACATGCCTAATCCAAACTCTCACATCAGAATTTTTTATACAAGTGATAAACTCCAATAAAAGGTCTTGCTTTGCTCCTGTTATCTCTTCAAATTTTATTGGGTCATAATGCTTTATATCCAAAAGTATTAAATCGGCCTCATTTACAATATCCTCATAA
Organism: Peptoniphilus sp. GNH; assembly: GCA_021307325.1. NCBI lineage: Bacteria > Bacillati > Bacillota > Tissierellia > Tissierellales > Peptoniphilaceae > Peptoniphilus > Peptoniphilus sp. GNH. The sequence continues at coordinate 1,503,706 of CP089931.1, read as the reverse complement.
TAGCGCCCATCCCCAATACCAGATGTGTCAACAGCCACATGTATGCCCTCCTTTTTAAGGGCAAGTATAGTTTCCAAAAGAAACTTCCCATTTGCCATAGGCTCACCCCCGGAAAGAGTAACCCCGCCACCATTTTTAAAATAGGGTTTCATTCTAATAGCCCTTTTGACTATCTGCTCTGTTGAAATAGGATGACCACAAGATGGGTTTTGAGTATCCGGATTATGACAAAATAAGCATCTCAAGGGACAACCAGAAAGAAAAAACACAGTTCTTATCCCTGGTCCATCCAAAAGACCCATAGTTTCAATAGAATGTAAATTTGCCATACGAACACCTCTAATCAATTTCTTTAAATCTTGTAAATTTAAGAGCCATCTAGAAAATCCGGATGGCTCTTTTAACTACTATTTATTTTACACTTTTATGCCATTTGGTGGAAGGTTCTTTGAAGAACTTCTCTCTTTTGTTCATCAGTAAGTCTGTTGAAGTGAACGGCATAGCCCGAAACTCTTATAGTGAGGTTCGGATACTTGTCAGGATTTTTATAAGCATCCAATAATTTTTCTCTTTGAAGAACATTTACATTCAAGTGGAAAGCTTTTTGTCCAAAATATCCATCCATGATATTTACAAGGTTATCTACTCTTTGTTCATGACTCTTTCCTAGAGCATCTGGAACAATTGTAAAGGTATTTGAAATACCATCTTCGCATACACACTCATATGGCAATTTAGCAACCGAGTTCAAAGATGCCAAGGCTCCATTTTCATCCCTTCCATGCATCGGATTGGCACCAGGCGCAAAAGGTTCTCCAGCCTTTCTGCCATCAGGAGTTGTACCCGTCTTTTTGCCATACATTACATTAGATGTGATAGTAAGAGCAGACAAGGTAATCTTAGCATGCTTATAGGTTGCGTGTTTCTTTAATTCATTGCTGAAGTAAGTCAAAAGTTCTACTGCAATTTGGTCAACCCTGTCATCATCATTTCCATATTTCGGGAAATCTCCTTCGGTTTCAAAATCAACCGCTATTCCATTTTCATCTCTTATCGGCTTTACTTTGGCATACTTGATAGCAGAAAGAGAGTCTGCGGCGATAGAAAGTCCTGCCACACCACAAGCCAAGTTGATCTTTACTTTGCTATCATGTAGAGCCATTTGTCCAGCCTCATAAGCATACTTGTCATGCATGAAGTGGATTACATTAAGAGCATTTACATAAAGTCCTGCAACTTCTGATAGAACCTTCTTGTAAGAAGCAACAACTTCTTCATAATCAAGATACTCAGAGTCAATCCTCTTTATGTCTTTGAAAACTCTTATAGGACTGTTATCCTTATTTTTCTTCTTTTCATCCACTCCACCATTTATTGAGTACAATAAAGACTTGGCAAGATTTGCTCTAGCTCCGAAAAATTGCATTTCCTTGCCAACTTCCATAGCAGATACGCAGCAAGCAATAGCATAATCATCACCATACATATTTCTCATCAAATCATCATTTTCATATTGAATGGAGTCTGTCAAGATTGAAATCTTAGAACAGAACTTCTTCCAACTTTCAGGAAGAGCGTCAGCCCAAAGTATAGTCATATTTGGTTCAGGTGCCGATCCCAAATTTATAAGAGTATGCAAGAATCTAAAAGCAGTCTTAGTAACAAGAGTCCTACCATCTAGACCCATACCTCCTATTGACTCGGTAACCCAAGTCGGGTCTCCTCCAAACACCTCATCATAATCAGGAGTACGCAAGTGACGCACAAGTCTTAATTTTATAACAAGTTGATCTATAAGCTCTTGAGCTCCAAGCTCATCCAGAATACCCCTATCCATATCCCTCTTTATATAGATATCAATAAAAGATGTATTCCTTCCAAAACTCATAGCCGCACCATTGTTTTCCTTGACAGCAGCTAGATAACCCATATATAGATGTTGAACAGCCTCATGAGCATTTTCTGCAGGCTTAGAAATATCCAAACCATACTTTTCAGCCATGGTCTTCATCTTTTTCAAAGCTCTAATTTGTTCAGAAATTTCTTCTCTAAGTCTTATAGTAGCTTCAAGATTGGACTCATCAATAGAAACAGCCTTCAAATCCTTCTTCTTTTCTTCTATAAGCCTGTCAATTCCATAAAGAGCAACTCTTCTATAATCGCCTATAATTCTTCCTCTACCATAAGCATCAGGAAGTCCAGTGATAAGACCAACAGTTCTAGCAGTTCTCATGTCTTCAGTATAAGCATCAAAAACTCCCTCATTGTGAGTCTTTCTAAATTCCTTGAAGGTTCTATCGAGAGTTTCATCCATCTTTTGCCCATAAGCCTCAAGAGATTGCTCAACCATTCTGTATCCACCATAAGGATTTACAATTCTCTTTAAAACCTCATCAGTTTGCAAACCTACGATGACTTCATTATCCTTATCTATATATCCAGCATCATATCCATCAATAGATGAAAATCTTGTAGTGTCCGCCTTTCTATAATTTTCTTTGATTTCCTTATTAATCAAAGCCTCAACTTCAGCCCAAAGCGCTTCAGTCTTCTTAGACTTGCCCTCTAAGAAGGAATCATCTCCCTCATAGGGAACATAGTTTTCTTGGATAAAGTTTCTTACATCAATCTTCTCTTTCCATTGGTTTCCTTTAAAACCTTCATATGCTTTCATATTCCCCTCCATAGTATTGTATATAGTATATATGTGTGTATAGTTTTTACTTCAAATACATTGTAAAAGGTTTTCACGGAATTGTATGTGATGTAAATCACATAGTCGCCAAATATTATCTATATCCCAAGAAAACTAGTAAAATCAAGTTTTCTCTTGCAAAAAATTTATTCAAAACAAAGAAAATAAAAAAGGAAACACTAAAATCAAAACATTTTCATATATAAAAATGCAAATAAAAAAGTATGAGCAAAATCTTGCCCATACTTTTTAAGCCTTCATAAAGGCAAATATTAAATTGTAATTTCAATTATAAAGTCAAAAATCTAATCACTTATCGACCCTTAACCAAATCTCCTCAATATCATTTGGTCTCATCCTGCGATAATAATGATTATGGCTTGCCTCTATAATTTCATAGTAAGCCCAATGTCTAGGACTAATGTCGATAAAATTAGTTATCGTAACTCCCTTTAGACCTTCAGCTCTGACTTTTCTGTTATAAAGGCTATTTAGTATGCTAGTTATTTCTCCTCTTCTAATCATAGAATCAGGTCTAAAAGTTCCATCAGGATAACCCTTGATTCTATTATTGCCATAGCATTGATTGATTGCCGCTTCAAACTTGTGACCCTTCACATCTTCAAAAGGAGCAATAGCATCATTTTTCTTGTCAATATATGAAATCAACTTAGCCAGCTCAGCTCTAGTCATCTTGTCATTAGGTCTAAATCTTTCGCCCGCTTTTTCCTCCAAAATACCAGCCTTATAAGCTGCATTCAAAGCACCTGCATACCAAGTATTAGCCTTAGTATCTGCAAATACAGGCTTGCTAGTATCACTCAAATCATACTCTTGAAGTCTTGAAACCATAAGCACAGCCTCTGCCCTTGATACATTTCCATCGGCACGCACAGTTTTATCAGGATATCCAAAAATATAAGCCTTGCTATAACCCTCTTCTAACTTAGCGCCATCACCACGGCTTGGCACAGCTCCAAAAGAAATCACTCCAAAGCCTTTGTCTGCTTGATTATCACTTCCTGGACTCTTATCCAAAATAGAAATGTCTAAGAAAGGTTTATCCATCACAAGAGCTTGAAGAGTTGTAGAATCTCTTAGTTCAACCGGCACCCTTATATCTTGTTTTAGAGCATCTTCACTTGCAAAAACAGTTATGACACCTGTGCTAGGATCAATTGTAACATTTATTCCATGAGGAGCTTGGAAGCTATCAAGTATATGATAGCTTGTATTAGAAGGAACATTTTTTGCAATTGGTCTTGCAGTCTTGCTCTCACCCTTATTAATTACAATAGGTGCATAAGAAACAATCGGACTACCTTCTTTTACAGCACTTGCTGTGAAAACTTTATTGCTATTAGTAACAACCTTATCATCTGGTTTCCATTTTACATTTTCATATCCCCCAATAGCTTTTGCATCTATCAAATTGAAAATTGTATCATGAAGTGTCGGATGAATATATTTTCCAAGATTAGTATTTGGTTTTATTAGATAAGTTGCATACTCAAGTGGATGAGCTTTATCGCCTTTTTTTACATCAATAACTCGTCCAGAGTTTGCATCTTTCTTTTCAACCTTGACACCTTCTCCAAGCATAAATTTGACTTTTATAGCATCGCTTGGCGCATTAGTATCGCCGCCTGGCAATACATGATCTTTTACATGTAAGGTTTGGTCTTTTACTAGTATGCTTGAGCCGTCACTGAATTCTACTTTTAGGTTTCCTTTGAAGTCACCTGCTTTTTCTGTTTTTCTTTCTGCTTTTGGTGCTTCTATTGTTCCGCCTTCTCCTAGGTCTGTTACTTTTGCCTTATTGAATTCGTCTTTTAATGTTTTGTCTGTTACTGTGTCTTTTAGTTTTACTCCGTCTTTCCAGAAGTTTGAGTCTAGTGTGTCTCCTACCCATGCGGCTAGGTCTTTTCCTTTTAGTCCACCTGCTTCTTCTATTATTTCTTTTGTCGTTTTCTTTTCTGCTGTTGCTGTTACTGTTGTATTTTTTTGGATTCCGTTGGTTTCATCTATTGCTGGTTCTGCGGTCCAGATTACTTCTCCTTTGTAGCCGTTTTTTGTGTCGACTGTTGCGTTTGGCTTTCCTGGTAATTCTTTTTCTTTAGTGTTTTTCTTTACAAATACAACTTTGTCGTCGAAGGGTTTTACTCCTGTTCCTTTTTTGTAGGTTACTTCTACGGAGTCTTTTGCTGTCGGTGGGTTTGGTACGTTCGGTTTTTCTGATCCGTTTTTGTATACATATAGCTTTTGGGTTACTTCTAGGATTGAGTTGTCTTTAAATTTAACTTCTAGTTTTCCGTCTGCTGGATTTAATACTTCGTCTGCTGTTGTTCTGTTTGATTTGTCTGTTATTGTTGCTTTTTGTAACTCTTCTGCTAATTTTTTGTTTGTGTCTTTTTCTGGATTTTTTAGTTCTACTCCATCTTTCCAGAAGTCTGAGTCTAGTGTGTCTCCTACCCATGCGGCTAGGTCTTTTCCTTTTAGTCCACCTGCTTCTTCTATTATTTCTTTTGTCGTTTTCTTTTCTGCTGTTGCTGTTACTGTTGTATTTTTTTGGATTCCGTTGGTTTCATCTATTGCTGGTTCTGCGGTCCAGATTACTTCTCCTTTGTAGCCGTTTTTTGTGTCGACTGTTGCGTTTGGCTTTCCTGGTAATTCTTTTTCTTTAGTGTTTTTCTTTACAAATACAACTTTGTCGTCGAAGGGTTTTACTCCTGTTCCTTTTTTGTAGGTTACTTCTACGGAGTCTTTTGCTGTCGGTGGGTTTGGTACGTTCGGTTTTTCTGATCCGTTTTTGTATACATATAGCTTTTGGGTTACTTCTAGGATTGAGTTGTCTTTAAATTTAACTTCTAGTTTTCCGTCTGCTGGATTTAATACTTCGTCTGCTGTTGTTCTGTTTGATTTGTCTGTTATTGTTGCTTTTTGTAACTCTTCTGCTAATTTTTTGTTTGTGTCTTTTTCTGGATTTTTTAGTTCTACTCCATCTTTCCAGAAGTCTGAGTCTAGTGTGTCTCCTACCCATGCGGCTAGGTCTTTTCCTTTTAGTCCACCTGCTTCTTCTATTATTTCTTTTGTCGTTTTCTTTTCTGCTGTTGCTGTTACTGTTGTATTTTTTTGGATTCCGTTGGTTTCATCTATTGCTGGTTCTGCGGTCCAGATTACTTCTCCTTTGTAGCCGTTTTTTGTGTCGACTGTTGCGTTTGGCTTTCCTGGTAATTCTTTTTCTTTAGTGTTTTTCTTTACAAATACAACTTTGTCGTCGAAGGGTTTTACTCCTGTTCCTTTTTTGTAGGTTACTTCTACGGAGTCTTTTGCTGTCGGTGGGTTTGGTACGTTCGGTTTTTCTGATCCGTTTTTGTATACATATAGCTTTTGGGTTACTTCTAGGATTGAGTTGTCTTTAAATTTAACTTCTAGTTTTCCGTCTGCTGGATTTAATACTTCGTCTGCTGTTGTTCTGTTTGATTTGTCTGTTATTGTTGCTTTTTGTAACTCTTCTGCTAATTTTTTGTTTGTGTCTTTTTCTGGATTTTTTAGCTCTACTCCATCTTTCCAGAAGTCTGAGTCTAGTGTGTCTCCTACCCATGCGGCTAGGTCTTTTCCTTTTAGTCCACCTGCTTCTTCTATTATTTCTTTTGTCGTTTTCTTTTCTGCTGTTGCTGTTACTGTTGTATTTTTTTGGATTCCGTTGGTTTCATCTATTGCTGGTTCTGCGGTCCAGATTACTTCTCCTTTGTAGCCGTTTTTTGTGTCGACTGTTGCGTTTGGCTTTCCTGGTAATTCTTTTTCTTTAGTGTTTTTCTTTACAAATACAACTTTGTCGTCGAAGGGTTTTACTCCTGTTCCTTTTTTGTAGGTTACTTCTACGGAGTCTTTTGCTGTCGGTGGGTTTGGTACGTTCGGTTTTTCTGATCCGTTTTTGTATACATATAGCTTTTGGGTTACTTCTAGGATTGAGTTGTCTTTAAATTTAACTTCTAGTTTTCCGTCTGCTGGATTTAATACTTCGTCTGCTGTTGTTCTGTTTGATTTGTCTGTTATTGTTGCTTTTTGTAACTCTTCTGCTAATTTTTTGTTTGTGTCTTTTTCTGGATTTTTTAGTTCTACTCCATCTTTCCAGAAGTCTGAGTCTAGTGTGTCTCCTACCCATGCGGCTAGGTCTTTTCCTTTTAGTCCACCTGCTTCTTCTATTATTTCTTTTGTCGTTTTCTTTTCTGCTGTTGCTGTTACTGTTGTATTTTTTTGGATTCCGTTGGTTTCATCTATTGCTGGTTCTGCGGTCCAGATTACTTCTCCTTTGTAGCCGTTTTTTGTGTCGACTGTTGCGTTTGGCTTTCCTGGTAATTCTTTTTCTTTAGTGTTTTTCTTTACAAATACAACTTTGTCGTCGAAGGGTTTTACTCCTGTTCCTTTTTTGTAGGTTACTTCTACGGAGTCTTTTGCTGTCGGTGGGTTTGGTACGTTCGGTTTTTCTGATCCGTTTTTGTATACATATAGCTTTTGGGTTACTTCTAGGATTGAGTTGTCTTTAAATTTAACTTCTAGTTTTCCGTCTGCTGGATTTAATACTTCGTCTGCTGTTGTTCTGTTTGATTTGTCTGTTATTGTTGCTTTTTGTAACTCTTCTGCTAATTTTTTGTTTGTGTCTTTTTCTGGATTTTTTAGTTCTACTCCATCTTTCCAGAAGTCTGAGTCTAGTGTGTCTCCTACCCATGCGGCTAGGTCTTTTCCTTTTAGTCCACCTGCTTCTTCTATTATTTCTTTTGTCGTTTTCTTTTCTGCTGTTGCTGTTACTGTTGTATTTTTTTGGATTCCGTTGGTTTCATCTATTGCTGGTTCTGCGGTCCAGATTACTTCTCCTTTGTAGCCGTTTTTTGTGTCGACTGTTGCGTTTGGCTTTCCTGGTAATTCTTTTTCTTTAGTGTTTTTCTTTACAAATACAACTTTGTCGTCGAAGGGTTTTACTCCTGTTCCTTTTTTGTAGGTTACTTCTACGGAGTCTTTTGCTGTCGGTGGGTTTGGTACGTTCGGTTTTTCTGATCCGTTTTTGTATACATATAGCTTTTGGGTTACTTCTAGGATTGAGTTGTCTTTAAATTTAACTTCTAGTTTTCCGTCTGCTGGATTTAATACTTCGTCTGCTGTTGTTCTGTTTGATTTGTCTGTTATTGTTGCTTTTTGTAACTCTTCTGCTAATTTTTTGTTTGTGTCTTTTTCTGGATTTTTTAGTTCTACTCCATCTTTCCAGAAGTCTGAGTCTAGTGTGTCTCCTACCCATGCGGCTAGGTCTTTTCCTTTTAGTCCACCTGCTTCTTCTATTATTTCTTTTGTCGTTTTCTTTTCTGCTGTTGCTGTTACTGTTGTATTTTTTTGGATTCCGTTGGTTTCATCTATTGCTGGTTCTGCGGTCCAGATTACTTCTCCTTTGTAGCCGTTTTTTGTGTCGACTGTTGCGTTTGGCTTTCCTGGTAATTCTTTTTCTTTAGTGTTTTTCTTTACAAATACAACTTTGTCGTCGAAGGGTTTTACTCCTGTTCCTTTTTTGTAGGTTACTTCTACGGAGTCTTTTGCTGTCGGTGGGTTTGGTACGTTCGGTTTTTCTGATCCGTTTTTGTATACATATAGCTTTTGGGTTACTTCTAGGATTGAGTTGTCTTTAAATTTAACTTCTAGTTTTCCGTCTGCTGGATTTAATACTTCGTCTGCTGTTGTTCTGTTTGATTTGTCTGTTATTGTTGCTTTTTGTAACTCTTCTGCTAATTTTTTGTTTGTGTCTTTTTCTGGATTTTTTAGCTCTACTCCATCTTTCCAGAAGTCTGAGTCTAGTGTGTCTCCTACCCATGCGGCTAGGTCTTTTCCTTTTAGTCCACCTGCTTCTTCTATTATTTCTTTTGTCGTTTTCTTTTCTGCTGTTGCTGTTACTGTTGTATTTTTTTGGATTCCGTTGGTTTCATCTATTGCTGGTTCTGCGGTCCAGATTACTTCTCCTTTGTAGCCGTTTTTTGTGTCGACTGTTGCGTTTGGCTTTCCTGGTAATTCTTTTTCTTTAGTGTTTTTCTTTACAAATACAACTTTGTCGTCGAAGGGTTTTACTCCTGTTCCTTTTTTGTAGGTTACTTCTACGGAGTCTTTTGCTGTCGGTGGGTTTGGTACGTTCGGTTTTTCTGATCCGTTTTTGTATACATATAGCTTTTGGGTTACTTCTAGGATTGAGTTGTCTTTAAATTTAACTTCTAGTTTTCCGTCTGCTGGATTTAATACTTCGTCTGCTGTTGTTCTGTTTGATTTGTCTGTTATTGTTGCTTTTTGTAACTCTTCTGCTAATTTTTTGTTTGTGTCTTTTTCTGGATTTTTTAGCTCTACTCCATCTTTCCAGAAGTCTGAGTCTAGTGTGTCTCCTACCCATGCGGCTAGGTCTTTTCCTTTTAGTCCACCTGCTTCTTCTATCTTATCTGCGATAGATTTCTCATATACTGCATTATATGTTTTTGCGCTTGCAACAGTACCACTTTTGTCTACAGCTGGATCCCATGGTTTATTTTTGTCTTGTGTATAAGTTTTTTGGTCTTTTTTTCCTTCGACTTTAAGTTCGCCTATTAGTTTTTTTAATGTTTGATTGCTATAATCGGTGTTTTCCTTAACGTCGATATATGCTTTTTCTTGCCCTGCGTATATGCCTTGTGTATGTGTACCTTTTATGCCATTATCGCCTTGTTTTGCTTTTTCGTTCGCATCGAATGTCAAACGAATGTAATCGTCTGCTAATCCTACCGGATCTTTTGAGCCTGGCTTTGTTGGTGGGACTATTGCGTCTGGTTGGCTTGTTAATGTTATTGTGCCGCCCTTGGTATAGTCATACTCCTTCTTTACTTTGTACTCAACTCCATCAAGTGTTACTTTATAACTGCTAGTTTCATCTCCCGTTTCACCTTCTACTTCTAATTTGGGTGGATTTGATGAATCATAAACGTTTAACTCATTTATATCGCCAGCACCAGTTTCTGGATCAAACATTTCATTATTTTTAAGATTATATTCAGGGTTCATTGTGCTTAATTCAAATGGCACTTCTAAGTCTTTATTATTAAACTTAACTTTTAAGTTTCCTACTTGTACGTCTTGTCCATAGGGGTCTTTTGCGACGAGTTTAACTAGTGGGTGAACAATCTCCATTACTTCAAATTCAAAGTCCCAAGTTGAGTTTTCATCTACTTGTCTTGTATCAGTGGTAGAGTCTGCTCCCTTTACTAGTCTAATGTTTACATTAGAGTTCGGATTTTGAATTTCTGCATAAAGCACTCCCGCTCCTATTTCTGCTGGGATTTCTAATTCTGTGTTTAAAGTTTCATTTTTTTGTACAGTAATTTCTTTTGATGCTACTGGAGAATCCTCGCCTTGGCCTGTCATTTTGAAGAAAAGTTTTATTTCTAGCCCACTTGTCAAAAGGTCTGGACTCATACTATTTTCTTCGCCATTTAAACCTAATGTTATTAAGCTAACCGCTATTTTTTGATTAATTGTTTGACCCGATGATCTTACTGCCGAGTTAATTATTTCGTCTCCAAGTTCTAAGTCATCAAATGCCATGGATCTAATTTGAAATTTTTTTGCTTCGTCTTTTGGTTTTTTAGGGCTTGTGCTTTTTGTTTCCAAAACTTTAAATACTAATTTGTCGCCTTTTAAAGTCCCGTTAACCACATTTTTGTCTTTTTGATTGTTTTCGTTTGTATTGGCAAATACTGTTAAGGGTAGTGCTGTTAATATCATCAATAGTGCCAATATAAATGAAACAACTCTTTTATTGTTGGTCATAGTTCTCCTTCTTTTTTATGTTTAGGGGGATTAGACCCCCAAACATTTTTTTATTTTATTATCCAAGTGTATGGATTTGTTATCTTAAATCCATTTTGGCCTTGAGTACCAATTCTTCCTACTATGTCTACAACATCTCCCTTTGAAAATTTATAATCATTCAAAATGATTTTTTGTCTAGATGCTGTTGCAAAGTCCACTTCTTGCTTGAATTTTATTTGGGCATCTATTCCTTCATAATTAAAATATTTATCTTGCTTATAATTATCTAAACAGGTGCCTTCTTTATATACCGTGATAGTCACTCTTGTGTTCGGTTCTGTTGTTGTCACATATACATAGTTTCTATTTCTAAGAGGCCTTTGGATGCGGATTACAGTTTGTTCTACTGGCGCGTAGCTGGTGTCTGTATTATTTTCATTTCCATACTTGTCGGCTGCCTTTATCCTCATGTCCGTGATGTCATCTTTAAGCTTTAGCCTTTCGATTTCATATGCAAGCTCGCTTTTGGAGTTGAAATCTTTTTGTTTTTCTTGTCCATTTTCCTTATACAAGAGTGTTACTTGTCCTTCTGGTGTTTCGTCTAATTGGATGTATATATTAGTCCACCTTCTCCAGCGCTCTTGTCTTAAATCTTGCGATGTCACAACTGGAGCTTTAAAGTCTAATGTAACGATTTCTGAATCTACCAATCTCTTGTTTGGCTCCTTGGCTTTGATTTTTATTTTTCTCGGTGTGCCATCAGCCTTAGTAAGTTCAGTTTTTGGGACATTAAAGGTTTTTGATTTTCCCGGTGTAGTTTCGGCACCTTCGACTGGAATTGTATATTTATAACTTGTATCTTCAAATGTTCCATCATCTTTTTCAACAAGTAGGGTGTATACAGTGCCAGCTATCGGCTTGTCCGTTACTTTTGGCTCTGGTACCACAAATCTTATGGGGACAATTTCTTCATTATTTTTATCGACTGTATATTTTTCTTGGCTGATATCAGTGACTTTATTTGATTTTAGCCTTTCTTTAACTATCATCTCATCTTCTCTTGTGGTTATCCTTTCACCAGCATTTATGACTCCTACAGCTACAAATTTGTCGCCTGCTTTAAGAGCTGGTGTCAGTTTGCCCAAGATTATCATTCCTTCTTCATCTTGTTTAACTTTGATTCCTGCATCTGATTTTGCTGGATCTTGGTCTAAAACATATTGAGCATAAGATTTGTTTGGATCTATCCTAGGAGGCCTTGTTAGAGTTATTTTTTTGTTCCCCGGCATTTTGACTTCTATTTCATCAAGCTGTCTTTTTGGCGGCCTTATATATACCATGTCATCTTTTTCATCCGGTTCTTCTTTGATAGCTTCATATGCTTGGTTAATTGTAGGTGGTATAAGATCAAAGATTGTATTCTTTACATCGATTATATATCCAGTTGAGTCAAAGTAGCCTAAGTTTGCACCTGGTGCATGTGGTATGACCCCTTCTGGGTGGTCTTTTGATGTGTGTTTTCTTATAGTTGCTGCTGAAAAAGCGTCTACGTCTGGTTTGTTTCCAAGTTCTATATACTGAGTTTTTCTACCATAGTGTTTTACTGAGCCGTCTGGATTTTTTTGCATTTCTTCAATCTTTAAGTTGTAGTCTGACCAAGTTGTCGAACCACCATTAAAGGCATTTATTTGTTCTGGCGTTTTTAGTTCGACTACTATATATGACATTCTACGGCCTTTAGCGTCGTATCCTTTTAGATTTTCCCAAATAACTCCACCCGGCTTATATTCTTTTATAGTGCCTTTTATCGGATAGTATGTCGCCCCTTTAACCACAACTTCGTATCCAAAAGTTCCAACCGCAGGACGTCCTATAAGGGCAAATTTTAAATCTTTTATTAAATTAGGATCTTCACTTATTTGTTTGCCAGACTTGTCATGCCAAGTTTTGCTAGCCTTTACTGTAAAGTCTTTTTTCCAAACTGCATATAGGTCTAGTCCTTTTACGACATCGAATGTATAATCGTAGTTTTCCTCACCATTTCTTGTCTTTGTCGTACCTTTCGCAGCAAGTTTAAAAGTATCTCCATCTCTTAGGTATAGGTCCTTAGTTAAACCTTCCCCTTTTATGTTGATATCCGGTTCTTCAGCATTTTTATTTCTAGAAAATCCTACCAATGAGTAGCCTTTGCGGGTGAATTCAGCTTTTTCATAAACCGATTTTAAATTTGCATCAATTTTGCTTGGATCTGCATCTTTTGCCTTAAGCTTTTCTATGACAGATTTTTCAAGCACTTGTTTGTCAACATATTCTTGCATGCCTTCTTTAGAATCATCCTTATCAAAGTTCGAGTGAAGTCTAATCGTAGGCTCTGCCCAAACTCCGTAAACTTCTATAGCTTCGTCCATGGGTGATTTGGAATTATATACATAGGCGTTTTTCTTTGCCTCTTCCCAGTCTTTTAATTCTTTTATAACCTTATTTTCTTCTATCAGTTTGAAATATTTTTGGGCTGCTGTAAGTCTTTCTCCTTCTGGAACAGGAGCGACATCGTCTTCAAGTTTTTTGCTTGTCCAGCCTATCAGGAGCTTGCCATCTATAAGCTTGTTTCCATCTTTATCCACTACTTCTGGCCATTGTCTTTGTAATAAGGCTTGTTTTTGTTGATTTGCTATGCTTGTGTCACTAGCATTTATATCATAAGGTCTATCGTTGTGGTCGAGGTAGTTTATCATCTTTTTGCCATCAACTTCGACTACCTTTGTTGTGTCGACTCTTATATCATCTAGTGTGCCTTCTATGATCTCGCCCTTGTCGTTTAATTCCCCAAATCCATTTGCTTTATAGCTTTCATTTTTTATAAATTTTTTAGTGTCTTCATCGTAACTATATAGATAATTTTTGTTTAAGGGAGCTATCTTTTTGTAAGATACATCATCTCCAAGGGGTCCTCCCGGTTTAAATGTGACTTTCGCTTGAACCTGTTCTATAACATCCGATCCGTCAAGTGAAGCCGACATTATAGCCCTGTTTGAAACATATACTGGTGTGTCTTTTTTAATATCAGTTGGTATTATTATGGCTTGATATTTTTTTAGTTGATCATCTCCAGCTGCGTTTGGATTACTTGTATCAAATTTGTGGCCCTTGTATGTCACATACTTATCTTCTGCTACTTCAATTCCACCTTGGTCCTTTTTAAGGCTGGTTCTTAATACTGTTTCAGTTTCATCTTTCGCTGCCGAGAATTTTTGATCCTTTCTAAGAGTTTCACCTTCTGGTATAGCTAGTGTCATCTCAGCTCTGTCGTAGTTTGATGCTCCAGTGATTTTTTTATCGTCTGTAAATATTTCATCAACATAAGGCTTATAAATTGTGCTGACCATGGCACCCCCTGTAATAGTTGGTGACCATTTTACAATCCTAGGCCTGTGTTCTACTATTGGTTTAGAAAATTTAAAGAGTTCAGTATTTCCTTTTTTCATGACAAGAGTTTGCTTGTCAGCTTTTTTGAGATTATATACACCCTTTACGCTGATGTTCGCATCTTTTGGTATGATCATGTCATATGGCACTGTCCAAGTATATATTTTTGCATTTCTAAGAGGTACCATGCTAATACTTCCATAGTAGTCCATAGAGAAGTCATCATTGCCAATAGTTATCATCTTGTTAGTGTCATAGATTATGGCAGCACCACCTATATAGCCTTGAGGCTCATTATATTCTAGACTTATCTTATCGCCTTTTGAAAGTTTTATGTCGCTTGTGGATTTTGTAGTGAAGTCAAGCGTTCCTTGAGCATCTCCACTTATGACTGTGGAATAAAAAGAAAATGATTTTAGTCCTGATCCCTTTATTATATTTGCAAGGGTCTCCTTATTTACATAGTATCTAAATCTTGTCGCAACTCCAGAGTTAAGCTCGGTTGTGGTTCCATTCAAGATGGAATCTTGTGGATTGTCGCCTATTTTTTTTGTTTTTATGCTGTCTGCACCTTCATATTGGTCGTCCCAGTTGTTGCCAGCAAGTTGTAAATATGACAGACCGTTTTTGGTTGTAAAGTCATCCTTTTTCAATGAAATTACCGGATTTGCAGGATATTCGTTATCATAAGCATCCCAAATCCTAACCTCAGCAACTGTGCCATTGGCTCTTTCTTCCAACACGTCCATAAAAGACTTATCAAAGACTTGTCTTACAGCCAAGGGGTTTTTTTGATTTCTTGTTGTACCTATTGTGTTTCCTGTTGCAAGTTTTGCCTGCTTGTATATGACGTCTATATAGCCTCCATCCAAATCATAAGTTATATATGATGTCGTATTATAAAAAGGCTCTGGTGTTTCTCCTATAAGGCTTGGATTTAGCTCCTTGTCATAGTCAGTATTGGTAAGTGGCAAAACTGTTGTCAAAGTATAAGAATTGTAGGAAGCGACAGGGTTTTTTTCTGAGGCTCTGGTGTAGACGAGTTCATGATTGTCATCTACAAGTCTCGCTTGCACCAAAACTTGTTCGGTAAAATCTGTTACCCTAACTCCTTCATTTAGTACGAAGTCGATAGGAGTTGAAAGACGTGCAGATCCTCCAACCAAGTTGCCATTATTTGCCAAGCTTTGCACATAGGTGTAATCTGCACCTGTTTCAATTCTTGAAATTTTAGCAAATGGTGATATGCCTCTTGTGTCATTGTTGAAGTCATGAGCTTGTCCGTCAAATGCCAACTTGTACATGCCTGATTTTGACCAGTCAACTTTTGTGGCAAAGTTTTCAGGAAGTTTTATTATAAGCTTTTTCCAAACAGCAGTTGCCAAGTTTTGAAACATATTAAAGCTTATCCTAAGCACATCTCTTCCTTCGGCATTCTTGTAGTAGCCCACATAAGATATGGAGGGTGTTTTTACTCCTTCTGCATTTGCCACCCTTCTTAATATGTTATAGGCTCCCAAGGGCCAAGCATCTGATTTGTTCTCTACTGTTTGGTAGTTCCAGTCAGCTGGTTTTATAGCTGCAAAAGCCTTTGAGGGAATTAGCCCTACTAGCATCAATAGTACCAAACACAAACTAATTACTTTTTGTATTTTTTCCTTCATTACTTCTCCTTTCGACTTTCTGTCGGCATAAAATTTTTGTCGCAGATTTTTGTTTTTTCTTTTACCATTTTATGCCCGTCTTTATTTGTATTATTGGCATAATGGTCTTATTTTCCTATTATACACCAATTGTATGTATTTATGTATCTATGCGCTTGGATTGGCTTTATTCGCACAATTTCATTATTTTACAAATTGTTTTTTTATCATAATTTTTAGAAGTGCTTTTGTCTTTATTCATTAAATTTGTTTAAAAATTCACCTTTTATTTAAATTTTTATAGTTTATTACATTTTTGTTTCAATTGTAATCAAAAAAAGAAGTCTTAGTTTTATTTTTCTAAGACTTCTTTTTCTTGAGTTTCTTTTTTGTCATTTTTTATATCTCTAAATATATTTCTTATTAATATTTGAATTTTTTGGAGCAAGAAGGGTTCTTTTACTTCTTCTTTTGCTATCAAATCGACTACTTGTATCTCTTTTCCATTTTTATAATAGATTGCCTTTCCAAGGCTTTGTCCTCTTTTTATTGGGTAGGTCAAATTTTCATCAATTTTGTAAGAGACTTCAACTTTGTCATCAGCTCTTTTTATTATTTTTACTGCCCGATCTGGATAGGCTCCTATTTTTTGAGGTCTGCCATCGGGAATTTCTATTTCTTTTAGAGCTTTTTTGGGATCTGCCATATCCTCTAAAACATATTCCTTGAAGCCCTTTTCTACTATTTTTTTGACTGCTACATACCTTGCCCAGTCATTTTTGCAGCCCAGTGTTATTCCTATGATGCGCATGGGACTTTTAGAATTTTTGTTGATGCCTGTTGCTATCATACATCTGCCGGCTGCGTTTGTGTATCCAGTTTTAAGTCCGTCTACTCCTTCTATGATTCCCAAGGCAGGGTTTGTTGAATAGCCTATATAATCTCTATCCGGCCTATTTATACATGCCATGGATGTGTAGTCTAGTATCTGTGGATAGTCCTTTATCAAATGCCTTGCAAGTTCAAACATTTCTCTGGCACTCATCCTGTTGTAGAGGGCTTCTTCTTCGCCTGCGTATTTGGTGAGTCCATGAGGATTTATCATGATGGCATTTTTTAGTCCGAGGGCTTGGCACTTTTCATTCATCATCTGTACAAAGTTGTCGACATTTCCTGCGACATGGATGGCTAGAGCATTTATTGCATCATTTGCGGATACAACGAGGGCGGCTTCTATTAATTCTTTTACAGTATAGACTTCTCCAGCTTTTGCATCAAAATTGGAGCCTTTGATAGCAGCCGATGCGGCATCCATTGTCACCTTGTCTTCAAGAGAAATTTTGCCAGCCTTTATTGCATCAAAAACCAAATAGATAGATACGAGTTTGGATGTGGATGCCATGGCTCTTACTGTGTCTATGTCTTTTGCTTCTAGGATGGTGCCTGTGTCATAGTCTCCCAAAAGATAGGCGCTGGTGAGCTGGTCTAGGCTCTTTTTTTCTAGTTCTTCAATTGTAAGGGCCTCCTCATAGGTCGCTCTTTGTACTCCATTTTTGGTGGGTACAAAGATGTTTTGATCTCTTATGGGACCTTCTCTTAATTCAACTTCAAAATTATCTTCTTGCTTGGATTTGCTAGCTGCAAGATTTGTTTGAGGTATTATTAAAATTAGTATTAGGGCTAAAATTATAAGTCTTTTTTTCATCGTTCACCTCGTTCTCTAATTTTACCATATTTTTTTGTGGGCATAATAAAAATTCGAGCCATGGCAAGCTCGAATTTCTCTATTGTTTTTATTTGAATTCGTCCCATCCTTCTTTGCCATCTGTGCCAAAGCGAATCAATTTTTGAACTTCGCCAAGTAGCAAGGGGACAAGAGATGCTACGATTACTATGATTGTATTTTTGCTGCCCAGATCTACCAAATCAAAGATTTTTTCAAAAAATGGCACATACATTACAAGCAAAAGCAAAATAAAGGATAAGCCCACTCCCTTTATAAGGGTCTTGTTGGTAAAGAATCCGAGTTTGAAAATGGTGTGGCCCACAGATCTTGCTGAAAAAGATCTCAAAAGCTCTGCTATTATGAGAGTTGAAAATGCCATAGTCCTTGCCATTTGTAGACCTTCTCCACTGTCTGAGTAGGTCTTTAGGCCCCATAAATATACGAAAAGAGTTGCGCAGGTGATGGCGATCGATTGTACCGCTACTGTTATGGAGATTTTTTTATCCATAATAGCTTCTCTTGGGTCTCTCGGCTTTTCTTTCATTATGTCGGGATCTCCCGGCTCAACTCCAAGTGCCAAGGCTGGGAATGAATCTGTCACTAGATTTAACCACAACAATTGAATTGGCTCCAGAGGCACTGGAACATTTATCAAAATTGCTATTAGGACAATTAAAACTTCTGCTATGTTGCAGGATAAAAGGTAGGCAACGAATTTTTTTATGTTGGAATATATGATTCTGCCTTCTTCTACTGCATGGACTATTGTCGCAAAATTGTCGTCCATCAAGATTAGTTCCGCTGTGTTTTTGGCAACATCTGTGCCTGTTATTCCCATGGCTATTCCTATGTCAGCCTTTTTGATGGCTGGTGCATCGTTTACTCCATCGCCTGTCATGGCAACTATATGGCCATTTTCTTTGAAGGCGTTTACTATCTGAACTTTGTTTTCCGGAGATACTCTTGAGAAAACTCTCTTGGTCTTTACGAGTTCTCTTAGTTCTTCTTTTGAGTAAGCATCTAGCTCTTTGCCAGTTATGGCTTGTGATTCTTCTTCGGCTATGCCAAGTTCTTTTGCTATTGCAAGGGCGGTTATCTTGTGATCTCCTGTGATCATTACTGGGATTATGCCAGCTTCCTTACATTCTTTTATGGCTATCTTGGCTTCTGGCCTTGCGGGGTCTATCATGCCTACCATGCCAGTGAAAATCATTTCTCTTTCATGCTCGGCGCTGTTTGGCTCTTTAGGGATATTTTCGTGGTCTTTGAAGGAGAAAGCCAAGACTCTCAAGGCTTCTTTTGCAAAGTCTTCGTTTGTTTTTAAAATTTCTTTTCTCTTGTCGGCTGTCAGCTCTTCAACCTTGCCATCTATTAGTATTCGGTCGCATCTTTCCAAGACTAAATCTGGAGCTCCCTTGGTAAATCCGTAAACTTTTCCAGCTTCAAAATCATCGTGGAAGGTCGTCATCATTTTTCTTTCAGAGTCAAAAGGAATCTCCTTTTCTCTGTTGACCCTAGTTCTTAGTTCTTTTTGGTCAATGCCCAATTTTTCTGCAAAAGTCAAGAGGGCTCCCTCAGTGGGATCTCCTATTATGTTCCAAGTTCCATCATCTGATGTGAGCTCAGCATCATTTGCCAAGCTTCCTATTTGGCCTAATAAGAACAGATCTTCGTATTCTTTCGCCTCGACTTCTTCATCAGAAAGCAAGATTTTACCTTTCGGATCATATCCACTTCCTTCTAAGTCAAATATCTTATCTGAGACCAAAACTTTTTTTACTGTCATCTCATTTTGAGTCAAAGTCCCCGTCTTATCCGAGCATATTACAGTTGTAGTGCCCAGAGTTTCCACCGCCAAAAGTTTTTTTACTATGGCATTTTTGCCAGCCATTTTTTTCATGCCTAGCGAAAGCACTATGGTAACTATGGCGGGAAGGCCTTCTGGTATGGCTGCTACTGCAAGAGAAATTGCCGTCATAAACATGACTGTAAATTCATGTTTGAAGGCCAAGCCAACAGCAAGTACAAGTCCACAAACCACAAGAACCAAAATGCCAAGCAACTTGGACAGCCCCGCCAATTTTTTTTGAAGGGGGGTCATCTCATCTTCAAGGCCCTTTAGTCCTCCGGCTATCTTTCCTATTTCAGTTTGTTCGCCCGTACTTACGACTAGACCCTCGCCCCTTCCATAAGAAACTATTGTAGAGGAATATGCCATATTTTTTCTATCGCCAAGGGTCAAATCATCTTTATAGACTTCATAAGCGTGCTTTTCTTCTGAAACTGATTCCCCTGTGAGGGAAGCCTCGTCAATTTTCAAGTTCGATGATTTTATAAGTCTCAAATCTGCTGGCACTATGTCACCAGTATCCAAGATGACCACATCTCCCGGCACCAGACTTGCAGAGTCGACTTCCACTTTTTTGCCAGCCCTAATTACCTTGGCTGTTGGTGATGACATCTTTTTTAATGATGCCAAGGCTTCCTCTGCCTTTCCTTCTTGATAGAGCGACAAGAGTGCATTTACTACTACGATTGCAATTATTATTATGGAGTCCAGCCTTTCTCCATTTATTATTGAAACTATGGCAGCTGCAATTAAAATTAAAATCATAGGATCTAAAAATTGATCTGCCAATTTTTTTATAAAAGGCTTCTTGCTCTCTTCTTTTAATTCATTCTTTCCATAGTCTTTGAGTCTTTTCTGCACTTCATTTTCGTCCAGACCATTTGATGATGATTTTAAATTTTTAAAAGCATCCTCAATTTTTTCTTTATAAAAATCCATATATCCTCCTCTGTAAATCCCGGCAATAAAAAAAGACCTTGCCTCAACAAGGTCTTGCTACCTAGGCAGACTTTCAACCGGGCCTTTGCCGTATTGACGATTGAAAATTTAAAGCTACTCCCCTTTTTTACTAATTATAGCTTAAAGGTCTTGATTTTTGCAAGATAATTTCTCTCTTCTCCGGATTCGCCTTTTATTTGTCCTGCAATTCTTTTATGAGTTTTTTATTGGTCAAGTCATGGATTAGTGGCGTTATTGTCACATAACCCTTTTCCAAATAAGCTCTATCCGTGTCTTCTTCTAAGTCTTTTTTTGCCCTGCCCTTTAATTCAAGACTGATGCAATTGTCCTTTTGGATC
The DNA here is from genome assembly GCA_021307325.1 of Peptoniphilus sp. GNH. NCBI lineage: Bacteria > Bacillati > Bacillota > Tissierellia > Tissierellales > Peptoniphilaceae > Peptoniphilus > Peptoniphilus sp. GNH. The sequence continues at coordinate 1,483,257 of CP089931.1, read as the reverse complement.
ATCTCATAATCATCAAGAGCATCTTTTGCCACCTTGCAATATTTTTTCCCCTTGATTTCACTTGTAGGCAAAAAAGGCACATTTATATTTAAAACAGAAACATTGTTTTTTAAAAAATCCTCTTCCTCTTTTAAGACTTCGAGCCCAAATTTGACAGCCGTTTCAAAATAGGCCTTGGCATTTACGCTTTTTGCCGAAAGAGCAAGGCCAGATACTCCAAAAAGATTTGCCTCAATGGCTGCTGAAACAGTCCCCGAATAGAGAATGTCCATGCCAGCATTATAACCCAAATTGCAACCAGAAAATACCAAGTCTATTTTATCCTTGCAAACTTGGTGGGCTATCCTTACGCAGTCTACAGGCGTACCCGTCACAGAGTAGACCTTGGCTCTTAGGCCTTCTATCTTTTCTTCTTTTATGAGCATGGGTTCTCTAAGGGTTATGGCGTGGCTCTTGCCAGAGTTTTCAATATGTGGTGCAAACACCACTACCTCATAGCCTGCTTCTTCCAGAGCCTTTGACAAGTAGGCAATCCCCGGAGCAAATACTCCATCATCATTTGTAACTAAAATTTTCATCTCATCTCACCTCATGTATCAAGGAGGCCACTTCTCTTTTTGCCACCTCTATCTTGTAGTCTATGTCTTTTATAAAGGATTTGCCCATAAGATTTGTAACCACTTCGTCTTCTGCCAAGTCAGGTTTATTGTTGTCTTTTGAAAGATGGGCTAGGATTACTTTTTCATTTTTCTTTTTCAAAAGCTTAGAGAGAACATCTGCACACATTTCATTAGATAGATGCCCCTTGTTAGATAGAATCCTCTGCTTAGTCGCCCAAGGATAGCTTCCCTCTAAGAGCATATTTTCGTTGTGGTTGGCCTCTATAAAAAATAAGTCGGAGCCTTCCATACCAGCAAGCATATCTGGATTTACATAGCCGGTGTCCGTCAAAATGGAAATTTTTTTCTTACCGCCTTTGAAAACAAAGCTAGTGCCTTCCATGCAGTCGTGAAAAGTCCTCATGGGAATCACGTCTATATCTTTAAATTTAAAAGGCAGGCCATTTTCAAAGACAAATACATTCTCCAAGGGAAAATTTTTTAATTTGCCAATAATCCCCATAAGAGTCGATTTGTTAGTAAAGATTTTATAGCCATAGCGTTTCGCCAAAACACCAAGCCCCTGTATGTGGTCTGTGTGTTCGTGAGTCACAAAGATTGCATCTATGGACTCCGGAGCTCTTTTAATTGATTCTAGGAGCCCTTCAATTTTCTTTCCTGAAAGACCGGCATCTATTAAAATTTTGGTTGATTTATATTCTATGAACTCGCAGTTGCCAGAAGAGCCTGAAGCGAGTGAGCAAAATTTCATAATATTCCTCCAAACTTAAATTATAACACAAGTCTTTTACTTATTAGTTTTAAAAATTAAGAGCCTATGTGAATTTATAAAAAGATGGTAAAATGTATTTATGAAATGGAGGTGAGAGTATGGAGCGTCCAATTGGCGTTTTTGATTCTGGCATTGGCGGAATTTCCGTCTTAAAAAGACTGTTGAAGGTCTTGCCGCAAGAAAAATATTATTATTTTGCCGATGAAATAAATCTTCCCTACGGGGATAAAAGCCCCGAAGAAATTCAAAATTTGAGCAAAAAGGCTTTCGACTATTTTAAAAAACTTGATGTGAAGCTGGCAGTTCTGGCGTGTAATACTGCCACAGCTTGTGCCAAGCCCTATCTTGAGGCAAATTTTGATTTTCCAATTTTTGGAGTCATTCAAGCCGGTGCCAAGGACAAAAGACTTTTAGGAAAGAAAAAGGTCGCCATCCTCGCCACCAAGGCCACGATAGCTTCTTGCAAATACCAAGAAGAGATTGCCAAGTTCTATCCTCAAATAAAATCTTACGGCATAGCCTGTCCGGGTCTTGCCGATGCCATAGATGCACAAGATTATCCCTTGATTGAAGATTTAATTTTTAAGGCTAGCGAAAAGATTGATGCCGATACAGATGTTGCCATTTTGGCATGCACTCACTATCCCCTTGTAAGAGATGTCTTCGAAAATATTTTTAAAAAGAAAAATTTGGCTCCAATTTTAATCGATCCAGCAGACGGTCTTGCCATCGAAATCGAAAACTATATTAAAAAAAGTGGCATGAAATCGTCTAAGGGCGAGTTGCATTTCTACTCGACAGCTGATTTAAATGAATTTATAAGCAAATCTGAAAAACTTTTAAATAAATAATGCCGACCGGGTTCTCGCCCGCTCGGCATTTTTTTATAGTTTTATTAATTTTCCAGTATAGCCATAGTCCTTCAAGAGATCTACTATGTGAATTGAGCCCTTCTTCACTTCTACCATCTCACCTGTCAATTCGTATATCCAGTCGCCTATAAAAGGCTGATGGCTTATCAAAATATTTATATCTTTTTCACATCCGAGGATCACCTTTCTCAGGTCACCCTGAGCCAAAAATTGAACCTCTTGAAATTTTTTATCAAGAATTTGGCTCAAAATTGTAGCAGTTTCTAAAGCTCTTGTTATGGGTGATGAATAAATTTTATAGTCTTTGTTTGCAACATAGGTCTTCAAAATTGGAAGGGTGTTTTTTAAATTAGCTATCCCTCTTTCTGTCAAATGCCTATGCCTGTCACTATAACCCTCTTCAGCTTCTCCATGTCTTATGAAGATTAGTCTTCTCATTTTTTGTATATATTTCCAGGATAAGTTGAAAGACCCATAAATTCGTCTTCTATGCGAAGGAGTTGGTTGTATTTTGCTACTCTATCAGTTCTTGCTGGCGCTCCAGTTTTTATTTGTCCTGCATTTACTGCGACTGCCAAGTCTGCAATTGTAGAGTCTTCTGTTTCTCCAGATCTGTGAGAGATGACAGTTGCATATCCATTTCTCTTTGCAAGTTCGATTGTTTCCAAAGTTTCAGAAATTGTTCCGATTTGATTTAATTTTATTAAAATCGCATTTGCAGCTTTCTTTTCGATTCCTTCTCTTAGTCTTTTTACATTAGTTACAAAAAGGTCATCTCCAACTATTTGAATCTTGTCGCCAAGCTCTTTTGTCATAATTGTCCAAGACTCCCAGTCATCTTCTGCAAGTCCATCTTCTATTGATACTATTGGATACTTGGAAATCAAATGCTTATAGAAATCTATCATTTCTCTAGATGTCAGAGTCTTTTTTTCTCCAGCAAGCTCATATTTGCCATCCTTGTATATTTCGCTTGAAGCAACATCCACTGCCAAGACTACCTCTTCTCCTGGCTTGTAGCCAGCCTTTTTGATAGCTTCAACGATTACTTCAAAGGCTTCTTCATTTGATGCCAAGTTAGGAGCAAATCCACCTTCGTCACCAACACCTGTGCTTAGGTTTTTTTCTTTTAAAACATTTTTTAGATTGTGATAAATTTCAGAACACATTCTCAAACCTTCTTTAAAAGAAGCCGCTCCTATTGGAGATATCATAAATTCTTGTATATCCACATTGTTATCTGCGTGTTGACCGCCATTTAATATGTTCATCATAGGCACTGGCAGAGTCCTTGCACCCACTCCACCAAGATATTGGTACAAGGGCAGATTTAATTCATCAGCGGCAGCTCTTGCCAAGGCCATGGAAACTCCAAGTATGGCATTGGCTCCCAAATTTCCCTTGTTAGGACTTGCATCTAGCTCTAGCATCATTGTGTCAACGCCTATTTGATCAAATACATCATAGTCGTAGAGCTTGGGGGCAATTATTTCATTTATATTATCTACTGCCTTTTGAACTCCCTTGCCCATGTATCTTTTCTTGTCGCCATCTCTAAGTTCAACTGCTTCATAAGCACCAGTTGAAGCTCCACTTGGCACTATTGCCCTTCCAAATCCACCATCTTCTGTATAAATTTCTACTTCAACTGTCGGATTGGCTCTAGAATCTAAAACTTCTCTGGCGTGTACACTATTTATTAAACTCATTTTATTGTCCTCCTATTAAAGAATTGCCCGTCATTTCTTTGGGCTTTTTTATATTTAATAAATCTAAAAGACTGGGTGCCAAATCACATAAGGCTCCGTCTTTTAAGCTTCCTTTTTTTCCAAACATGATTAGAAAAACCTGATTGGTCGTATGCGATGTCACAGGATTTCCATTTTCATCTTTCATCAACTCACAATTGCCATGGTCTGCAGTTATAAGACCACACCCTCCTCTTTCTTCAAGGGCATTTACAAGTCTACCAAGACAAGTATCGACAGCTTCCACAGCCTTGATAGCTGCCTTAGTATTGCCAGTATGCCCTACCATATCCGGATTGGCAAAATTTACAATTATGAGTGAATATTTATCTTCTTTTATTTTTTCTAGCAAATTGTCTGTAAGTTCGTAGGCACTCATCTCTGGTTTCAGATCATAAGTTGCCACCTTGGGAGATGGAATCAAAATTCTATCTTCACCTTCAAAGGGGACTTCTCTACCACCATTGAAAAAATAAGTTACGTGAGCAAATTTTTCTGTTTCGGCAGCCCTCAATTGTAAGAGCCCTTCTTTTGATATGACTTCTCCCAAGGTCATTGTAGGTATCGTCTCTTTAAACACCACGGGCAGAGGGAATTTTTTGTCATAGGATGTCATACAGGTTATCTCTATTTTCGGAAAGACTTTCCTTTTAAAACCATCAAAATCTTTTGAAGAAAGAGCGCTCACTATCTGCCTTGCCCTATCTGGTCTAAAGTTAAAAAATATAAGTCTGTCTTTGTCTTGAATTTTCCCCTGACCCAGATAGGCAGGTTTTATAAATTCGTCCGTGATGTCTTCTTCATAGGATTTTTTTAGATAGTCTTTTAAGTTTGAAACTTCTTCGCCCTTTCCTTGTGTGTATAGTTCGTAGGCTATCTCTATCCTATCCCATCTCTTATCCCTGTCCATGGCATAGTAGCGACCGATTACTGTCGCAATCTTTCCCACACCTTGAGAATCTAAGAACTCTTGCAACTCTTCTAAATCTTTTATAGCAGAATGAGGATTCACATCTCTGCCGTCTGTGATTGCATGGATGTAAACTTTTTTAAGACCCTCTCTTTTTGCCATAGTGATAAGTCCCTTGAGGTGGTCAAATGACGAATGGACTCCTCCCTTGGATACCAGTCCCATAAGGTGAAGGGCCTTATCTTCTCTTTTGCAAGCTCGCATGGCATCCAAAAGTTCTTTCATACAAAATAAGGATCCGTCCTCTATGGCTCTATTTATTCTCAAAAGGTCTTGGTAGATTACCCTACCAGATCCTATATTCAAGTGTCCAACTTCAGAATTTCCCATTTGTCCTTTTGGCAGACCGACAAATTCTTCGCTGGCATTTATTTTTGAATGAGGACAGGTCTTTAATAATCTATCTATATTGGGCGTCTTAGCCATATAAAAGGCGTTGTTTTCATTTTCTTTTCCCAAGCCAAGACCATCTAAAATTATCAAGGCCGCTGTTTTCATTTTTCTTCACCAAAATTTACAAGGTTTACAAAATCTTCTGCCTTTAAAGAGGCTCCTCCTATCAAGGCTCCGTCTATATCTTCTTCGGACATCAAATCTTTTATATTTGATGGATTCACACTTCCCCCGTATAGGATTCTCATCTTTTGAGCGGTTTCTGAATAGAGTCCTTCTAAAACTTCCCTTATATACTTGCACATTTCTTGTGCTTGTTCTGCCGAGGCTGTCTTTCCACTTCCTATTGCCCAAATTGGTTCATAGGCTATTATGATATCCTCTGCCCAGGTCTTATCTATATCTTTTAGACCGTCTTCAATTTGTTTTTTGATTTTTTTCTTGTGAAGACCGGCCTCTCTTTCATCTAGACTTTCTCCCAAACAAAGTATGGGGTTTAGTCCAAATTCCAAAGCTTTTTTTACTTTTTGATTTATAAAGTCGTCACTTTCTGAAAAATATTTTCTTCTTTCTGAATGACCCAAGATGACGTGCGATACGCCAAAAGGCTTTAAAAATGCCCCAGACACTTCGCCTGTATAGGCACCTTCTTCATGTGAAGACATATTTTGCGCTCCTAGATGAATTTTGCTTCCTTCCAACATTTTACTTGCAAGAGGAATTGACATAAAGCTTGGGCATATCAAAATATCAACTCCAGTAGATAAGGGTCTACTTAAAATTTTTTCAAGAAGTGCTTTACTTCTTTCTATGTCCAGATTCATTTTCCAATTGCCAGCAATCAATTTTCTTCTCATTTTGCATCACCTATCATGGCAGGTTCGATGCCCGGCAAAATTTTGCCTTCTAAATATTCCAAAGATGCCCCGCCACCAGTTGATACATGGGTGAATTTGTCTTCATAGCCAGATTTTTTTACAGCTGAAGCAGAGTCCCCTCCTCCTACTATGGTTATGGCATCAAGATTTGCCAAAATTCTTGCAAGTTCAAAAGTTCCCTTTGAGAATTTTTCCATTTCAAAAACTCCACAAGGTCCATTCCATATTACAGACTTGGCATCTTTTAGTTTGTCCTCTATGAGCCTTAGACTTTCTCTACCTATATCAAGTCCCATAAAGCCATCCGGGATCTCTTTGACTTCTTTTACTTCTCCCAGTTCTGAAAATTCCGATGCCACCACAAAATCCACCGGCAAAATAATTTCAACCGACTTTTCCTTGGCTCTTTTTAAGATGTCCTTCGCCAAATCGAGCTTATCTTCTTCGACAAGGCTCTTGCCGACTGGTTTTCCAAGGGCCTTCAAAAAAGTAAATGCCATGGCGCCGACAATTATTATTCCATCCACCTTGCCAAGTAGATTTTCTATCACTCCGATTTTATCAGATACTTTTGCCCCTCCTAAAATTGCATAAAAAGGTCTTTTAGGATTTTTTAAAACCATATCCATAGACTTTACTTCTTTTTCCACCAAATAGCCCAGGGCCATATCCAAAAATTTTGAAACGCCAACATTTGACGCATGAGCCCTATGGCTTGTACCATAGGCATCATTTACAAAGGCATCTCCAAGACTTGCAAGTTTTTTTGCAAATTCTTGGTCATTTTTTTCTTCGCCTTTTACAAAGCGAGTATTTTCTATAAGGGCAACTTCTCCCTTTTTTAAATTCTTAACTCCTTCTATGACCTTGTCTGATACCACATTTTCATCAGGCAAAAATACAACCTTATTGTCTAGGTGTTTTTGCAATTCCTCAGCCACTGCTTGCAAGGAAAACTCTTTGTTGTATTGACCCTTGGGTCTTCCCAGATGTGACATCAAAACGACATTCTTACAAGTTTTTAAAAGATATTTTATAGTTGGCAGGGCTGCGACTATCCTTTTGTTGTCTGTGACCTTGCCATCTTTTATTGGCACATTAAAATCTACTCTTACAAGGACTGTCTTGTCTTTGTAATCTACATTTTCTATACTTCTATACATATATCAAATCTCCTTAGCGATTTTTGATGTCAAGTCCACAACTCTTTGAGTATATCCCCATTCATTGTCATACCATGACACCAACTTGATAACATTTTTGTCCACAGTTGTCAGTAGAGAATCAAATATAGAGGCGTGAGGATTGCCTATTATATCCGATGAAACTAATTCCTCCTCTGAATATTCAAGAATTCCCTTCATAGGACCCTCTGCCGCTTCTTTTACAGCTTGGTTGACCTCGTCTTTAGTCACTTCTTTTGGCAAAATAAAGGTCGCATCTACCAAAGAGCCAACGGGTATAGGCACTCTCATAGAGATGCCATGAAATTTGCCCTTTAGTTCTGGTATTACCAAACCGACAGCCTTAGCTGCGCCAGTTGAAGTAGGCACGATGTTTTCAGCTCCAGCTCTTGCCCTTCTCATATCGCCTTTTTTATGGCGATTATCTAAAATATTTTGATCTCCTGTATATGCATGGATAGTTGTCATAAAGGCCTTCTCAATGCCAAATTTATCAAGGATAACTTTGGCTATAGGAGCCAAACAATTTGTAGTACATGAAGCATTAGAAATTATATTGTGCTTGTCCTTGTCATACAAGCAGTCATTTACTCCCATGACAATTGTTATGTCTTCGTCCTTGCCAGGGCTTGTAAGTATGACTTTTTTAGCACCTGATTGCAAATGCCAATTTGCTTTTTCTCTCTCCTTAAAAGCGCCAGTAGAATCTACGATTATATCTAAACCCAAATCCTTCCAAGGTGCTTTTTTAGGATCTCTTTCGGCTGTTATATAGACTTTTTCTCCGTCTACTTCCAAATAGTCTTGTCCGTAAGAAATTTCACCATCAAAAAGTCTATATATGCTATCTCTTTTCAAGAGCTTAGCCATGACTTCTGGTGCTGTCGAGGCGTTGATATTTACCAGTTTAAATCCGAGATCTTCCTTTCTCTTTCTCAAAAAATAAGACCTCACGAAATCTCTTCCAATCCTACCAAAGCCCATCAAACCTACTTTAATCATTTTTCTCCTCCAAATTCTCTTAAAACTTCTCTGGCAAGTCCCTCATCGGTCACAAGACTCATAGACGGCCTCATCTTAGCTATGCTCACAAGCGCTTGTGCCTTTTTAGCTCCACCAGCAACAGCAACTACCTTTTTAATCTTTAAAAATTCTTCCTTGCTTATTCCAAAACTCTCTTGAGAATATATTTCTTGACCGTCAAGATCAAAATAATGACCAAAGGCCTCTCCGACAGCCCCTCTTTTTAAAATCTCATTTCTCGTTTTTTGATCTAGACCTCTTTTTTGACCCATGACATCAGCCCTTCCCAGACCGAAAATCAAGATGTCTATATTTCTTACGAGGTCATACACCTCTTTAACCTCCTCATTCTTTAGGAGCATATTTAGCGTTTTTTCATCAACCATATCAGGCACAGCCAAGATATTATAAGAAGCCCTAAATCCTTCAGCCATAATAGCTGCAACTGTATTTGCCTGATACATGGGTATCTTGCCAAGAGATCCTCTAGCTGGCACCACCATAAGATCGTCCACCTTGAGATCCTTGGCCCTATTGGCAACCTCTCTAAGGCTTCTGCCTCCAGTCACGCCAATGATATCGCCTTTTTTTACGAGATCCTTTACGAAATCTACACACGCATCTCCTAAATTTATAAATATGTCCTCATCCTCTTCCACATTGCCCCTTACGACAATAGCCCTATCGATTTTTAACAAATCACACAGCTTAGAAGATATGAGTTTTAAACTTGCCGCCTCTTCATAGACGGGTCTTAGCTCCTTATATGTCATAAGAGCTTTTTTAGTCGGCTTCACACCTGCCGCCTCAACCAAGACCAAGTCGTTAAATCTCAAAAATTCAATTTCATCTCTGACGACCCTCTCGCTAAGGCCAAGTCTTGAAGAAATTCTCCTTCTGCCAGCTAAGTCCTGCTGGATTATAAACTCCAAAATCTCAAAACGTCTTGTGAAAATTTCTCTCGCCTCTGGTATAAAGTCAAACAAGTCTTCCATATAACCTCCGGTACATAATCGTTCCCTTTGTTTAATTTCGTTCCCACAAATAATATACCATATACTGAATTTTCTTCAATACAAAGCTTGTTTTTATATGGTAGAATTTTTAGAGAAAGAAGTTTTTCGCCAATATAAATATAAAAATTTCTTGGAGGTCACGAGATGAAAGATGTAAAAGCAGAAAAAAATAAATTTGTTCCCCGAATAGATACAGAGCTCAAAAAAAGATTGGTAAAGATACCAGAAGTCATATACAAGGCGAGTGGTATTCAAATAATGGATAAGAGAATCAAATCATTTTTATTTACAAATGACGTCTCCATAATTTGCAACAGCAATGCCCATGCCATCATGTGCGTCTATCCCTTCACGCCCCAGCTTTCAATAATAAAATCCATTCTAGATGTGGCAAGCGTACCAGTCTTTCCAGGAGTAGGCGGCGGTACGACAACAGGTGCCAGAACTCTAAATATAGCCATGCAAGCGGAACTACTCGGCGCCCATGGGGTCGTTGTAAATGCGCCCATGATAAACGAAACTATAACAGATCTAAAAGAAATCTTAGATGTACCTGTAATAGCAACAGTCATCTCCAAAAAAGATGACATCATAGGAAAAGTCAAGGCTGGTGCTCGCATACTAAATGTTGCAGGCGGCAAAAAGACCCCAGAACTAGTAAGAGAATGTCGAAAAATCTTGGGAGATGAATTCCCAATAATAGCAACTGGTGGTCACACAGATGAGCATATCTTAGAAACTATACAAGCTGGAGCAAATGCCATAACCTATACTCCCAAATCGAGTTCAGAAATTTTTTCTGATGTCATGGATGAATATAGAAAATCAAAAGAAGATATGTAACTATTTTATAGGCAGATAAATAAAATATAAAAGCATATAAAAAATGAAATGACTTTCATTAAAACTATCTTTTTACTAAATAATACAAATAACATTAAAAGGACTTTTTTATTTAAAGTTGCTTACTAAAAATAAGATTTACAAGTCAAGATGACTTATCACACAAAAATAGAGGGGCTATTTGAAGTCCCTCTATTTTTATAATGTATTAAAATTTAACCCTTATAAGACTTACCATGTTTTGCCAGCAAGTCATTTTTCAATTTCCAAAGATTTTCTGAAAGGTCTACGATGTATTCTTGTGGATTTTCAAGTCTCTTCATTTCTTCCCAAAGGCTTTCTAGTTGATCTTTTGCCCTCTTTCTAATTTCTTCTAGACTTGGAATTTTGTAGACCAATTTCCCCTTGTCATAAATTCTCACAAGAAGTTCTTCTTTTTCAAAGTTTTCTATAATTTTTCTCTTCCAAGTGTAGACTGGATGGAAAATTTCGATTGAGTCGTCGCTCAACTCTTCATCATACAAGGTCACAAGGTCTGCCAAGGCCTTCTTGCTTTTTTTGTCATAGAATCTATATACTTTTTTGAAACCTGGATTGGTGATTTTAGACACATTTTCCGAAATTTTTATCTTGGATATTATCTTGCCTTCTTCTTCGACTGCCGTAAGTTTATAAACTCCTCCAAAAACTGGAGATGATTTTGATGTTATAAGTCTTTCTCCGACTCCGAAGAGGTCAATTTTTGCTCCTTGCATAAAAAGATTTTCAATTGTAAATTCATCAAGAGAATTTGAAGCCATGATTTTCACATCTTCAAAGCCTGCTTCATCTAGCATTTGTCTTGCCTTTTTGGAAAGATAGGCTATGTCTCCTGAGTCTATTCTTATGGCAATAGGTCTATATCCTCTTGGCAAAACTTCTTCATTAAATACTTTGATGGCATTTGGGATTCCCTCTTTTAAAACATCATAGGTGTCAACTAAAAAGGTTGAGGCGTGAGGATAAGTTCTCGCATAGGCTCTAAAGGCATCAATTTCTGATGGGAACATCTGTACCCATGAATGGGCCATAGTGCCAAGAGCTGGCACTCCATAAGTCTTTTCAGCTAAGGTGTTGGCTGTTCCTATGCAGCCTCCTATATAAGCTGCCCTTGCTCCTTCATTTGCTCCTGAATAGCCTTGGGCCCTTCTAGATCCAAATTCAGATACCGCCCTTCCCTTTGCGGCAGTCACTATTCTGTTTGCCTTTGTCGCTATAAGAGACTGATGATTTATAGTTAATAAAATCATAGTTTCTAGCATTTGTGCTTGAATTGCAGGCCCTCTTACGACCATAAGAGGCTCTCCCGGAAATGCAACTGTGCCTTCTTTCATAGCCCAGACATCACATTCAAATTTAAAATTTTTGAGATAGTCCAAGAAGCCTTCCGAAAATATTTTTTTGCTCCTCAAAAATTCTATATCTTCTTCATCAAATTTTAAGTTTTCAAAATATTCTATGACCTGTTCTAGCCCCGCTATTATTGCATAGGTTGCCTCATCAGGAGCAGATCTAAAGAACATGTCAAAATATGTAATCTCGTCTTTTTTGCCCGCTTCAAAATATCCATTGCCCATAGTAAATTCATAAAAATCTGCTAATAGAGAAAGGTTATTTTTGTTGTGAAATATCATCTTTTTCCTCCCATTTATAAATCCTTCCAAAGCTTCTTATATCATCCGGGCTTGATCCCAAAATTTTAAAATCAGCCCACTTGTCATTTTCTGAAATGGCAAGAGAAAACTTTTCATAAAGAAAGATTTGTTTTTTGTAGACTATTTCAATTCTTTTTGCCTTGAAATCTAAGGCATCCATTATATAGGAAAGAGTGTTGGCGTTATTCATGTGTTGGTTGAAGTCCAAATCTCTTTTTAAAACTCTAAAAGAAGATTTGGAGGCATAAGTTCCACCCGCTATTTTCTTTTTTCTGTCGAATAAGTCGCCTTTGCATTTAGCGAGGTCATTATCGCAACTTTTCTTTGGAATCCTTAAAAGTTCGCCCTTGTCCTTATCTATTACTAGCCAAAGGCTCTTGGCCCTTGCCAATTTGCCCGATTTGCCATTTAAATAAAAATTTCTATAAGCAAAAAATTTTTCAGCTCCCAAGTATTGTGTACTCACTTCAACTCTATCTCCACAAAGTGGATAATCGAAAATTTCAAGATCCCATCCGTACAAGACCCACATCAAATTATCATGTTGAAATATAAATTCCCTATCCTCGAGCATAGCCGTTTCTGTAAAGATGTTTAAAATGTTTTCTACTCTCATATTTAAATTTTCATCACACATGAATTTGAATATCTCATATGTTTTTTTGTAGTCCATCCGATCACCTTTTATTATTATATCACAGACGTGTAAAGCCCCTTTAAATGAAGTCTTCGTAAGCTTTTAATCCCTGGCTAGCCTTGGCTTTTTTTACTGCATTTACTATGGATTTTCTTATGACTTCTACTGCCAAGCTCGATAAGATATCAAAATTTACCTTGACCTTATTTTGAGTCATGGCAAAGACACTGTCTCCGTCTACTGATGTATGCACTGGATAAATGGCTCTTGCAAATCCGTTGTGGCCAAGCTCTGCCAATCTATTTACCTGTACTTTCGTAAGCTCGGCATTTGTTAGTATGATAGATATGCTAGTGTTTCCCTTGAAGAGATTGTCCTCTCTATTGAGGCTTTCAAGCATGGCATCAAAGGTCGAGCCCAGGGCAGTTTTCTCTTTATTTAAAAGACCTCCGATCATGTGTTCTCCATCAAAAACATCGCCCAAGGCGTTTACAACGGTCAAGGCCCCCAGCTTTAAATTTCCTACCTCCACTGCATAAGAACCAAGTCCCGATTTCATACAGCATTCCGCTCCCCAAAACTTTCCTATGCTAGCTCCTGTTCCAGCTCCGATATTGCCTTCTAAGTCTTCATTTTTTTGCGCATTTAAACAAGCCTTATAGCCTTCCTCTGCCCCGGGTCTTACATTTTTTCCAAATGCCAAGTCGAATATAGATGCTCCAGAAACTATGGGTACTTTTCCAATGCCAACATCAAATCCTATGTTTTTTTCTTCTAAGTATTGCATTATACCAGCCGCCGCATTTAATCCAAAGGCTGAGCCGCCAGCTATAAAAATCCCATGAACTAGTTCAACAATATTTTGACTTTTAAGGGCATCTGTTTCTCTAGTGGCAGGTCCACCACCTCTAACATTTACTCCGCAAATAGCTCCTTCTTCTGCTAGCACTACACTTAGACCAGTTCCATTTATCTTGTCGGTATAGTGGCCTATCTTAAAGCCTTCTATTTGTGTAATTCTAATCTCTTTCATTTATCCTCCTTATATAGGTCAAGATTTCCCTGCCCATTGACAGTCCAGAAATATGATTAAAGGACAAATAGTTCACGTTTGAATTTATTTCGCAAAATAGAGGGCCATCTTTTCCATAGAGAATATCCACTCCGGAAAAACTAAGGCCCATAATTTTTTGTGCTGCAAGGGCCAAGTCCTTTTCAGCTTGACTTGGCTCTACAAAACATCCCTTTCCTCCGCTAGATATATTGGCTCTGAAGTCATTTTTATTAGTCCTTTCCATGGCGCCTATAACCCGATCTCCAACTATATTGATTCGCAGATCTCTACCCGATGATTCCTCTACAAATTCCTGCATTATAAAATTTTTATTGCCAAGGCCCTGCAGGGTATCTTTCAAATCTTCTTTGCCAAGTGCCAAGTAAACTTGCATGCCAAAAGAGCCTTTTTCTTCTTTAATGACAATTTTTTCGCCGAGATAGTCTATGACCTCATCAAGGTAGGCATCCTCAAAAGACCTGTCAAAATAGGAAAAGGGACCCACCACAGTCTTTGGCATGGGAAGCTTATCCTTTAATTTTAAAAATGTTTCAATTTTGCTATCGCAAATCCTTATTGCTTCAGAACAATTGTAGACGGGTAACCCTTGGAGCTCAAGATTTCTCGCCAAGGCTATGTCCTTGTCCCAAAAGATTACAAAATCATAGTCTAGTTTGATAGATGAAGTATTTAAAATTTCGCCATTGCCCCTTAGTTCTAAATCTATTCCCAGGGCATGGCCCTCTTTTTTAAGGTCTTGGACCAAGCTAAAAAATTTATTTTGCTTGCCCAGAAAAGAATTATAAACTACAAGCCCTTTCACAAAATTTCCTCCAAGTTTAAAATCATATCTTTTAAAATCTCAATTATTCTAAGACAATTTTCGCTATCTTCTATAAGTCCCCAATTGAACTCCATTTGTATGGCTGGCACTTTTAGAAAAGACGATATATCACCCGACACCGTATGATGACTGCTTGCAGAAAAAACATGATTTAATTTGGCATCAATTCCTCTTTTATTTAAAAAATTCAAAACGAAATCTCCCAAATCTAATCTCGAACAGAGGTTGGCCCCATCTCCTGTGCCCAAATCAATATCAAAATCCCTATCCGAACTTGCTATATGAAAATCTAAAAGCAGCTTGAAGGGATTTTCCTTATAGTAGTCTTTTATAGCTGTCCTATAAGGGTTTATCTCGTCAAAATTCGGATCATCATTTCTGTATCCAGTTCTAGTTATATAGGAAAGACCCAAATCCTCTCCAAGAATTTTTACCATGGGTCCAGTCCTAAATTCTGCAGCCTTAATTTTGTCATTTCTAAACTGTCTGATGGCATGAGGGGCTGAAAGCATGATGTCAGATTTCTTTTTTACAAGTTCAAAGCCCTCTTTGGCCTTTGATTTTTCGTCTATATAATATTTTTCTAATTCTTCAATTTTTTCCTTATTCATTGTTAAACACCTTAGATCTTACTTCAGATAGAGATATATAAAATAGAATGAGCGCCAAGACTACAAATGCCAATACTCTCAAGACAATGGAGTCTATTTGAAAAATGGCAGGAATGGAAATCAAAAAACCAAAGATGGAAAGAGCCAGATTGTTCATATTTTTCTTTAAAAGAAAATACTCATCTCTTTTTATTGACACGGAAGTGCCCAAGAAATCCAAACCCAATTCATGCCTTATGTGCGAAGGAATGGCACTTACTATTCCTATATTTTTTATAGAAGTTCGGTTGTTGTAATCTACCTCATCCAAATCACAAAATTCAAATACACGGGCTCTGTAAGACTTGTCTATATAAGTTATCTTGGCAAGATCTGACTCTTCCAGACCCAAAATCTCCATAGATGACTTGGAAAGTCTTATTATATCTTCTCCCTCATCACCTGAAATCGGTCTTATCGCTATAAATTTATTAGTCCTTGAACCTATAAGCCCTTTTAAAATCTTGTCCCTCATACTATCTTCTTCCTTGTCACCATAAATTGAATAAGCTCTTATGTTTTTTGCTGGCCCTCTAGATTTCTCCGCACTATCTAAAAGTTTTTTAAATTCGTTCTTCTTCTCAAAATAAGAACATTTATACTCCAAATTGTATTCGGCATCACTATATATGTCCTTTAGTTCTGGAAATTTATCTAAATAGTATTGGCATATAAACGATGGCAAGTCTGATTCGAGCAAAAGGCGGTATCTTTGAGAGAGGTTGATTATATTTTCCTTATCTTCCTCTTGTCTTGCTATAAGTTTTTCCTTTTCAATAAAAATCTTATGACCGGAAAATTCGTTGACAAACAAGATTCCTGCAAAATCAGAAGCATCTTGGCATTTTCTTAAAAATTTTTTAGATATTTTTACATTTTTTGAAAGTAGCTGCTCAGCCTTTATAGGTTTTACTTTGAAGAAGTTTTCATCCTCACCACAAATTTTTTCAATTCTTATCTCGGATTTATCGCTAAATTCAATCCCCGAGTCTTCTATCTCCTCCTTGAGCCTATTGCACATATAGTATTTTTTTTCTGAATTTTTATATTCTTTTAGTCTTACATTTGCAAAAAACTCTCTGCCATCTACAAATAGCTTTACCCTTTCGTATTCTCTAAATGAAATATTTTTTAAAAGTTCTGTATTAAAATTTATATCTCTTTGTGCGCCTTTTTCCTTTGAATTGCCAAAGCCAAGCTCATCATAAGAAATTTTTAATTCCATATCAGTCTACGCCTTTCATTTTTAGGGAAATCCTATCCCTTTTTAAATCTATTCCAATAACTTCTACATCTACCTTGTCTCCAAGTTTTACAACTTCAAGTGGGTGCTTGATAAACTTTTTAGACAACTTGGAAACATGAATCAAACCGTCAGAATGTAAACCCACATCTACAAAAGCGCCAAAGTCTACAATATTTCTAACTGTCCCCTTTAGTTCCATGCCTATTTTTAAATCCTTTATATCTACAATGCCCTCTTTCAAAAAGACCTCATCAAGGCTATCTCTTATATCCCTGCCAGGCTTTTCGAGTTCTTCTATTACATCCTTTAAGGTAAAAGAGCCTAGACCAGTTGCCTCTTCTAGTTCTTTTAAGGACTTCGTCTTGTAGTCTAGAGCTAAAAGGGCCTTGGCAGCCTTGTAGGATTCTGGATGGACTGCTGTGGAGTCTAAGAACTCTTCTCCGTCTATAATTCTCAAAAATCCGGCGCACATTTCATAGGTCTTGGGTCCCAGTCCCTTTATCTCTTTTAATTCTTTTCTATTTTTAAAGTATCCCTCTTTGTCTCTGTATTCCAATATGTTTTTGGCAACAGACAAGCTCAAGCCGGATACGTGTTTTAAAAGAGATATTGATGCCGTATTTATATTGACGCCCACTCTATTTACGCAAGATTCCACCACATAGTCCAAGGCTTGGTCCAATCTTTTTTCATTTAAATCGTGCTGATATTGACCCACACCAAGATGTCTCGGACTAATTTTTACAAGTTCTGAGAGCGGATCTTGCAGCCTTCTTCCTATCGAGATTGCCCCTCTTACTGTGACATCTAAATCCGGAAACTCCTCTATACCTTCTTTTGATGCCGAGTAGATAGAGGCTCCCGCCTCACTTACAATTGTGTAGGATATTTTCAAGCCATGTTTTTTTATAAGGTCTGCAACAAATTTTTCATTATCTCTTGATGCTGTTCCATTACCTATTGCTACCACATCAATTTTGTACTTGCTTATGAGATCTAAAAGTTTCTTTTCGCTTTCTTTATGTCTATTTTCAAAGCCTGCAATATAGACCAAATCATTTGCCAGATATTTTCCAAACTCATCTAAGATAGAAATTTTTGAGCCCGTCCTCACACCGGGGTCAAGCGCCAAAATTCTCTTGCCTTTTAAGGGTCTTTGCATTATAAGAGCCTCTAAATTTTTGGCAAAAAGTCCTATGGCATCTTCCTGAGCCCTTTCTGTCAAATCTCTTCTCACTTCTCTTTCCAGCGAAGGGAAAATTAATCTCTTGTAGGCATCTCTTCCAATTTCATTTAAAAGTTCTCTAAAGCTTTCATTCTTTACAATTTTGGATAAGACTATTTCCATGGCCCCATCTTCAGACACTTGGATGGAAATTTTTAAGGCTTTTTGCTCCTCCCCTCTATTAAGAGCCAAAATCCTATGATTTAAAACAGTTCTAAGACTCTCTTTATATTCAAAATAATCTTGATAGATGTCATTTTCTTCAGAGCCCTTTTCCGCCTGCAAAATTCCTGTAAACCTTATATATTTTAAAAGCACCTGTCTTATATCGGCATCGTCAGATATGTACTCTGCGACTATGTCTTTTGCCCCTTGTAAAATTTCTTCTTTTGAAAAATCTAGCTGGGACTTTAACTCTTCCA
Organism: Peptoniphilus sp. GNH; assembly: GCA_021307325.1. Classification (NCBI taxonomy): domain Bacteria; kingdom Bacillati; phylum Bacillota; class Tissierellia; order Tissierellales; family Peptoniphilaceae; genus Peptoniphilus; species Peptoniphilus sp. GNH. The sequence goes on along the minus strand of CP089931.1, from coordinate 1,465,166 downwards.
AAGTTTTTTCCACAAGAGCCAAATCTTCCTGCTCCCATATCGCCCTTGCAAGAGGTTCAAAGCCATTTTCTATGGCCTTAGATGCTCTTGTGCCCTTCTTCTTTACATAGGGTCTATAAAGGTCTTCAACCCTTGCCAAGCTCTCTGCAGATAAGATTTTTTCTCTGAGTTCTTCTGTCATCTTGTCCTGTTCTTCTATTAGTCTTATGACTTCTTCCTTCCTTTGGAAGAGATTTCTCAAATACTTAAGTCTCTCATCGAGTTTTCTAAGCACCTCATCTGTCATAGCGCCTGTTGCTTCTTTTCTGTATCTGGCAATAAAAGGTACGGTCGCACCTTCATCCAAAAGCTTGACCGCACCTTCTACATTTTTAATATTTAGTTCTAACTCTTTTGCAATTATTTCTAAAATGTTCATTCTTTTCCCTTTTTTGCTTGAAGATAGGCATTTATAAATTCATCCAAATCTCCATCCATAACTCTACTCACATCTCCGACTTCCTCATTTGTCCTGTGGTCTTTTACCATGGTGTAGGGTTGGAAGACATAAGATCTTATTTGCGATCCCCAAGTTATTTGAGAATAGTTGCCCGAAAGATCTTCTATCTTTTCCTTTTTTTCTTCCATGGCAAGTGTGAGCAATTTTGCCTTCAACATGTGCATGGCAGTTTCTCTGTTTTGAATTTGAGATCTTTCATTTTGGCATTGCACTACAATTCCAGTTGGAAGGTGAGTGATTCTTACTGCCGAGTCAGTCGTGTTTACATGTTGACCTCCAGCTCCGCCAGATCTGTAAGTGTCTATCTTTAAATCTTCATCCCTAATTTCAATTTCTACATCATCTTCTAAAACGGGATACACATCCACAGATGCAAAAGATGTATGTCTTCTCTTATTGGAGTCAAATGGAGAAATTCTCACAAGTCTATGGACTCCCTTTTCCGCCTTGAGATAGCCATAGGCATTTTCACCATCTATTTCCAAAGTCACAGACTTGATTCCCGCTTCTTCTTCTTTTTGAAGGTCCAGAGTCTTTACTGTGTAGCCCTTCTTTTCAGCGTATCTTGTGTACATTCTAAGAAGCATAGATGCCCAGTCTTGAGCTTCCGTTCCACCCGTGCCAGCGTGGATTGCCAAAATGGCATTTGAATCGTCATACTCTTCGTTTAAAAGTGTTTCTATTTTAAAATCTTGAGCCTTTTTTTCGATTTCCTTTAAGTCTTCTTTTAAACTGTCATAAAAGGAAAAATCCTCTTCTTCCTCCATCATTGCTATTAAAGCTTCGGAATCCTCAATAAGTTTTATGAGCTCATCATATTTTAAAATTTTAGACTTGTGGATATTGGTTTCTCTTATAATCTTTTGAGCATTTTGTCCATCGCTCCAAAAGTCTTCAGCCGTTTGCAGCTTTTCTAATTCTTTTACCTTATCTCTTTTACCAGCGAGGTCAAAGAGATTCACCTAGACTTTTTACTAAGGATTTCGCTTCGTCGAGACGCTCCTTGTCGAGATAAATATTTATCTCCATTTAATCACTCCTTTATTCAAAAACCCCCTTAGGGGTCTTTGGAAATTTTATTTATTATTATCTTGTATTTTTTTTAGTAGATTGTCAATAATCTTATCATTTGATAAGTTTTCCTTGCTTTTTTCGTAAATCTCTATACCCTCTTTGGCCTTGTAGGGCAGACCTTGAACCTCAGCTTTAAGCCTGTCATAGGCATCTCTCATCTTGATGGAAAAGTTTGTCAATCTCGAAAAAGCTTTGAAGGCTTCATCACTTCTATTTTCCATAAAAGAATCTTTCATTTCTTTTAAAATTTTGGCTATCTCTTGCGCATTTTCCAAAAATTTCTTATGAGATGCCTTAAACTTTTCTGGAACATTTGCCATGTTCATTTTTTCTTGTATATTTTTTTCCAAATTACTTATTATTCCATCACAAGTTTTTATCAAATCTTCTTTAGAAAGTCCGTCAGCCTTTTCAAAAAGCGCTTCTTTGGCCTTGTTGAAATTTTGCGTCAAATCAGCTCTAAAGTCCATAATCTTTTCAAGATATTCTTTTTCGTCTAAAGTCAATTTAGAAGTATCAAACTCTTGAGTCTTATCCCTTGTCTTTAAAAATACAGTCTTGCTTTCTTGATCCCATGACACATTAAGACCCAAAGACTCTCCTACAAATCTCAAAGGCAAAAATGTTCTAGAATCTTTTAAGCAAGCGGCTACATCTAGGCTCACTTCCTTGTCATTTAAAAGGGCCTTGTCGCTTCCTATTTTTACTGACAATTTATCCTTATTGTTGGAAATTTCTGCGCTTTTTTCTTCTTGATTCCACTTCACTTCATAGCCTAATCTTTCAGATATAACTCTTAAAGGAACCAGAGTCCTGCCCCTTTCTATAAAGGGTTCCACATCACTTTTAATAAGTTTTCCATCTAAATCTATTTTGATTTTTTCTTCCGCCTTGGGACTTGATGTAAAAATCGCAAGCATCAAAAATCCTAGACCGAGAAATTTGGCAATTCTTTTCATATTTCCTCCTAGTCACTAATCCTTTTTGAAGTCTTTTGAGAGTTATTAAATGCAGCTTCCACCATTTTGACACTCGAGTCTGACTCTTGGGCAATTTGCGTATAAGAATTTACTGGATCAGTCGGCTCAAGTTTTCCGTCTTGACCATCTTTTAAAAATACCAGATACTCTTGATTTGGAACCAAAGTCTTTGGCAAAGTATACTCAATTAAAGATAAGTCGCCCTTGTAGTCTTCTATAAAAATCGGAGTAAGACTTCCATCACTTTCTTGGTTTACTCTTAGTCTTGATATATAATCAGACGCATCCATCATGGCCTTTAAAGTTTCTTTTGGCGTCTTTGGCTCTTCTGTTTGGGGAGCAGTTTCTTCATTTTCTGCTGGCTCTTCTGCCTCTGCTTGATTATCAGTTTTAGCATTTGTATTTTTGCCATCACCCGATTCTTCTTTTGTTTCGCCTCCATTGGCAAGATCTGTTTGACCCGCCTTATCTGCTGTGTCGGGAGTCTTTATATCATTTTTCTTCTTGCAGCCCACAAGGACCAATAAACAAATTAAGACAAGTATGCCGAATTTTCTATTCATAAATTACCTCCATTTTCTTTTGATTATAACACATACCAAGCCTATATTTAAGATTTAGACTTGTGTTATAATTTAGCTATGAAAGACTTAGGCAGTGAATTTTCAAAATACATAATAAAAACTTTGAAGGCTAATGGATTCGAAGCCTATTATGTGGGCGGCTATGTGAGAGATTTGATTTTAAAAAGGCCCTCATCAGACATAGACCTCGCATCCTCAGCAAGTCCTTTAGAAGTCAAGAAAATATTTAAAAACATAAAGATTTATGACCATGGCATCTGCTACGGAAGCTTGACTCTTAAAAAAAATTCTGAAACAATAGAGCTCACAAGCTTTAGAAAAGATTTGGCATATAAGGATATGCGAAGACCCTCATCTGTAATCCTATCTACCAAGCTCGAAGATGATTTGGCTCGCCGAGACTTCACAATAAATGCTATGGCACTAGACCTTAACGGAAACCTTTTCGATCCCTATTTGGGCAGAGAAGATTTAAAGAATAAAATAATAAGAGCTGTTGGCAACCCTTATGAGAGAATCGAAGAAGATCTTTTAAGAATTTTAAGAGCAGTGCGTTTTTCTGCTAAATACGATTTTAAAATAGAAAAAACCTTGGCTGATGCCATCATAAAAAATCGATGGAATCTGCAAAAACTCTCTTCTGAGAGAATCTTTTCTGAAATTTACAAAATGATTTTAGCTGACAAGCCTTCTCGGGCCTTTATTCTAATGAAAGATTTAAAAATTTTGGAAGTGATTTTAAAAGACATCTATCTCATGGTGGACTTTGACCAAAAAAATCCCCACCACGACAAGGACCTCTTTTCTCATAGCCTTGCAGTCTTAGACCAAGTTCCACCAATTGATTATTTGCGATTTGCGGCCCTCTTTCATGACACGGGGAAAATTTCATCTCAAAGCTTTAAAGATGGCATCGCCCACTACTACGGTCACGAAGAGCTTTCTGCAATCTGTCTTGAAAAAAATCTAAAGAGCTTGAAAGCTCCAAAAAAATTAATTCAAAACTCTAAAATTTTAATTGAAAATCACATGACCCTTCCCCATCTCATGAAAGATGCTGGACTTAGAAGGCAAATAAGACGACTTGGCAAAGACCTCGTCCTTGCCCTTTATGAGCTCTTGCTTGCAGATAGAAAATCCTCAAGTGAAGGAAGAGGTTTCGATGACATCTTAGAAAAAAGAGCTAGAGTCGAAGAACTCATGAAGGAAAAAACTTTAAATTCAAAAAAATTTTTAAAAATAAATGGCAGAGATTTAATAGAACTCGGTTTCAAACCCGGCAAAATTTTTAGTCTTATCTTAAAAGATATGGAAAATATAGTCTTACATAATCCAGATTTGAATGATAAGAATCTGCTCATAAAAATAATAAAGGAGAAATATATGAAAAAACTTTTCGGAACTGACGGCATAAGAGGTGTGGCAGGAGATGATTTGACACCTGAGCTAGCTTACAAATTGGGCAGGGCCCTTGGCAAAATTCTTGGAAAAGAAAACAAAAAAATCCTAATCGGAAAAGACACTAGGCTTTCAGGCGATATGCTTGAATCTTCACTTGCAAGTGGTCTTATGAGCATGGGATTTAATCCCGTTCTTTTAGGCATCTGCCCCACTCCTTGCGTTGCCTATCTTGTTAGAAAGACAAAGGCCGCTGCCGGCATAGTAATCTCTGCATCCCACAATCCCTATGAGTACAATGGCATCAAAATATTTTCATCATCTGGATTCAAACTCTCAGATGAAGATGAAATACAAATAGAAAATTTAATTCTTCAAGGCATAGAAGAAAAGATGACAGGAGCACAAATAGGCACTTGCACAGACGGAAAATATTTAATAAAAGACTACTCCGACTACCTAAAATCAATCGTAACTCACGATATTTCCAATCTAAAAATAGGCCTAGATTTCGGCAACGGCGCCCTCTATAAAATCGGCGAGGACATCCTAAAAGACCTCGGGGCAAAAGTCTATCCCTTAAACGACAAGCCAAGCGGTCTAAACATAAATGACAAATGCGGCTCAACCAATCCCAACCTAATAAAAGAATTAGTCCTAAAAGAAAATTTGGACTGCGGATTTGCCTTTGACGGAGATGCAGATAGGATAATCGCCATAGATGAAAAAGGCGATACCGTCGATGGAGATCATCTCTTGGCAATATTTGCCAAGCATTTAAAAGAAGAAAACAAGCTCAAAAACTCCGGTCTGGTAGGCACAATAATGACCAATATAGGACTTGATAAATTTGTCGACTCTATGGAGCTTAAGCTTTTAAAATCCAAAGTCGGCGATAGATATGTGCTTGAAGACATGCTAAAAAATGACTATGTCCTCGGCGGAGAACAGTCAGGTCACATAATATTTTTAGAAAACAACACCACCGGAGATGGAATGGCAAGCGGACTGTATCTATTAAATATCATGTCTAAAACCAAGCAAAAACTCTCCGACTTAAACAAACTCATGACCTCCTACCCCCAAGCTCTAGTAAATGCTAGAGTAAAAAAAGAACACATGACCAAGGTCTTGGAAGATGAAGAAATAAAAACAGCCATAGAAAAACTTGAAAAAGATTTGAAAGGCGAAGGCAGATTGGTCATAAGACCTTCCGGTACAGAACCTTTAATCAGAGTAATGGTCGAAGGTCAAGATCAAAAAATTTTAGAAAATCTTGCAAATAATCTAAAAGATCTGATAGAAAATCAGGCCGCCAAATTTTAACTTTTAATTTTATCTAGTTTTAATAACCAGATCTTTAGGGTATAATATTATAAACACAAGAATTTTATTGTAATAAGGAGGTCATTATGCCATCTATAGTAGCTGATTCATGTTGCGATCTTACAAAAGAAGACGCCAAGCTCTTAGGAATTGAATATGTTCCTTTTAAAATAAGCATCAAAGATAAGGAATTTATAGACGATGACAACTTCGATTTTGACGACTTTATAAATAGTATGCAGGCAAGCGATGAAACCATAAAAACATCCTGTCCATCTCCATACGACTTTTTTAAAGCCTTTGACGCACGTAAGGGCGATGATATATTTTGTATAACAATTTCAAAAAAACTTTCCGGAACCTATCAAAGTGCCATAATAGGCGCCAAAGAATACAAGGATAAATATCCAAACGCAAAAATTCACATCTTTGATTCCAAATCCGCCTCAGCCGGTGAAAGCAACCTAGCGTATTTTTTACACGAAAAAATACAAGAAGGCAAAGACTTTGATAGCATTGTCCGCTTGGCTGATAAATATATAGAAGAAATGAAGACCTTCTTTGTTTTGGAATCTCTTGATAATCTTCTAAAAAATGGCAGAATCAAAAAAACAACAGGTCTTCTCTTAAACGTGCTAAATATAAAACCAGCCATGACCGACAACGATGGCGAAATTGAACTTTTTAAAATGAAAAGAGGCTTCAAGTCAGCCCTTGTAGCCATAGCCAAACACATAGAACTCGCAAATACAAAAGATAAAATACTTTCCATAGTTCATGTAGATGCTCTAGACAAGGCCAACTTCTTAAAATCTAAATTAGAAGAAAATTGTAGCTTCAAAAAAATAAACATCATCCATTCCAAGGGTTTAGCATCCGCCTATGGCGACAACGGTGGAATAATACTTGCTTATTAAAACAAAAAGGCTGTGAGTTAAAATGCCCACAGCCTTTATTAAGTTAATATCTTTAAATAAAGAATAGCCCTGCTAATTATTTTTAGCAAGGCTATCTGTGCTTGATTTTTATTTTTGTTATTTGTTTGATTCCATAGGGTTTATAATTATATCTTTTCCTTCAAGGATTAAATTCATATTTTTCATTGAACACATACTTCCGCACATGGTGCAGGTGCCTTCTTCTTCTGGTGTTGATGATACTCTGTATTCTATGCATTTTTCTGGATCTATTGCAAGTTCAAACATGCCTTCCCAGTCAAGTTTTTGTCTTCTCTTGCTCATTTCAAGGTCGATTTCTCTTGCAGATTTAAGTTTTGCAATATCTCCTGCATGTGCTGCAATCTTAGCTGCGATTATTCCTTCTTTTACGTCATTTACATCTGGTAGTCTTAAGTGTTCTGCCGGTGTTACATAGCATAAGAAGTCTGCTCCGTAGCTTGCTGCTATTGCTCCTCCTATGGCACTGGTGATGTGGTCATATCCGGGTGCGATGTCTGTAACTAGTGGCCCAAGCACATAGAATGGTGCGTTGTGGCAGAGTTTCTTTTCGAGTCTCATATTCATTTCTATATCATCTATTGGCACGTGTCCCGGTCCTTCGATGATGACTTGTACATCTTTTTCCCAAGCTCTCTTAGTAAGTTCACCCAGAGTTATAAGCTCTGCAATTTGTGAAGGATCTGTCGCATCATGAATTCCGCCTGGTCTTAGTGAATCTCCAAGGGATAGTGTAACGTCGTATTCTCTCAAGATTTCCAAAAGTTCATCGTAGTATTCGTAGAATGGATTTTCTCTATCGTTCATCTTCATCCAACCAAATAGAAGTGATCCACCGCGGGATACTATTTCGTTAACCCTTCTATTTCTCATGAAAATTTCTGAGTTTGCTCTGTTTATTCCACAGTGAATAGTCACGAAGTCTACTCCGTTTTCTGCATGGTTTCTAACAACATCTAAGAATTCTTCTGCCTTTATAAAACTAAGTCCCTTATCCAAGAATCCAACCGCATCATACATAGGAACTGTTCCCACAATTGCAGTAGATTTTTCGATAAGTCTCTTTCTAAATTCTTGAGTCTTTCCATAATTAGATAGATCCATTATGGATTCCGCACCCATCTTAAGTGCCATATCCACCTTTTGCATTTCAAGATCAAGGTCGTTTAAATCCTTAGAGATTCCAAGATTTACATTGATCTTAGTCTTAAGCCCAGCGCCAATTCCTTCCGGAGAGATAGATTTGTGATTTCTATTTCTAGGAATTACAATTTCACCTTTTGCAATCTTCTCTAAAAGAAATTCTTCGCTGACATTTTCTTTCTTGGCAACAATCTTCATCTCTTCAGTTACAAAACCATGTTTTGCAGCTTCCATCTGTGTCTTATACTTCATAAATTAAAAAAACCTCCTAAAAAATTTATAGGAGAATAACATGCCTCATCCCACGCAGGCATTATCCTGCAGGTAAAAATGGTCGAAGTCTAACTTCCTCTCAGCACATAGCTCCCATAGATTCTTAATTTACTATCGCTATTATAATAAAAAAAAGAGATTTGGTAAAATAGTATTTCCAAACCTCTTTTTTTATTTTATCTCTTCAAATTTCTATGCAAAAATATAGATATGTGATTTTAGAAAATATACCTGTATTTCTAAAAGAAAATGCAAGCTGGTGCTTGGGTCAATATGAAAGAAGAAATGATAAGACTTTCTGTGAATAAGATTTATGTGGAGCAATTAGAAAAAGTTCCAAGTAAGATTTTAAAGAAACAGATTATTTAGATTTATTTAGATTTTAAAAAATTGCCATATAAAAATCGGCACAAAGGTTAGACCTTCATGCCGATTGAGTTTTAAGAAAATAGTTCCCTCATTAAGAGCTCTTAGGCTCTGTTTTATTTTATCTTTTTTAATTTTCTCCCGGTTTTAGTTCTTTAAATGAAGCTTCTTTTTCTCCAGTAGGACCTGAATAAGAGATTAAGTTTACCACTTTAAATCTAATATCTTCCCAACCAGGCACTCTGAGTGTGATTATATCATCCTTGCTCAGTTTTTTGAATTTTATTCTAATTGCCTTGTCTGGTGGATTTAGATAGTAACCCGTTTCCGATCCAAATTCTGCAATTTTTTTCATGGCATTTCCATTTAATAAAACTTCGCCTGCTTCATAAAGCTTTTTATACCATTTTATAGTATTTTCATCTGGCGACTCATTGCTTAAAGTATTTAGCTGTCCATTAAAGGGGGTACCTATTTTAGGTTTTTGATTTAGTTGAGGTTCTTGTGAAGCTGGGTCTTCTTCGTTTCCACTTGCTTGTGGATTTTTAACCTGCTTTAATTTATAACTGCCTCCGTTTTGTTCTGCTTGTAAGTAGACGTCTTCAAAGCCTTCGACAGATACCTTTACTATATCCCCGCTCTTCAAATTGAATATAGACAAGGATTTTTTTGAGCTCTTGTTGTAAATACTAATATTACTTTTAGGAAAATCTACAAAAGTGTTTGCTTGTAGCTTTTCAAGCTTACCCTTAGTATTAAGAGTATCTAGCCAAATTCCGCTGTTTTCGTGATCTTTTTTTAAGACTATTTTTCGATTATCCGAGTCTTCAAAAACAACTTTTTTTAGTTGGGGTTTGGGTGGATTTTCTTTTTGGGCTTGTGGATTATCTATTTGAACCAAGTGGTAGCTTGAATTATATTTTTCCACCTTCAAAAAGATGTCCTTATAGCCTTCTACCTCTACCTTGAATACATCACCCGCTTTTGCATTCGCTATTCCTAATGAGCTTCCAGAATATACATAATATCCTAAGTCATATGATTGTGGGCTAACCTTAACCAGCTTTTCTCCACTAGGATACTTGCTGACACTACCATTTTTTTCCTTCAATTTTAAAAGCCAAGCACGAGTATCACCGTCATTTCCATCTATGGCTATTGCCTTATTCTTTTTATCTTTTGTAAATTTAACATCCTTTTTTTCTACTGCTGGTGGAGCTACATTTTCAAATTGAGCAAGTAATCTTATCTTGCCTTCCTTCACCATTTCTTTTTTAAGGGTCAGGTTCTTTAGATTTTCGCTTGTGAAAGTTTCTCCTTCTCCATTTATTTTCCAGCCGAGGAATTTTTTGCCATTTATGCTTGGTTCTTCAAACTTATATTGTCCAGAAGAAGTTGTAGCGTCTTTGAAAGTTTTTCCTATAACTCCCCTTGCTTGATCGATGGTTCCATTTGCCTTGTCTATTTCAAGTGCAACTTCTACATCCACTGGTTTTTTTACAAGCTTTCCAACTTCATCAGCGATTGCTTTTAATTCTTTTTCGACAATTTCTTCAGTTGCATTGTCCAAATCATAGTTTGCAAATTTTCCCAAGAAGCTTTTTAAGTTTTCTCTACTTTCTTGTGTATAGGACTCGTCTTTTGTCTTTTCCCATGCGGCCTCTAATTTTTTCTGTAAAGCTTCTATATCGCCAAGTTTTTGTAAGCCATTTATTGCTCCTTCAAGGCTTGCTATTTCTTTTTTGATAGCTTCTTTGTCTTTAGAATCTTTCAAAGCTTTAGCTTTTTCAATTTCCTTTTCAAGGATGTCGAAGGATTTTTTAGTGAACTGGAGCTTATCTTTTTTCTCTGCATTTTCAAGCTTTTCATTTAGGTCACGTTTCAAATCAAGCAATTCTTCTTGTACTTGTGGATCATCTATTTGAACCAAGTGGTAGCTTGAATTATATTTTTCTGCCTTCAAAAAGATGTCCTTATAGCCTTCTACCTCTACCTTAAATACATCACCCGCTTTTGCATTCGCTATTCCTAATGATTTTCCAGAAAATACATAATATCCAAGTATATATGAGTTTTGGCTAACCATAGGCAGTTTTTCTCCATTAGGATGCTTGCTGACACTACCATTTTTATTCTTCAAATTTGAAAGCCAAGCAAGAGTATCAGCGTCAGTTCCATCTATGGCTATTGCCTTATTCTTTTTATCTTTTGTAAATTTAACATCCTTTTTTTCTACTGCTGGTGGAGTTATGGTTTCAAATTGAGCAAGTAATCTTATCTTGCCTTCCTTTACCATTTCTTTTGTAAGAGTCTGCTTCTTTAGATTTTCGCTTGTAAAAGTTTGTCCTTCTCCATTTATTTTCCAGCCTAGGAATGTTTTGCCACTTATGCTTGGGTCTTTAAAGTTATAAGATCCAGAAGGAGTTGTAGCGTCTTTAAAAGTTTTTCCTATAACTGCCTTTGCATGATCGACTATTCCATTTGTCTTGTCTATTTCAAGTTCAACTTCTACATCCACTGGTTTTTTTACAAGCTTTCCAACTTCATCAGCGATTGCTTTTAATTCTTTTTCGACAATTTCTTCAGTTGCATTGTCCAAATCATAGTTTGCAAATTTTCCCAAGAAGCTTTTTAAGTTTTCTCTACTTTCTTGTGTATAGGACTCGTCTTTTGTCTTTTCCCATGCGGCATCTAATTTTTTCTGTAAATCTTCTATATCACCAAGTTTTTGTAAGCCATTTATTGCTCCTTCAAGGCTTGCTATTTCTTTTTTGATAGCTTCTTTGTCTTTAGAGTCTTTCAAAGCTTTAGCTTTTTCAATTTCCTTTTTAAGGAGGTCGAAGGACTTTTTAGTAAACTTGAGCTCCTCTTTTGCCTTTGCATCTTCAAGCTTTTTATTTAGGGCAAGTTTCAAATCAAGCATTTCTTGGTCTATCTTGTCTTTTTCAATTATGACAACAAATGGTGATAGGCCATCCACTTCGACTTTTACTTTGCCTTCTTTTACTACATCTGTATAGCTCTTTAGTCCGTCTTTTGACAGGTGTTTTATAAGGGCATTTTTGCCATTATATTCATCACCGACAGCTAGACTTACTTGAAGTTTTCCTTGATAATCTCCTATGAGTTTCACATCATAGGACTTTATGATTTCATAGGTCTTGCCTTCTTTTGCCTTTAAATTCTTGTAGTCTCTTAAAATACTTTCTGGGACGGTGATTTGCACATTGCCATCTTTTATTTCACTCTTATCTTTTATTTCAAGCTTGGCATCCTTGGACAGTTTGCCTTCTAAAGTTATTTTCGCATTTTCATCTGTCAAAGTTTTATTTAGAAATTCCTTCTTTGCTTCTGGTTTCTTTTCTTCTTTTACAGAATCTTCTACCCATACCTTGTCCCATACCTCTTCATATCTCATTTCGTATGTGTAGCTATCATCTTTAACAGATTTTACAAGCTCATAGTTCATGGCAGACATAATTTCTTTATATGCCCAATGAGATTTTTTTACGTCTTCAAAGGTCTTTAGCTTGAACATATTTTTTTCGATTTCATCTGTTGTCAAAGTCTTTTTATAAAGGCGATTTAGCATAGCAACAGCTTCTGCTCTTGTAACTTTGCCATCTGGTCTGAAGGTCTTGTCAGGATAACCCTTTACAATGCCATTTGCAGCAGCTCTTAATATGGCTTCTTCAAACTCATGGCCTCTTATATCTGTGAATGTTTGCTCTGTCGATTTTTGCGGTAGAAGTGGGAAAATCATCCTGGCAAATTCTGCTCTTGTCATCTTATCATCCGGTCTTAGTTTGCCATCTTTTGCAAGAATCATGCCCTTTGAATAGGTATAGTTAAGAGCCTCGCCATACCAAGCATCTTTTACATCATCAAAGTCTAACTTGGTCTTAGATGCTGATGCCTTTTGCAATTTTAAAATCATTTGAGCAGCTTCTGCTCTTGTAACTGCAAAATTAGGTCTAAAAAGCCCGTCTGAATATCCTTCGATATAAGACTTGGCTACAGAGTTTTGGGAGCTTTTTACCTTTACCGGTACAAGTTTTCTCGTGCTTCTGTATTCATAGTGGCCTTTATTTTGCTCCTTCTTTTCTTTAGGGTCTTTATTATTTTCTTTTATCGGATCTTGTTCACTTACAATATTGTCATTGCTATCTTCTTTTTCATCGGCCTTTACATCGCTCAAAAATACGTAGTCCTCACTTTTTACGAAAATATCTTCTGCTAGTTTTACCGAAAATACAATTTTTAGCAATTGAGTATTTGGAAAGTCTCTTTTTATTTCTGCTTCTTTGAAGCTTATTTCATACTTGCTACTTTGAGCACTTCTTACTTGAATTTCTGGTTTGACATTTTTGATGTCATAGTATTGGCCATCCAACTCATTCTTTTCAAATTTAGGAGTCACTCCTGTTACGGCATCTGTTTCGTAGTCCTTCTTGTCAATTCTATAAACTGTGAGTTTTGGATAGGCATCCTTGGATATAGATGCCAATTTAGATAAATAAGTCACCTTGCCATTTTTGATTTTGGCATGGAGCCTCTTGTTGTCGTGTCTATTGGTAACGACTTTTGCATCTTCCAAGGCCATATCGATACGAATGTTTTTGGTCTTGTTTTCAAATTTATTTTTATAAATCAAAACCAAATTCTTCTTTTCATCCTGACTGAGATTTTCCTTAGAGGCAAGTTCTTTTGCCTTTTTCAAGCTTTCAAGCAATTCATTTATAGTTGATGAATTTCTGTCCGTGTTAACTCCGTTTTGCTTTAAGGCATTTTCATCAAAGGTTAGATTTTTTATATATTCTTTTGCCCTTGCTACATTGGCATCGGTTGTGTCTACTTCTTCTTCAGGCATGTAAGGCTTTTCTTCCGGTTCTTTAGAAAATTTTTCAAGCCTATACTTGTTTTTTACACCTTCGCTTGCAACTGCCTTTAGACTTACCGGCACATAGCCATCAACCGTTATATCAACCTTATCACCTACATTTAGACCATAGATGTATAAAAAGCTTCTATCAACCTTGTAGCCTTTTTGTCCTTCTACCTCTTGATCTAGCATTTCAATTTTTTCAGACCCAATGGATACAAGGCCCTCTTTATTTGCAAGCTTCTTTATCCAATCTTTGGAATCATCACTTTTTTCTGCTACTTGAATTGATTTTTGGTGGAATCTATTTGTTTTAAACTCAACCCTTTTTATTCTTTGACCCGGTTTTGCATCTTCAAAAACAGGTGCTTGTTCACCCTTTAAGCCTTCTTCACCCGATGGGTTTATGAGCTCTTTTCCAATCTTATTGTCATCTAGCTTTTTAGGCACTGAACTGTGTCCCCAGAATTCAGGATACTCTTCAGCAATTTTGCCACTGCCCTTTTTGCCATCTTCAACCTTTCCTATGACATTTTTGGTGATCTTTACGCCATCTTCTTTTGCCGGACTAACATCACTTCCATTGCCCGCTCTTAAATATGCAACCTTGCTAGAAATTGTTCCTTTTCCACAAACTGCATATCCACCTTCGCCACTATGACCTGTGCCTCCCAAGGCAACAAGTCCTCCATCACCGAGGATCTTGCCGTCATTTTTTAAGACTAGGGCATTTCCTCCTCTTGATGTGGTGGCAGATGTTCCTCCTCCGTAGGCATAGAGATTTGAATTTTCTAAAATTGTAAGAGAACCTCCGTCAACCTCTACCCCGGTTTGTCCTCTATAAGGCCTGCCGTCGGATTCGCTTCCGGTTGGAGATTCATCTCCTTTTACAAAGACATTGCCTCTTATAAAGGCCTTGCCCTTTACAAGTACAACGGGCCTTGTGTTCTTGACAGCCTTATTGGCATCTGTCAAGTTGTTCGTATTGGAATAGATGTAGGAGCTTTCCAAGACAGCTCCATCATTTAATATGATTTGGCCTTGAATTGATGAACCCGAGACCACTTTTGCATCAGACGGTTTTCCAAATTGACCTTGGAATTTTCCATCAGGATCATAATTTACCCTGAGTCTTCCGCCATTAACTGTAATCTTTCCGTAAATTGAAGAGTCATGAATATTTAAAATCGCACCCTTATTTACAATTATATTTACTCCAGAAAAAACTTTCATATTAACAAGAGTCAAGTTACTTCCCTCTTGCAAAACAAAATCTTGGATAGGAATCCTATCTTCATCTGGTTTGTATTCAAACTTGTCTCTTCTAGGATTTTCGCTCAAGTGAAAAATTAGACCCAATTGTCCATAAGTTCCACTTTCATGCGAGCCCTGCCACAAATTTATATTCTTAGGTACTGTATATGATTGGCCCTTTTCCTTATTATTTTCATTAAAATAAGCGATATACCAAGGTTCTTGGTTAAAGAGCACCTTGCCGTTTGCAGTTGTTTTAAGTCTTGTATTTACATCCTTCATGACCTTGTCAAGATAAGTCGTTTTTATATCCGAAACAGAAAACCAGGCTTCATTACTGCTTGCCCTTCTGCCATAGATGTCTACAAGCTCTACCCTTACTGGATAGTCTCCCACATTTTTGGGTTCTCCGGAAAGAGTTATAGAAGAATCTCCCGCATTATAGCTAGGCTTCATACCAGATTTTTCATCTAATATAATCTTTGTGCGTCCCTTGTCTACTTCTATATCCGACTTGGAAAGCTCCTTCCAAGCTCCTGGGATAGGCCCTTGATTTTCTTCCGTAATTTGTCCATAGACCTTGATGTCGGAGTTTTTGTTATCACTTGTCGTTCCAGTACCAGCACTTACAGCATCATACTTTCTTTGACCTACAAGAGCCCCCTCAAAATAGCCCTCAAGTTTGATATGTAGTTTGCCCTTGGGCGGATGAGCCAAGTCAATCCTTTCAAAATTTTTATCCTTTCGAATAAAATGTAGCTCTTCCCCTGAATTTAATGTCAAAGTCAAAGTGTGTTTATTTCTAATCGGATCAATGTAGAGCTTGCCGCCTGAAACACAATAGGTTTTACCTGATACCCATCCAACACTACTTGAATAATTTATCTTTTCATGCTTAAAAACTGTATCAGTCTTTACGCCAACTATCTCTTTTGCTATGGCTTCTGGTTCTATTGATATCGTCATACTTCTGGATTCTTCAGCTATCACAGCCAATTTTATATCCTTACTAGCTGTCTTGCCCTCACTATCTGCAAATACAGTAGTCAGATTAAAAATCATCATAAGACATAAAATCAGGGCCAATACCCTCTTCTTCATCTCTTAATACCTCCTCGATTTATTGACAAAAATTTGTCTTGATAGAAATTATCGAAAATATTTTAGCAAAATTTTTCCGAAATTTCAATATAACAAGTCGGCATTATTCAATCTTATCCTTAATGCTTCGGCAAATAAATACACTTTTTTATAGGCTTAAAATAGCAAAAAATCCAAAACAAATAGTCTTGGATTTTCTATAAAGCTACTAATTCATATACAAAATTTTCTAAATTTTCATGGCTTATTAACAAGATAATTTTATCTTTTTTTATTTCTTGCAAATACTCTAAAAATATCTGCTTAGATTTTTCGTCTAAATTTGATGTCGGCTCATCAAACAAAAGTAGGTCCGCATTTTTGCAAAGAGCCGAGAGAATTGCTAGTCTTTGATTCTCCCCACCCGATATCTCATCTTTAAAAAAACTTTTAAGCTTGGGTGAATTCGTGTTTTTAAATATCTTTACATTTTTAGTGTTTTCAAATGCTTCATCATCTAATAGGATAGGGTCTTGCTCTGTAAAGGCGATCAAGTTTTTTCTAAGATAAAATGTATCCAATTCTTTTATATTTATATCGTTAAATAAGATTTCGCCATCATAGGCTTCTGGATACAACCCCACAATAAGGTTGAAAAGACTGGACTTTCCCCTTCCATTTATCCCTCTTAAAAAATATATATTGCCCTTAGTAAAAGAATATGAAAAATTTTTAAATAAATTATTTTCACCAAAAGAAAATGTCAAATTTTTTATTTCGACTTTTTCTATGTTATCGAGTTTTATCTTTCCAAAATTTTCTCTTTTTATATCTAAAATTTCATTTACTCGGTTTAACATAGCCTTGGCAGCTTGACTTTCACTTCCTATATTAAAAAAATACTTGATAGATTCAATTATGTTATAAAAAAAACTAGATAAGATTGTAAATTCGCCAACACTTAGTCTCTTCTTGAAAACTAAAAAGCCTCCTATTACAAAAATACTAGCCTCAATAAAAATTCCAAGTCCCACATCAAAGGCCCCGTAGCTATAATTTACCTTTAAATTTTCAAAGGACGTCTTATACAAAATGTCAAAAGAGCGAAAAAGGTGCCTTTTAAGGGTTGTGGCAAGGGCTTGAATTTTTATTGTCTTTAAGTGGTCCAGCTGCCTATATGATGCTGCAAAAAAATCAGTCTGGGCATCTACCATTTCCTTACTTGCTCTAAAAAGTCTTTCTCTCATAAGTCTATATACTCCCACATATGCTAGTGAAAGAAGAAGGGAAAGACAAGCTAGATAGGGAGCCTTTATTAGGATGAAAAATAACGAGCCAAGAAGGATCAAAAGCTGGCAAAGTGAATTTCTTATAACTGATAAGATAAAAATTATAAGAGAATTTGAATCATTGTTTAGTCTTTGAACCAGACTCGCCTTATCAAAAAGAAGTGTATTTAAAAATGGAATCTCTTGGAAATGTTCGATGAGATCTTTATTAAATGCAAAGCCGGATCTTATTTGAAGGCTCATATAAGCTCTCTGCTCCAGATAAGAAGCTAAAAGATTTATAAGTCGTAACAAGGCTACAAAAACTGCAAATTTTATTATGATAGAGAAATCTAAAAGGTCTATTAACAAATCTATAAATCTGCCCGAAAGATAAGTTACAAAAAGTCCTAGAATGGTCGTAAACATACCTATGCCGAGATAGAGGACTAATTTCCCCTTCATGGGGACTATGTAAAGCCTAAAGATTTTTCTAAAAGTCATTTTATAGTTGCTCCAAACCCTTTTTTATCAGGTCTGCAAGCCATAAGCCCCTTACAACTTCCCACCGATTTATCTAAACCTTTCACAGAACAATTTGTTGTAGCTCCATAACATACGCAAGTCTTAGGCGAACAATTTGCATAAAATAATTTTTTGCCACTTCTTGCACTAATCAAAAACTTCATATCATATCTCCTCTCTTATAATATCTATGAAAACTACAAGTTTTTCATTTCTTCATTAGATGAATTTCCCAAGAGTATACTTGTGATTTCCTTTATGTAACCATCAAAATAATAGTTGTTTTTTAAGCACGTCTTTTGTTTCTTATTTATCCTGTCATAAGGGCATCCTCCCATGCAGATTGGAAGGTATACGCAGGCTGAACACTCTTTATCGCTTGTCGGATCAAAATTCATAAGGTCGAGATAGTATGACCTGTTGTTAAGAGATATGCCATCTTCTGTCAAATGACCAATAGCCGTTTTTTCATATCCAATGTCTGACCAGCACTTAAAGACTTTCCCATCAGATGCCATTACATAGGATGATAGGCCATCTGCACCGCAAAAATTTCCTCTTAAATTAGGATATTTCTCAAGAATTGCTGATGGGTATGTCCCTTTGAAAAATTCAAATTCTTTCTTTGAAAATTCCACATCACTTAGGCAAAGAGAGTCTGCATATAGGGACTTATAGTTTTCAACTTTTCCCAAATATGTAGATATCTTATCGTCTTTATTTATACTTTCTAATTCTGATATTAGACCATTTATCTTGTCTATATTCTGCTTGTCAACATTTATCCTAAGAGATATATTAGGCAATATGTCTATAGAATTTTTTAAATTGTCTAAAATAGTCCTATAAGTAGCTCCTCCGCCTTTTAAAAATCTCTTTTTGTTGTGCGATTTTTCATCTCCATCAATTGTGATTTGATATCCAGATACTTGAAGACGATTCAATTCTTCTACTATTTTTCGATTTAAAAGAAATCCATTAGATACCATAAAAGAAAAATAATTAAACTTATACTGCTCTTTAAGTCTTAAAAAATTTTCTGCCAAATATTTTAAATCAGAAAATGCCAGCAGGGGCTCACCCCCATACCAAGTTATATTTAGAGAACCTAAACCATTTTTCGCAGCATCTTCTACAAATCGCACTATATTTTCTCTATGTTTTTTGGTCATGTAAGAATCTTTTAAATTTTCCTTTTCATAGCAATAAGCACATCTAAAATTGCAATCAGCTGTAAGAGCTATTGTTAAAGAAAGAGATGAAGTTGAATACCTTGACCGATTTAATCTAAATCGTATTTCCTCAAGCTCATCTATATCATCTTCGACTAAAAATCCCCCTTGAAGAAAATTATTCTTCATTTTAGTGCCAAGCCCCTCAAACTTTTCTTCTTCATAAGCCGAGATTTCATCACCTTCCAAAACTGCCAAGGCATTTGTCTTGGAATTATAGAGTATATATTCGGATCGCCCTTCCAAATCAACCTTGAAATTATATTTGGATTTTTTCATAAATCCCCCAAATCATTTTAATTCAATTTTAAACTCACCCTCAGAATCTTGTGCTGATATTTTTACAAAAGATTCTTCATTTTTCTTTGTAGCAAATTCATAAGTGGCTTCTTCTTCCCCATAAAAAGAAACTCTATGTAAATTTTCTCCAAGTTTTACTTCAAAGTCCAACTTTCCACCAGAGGTGTTGCCATAAATAATAAGCTTCTCATCCTTTTTGCTCGCTTTAAAGTTTATGGTTTTTTGGAGATTTAAAAGAGTGTATTGCAAATGCACACCCTCTTCTAGATTCATATCGAAATCTTCCCCTGATTCTAAAATAACTTTATCTTCTGAATCAGCATTTTCCCCCTTGTTTAAATTTTCCGATATACTAGAATCTTTCTTAATCTCAATATCATTGACATTATTACAAGCGAAAAGTCCTAAAATAAGAATTAGGCAACCAAACACTAAAAAAATTTTTTTAAATAAAAATTCGCTTTTCATGATTTTATTATACTTCCATAAGTATTAAAAAAAAAAGACCTTTGCCTATGCAAAAGTCTAAATTTCGTCTAATTTTTGTGTAAATTTTTTCTTTTTATTTTATCGCTTTATGTTCTTGAGTTTTTAAGTTTTTAAAATCTCTTTCGTTTGCTGGTTGAGGGTATGTTTTCTTCATCTCTATACTTGGCTACTGTCCTTCTTGAGATTTCTATGCCTTCTTTTTTTAAAATGTCCGAGATTTTTTGGTCTGATAGGGGCTTTTTAGGGTCTTCTTTTTCTATTATTTCGATCAGCCTTTGGCGAACTTGTCTGGAGGATACATCTTCTGTCTTTCCTGTGAGACCGACAGTGAAAAAGTCCTTCAGCTCGTAAGTTTTTTCATTATATACGAGATATTTTCCTCTGGTTGTTCTGGATATAGTTGACTCGCTCATTTCTATGTCATCTGCTACATCTTTTAGGGTCATGGGAGTCAGAATATCCTCTTTGAAAAATCTTTCTTGGAGTTTGACAATTGACCTTATGACTTTTTCTATTGTTTGTCTTCTCTGTTCTATGGCTTTTACTATGAACATAGCTTTTTTTATCTTGTCTTTTAAATATTCTTTGACGTCTTTATCTTGTGTCGATTCTAGAAGGTCCAAGTAGTAGTTGGATATTTTTAGCTTGTCTTTGCCATCGTCTATTATTTCTATGTTTATTTCTTTTCCGTCTAAAGTTACTATGGCATCTGGTGTTATGTAGAGCGTCCTTTCTTTTGATGCAAACCCTGATCCCGGTTTTGGATTTAGTTCTTTTATTTTGTCTACTGCTTTTTGGATTTCTTTTACATCTTTTCCCAGATCTGCGGCAATTTCTCTTAGTTTATTTTTTGATATTTCTTCTAAGTAGTTTTCGATTATTTTTGCTTCTAGACTGTCTTTTTCTACTTGAAGCAAGAGAACTTCTCTTAGATTTCTGCCACCTACGCCGCTTGGCTCAAGACTTTGAACTTTTTTTAAAATTTTTTCAATTTTTTCAATTGGCAAATTCATACACCTTGCTATGTCTTCACAAGATGTACTGAGGTAGCCTTTAGAATTTATGTTGCCAATTATATAGTCTGCGATTTCTTGGTCCTTTCCTTTTAGCATGAGACCTGGAAGTTGCATATTCAGATAATCATAGAGGGATTCTTCTTCTACTGCAAATTGCTCAAAGCCAAATTCTTCTTTGTCGTCTGTGGGATTTTGTGGTCTGTAACTTTGATGTTCTCTGTAGTTTTTTAAGAATTTCTCTAATTTATCATCTGCAAATTTTTCATCCGGCATTTCCAAGACCACATTTTCTTGGGCTTCTTTTTTTATATAGTCGGACAACTCCAAATTATTCAGTTGTAATATTTCTATTGCTAGTACAAGCTCTTGTGTTATTGCAAGCGTCTGTACTTGTTTTATGTCTAGATTGAGTTGCACAATTTTCAGTATCCCTTCTTTATGTCAACTAAGCTTTCTAGCTCTTTATTTTCTTTTAAATTTTTTAAGTTTTTAAGGGCCGTTCTAAATAGCCTTTCTTGGTCGTCTTCGCAAGAAAAAGATATGTGGGGGAATATATAGACATTTTCCATCTCCCAAAGTGGTGAGTCCTTTTGAAGTGGTTCTGTTTCAAACACATCCAAGGCTGCCCCTCTAAGGCGTTTTTCTTGCAAGGATTTTATGAGTTCTTTTTCGTCTATTACAGCTCCTCTTGATATGTTTATGATTAGGGCTTCTTTTTTTAGATTATCTAAAAATTCTTTGTCTATAAATTTTTCTGTTTCTTTGGTATCTGGCAGGGCAGAAATCACATAGTCCACTTCTTTTAGGCCTTTTAGGACTTCTTCATTTTTCCAAATCTCGTCAAATTCTTCGTATTTTTTACCAGATCTATTTAGTCCTATGGTTTTTACATCAAATGCTTTTAGTCTCTTGGCGGTTTCTCTACCTATGGCGCCCGTTCCTAGAATAAGGGCAGTTTTGCCATATAGGTTTCCTGAAGAAGACCTGTATGTCCAGATTTTGTTTTCTTGATTTTTGAGATTGAGTCGGTCATATTTTTCCAATTGCAAAATATTATAAAGTACCCATTCAGCTATGGGTTCTCCATAAGCGCCATGGTTGTTTGTGACTTTTATCCCGCGGTTTCTTATGAGATAATCTAAGTCCAGATAGTCGATTCCTGTTGATAGAAGAAAGATGTATTTTAGATTTTTGAATTTAGAAAAATCAAAATGCCTTAGCCAGATTCCATCGACAATTATATCTGCATCGTAGTCTACTTTATCCTCTTCTTTCGGTTTATAAAATGATATTTCATATCCCAAGTCTCTGATTTCTTTTACTAGCCAATCTTCTTTTCTCTTTTGCATTAAGACTTTCATTGTCCGCCTCCTATAAATTTAGAAATTTCTCTGATGTATTCGTAAAAATTTGTAGCCATAAGGCCATGAGAGCCTTCCAGTATCACAAGCTTGGCTCTTTCTTTTAGAAGTTCGTAGGACTCATGGGCTGTTTCTTCTAAGACTACCTTGTCTTTTGAGCCATGTAGAATCAGAAGCTTATTGTCTATTTTTTTGTATTCTTCATTTGTAATCAAGTCGAAATTGTAAAGACTTTTTATAATTTCTCTGTGATTGTTTTGTTTTAGCGCCTCTTTTGTATTTCTATCAAGCTCGGCTTCATCTACTTCCATATCGCTATAAACTGATTTTTTTAAGATGTTTCTTATAGCTGTGAATCTAATTTCTTCTTGTAGACCGAAATTTTGCGCTTGTCTGTAAAATTCTTTGATGTCTTCCACTTTTTCAAGAAAGGTCTTGCTGCCGAAGTTTTCAAAGGGTTTGAAATCCATGATTCTTTTTTCTAGAACCTGCTTATAGCCATAACCACCAAGACCCACTCCCGATAGGATGATGGCCTTATCTATCCTGTCTTTTATGAGAGGATCTAGAAGCATTTGATATACAACGCCTGCCCCCATTGACCAGCCTAGCAAGAAAACTTGTCCCGGAACCTTTTTTATCAAAAATCTTGCCATCAAATCTGCATAAGATTTTAAATCCGGATAGTCCGAGTTGTGGCTGGAGTCTCCAAACCCCGGCAAGTCTGGTGCCAGTATCCTATATTCACTTTTAAAGGCTTCTATGGTGCTTTCAAAAAAAATTGATGATGACATGTTGCCATGGATGAGGATCAAAGTTTTTTTATCCTCCGCCCTGGTATCAACATAAGCAAGTTTTTCGCCTAAAAAATCTTCAAATGTTTTTTCTATCATCTTGCAGACCGCCTTACTTGTCCACCTTTAAATTGAAGCCCGATGCCATTAGCTCATCTCCCAAAATATACACATCTACATTCAAATTGTGAAGCAGCTCATAGGGATTTCCTGTGACAGCATCAGTTATAAATTCCTTTTTGTTTCCGTCTCTTGGATCCTTGTATTCAACCACTAAGTGAAGAAATTTTCTCGAGCCCCTTTGAGAGACCTTGGTGCCGATTATTTGGCCTCTTGTTTTTATTCCGTCTTTTACAAAATGGCCCAGTCTTTTTGAAAACACAAGAGTCTTTTTATATATAAAGCCAGTAAAGCTCAATAAAACTGCAAAAGCTACAAAAAAATACAGGTAGTTGGATGTCAGCTCTTCCTTGTTTAAAAATACAAATGCCACCATTACCATAAAAAGAATAAACCACATGATTCTTACATAGCGCTTGGTTGCCTTGTTAAAAAATGTAAGTAATTCTTCTTGGTATCTGAAAACAATTTTTGGACTTAAATTTTTCTTCTTTTCCATAAATTCCCCCTCTAGTCTTTATTATGATTATATCAAATTCAAAGTCTTCTTGCATTTAATTGAACTTGGCCCCCAAGTAAATTATAATCAATCTTGGTGATAGTTTTGGAAAATGTAAAAACACTTCCTACAAAAGTTTATATAAATCCTTCTGACGAACTGCAAATCACAAGGGCTGACCTTCTAGTGTCCAACCCCCTTTCGCTTTCTGTCGATGTGCTTAATATATCTGAGAAGAACTTTATAGATTTAGAGATTATATGTAAGTTTAAAAATGAAAAGGGCGATTATATATTAGGTGGCAATCCTATCGAATATAAGATAAATGATAGACTTATCACAGCCTCATCTATGACTTATTTGGATCCTTTTTCTTTGGATTTTCGTTTTCAGGATGCAAGAGAGGTTGAAATAAGAATCTCTAAGGCGATTGCAGAAGATGGCAAAACTCTTATCTTTAACAAGGAAAACCAATTTATATATTCTCTTCCCCTGATAGATTTAGATAAAAGAAGACAGATGGATGAATTTTTTAAAGATGATATCTATACTTTCGCCGACAACTTTTTGGACTCATGGCGCTGTGTATGTGGTTGCATAAATGACAAGGATTCTGAAACTTGTAAGTTTTGTTCGAGAAATAAGTATCTGGCTTTAAATAATCTCACCCAAGGGCTTATAGACTATAAGCTAGCAATGGCAAATGAAAATCCCGAAGACTTCAAGACTAAAAATATTCAAATTTTAAATACCATCAAGGCGCCAAAGCTAGAAGATAGAAAAGTTGTTGTAAGAAAAAACTCAAAAAAAAATCGTCTCAAAACTTTCTTTACAGTGGTAATAGCTATCTTAGCCCTTGTTTTTATCTTTTTGCTTCTAAAAAATCCCATAGAAAATTTCTATGTGACAAGTAGGATAACTAGAGCTGATCGACTTCTAGATAAGGGCGAGTTGGAGAAGGCATCTGATATCTTTAAACATCTAAAGACCAAGGACCCCAAAAAACAAGAAGATATTAAAAGGTTAAAGAGGCTCAAGGAGTCCAAGAGCAACTATTTAAAGGCCGAGGAACTTTTCGAAGAAAATAGTCTCAAGGGAGCCTTGATTCACTATAAAAAGGTAATAAAAGAAGACCCCGACCTTTATGAAAAGGCTCAAAGCCAAATCCAAGAGATTCAAAAAAAGTTTTTTGATAAGATAAAGGCGACTTATAATGCTGGACACAAAGCTGAAGCCATAAAAGAAGCTAAAGACCTTATAAAGTTTTCTCCAGAATATGCAGACATGATAATTTTGCTTGAGGACATGAAAAGAAATTCTCCCGAGGTCAAGGGGCCTCCTGTGAATTTTTCTGAGGACAAAAATAAATTAAATGAATTTAGCAATATAAGATACACCTTCCAGGTTTTGACAAAGGAAAATTCAAAGCTCTATGAAAGCCCTAGCTCTACTAGTCGGATATTAAAAGATTTGCCAAGTGGCACAGAGGTCTATATATACGAGACCATCATCAAGAATAAAAATATGTACTGGTTGAGAGTTGAGGCCAAAGAGCCAGAAAGCAAAGATGTCTTTACGGGATGGATTGGTGCCGATTCCTTGACTTCAAATGAATAATTATTATTTCAAACAAAAAGCCCGACTTTTTTATTTCAAAAGCGGGCTTTTAATTTTTTTATAATTTTTATTTTCTTTTTACTTCAATTTTTTCCTTGCCGCCCATGTAAGGTCTTAGAGCTTTTGGGATATTTATGCTGCCATCTTCTTGCAAATGGTTTTCCAAAAATGCAATCAACATCCTCGGCGGTGCCACAACAGTGTTATTTAAAGTATGGGCGAAGTAGTTTTCCTTTTCTCCTCTGATTCTTATATTAAGTCTTCTTGCCTGAGCATCTCCTAAATTTGAACATGAACCAACTTCAAAATACTTCTTTTGTCTAGGCGACCAAGCTTCCACATCTAGAGATTTTACTTTCAAATCTGCAAGATCTCCAGAGCAACATTCCAAAGTCCTCACTGGTATTTCAAGACTTCTAAAAAAGTCTACTGAATTTTTCCAGAGTTCATCATAATATTTTTCAGAATCTTCTGGCTCACATACTATTACCATCTCTTGTTTTTCAAATTGGTGGATTCTATAAACCCCTCTTTCTTCTATGCCATGGGCTCCTACTTCTTTTCTAAAGCAAGGGGAATATGAGGTCATCTTTTGAGGAAGGCTTTCTTTTTCGTTTATGCTGCCTATAAATTTGCCTATCATCGAGTGTTCAGATGTACCAATCAAGTAGAGGTCTTCTCCTTCGATTTTATACATCATATTTTCCATTTCTTCAAAACTCATGACTCCAGTTACCACATCAGAGCGGACCATAAAAGGTGGTATATAGTAGGTGTAACCTCTATCTATCATAAAATCTCTGGCATAAGAAAGGATAGATGAGTGTAGTCTTGCCACATCGCCTTTTAAATAATAAAATCCGTTGCCCGATGTTCTTCTAGCAGAGTCTAAGTCTATGCCATCAAGAGCTTCCATAATATCCACATGGTAGGGCACTTCAAAATCTGGCACCACCGGTTCTCCAAATCTTTCCAGCTCTACATTTTCAGAGTCATCCTTGCCTATTGGCACATCACTTGCAATTATTTGTGGAAGTCCCAGCATTATTTCTCTTATTCTCTTTGCTTTTTCTTCTTCTATTTTGTCAATTTCTTCAATTCTATCGTTGATTCTCTTTACTTCGAGCTTTACTTCTTCAGCTTCTGCTAGTTTTTTTTGCCCCATTAATTTGCCGATTTCCTTGGATGTGGCATTTCTCTTTCCACGCAGCTCGTCTCCTTCAGTTCTAAGACTTCTGTACTCTTCATCAAGTTTTATTACTTCATCTACCATGGGGATTTTAGAGTCTTGAAACTTTTTTTTCAGATTTTCCTTTACCAAATCGGGATTTGATCTCACAAATTTAATATCTAACATATTTCCTCCTAAATAAAAAAAGAAGCTCCACCCCAAGGGACGAAGTCTTCCGCGTTGCCACCCTAATTAATGCAAATTGCATTCACTTTAAAGTCTGGACTCAAAAACGGATTCAAAAGCTACCACCTAAGACTCTCACCAACCGTCTTCTCTCTGAAGGTTTTCACTTTTTACTACTTTTTATCATAGTCCTATCAAATTATCTGTATTATACCAAGTAGCCTTTAGTTTTTCAACTAGAGCAAGTGGTTTTTGACCCAAGGTATCTTTTTGAGAATCCAAACCGCAAGAGCCGATAGCAAAAATATTAAAGACGATGCAAGAAAAATTCTAATAAGAGGATGAGTTCCAGCAAAAAGTCTTATACTCCTTCCAAGAAAAAGATCGTGAATTAGAAAAATGCCCAAACTCAAATCAGCGAGTTTTTCTATTATTCTTTTTACAAAGTCTCTTTCTATTTTTAGGTTCTTTATAAATAAGAAGATAGCTGTTGAATATAGATATGCAAATATCCCCATCACATCATAAAAGCCATAAATTAGTCCTTTTCTATTTACATTCATTTTGTATTGGCCGTATATTGATACCAAGATTGCTATAAGACCCACAATGTAGATGGCATTTTTGTGTTTTATTTCTCTGCGACCCAAATAGGAGCCTAGGCTATAATAGATTGTAAATCCATAAGATAATCCAAAATAAAAATAAGAAAAATAAGATGCAATTAGGTTTGTCAGACTTCCATTTTTAAAAATTATGAAAAGGCTGGGGGTAATTATAGAAAATATTAGGCCCAAGATTAAAAAGTATTCTAAATTTTCAATTTTTTCAAAAGCTGCATCCAAAATTGGCGTGGCTAGATAAAGACCTATTGTCATATATAAAAACCACATATGGTAATGGCCTAGGACTAGCTCTTGTAAAATCTGGATAAGGGGCATGGAGCCTCCAGCAAGTAAATTTTTCAAAAGATAAACGATGGCCCAAAAAACAATTATTATATAAAGGCGCAAGGATTTGTCGATGGCTTTTTTTATAGTCATCTTCCTATTCAAGTTGAAATAACCACTTATCATTATAAAAATTGGCACTGCAAATCTAGACAACTGAGAATAAATGTTGTAGTAAAAAAATTCTGGATTTTGAGGATTTGAAACGCCACCAGATGATACATGTAAAATTATTACAAAAAATGCTGAGATTACTCTAAGTAAATCGAAATTTACTTTTCTTTTTTCCATTAATAATTACTCCTCAAGGCCCTTCTAATTCTCATGTCCGAATCTTTTTTTGCTAAGGCATCTCTTTTGTCGTAGAGTTTTTTACCTCTAGCAAGTCCAAGCTGCATCTTGACCCTGCCCCTTACTAGATAGAGCTTCAAAGGCACTAGAGTGTATCCCTTTTGTGTTATTTCTCTTTCTAGCTTTCTGATTTCTTTTTTGTGCAAAAGCAACTTCCTCTTTCTCAAGGGGTCCACATTGTATATGTTTCCCTGTTCAAAAGGAGATATGTGCATATTTTCTACAAAGACTTCTCCCTTTTGAATTGATGCATAAGAATCTTTTAAGTTGGCAGATCCCTTTCTTATGGATTTCACTTCCGTACCCTTTAAAGCTATGCCCACTTCTAAGGAGGACTCTATAAAATAATCGTGGTTGGCCTTTCTATTTGTCGCTAGAGCATCATTTTTATTTTTAGCCATTTTATCCCTCCTCTTTGGAGCTAAGCAGTTCAAAATCTATTTGAGCCTTGTCCAAATTTACATTGACAAGTCTTACTCTTATCTCATCTCCAAGTTTATAAATGATTCCACTATCTCTTGAAATGGCAGTGTATGTGCTATCATCATATTCTAAGTACTCATCAATTGATTGATAAGAAATTAGTCCTTCAACTGTATTTTCTAAGGCGGCGAAAATTCCAAAATTTGTTATTCCTGTAATCTTCGCATCATACACTTCTCCTATCTTGTCTTTCATATACTGAGCAATTTTTGCATCTTTTACAGCTCTTTCAGCCTCATCCTGAACAAGCTCCATCTCTGAAACTTTTTTGCAGATTCCTGGCAGGACTTTTTCATAATAGGCAAATCTCTTTTTAGAAAATTTGTTGTGGATATTTTCTTTTATTATCCTGTGTATTATAAGATCTGAATATCTCCTTATTGGAGATGTAAAGTGTGAATAGTATCTCGCTCCGAGACCAAAGTGTCCCCTCTCTTCTGTATCGTATCCAGCTTTTTGCATAGATCTTAGGATGATTGTAGATACAAACTCCTCATCATCTTGTCCCTTTATAGAATCTATGACCTCTTGAAAACTCCTGGGACTTATCTCTTTTAAATTCTTTATTTTTAGATTAAGAGGTCTTAGCATTTGGTTTAAACTCGCTATTTTTTCCAAACTTGGCTCATCATGGACTCTATAAACAAAAGGAATTTCTCTCCAAAAGTATTCTTCTGCCACTACTTCATTTGTAAGAATCATAAACTCTTCTATTATCCTATTGGCTATTCTTCTTTCATAGGGGTAGATTTTCACAGGCCTGTCTTTGGAGTCGAGATCTATCTTGGTCTCTTTGAAATTAAAATCTATCGAGCCTCTCAATAATCTTTTTTTATACAAGACTTTTTGTAAGTCTCCCATGATTTTAAGATCCTCATAGAGTCCTTCTAAGGAAGCATCCTCTTTGCCGTCTTCTAAAAAATCACTGACAGTATCATAGACTAGCCTTTTGCAAGACCTGATATAGCCCTCGCAAATTTCACTCTCGACCACTTTCCCCTTGGTGTCAATTTTCATAAGTACAGATAGGGTTAATCTATTTTGACCTTCATTTAAAGAGCAAATTCCGTTTGAAAGTTCTTCAGGTAGCATAGGGATGACCCTTGTCAAAAGATAGTAGGAGTTTCCTCTTTTTAAGGCTTCTTGGTCTAAGGCAGAGCCTGCTTCTACATAAAAAGCAACATCTGCTATATGGACTTTCAATTCATAGTACTTGCCATCAAAATTTATAGATACAGCATCGTCAAAATCCTTTGAATCTTTTCCATCTATTGTAAACACTCTGTCTTTTGTGAAGTCTCTCCTGTTTTTTAAGTCCCTTTCAAGCACTTTATCTGGAATTTTCTTAATCTCATCTAGGACTTCTTTGGGGAAATTCTGTGGCAAATTAAAATTTCTTGCTATGGTTAGGATATCTACTCCCCTGTCCTCTGGGTAGCCGAAAACTTCTAATATGTGACCCTCTGCAGAAGCTTTGCCGCTCTGCCATTTGTCTATTTTTACAAGTACCCTTTGGCCAGTCTTAGCTCCCAGATTTTTACCTCCTGGTATAAAGATATCAGTATCTATTCTGTCATTTAGTGGTACTACAAATCCAAACTTGCCCGAATCTTGGTAGGTGCCTACCAAGTCCTTGTTGGCTCTTTTTAAAATTTTGACTACCTTGCCTTCAAAGGATTGTTTCTCTTTACAAGCCTTGGTGATTTTTACAAGTACGCTATCTCCATCCATTGCACCGAGCTTATCTTCCCTAGCTATAAAGATATCCTTGCCCTCATCTCTTAAAAGAAAGGCAAAGCCCTTGCTGTTACCCTGGATTTGCCCTTTTATCAAGTTTTCTCCTTCTAGCTGATACTTGTCGTCTACGAAAAAAATCTCTCCATTTTTTTCCATTTCTCTCAAAAGTTCAGCAAAATCTTTTTTGTCTTTGTTGGAGATTTGCATATACTTTGCAAGTGTTTTAAATTTTACAGGACCTAAGTCTGATAAGATTTCCTTTAAGGCTTCTCTAATCATTATAACTTTCCACCATAAGATGTTTTTTCAAAGAGGTTGGAGTTTATTGAGTAGGAATTTTCAGACTTGTTTTTATAAACTGCCTTGGCTATATCTATGAGTTTAGTTATAAGCTCCTTGAAGCTGTATTTATGTTCCCAGAGATAAAAAGCACATGAACCTGGCAGAGTATTGATTTCATTTACATAGACCTTGTCTTTTTCAAGCATGAAGTCAATTCTTGAAACTCCGGCACAATCCACAGCCTTAAAAGCTTTCACTGCAAGTCTTCTTATTTCTTCTTCTACATCAGGAGAAATTTTTGCAGGTATATTTCTTGAAGCGGACGCCTTGCCCGATGACTTTGACCCAGACTTCGAATTCTTTTGCTTGTATTTTTCGTCATAAGTTAAAAAGTCTGACCAAGAAACAGGCTCTTCTGTCCTTGAGGTTTCAAGATAGCTTTCATAGCCCAAAACGCTCATATTAATCTCTCTTAAATTTTCTACGCAGCGTTCCAAAATGATTTTTTTGTCAAAATGCTTGGCTACTTCTATGGCAGCTTCTAGCTCTTGTCTGTTTTTTGCTTTCGAAATGCCGACACTTGAGCCTAGATTGGCTGGCTTTACAATTATAGGATATCCAAGCTCATCACCATAACCTAAAATCTCATCCTTTTTGTCTTCGTACTCAGATCTGTAAAAATACTTGTATTCCACAAGTGGTAGGCCATCTGCTTGGAAAACTTTCTTCATCAAAACCTTGTCCATGGAAGCGGCACTAGCAGCAACACCCCCACTTACATATGGGATTTGCATAAGCTCAAAGAGGCCTTGGATGCATCCATCTTCTCCAAAAGTCCCATGTAAAGCCGGGAATATAAGGTCAATCTTAGCATAGACTTTTTCGCTTTTTTGCTTGTTAAATAGGCCTGATTTATCTTCAAGTGTATAGAGATTGAAATTTTTGTATTCAGGCTTAAAGAAAACTTCTATACCTTCTTTTTTATAGGAGCCTTGCTTAAAACTTTTAAAAGATTTAAGACTTTCTCCAGTGTAAAATTTTCCATCCTTGTCCAAAAATATGGGTATTGGATTAAATTTTTCCTTATCCATGTTTTCAATTACTTGAAGCCCTGTAATAACCGAAACCTCATGTTCTACACTTCTTCCACCAAATAATACTGCTATATTTTCCATCTCATTCCTCCGAATAGCTGTCTGGCAAGTCATTTTCAAAAAGGACTACATCTCCCGGTCTTGTCAGATGACCGAGGATTTGTGTCGCCTCATTTAGACTTCCTGCTACAAATAAATTCTCTTCTTTAAAATTTTCTTCCCTTATACCTTCTTGAATAGGTAGAGTCCTCTTTTTGCCAACAAGTATTATAAAATCGCAAACCCTAGCTAGCTCTTTTCCGAAAATCTTATTTTCTTCTTCTTCCATATCTCCGAGTTCTACCATACCGGGAGTTATGACTATTTTTCTACCTTCCTTGAAATTTGAAAGTACATCTAGAGCAGCCCTCGCTCCAACCGGATTAGAATTAAAGGCATCATCTATTATAACTATCTGTGATTCATTTTCCACTAGGCTCAATCTGTGTTCTACTGGTTCTATCTTTTCGATTCCATTTTTTATTTCTTCAAGGCTCAAGCCCAAGTTCAAGGCACAGGATGCAGCCGCCAAAATGTTTGAAATATTGTGCTTACCCAAGACTTTGGTACTACAAGCCATCTCTTTATCCTTCCAAACTAACTTAAACTTTGAACCTCTTTCAAATACTTCTATATCTTTTGCGAAAAGAGCCAATTTCTCGTTATTTTCCAAGCCGTATCTGAAAACTCTGACATCTTCTCTGTCCGCTAAAGGCTTTACGTATTCGTTGTCATAGTTGAAAATTCCAAGTCCATTTTTAGGAAGAGCTTCTATTAACTCATACTTTGTCTTTTGTATATTCTCGATTGTCTTAAACATATGCATGTGAGTAGGTCCTATTGCAGTCAAAATACCTATTTCTGGTTGCACAAGATCTGCCACTTCTTTTATTTCTCCAATTTTTTTGGCTCCAAGTTCAGCTACAAACACCTCTATGTCGTCTGTCAAATCATTGTTTATCACCTTGGATAAGCCCATCGGCGTATTAAAAGACGATGGAGTTGTCATTGTCTTTAATTTCTCGCTTAAAATGGTTTGCAACATAAATTTTGTAGATGTCTTGCCATAAGAACCTGTGATGCCCACCACAACAAGACCTGATTTTTTTCTGGATTTTATTTTTTCAAGAGCCATATTATAAAAACCCATGTTGATTTTTTCTTCTCTAGGCTTGTTGATTTTATTTGCCAAGACCATGATGTAGGCCCTTAAATTGTAGGCTATAAAAAGTCCTATGAGGTAGGCTGCTGTTGCTATTTCATAGCCTATAATTTTAGAAAAAATTAAACTTGATATAGATAAAATTAAACCTATTACAAGTAGAATTGATGAGTGTACCCCAAAGAGTCTCTTCGCCCTATCAGTCCATACTAGGGGCGTCTTTTCTTGACTTAGCTTTTTGCCTAAAAGCGACCTGTTTTCCTTTAGCCATTTTAAGTAATCGGCGCTTTCATAGCCTTCTAGCTGTAGAATGTGCAAGCAGGGTTCTGAAGCCTTTTTGGTCACAAAATAAAACCCTGCCAAGGCCATGTAATCTATAAATTGAAATAAAATTATATAAATGTTTTCCATAATTCACCCTAAAAATGATTTGATGACAGCTCTAAAAGTGGCATAGTCATCGGCATAGGAATAGTGGCCCCCTCTCAAGACCACAAGACCTGAATTTTTAATTTCCCTTTCAAAAATTTTGCCCATATAAAGAGGCGTATCTTTATCTTCATCGCCCCATATCAATAAGGTTTCAGCCTCGATTTTTTTGAGAGCTCCTTGCATATCTTCGTTTACAACCTTTACAAAGACCTTTCTCATTATACCATCAGAATTCTTATAGTCGTCCGAGCCGAATTTTTTATAGAAAGATTTGAGACTTTCTTCCTTGTTCTTCCAAAATAAAATATTGGTGTAGAGATTTTTTAAAATTTTAAAAGAATATACTTTCAGATAGTAGGATAATTTCCTCTTTGGAATGATTCCACTGGCATCTATCATCACAAGTTTGCCTACAAGCTCGGGATATTTGCTAGCTAAAGCTATGAGAGTCTTGCCTCCAAATGAATGACCTATGAGATCCGGCTTTTCAAGAGACATTTTTTCTATGAACTCTTTCACGGCCTCAGCATAGTCATAAGTCCCATAGACATAATCAGGTGCATCGCTCATGCCAAAGCCCGCTCCGTCAATTGCATAGACCTTTCTTGTGTCTTTTAAAATGTTAACTATACTCATTACAGCTTCTATACTGGCTCCCCAGCCATGCAAGATTATAAGTGGCTTGCCCCTGCCTTCTTCTATATAGGAGGTTTTGACGTTTTTTAGTTCTATTGTCTTTCGCATCACTAACTCCCACAATAGGGGCATCTCTTCTCGTCGGCAGAATATATTTTCCCACAATTTGGACAAAAAACTTCGTCCGACTTGTCCTTGATGCTTTTAGGACTTGCATCCAGATTTTTATATTTGCCAAGGATTATTTCCAAATCTTTTTTCTTTTGATAGAGAAAATCTATCCTTTCCATGACAGTCTGTGCCGATATATCTGGAATCATATTCTTATTGTACTTGTAATATCTTATGCCAAGTTCCTTGTATAAATTGGAAATTTCCTTGTCCGTCTCGTATATTTTATATCTCAAATTTGCGACCCTCTTTAGCTCCATGGCATTTTCTTTTAAAATTTTGCCAGTCCTATTAAGAGTGTCTATAATAGAGCTGATATTCTTATTAAAATTATCCATATTCCACCTCTTTGTTTATTATATCAAAAATAGGGGAATAATAAATGTAGTAGATCAAGTGAATTACAAAGAAAGGACTAAGTTATGGAAAATTTAAAACTATTTGTGGGCACAGTTTGCCCTTTTTGCAAAAAGGTAGAAAGATTTATAGATGAAAATAAGATTTATGGTATTGAATTGAAAAATATAAATACTGATAAAGAGGCTCTCGACTACCTTGTTGAAAAGGGTGGCAAGAGACAAGTGCCTTGCTTATTCATAGATGAAAAACCCATGTATGAATCCGAAGATATAATAAAATATTTAAAAGAAAAGTTTTTATAAAAAACACCTGGAAGAGACCTCTTTAAAAGTTTCTCCAGGTGTATTTTTTAATATTCTTTTACGAAATTATAAATTGATTTTACGGGTATACCCGTAGCTCCTTTGCCAGTAAAAGAGTAGGCTGAATCTGAAAAAGCAGGGCCGGCTATGTCCAAGTGAACCCAAGGTTTGCCTTCTACAAAATTCTTTAAGAAAATGCCTGCTGTAATAGTGCCGGCACCACCCGTTGTAGAGTTTTTAAGATCGGCTATGTCACTTTTTACTTTTTCTTCCGAGTCCTCGAATATCGGAAGTTGCCAAACTTGTTCGCCCGATTTTTCAAAGGCCTTAGCCACTTCTTCATAGAGTTTTTCATCATTTGTGACTGATCCTGTTGTCCTC
Source organism: Peptoniphilus sp. GNH (assembly GCA_021307325.1). Classification (NCBI taxonomy): domain Bacteria; kingdom Bacillati; phylum Bacillota; class Tissierellia; order Tissierellales; family Peptoniphilaceae; genus Peptoniphilus; species Peptoniphilus sp. GNH. The sequence continues at coordinate 1,430,393 of CP089931.1, read as the reverse complement.
ATGCCAAGAGCCATGATGCAGGCTCCAGTAAGAGTTGCCATATCTATTATGGCTTTTGAATCCACCTTGGTCGCTGCATAGTAAAGAGCATCGGCTAGGGTCAATCTTCCTTCTGCATCAGTATTTATTACTTCTATGTGAAGACCCTTCATCGAAGAAATTATATCTCCATTCTTGTAGGCCTCTCCTGAAATCATATTTTCACAAGTGGCAACAAGACCCACCACATTTTTCTTCACCTTATTTTTAGCAAGGGCATAGATGCTTCCTATAACGCTGGCAGAACCTGCCATGTCACTTTTCATATCTACCATGTTTGTAGCAGGAATCTTAAGAGCATATCCACCAGAGTCATAGGTCAGGCCTTTGCCTACAAGGGCTAGAGGCTTTTCTCCTTTTACCGGAAGATATTTCATAATTATAAATCTGGGCTCTCTAGCAGAGCCTTTTGAAACTGCCAAGAAGGCTTGCATGCCAAGTTTTTCTATGGCCTTTTTATCTAAAATTTCGACTTCCACTCCAAGATCTTGCAAATGTTCCTTGGCTTTTTGAGCCAAGACCTCTGGATACATATCGATAGAAGGTGTGTTTACCAAATCTTTAGTTAGAAAAACTCCCTCCATCAAATTTTCGATTTCTTTCAAAGCTTCTTCAAGCTCTTCTTTAGATAGATCAACCTCAAAATCAACACTCAAATCAAATTTTTCGGTCTTTTCTTTCTTATAAACATCAAAAGTATAGTCAGCTTGTAAAAGTCCTTCTGCAAAAGCTTGAACTCCAGTTTTGCAAAGTCCTCCACAAATTTTGAGTGAGGATATTTTATTTTCTTTTATAATATTAAAAATTCTATATGCTACTTCCCTTAGCTTGTTGAAATTAAAATCTTCTCTCTTGCCAAGACCTAACAAAATAATATTTTCGCTCTTGGGTCCCAAGTTTTGAAAAATTTGCTTATATTCCGCTTTGAAAATATCCTTTTTGCTTATATAATCATATAGTTCTTTAGAAACTCCATAATCTTCTTCTTGAAAACAAATGTTGACCCTTGTAAGGTCTTTTTCTAATCTGCCAAATTTTATCATTAAATCACCTCATGCATTCTATTATACCAAAATTTGATTTTACCACCTAATATTTAAAATAATAGTTTCCCAACCTTAAATTATTAAGTTCTCGTTTTGAGTAAAATTTTATCATACTGTCTATGTTTCTTTCTATTTTTCCATAAAAAAGGAAGTTTTTAAAATTCATTTTTTTCTTTCCTGTGATAGAATAATTTAAAATTATATAGTTGGAGGAATGAAAATATGCGAGCACCTCGAAGAAATAACGTCTATGATTTCCTTAAAGACAAAATTTTACATGATGAGTATAAGCCTAATGACAAGTTAATAGAATTACAAATTGCAAATGAACTTGGCGTAAGCAGAACTCCAGTTAGAGAAGCTTTAAAAAAGCTAGAAATAGAAGGCTTGGTTAAGGCAAACCCTAGAAGAAGCTATCAAGTTGCCAAAATATCTATTGATTTTTGTAAAGACCTCTACTTTGTGAAAAAAATTTTAGAACCAATGCTGGTCGAGCAAACTGCATATGCAGGTATAACAGAAGATTGTATAATTTTAAAAAGTTTAGCTCAAGAGATGAAAGAGGCAATGCTAAACGAAGATTTCTATCGTTTGAAAAACTTGCTTGTAGAGTGGAATTTGTCATTAATAAATTCTACTTCAAATCAATTTCTGAAAGATTTGCTCATGATTATAGACGCTAGATTGTATAGGATATCTAATTTTATATTAAATGACAACGAAAATTTACTTTTAATTTATGATAAGATTCAAAAGATTCAATCCGCTATTGAAAGTCGTGATTGTAAAAAAGCAAAAAATCTCTCAGCTGAATACATACAAGCCCTCTTTCCAATAATTGAAATGAAAAATGATTCCAGGATGTTTCAGGAATAAAATTATAATTTTAAGAGCCTTTAGGCTCTTATTTTTTTGACATAAATGACTTTATTTTATATACTTGCAGAATGTGATAAAGGAGAAGATATGACTAAGCTAATAAATTTTGATGATATCGGCGGACTTGTAAAAGACGAGGCCCGAGTAGCTGTATCAGGTTTTTTTGCTTCTGCAAGTCCCGAAGAAGTCTTGGAAGCTATTCGAGATTCTTTTTTAAAAAAAGGGTATCCAAAAAATCTAAAAATCATGCATGGGCCAGGCTCTGGCAACGCAGACGGCACAGGCATAGATAGGCTTGCCCTTCCAGGTCTTATTGATGAAATTATAATATCTCATCTTGCAACTTTAAAAGAGACATCGAAACTCATTGCAGACAATAAAATCAAATGCTATGACCTTCCTTATGGAACGATTTTACGTCTGTATGACTCGGCTATAAGGAGCGAAAATTTTATGCTCACAAAGCTTGGGCTTTCTACTTTCGTAGACCCTAGACTTGATGGCGGCAGGTTTAATACTCTTACAAAAGATGTCTTGGGAGAAATTGTAACCGTCTTGAAAGAAGAATTCATAGCCTATAAGACGCCAAAAATAGATTTGGGACTTATTAGAGGAACTAGAGCGGATATTTTTGGAAACATATCAATAGAAGATGAAATTGGACCTCTTGATCTCTTGCAAATTGCCATGGCTAGCAAAAATTCTGGTGGCAAAGTTATCTGCCAAGTAAAAGAAGTTGTAGATGAAAAATTGTCTCCTGATAAAATTTCTATCCCAGGAAATTTAGTCGACTATGTTTTCGTCACAAGCAAGGCTGAAAAATACCATAGGCAAACTTGGGACTACTTAAACGAAGACAGCTTGAGTGGCAAGATAAATATTGAGCTAAGCTCCAAAAATCCCCTGCCTTTAAATATGAAAAAAGTTATAGCCAGACGGGCTGCCCTTGAGATAAAGAAAGATAGCATAGTAAACATGGGTGTTGGGGTGCCCGAACTTGTAGCCGATATATGCGATGAAGAAGGTATAAAAGATAAAATCACCTTGACTCAAGATTCAGGAGTTCTAGGAGAACTTCCCTTGAAGGGAGGCTCTTTTGGCGCTGCTTTAAATTCAAAGGGTGCCATGCCTTCAAAAGATTTTCTTGATTTTACAGCGGGCGGAGGAATTGAAACTAGCTTTTTAGGTCTTGCCGAAGTAGATGGCTTTGGCAATCTAAATGTTTCTCGCTTTGAAAACTCCATGCCCGGATGCGGCGGCTTTATAGACATAGCTCAAGGCACAAAAAATTTGGTGTTTTGCGGAAGCCTTACGGCTGGTGGTCTGAAAGTGGAAATAAAAGACGGTGAACTTCAAATAGTTCAGGAAGGTAAAATCAAAAAATTTGTAAAATCAATTTTTCAAAGGACTTTTTCAGCTAAATCAGCTCTTGAAAATGGACAAAATGTCATCTATGTGACTGAAAGATGCGTATTTAGGCTAAGTCCTAAAGGTCTTATTTTGGAAGAAATTGCCCCCGGAGTTGATCTTGAAAGAGATATTTTAAAAAATATAGAATTCGAACCTCTAATCTCCGACCAATTAAAAATTATGGATAGTAGAATTTTTAGTCCAGAAAAAATGCATCTTTAATAAAGCTTTTAAAGTGTGCATAAAATTTTTATAAAAATTAACCACTGCTTAGTCAGTGGTTTTTTTAAGAAAAAAATCGGCTCGCATAGCATAATAATCATGCTTGAACCGATTTTTACTTTGTATACGGATTTTAATTTTTAAATTACAAGTCCCCCATTTGGGCTTATTATTTGTCCTTGTATATAATCGCACTTGCCTGAAATCATAAAAATTGCAAGATTTGCAATTTCATCTGGTCTTGCCAGTCTTCCGGCTGGGATTTCCTCGCACAAGTCCTTTAAAACTTCTGCTCCTAAATCTTCACACATCTGAGTCATGGTTGCCCCAGGTGCGATTGCATTTACTATTATCCCCGAGTATCCAACTTCCTTTGCCAAGGCCTTTGTAAGAGAATTTACTGCTCCTTTAGATGCCGAATAGGCGACTTCCATAGATGCTCCTACCAGCCCCCACATGGAGGATATATTTAAAATATAGCCCTCTTTTTTAGAAATCATGGCAGGAAGGACTGCCTTTATAGTGTTAAAGACCCCCGTCACATTCACATCCATGATTCTTTTAAAGCTTTCCAGCTCCATATCCTGAAACAAGGTCTTGTCGGCTATACCTGCATTGTTTATAAGCACATCGACTGGCCCCCAAGTATTTAAAATCTCATCGTAAACACGATCAACCTCTTCACAAAAGGCCACATCGCACTTTAACACCATGGCCCTGCGGCCATTTTTTTCAATTTGACTTTTCACTTCGAGTGCCGCTTCTTTATTTTCATTATAAGTTATGGCTATGTCATAGGCTTGTGCTTGCTCGCTTAGTTTTAAGGCGATAGCCCTTCCTATTCCCCTTGAGCCTCCTGTAATTAAAACTGTTTTTCTCATAATTTACCTCTATCTCATTATATGAAATTTTAAAAGACTTTAAAAGTCATCTGGTCTTTTTAAATTGAACTTGCTTTTTTTAGCCACATTGTATATAATCAAAGAAATTTATAAAAAGACTTTGAAGAGATGAGTAGCTTTGTCAGGCTTTTACAGAGAATCCCTTGTAGCTGAGATGGGATAAGAACCAACATCGTGAATAAAGACTCCAAGTCGCAGGTGGAAGGCTTTTGCTAGATGACCTGACGTAAACCCACGTTATAGGGTCGGGCTATTATTGTAGCCTCTAAGGCAAGGGATGCAAGTCTCTTGTAAATTTGGGTGGTACCACGAGATTTTCGTCCCTTTTGGATGAAGATCTCTTTTTTATTATTTTTTTGGAGGAAAGATATGAAAAAAACATTAAAAAATCTATTAGTTCTTGTCAGTTTATTGTCCGCCTTTAGTCTGGTCGGATGTGGCAAATCGAAAAGCGAAAATGTCCTAAGAGTCGGCATGGAATGTGGCTATGCCCCCTACAATTGGACTCAATCAGATGATTCAAATGGCGCTGTGCCAATCGAGGGCAGCAAAGAGTTTGCAAATGGCTACGATATAATGTTTGCAAAAAAAGTAGCTGAAGGACTTGGAAAGGAACTCTCGATTGTCAAGATAGACTGGGATGGACTAGCTCCAGCTGTCCAATCTGGAACAATTGATCTTGTCATGGCTGGCATGAGTCCGACCAAAGAAAGACAGGAAGTCATAGACTTCACATCTGCCTACTGGAAAAGTGACCTCATTATGGTAGTAAAAAAAGACTCTGCCTATGCAAATGCCACTTCCCTTTCAGATTTTAAAGGAGCTAAGGTGACTGGTCAATTAAACACAGTTCATTATAGCGTGATAGACCAAATACCCGGCGCTCAAAAAGTAGAAGCTATGCAAGACTTCAACTCTGAAAGAGTAGCTCTAAAATCTGGCATAATAGATGCCTATGTTGCAGAGCTGCCAGAAGGTCTATCTGTTGAAAAAGCTATACCCGAATTTACCTATATAAAATTCGAAGACGGCAAGGGATTTGTAGCTTCTGATGAAGATCTTGCTGTTGCAGCTGGTCTTTCTAAAGGATCCAAGCTAAAAGAAGACTTAAATAAAATAATAGACTCTGTAAGTGATGAAAAAAGACAAGAGATGATGAAGACAGCTCTTGAAACACAACCTATAAGCGAGGAATGAAATGCTAGAAAAAATGTTGGAAATATGGCAAAATAATTACCCTTTATTTATAAATGGTACCATTTTGACCCTGCAAATTTCTCTTATAGGAACTATCCTCGGTCTCTTGATAGGCTTGGGAATAGGCATAATAAGAACCCTTCCTAAAAAATCGGGTATGAGTGGACTTGTGCAAAAGCTAATAAACGCCATCCTCTCCTTCTACATCTTATTTTTTAGAGGCACTCCCATGATGGTTCAATCCATGGTAATTTATTTTGGAATTCCTCTATTTTTTGATGTGAGACTCCCCTTGGTGCCTGCGGCTTTCTTTATTGTTTCAATAAATACAGGTGCCTATATGTCTGAAGTTGTAAGAGGGGGCATCCTCTCGATAGATAAGGGCCAATTCGAAGCTGCTTACGCATCTGGCATGACCCATTTTCAAACAATGCTTTATGTCATCCTACCCCAAACTCTTAGAAACATCTTGCCCGCAACGGGAAATGAGTTTGTAATAAATGTAAAGGATACATCTGTTTTAAATGTCATAGGTGTCTCAGAGCTATTTTTTCAGAGTAGATCGATAGCCGGAGCGAACTTCAACTATTTTGGCACATTTTTTGTCACTTGTATAATCTATCTAATCTTAACTACCATAATCACAAATGTCCTTCGCTTTGCGGAAAAAAAGATGGATGGTCCAAAAGATTTCGAGCTCAAGTCTGGCAATCAAATGCAGGTTTAGGAGGCATTTATGGAAATACTAAAAATAGAAAATTTAGAAAAGTCCTTTGGCAGCAACAAGGTGCTTATAGATATAAATTTTACAGTAGACAAGGGTCAGGTCATATCTATTATAGGCTCATCCGGCTCGGGCAAATCTACCCTTCTTCGTTGCATAAATCAACTTGAAAAGCCAACTGGTGGCAAGATATTTTTTGAAGGAAAAAATCTTCTCGATTCTTCAACAGACCTAAGACTTCTTAGAACAAAAATGGCAATGGTTTTTCAAAACTTTAATCTCTACAACAATCTAAATGTCATAGACAACCTCACCCTAGGACCAATAAAGGTTTTAAAAAAATCCAAAATCGACGCTAAAAACATGGCTTTAAAGTATTTGGGACAAGTTGGCATGGCATCCTATGTAGATGCCAAACCATCTCAACTCTCTGGCGGGCAAAAGCAAAGGGTCGCCATAGCAAGATCTCTTTGCATGGAGCCAGAAATAATGCTTTTTGATGAACCCACATCTGCCCTAGACCCAGAGATGGTCGCAGATGTTTTGGAAGTCATGAAAGAATTGGCAAAAGAAGGTATGACAATGCTTGTAGTGACTCACGAAATGGATTTTGCCAGAGATGTTTCCAACAGAGTCTTGTTTATGGAAAAGGGCATCATCTTGGAGGATTCAAGTCCAGAAGAAATATTTTCAAATCCCAAGCAAGAAAGAACTAAGCAATTCCTGCAAAGATTCAAGCTTGTTTGAGAAAACAAAAAACACTCGAGAAAATTTCTCGAGTGTTTTTTAATTTTACATTACTATGGCTATTTCTAAGATTTCAATCATTTATTTTTGCTGAAATTGTAGATTATTTGTGCCAATTCGGCTCTTTTGAAGTTGCCCTTTGGATTGAATGTATTGTCATTGTTTCCATTTATGATGCCAAGATTTACAAGATCTTTTACTGCATCTTTTGCCCAATTTGGAATTGCATCGGCATCTTTAAAGTCTATATTCATGTTTTTTGTAGACTTATCTAGTTTTAGGACTTTTGCCATTCTGTGGATAATTGTTGCCATTTCAGCCCTACTTATTGTGGCATCTGGAGCAAATTTTCCATTTCCTCTTCCCAAGATAATTTTGTTTTCTTTTGCCCACGAAATAAATGGAGAATAATACTTGTCTGAACTTACGTCTTCGAATCCTGCTTTGTTAGTTTTATTATTTATTCCTGCATATCTTGCAAGAACTGTTATAAACTCTGCTCTCGTTGCTGCCTTTTCTGGATTGAAGTTTGACTTATCTACTATGTCTTTAAAGTATCCTTTTTCTAGGCACAAGTCTATGGCTTCTTTTGCCCAGTGATTTTCATAGTCCTTTTGTGGTTCTTCTTTCTTTTCTATTTCTTTTTTATTTTCGCTTTGTGAGCTTGATGAGCTTGATGAGCTTGAAATAATTCCAAAATAAACAGGAATGTTATCGTGTTTTTCTTCACCAGGCTTTACTTCTCCAGGGTTGATATCCTCATTAGGCACTTCCGGTTTTTTATATTTAGAAAGGGCGTTTTGAATAGCTTTGTGGATTATGCGTGAGCTTACTGTCGCTCCAGAAATGGAGTCTATGCCAAGTTTTTTGCCCAATTGATGGCCTAATACTTCTTCCACGCTCTTGCCTATATAAGATCTCATAATTGGTAGGGCTTGTTTAAAATATCCACCATTGTGCTCTTCATCTTCACTTGGATCATCATGCACAGTTTTATTATCTATTACATGAATTATTTTACCTTCTTTTACCCAAACCTTTACCTTTATAGTGTAGGGTTCTATATAATGAGTCCTTTTGACCTCCGCTTCTCCTTCAAGCTCTATGGCTCCCTCTAGAGGGTTTTCAACTCCGCTTAGATTCTTTAATGCCAAGTCTAGGTCGCTTATTAGTTGCTCAACTGCTTGATCGGAAATATTTATAACCATCAGTTTTTCTTTTGCTCTATTGTAGGATATTTCGACTTGTTGCCATTTTTCTTTGTCAAATTTTTGTGCCTTAGAGTCTAAAAGTTCCTTTTCGAACATCAAGGTATTTATTTCTGATCTCTTGTTTGCAAATTTCATTTCCTTAGTCGCACCAGCCACACTTGCTTTTGATGCTTTAGAATCTTCACTTATGCTTTTTGCTTCCTTTAACGCATTTTCAAAATATCCCTTAAATTCTTTTGTCAGCTTATTCTTGTCTACTTTTTCTGCCAAATCAATTTGATTTTTAAGCTCAGCCTTGTCAGCTTCTGTTGCTAAAACTTTAGGATTTACTATAAATGTCTTTCCTTCGTCATCATGAATGTTATTGTTGTCAATATTTATGACAACAGCCTTTGGATTTGCTTCGCTTGGATTGTTAGCAAATGCTTGGAAGCCTAAAACTTTAAGCGTAGAAGGCATATTAAGCTCTGTAAATTTGTTGTTTCCAAAAGCTTGATTTCCAATTACTTCAAGTCCTTCAGGCAATTTAATATCTTTCAAATTATTATCTGCAAATCCAAGATATTTTATTTCCTTTAATTTAGATCCTTCTTTAAATTTAACTTCATTCAAATTACTTTTTCTAAACGCTGCATCCATTATAGTATTTACACTTGCTGGAAGTTCTATGGAGCCTAGGTCAGTTTCATAGAAGCAGGCCTGATCAATGTATTCTAGCTTATCGTTAAATTCCACTTTCAAGTCAAAATTGCTCATGAAAACGCCCATTCCCAATGTCTTTAAATCTCTCGGGAGTTTCACCTTGCTTATTTCATTGAATTGCAAAGCATAGTCCTCAATTTTGACAACAGTATCTGGAATTTCAACAGATTTTATATCAAACCCTTGGTTTAGATTTCTAAAGGCATCTATGCCTATTACTTTTAAGTCTTGTCCATCAGGTGTTTTGGCAGGTATAACTAGATTTTTATTCTTTCTAATTTTTAATAGACCTTGATCCGAAAAGCCTTCAAGCTTGTCTTTCTTGTAGGTAAAGTCTTCTTGAGTCCATTTAGTGTAATCAAGAGATGGTCCTTGTCCCGGATTTTTAGGATCTATTATATAATTTTCTTTATTTTTTAAATTGTTAGGATTCTTGCCAGATTTTGTCCTTATAACTAATTTTCCTTTGTAGGCATCAGAACCTGTATTCGTTTCAAAGGCTTGCTTGCCTATTGTTTTTAAGCTATCAGGTACTATAATTTCTTCAAGATTATTTTCAGCAAAAGCTAAATCTGATATAGCTTCTATATCGCCCTTAAATTCAACCTTGTTGAGTTTATTGCCCCTCATAAGGACTGCTGGTATCTCAGTTATCCCCTTAGGCACAATCAAGCTTGTAATTTCATTTCTAAAAAATACAGATTCACCAAGACCCAATAAACTATCAGGTAGCTTTACCTCTCCGCTTATATTATTAAAAGCAAAGGCCATTTGACCGATATATTTGTAGCCTTCAGGTATTGACAGATCACCAGTGATTCCCTTTTTGCCATATGCACCCATGAAAGCTAAATCAGTTATAGCTTCAACTTTTTTGCCCTTGGTATCCTCACTTGGAAGCACAAGTTTTTTTAGAGTCTTGGATTTTTTTAATCCCGCTTCAGAAAATCCCGCAACTGCATTCAAGTTTACTGTGGTCTCTACATTGTTTTCTTCATATTTAATGGGCATTTCTTTATATTTGAAATCTTCGGCTGTCCATTCTGATTCGTGCTTATCCGGTTTTGAAGGTTCAGAGCTTGTATTCCTTACAATAACTTCCCAGAAATTACCACTATCTCCAATTGTTTCTTTGATTTTATCAGAGGAAACATAGCATTTTACTGTTATTTGTTCATAATTTAAAAACGCATTTCCCTCTATATAAAGCATAGAGTCTGGTAATTCGATTTCTGTTAAGCCAGAACTTGAAAATGCTTGTTCTCCTATAGTTTCATAGCCATTTGGTATTACAATTTTCTTTATTTGAGGATCTATATCACTAAAAGCATAATCAGCTACTCCTGTGACTTTCTTTCCCTTAGTGTCTACTTCCGGCAATTTTAAAGTAACATCTTCTCCCAGCTTCTTGTATTTCTTTAAGCCTTCTTTTGAAAAATCTGAAACCTTATCTTTTTCATAAGAAAAATCACTTGCTACAAACTCAACTGTTTGCTTCTCAGCTTGTTTAGGATCTACTATATAGTTGTTTCCTGCTTTTATATTGTTTGGATTATTCTTTTGAGGTGTCCAAAGGATTACCTTATTTTCGCCTTTTTTAAGTGGATTTTCCTTGCCAATGTTTCCATCGAAAGCATCTCTTTCTATACAGCCCTTCTTTAAGCTTAAAGGTATATTTACTTCCTTTATTTTGTTGTTTTTAAATGCCTCTGCCCAAATACGATCCGTTTTGTTTCCTAGCGTAAGGCTTGCTATTTGGTTGTCCATAAAAGAGCTTGGTCCTATGGATGTACAAGAATTAGGAAGTACAAGACTTGTCAGTTTATTTCCCTTAAAAGCTGATTTGGATGGATATTTGAATGTTTCTGGCAATGTTAAATTTGTCAGTTCATTATTTTCAAAGGCACTGTCTTGAACATAAAGAAGTCCATCGTGTAATTTAAGATTTTTTATGCCACAATTTTTAAAGGCCCTGCTTTGGATATGGGTGTAATTTCCAGGTATTTCTACACTTTCAATATTTTTGTCCTTGAAGGCATCTTCTTCTACCCATACCGGCTTATATCCATTTGGATCTTTCTCAGGTAAAACAAGGTTTTTGTTGTTTTCAAGTTTTTTTATCCCTTTTTCGGATAGACCTTTCAAACAATAATATGCTTGAGCATCCTCATTGTCTGGGTCTGGATCATAAGTGTAGTAGATGAAATCCTCTGCACACCATTTATCAAGTGAATATTTGTCCTTTAATTTTATCTCAATAGTCACATCTGCCGACGGCATAATAAAGCTGTTATCTTTGATAGGCAAGTTGAAATATTGTCCTTTTTTTACACTTACTTTCAATATTTCTTTTGTATCATCAGTAATCTTATAGGACAGGCTTACTTTTTCTCCTTCTTTTGCTTCATTAGCTGGGCTTGTAGATAGTGTGACTCCTTTGTCTAAATTGAAATTTATTTTGTATTTATCTACATTTTTCTTTGCATCTCTCAAATAGATAAATTTGACTAGTCCACCGCCCTCTTGGTCGTCAAAAGCCATGCTGTCTATGCTAACTTTGCCCTTTGTGTTATCTATTTCAACATTTTTAAGTTTATTATAAGCAAAAGAATGTAACCCTACTTTCTCTACTGAGTTTGGAATCCTAAGACTTTCTAACTTATTGAAGCAGAAAGAATTTTGTTCAATTACTTTAAGACTATCTGGAAAATCAATTTTAGATATTGAGTTTCCAGCAAAGGCGCCATCTTCTATCTTTTCTAGATATGATGGCAAAATAACTTCTTCAAAGGAAATTGAAGCATCATCTGTTGACCTATTGAAAAACGCTGACTTGCCGATGATTTTTACCTTTTTGCCATCTATGACTGATGGAATATTTAAAACGTGGCTAGTCTTTCTCTTTTCTTGGCCTTGGCTGCTAAGTCCAGTTATCACAAGACCTTCCTCTTCCCTAGCTCTTTCTCTTACAGTAAAATCTTCTTCTGTATATTTAGCAGATTTATCAGATGCCTTAGCTGTTATAGTGAAATCTTCTTTTTTACAATTTTGAAATTCTATCTTGTCTACTTGTGAAATATGTAAATTTGTGCTTTTGTCAAAGGCATCTTTAAAAATTTTTGTTACTGAATCTGGCACTACCACATCAGAAATATTGTTTTCTGCAAAAGAAGATGCGGCAATCTCTACAAGAGAGTCTGGCAAAGTCAAGCTCTTGATTTCATTCTTTTTAAATGCAGCAAATCCTATTTCTTTAATAGTGTTAGGTAAATTAAGCTCTTCTATATTGTTTCCATAAAAAGCTTGACCGCCTATTTCTGTTATTTGATCAGAAAAACCAACAGACTTTATTCCCAGATTTGTAAATCCGGATTGTTTAATCCCGCAAATAGGATTGCCATGGCTCGTCTTTAGGCTAGGAAAATACAAAACTCCATTGTTTGCCTTTAATTTAGCCTTGCCCTTTGCAGTTAGTTTTGAAAAGGATACTCCCTCAAAAAAGAAATCCTCCTCACTCCACTCTTTCGCATCAGCGCTTTCTCTTCTCGAGTCTACTTTTGTAGAAATTTCTTCTGCATTTATCATCCGTCCTGGAAAACAAGAAAATAAAATTACAAAAGCCAAAAGTAAACTAAGCGACTTTCTTACTTTCTTCATAAAATCCTCCTACTCTTTATTGATAACAGTTATCTTAAACTTCATGATACCATAGTCTTTGCCTTTGTCAATGAATTAATCGAATACAATTTAAAAAATATTAAAATTTTTGCAAATCAAATAATATTTGTATTAATTATCCTAAATTTAATCATTTTATAAAAAAAATACTTGAAATATATTTAACATTTGAGCCTGTGAATCGGTCTTTTTTGCTTGAAAAATACACTATTTCTTCAGCTATATCATTTGCTTTAGAAGGTCCATTTCTTGAACTTTTTAAAGCCCAGTAATATAATGAGGATGGATAAGGATGAGAAATCACAAATGGAGGAAAAAATGAAAACAGACAAAAGACAAGTCTTCAGGTATAATTTGAGGTCATTAAAAGACCAGGAAAAATACTATTCTATTTTTATAGAAAACTCTTATTTCGCTCCATTGTTCTACAAGGATGCAAAAAATGTTCAAGACCTTAAAAAAATACTCTTATTTGAAAATCCTAAGGACAAGAGGCAAATAAACGCATATTTTAATTCCCTTTCAAGGATTAATAAGGGTGATTTGATTTGGATTTGTGCAGGAGACAAGTATGCTCTTGGAGAAGTGAAATCAGATCCCTATCTATCACAAAAAGATTATGAAAAAACATCTTGCTATCTCCTTGTAGACGCCGATTTTAGAGAAATAAAAGATATGGATGAAATAACAGTGAAGTCATCTTTTAATGGCGGCACCGCCATATCAAAGATAAATAAAGACGAGGCACTTCTTTATTCGATTTCACTTTTGGCAAAAAAAGATTCTTTGAATAAAGAAGCATTAGATTCTAAAAAAGATGAGCTAGAAAACATTGAGACTTCCAAAAGGTCAGATGAACTTATGCTTTCTTCATATCAAGACTTGTATTCTGACTTCTTCAACTTCTATATAGAGCAAATTAAACTATTAGAAGTGATACAAAGACGAGTGCTTGAAAATTTGCTTGCGCAAAACTTAATGTTGAGCCAGCACTTCTTGGGACTTTGATTTATAGATTTAATTTTAAAGTTATTATGTAAACTTATTTATAATAAAAAAGGATCGACTTTTTGGTCGGTCCTTTTTATTTGCTCACCTCTTTTGAAGCTAATATCAGTTTATTTATTTTTGCTGAAATTGTAGATTATTTGTGCCAATTCAGCTCTTTTGAAGTTGCCCTTTGGATTGAATGTATTGTCATTGTTTCCATTTATGATGCCAAGATTTACAAGATCTTTTACCTGATCTATTGCCCAATCCGGAATTGCATCGGCATCTTTAAAGTCTATATTCATGTTTTTTGTAGACTTATCTAGTTTTAGGACTTTTGCCATTCTGTGGATAATTGTTGCCATTTCAGCCCTACTTATTGTGGCATCCGGAGCAAATTTTCCATTTCCTCTTCCTAAGATAATTTTGTTTTCTTTTGCCCACGAAATAAATGGAGAATAATACTTGTCTGAACTTACGTCTTCGAATCCTGCTTTGTTAGTTTTATTATTTATTCCTGCATATCTTGCAAGAACTGTTATAAACTCTGCTCTCGTTGCTGCCTTTTCCGGATTGAAGTTTGACTTATCTGCTATGTCTTTAAAGTATCCTTTTTCTAGACACAAGTCTATGGCTTCTTTTGCCCAGTGATTTTCATAGTCCTTTTGTTCTTCTTTCTTTTCTATTTCTTTTTTATTTTCGCTTTGTGAGCTTGATGAGCTTGAAATCATTCCAAAATAAATTGGAACAGTCTTTTCTTCTCTTTTACTTAAATACTCTGGTACTTCTGGCTTCAACGAATGATTTGTATTTGGGTTTATAGGCTTCGCATCTTTTTCTTTCCATGCTGCCAAAATTTCCATATCCCTTGATGGATATATTATATCTCCAGGTTGATATTCCTTTCCTTCAATTGTCCAACCAGCAAAAACTTTTCCTATTTCAGGTTCAAAATCAAGTTCTGGCAATTTGTATGCTGCCAAATCTTCGATTTCCTCTACTTTTTCCTGCCTATTTATATTGTTGGATTTAAAATAAAGCTTATGACCATTGGCCTTTTGCGGATTTATTTCTTTTCCTATGGCTCTAATCATATACATGCCTAGGGTAGATGATGGATTCCATGCCCCCTTATAAAGAACATAGGAGTTATCAAAAGGCTTATTACTATCAAGTCCTAATCCAAAGTATCCTTCATCTTTTTTATATGCTAAATAAAAGTCCCCTCTTACCTGAATTTTTGGTATCTTTATCTTGTTCCATCCGTCTTTTTCGCACTCTTTTTCTGTTGAATATAATATCTTTCCAGGCAATCCATCATCATTATTGCCCTCAAAGATATATACCTTATATTTTTGCCCTTTTATGTTATCTTGTTCCTTTGTTCTGGTAAGATATATCTCCAACTCATCAAGTTCTAATGTTTTTTCATTTTTAATTCCAAAAGCAAAAAGTCTATTAGCATCATCTTCGCATGTCAGGTTATCTGCAAGCTCCCCTTCATAGCCCCAAGATTTGTTTTGAAGATACTCGACCTTTTTAGTTCTTACTTGAATTTTTTGATCCGACTTCAAATCAATTTCCAACTCTCGTGTTTGTATGCCATCACCACTTACAAGCAACTTATATTTACCAATATTCAAATTAGAAAATTCAATTTTTGAGCCCTCTTTCGAATAAAGCTCTTTTATATCATCTTTCTTATAAATTTGAACTCTCGCAAATGTGGGTGAATCAAAATCATCTAGTATTTCAATTTCTAACTTATTGCCTAAATCTTTTTTTAAGTAAATATCTTCCAGGTGATTTTTTGCTCCAGCTTCAATTATTACATCTTTTTCTTGTGGCAAAAACCCCTCTTTTTCTACTAATAGCTTATAGTGCCCAGCCGGGTGCTTAATAAAATATCTGCCACTTCCCTCTTGTGACTTTACTTCAACACCAGTTTCCATTACTTTAATTTTGGCACTCAAAGGAATTTTTGAACCTTTTTCGTAATTTTCAACTGAATTTATATTTTCACTAGGTTCAACAATTATACTCTCTAAAGCTTGTCCTTCCCTTGCTATACTAATGTTATCTATATACCACCCTGCCGATTTTTTTCTAAGTGCAAGGCTTCCTTCTTCAAGTTTAAACATTATTGAAATTTTTTTGCCAAGATAATCGTTTAAACTTATATCTTCATGTTGCCAACCCTTAGATGATTTCTTAAATTGTTTTATAGGTATATAGGTAAGATCTTCTTCAGATTTTTCATCTCCTACTTCTGCTATTAAAATTTCCGCCGTATCGATATAGAAGTTTGCATACTTATCTCCACCCGTCAGATCATACCAATGGTCAAGCTTCAATCTAACATCTTCTCTTTCATCGCTCAAATCTACAAGTGGCATTATAATAGATGAGTTTCTTTTTATTTTTTGATATGTCCCATCCAAAACAGTTCCCAGAACTTTATTTCCACTTTTGTTTTCTGGACCATAAGTTGGCTCGCCCCATTGCCATAGATTTACATCCTTGTCAAACTTTAACTTATATCTACTTGTTGTAGGATCAGTCATTATAGCACTATCATTTATTTGATCGCATGAGCCATACTTAAAGCCACTAAAGTCGTTTTCAAAATCCTGTTTATATCCTGTTTTCAAGGCGTTTTTTATATAAAGATTTTTTTCATCAGCTCTAGTAATATTGCCATTTACATCTTCCGCTTCTATGAAATATTTTAGCTTTTTAGATTTTATTAAATTATGAGATATCCTTGCTCTGTAAATTCCATTTATATAATTTCCCTTTATAAGCGCCATATCATATATGTGATCATCTAAGTTTAGAGATACTCTCTTTACACCTGAATTGTCCTTGACTTTGGCTTCAAAAAAACTGTCGAAAGTATTTACAATAAAATTGTTGGCAATTCCACTTATCTCAGGCTTTATATCATCACTAGCACTTGTATAAACATTGCCTTCTAAAAAACCCATCTCTTTATCATCAATAGCTGTATCCTTTTTTTGTTTTTCAGCTAGCCTTACAGCATTATAAGCGTTGACTTTGCCATAGCCATATCCGTGATTTGGTGAACTTATAAAATTATCATCCGTTAAAGGCGTTGCCGTTTTATCCAAAATATCCTCAATTTGATTAGCATTTAAATTTGGATTTGCTTGAAGCATAAGAGCCACAACGCCCGTGACATGAGGCGCTGCCATAGATGTGCCAGAGTAAACACTGTATCTTTGTCCAGGTATAGATGACAAAATATTTACTCCAGGTGCACTGATATCAGGCTTCCACTTATCTGTATAGATTGATGGTCCCCTATAGGAAAAATCTATGAGCTCATCATTTAAGTCCAAGGCTCCGACTGTATATGCCTCTGGATAAGACCCTGGTATCCCTACCGATCCGTCACCGCCTTGCTTAGCTTGTCTTGCATTTCCTGCGGCATAAATTGGAATTATTCCTGCATCTCTCCACCTTTTAAGTATTCTTTTATAAAAATTATTATGGTCTTCCTTTCCGCCACCCCATGAATTATTTATTACTTTAGGTGCTAAATCCGGTCTTTTAATCCCATCTGATCCATACGGTGCCATAATCCATTCGCATGCCCTTATTATATAGTCGGTTGTGGTTTCTCCTCTTTCATTAAATATTTTTACCGCTATCCATTTTGCATCAGGAGCAACTCCCATGTAAGAATCTGTTTTTGTGTTTTTTCCAAGGATAGTTCCGCAAACATGGGTGCCATGACTTCCTGCATCATCTGGGAAAGTCTGATCTCCAAATTTATTTTTAGTGGCATCATACCAAGAGTATGCCCTCAATGTGGGATTGTTTCCCCTATAATTATCCCTTATAGCTGGATGATTATAATCAACACCCGAATCAATTATAGCAACAACTGCTCCCTCCTTTTCTTTGACGTAATCTTGGGCTTCTATTGCATTTATAGCTTTTAAATTCCATGGTATATGTTTTTGAACACTTCTGGTAGAAAATGCCCTTAGCTCTTGTTTCTTTACCGGCTCTTCCTTTTTCTCTTTTATAGTTTTATTTTCAATAATTTCGTAGACTTCATCAAATTTTGCAACTTTTTCTATAAATTCTTTTTTTGCAACCAAATGAATGGAATTTATAATATAGTATGATTTGAAATTTTTTACTTCTCCTAGTCTTTTACCGTCTTCTATCGTTTCTAGAACATCTTCTTGGCTAGATTTTGCGTTTTGCTCAAGATTTTTTACTATCTCTTTTCTGATAATTTTAGTTTTTGTTTCATCATCACAGACGAGTTTGTTTTCTTCTTTTGTTTTTATTGCACTCGTGTCCGTCTGATCTTTTAAATTTATAATTACATCAAGATATTCACCAGTTTTGGCTTTTCTAACGTAATCCGGAAGCTTATTTATAATCGGCTCTTTTTTCAATTCTCCAGCATATGAAAAATTTGAAATAAAGAGTATGAGAGACATTACACATACAAATATTCTTTTGATTTTTTTCATTTGAACTCCTAGTTAAGTTTCTTCCATATCGCATAGACGGTCTTATTTTCCCTAATGTTTTTTAAAACATTTTCATTTACACTTCCAACATTGCTATCAGACCACCCCAAAAACTTATGGCCGTCTCTTTTAGGAATTGGAGGATTCACAGCATCTTCTCCATATTTAACTTTTATTAACTTCATCCTTATTACATCGTCATCTTCATTTTCGCTTTCATAATAGCCTCCGTTTGCATTAAATATTACATTTTTGAAGACTTCTTTTTGGGGATTCTTTATTTCTTCCCATACTGCGTATACGGTCTTGCTTGTTTGTATGTTTTTTAAGATGTCCTTGTCTACTTTGCTTCCTACCATTGAAGAACTCCAACCCATGAATTTGTATCCTTCTTTTTTCGGTGCTTCTATGTTATCCATGTTTGAGCCTTTGTTTACTCTTATTATCTTGTTGCCTATTGTGCCATTAAATCTTCCACCATTTGGGTTTAGGGTTATCATGAGTTGAACTGGGGCTTCTTTTATTTCTTCCCATACTGCGTATACGGTCTTGCTTGTTTGTATGTTTTTTAAGATGTCATTGTCTACTTTGTTTCCTACCATTGAAGAACTCCAACCCTTGAATTTGTATCCTTCTTTTTTCGGTGCTTCTATGTTATCCATGTTTGAGCCTTTGTTTACTCTTATTATCTTGTTGCCTATTGTGTCACTAAATCTTCCGCCATTTGGGTTTAGGGTTATCATGAGTTGAACTGGGGCTTCTTTTATTTCTTCCCATACTGCGTATACGGTCTTGCTTGTTTGTATGTTTTTTAAGATGTCCTTGTCTACTTTGTTTCCTACCATTGAAGAACTCCAACCCTTGAATTTGTATCCTTCTTTTTTCGGTGCTTCTATGTTATCCATGTTTGAGCCTTTGTTTACTCTTATTATCTTGTTGCCTATTGTGTCACTAAATCTTCCGCCATTTGGGTTTAGGGTTATCATGAGTTGAACTGGGGCTTCTTTTATTTCTTCCCATACTGCGTATACGGTCTTGCTTGTTTGTATGTTTTTTAAGATGTCCTTGTCTACTTTGTTTCCTACCATTGAAGAACTCCAACCCTTGAATTTGTATCCTTCTTTTTTCGGTGCTTCTATGTTATCCATGTTTGAGCCTTTGTTTACTCTTATTATCTTGTTGCCTATTGTGTCACTAAATCTTCCGCCATTTGGGTTTAGGGTTATCATGAGTTGAACTGGGGCTTCTTTTATTTCTTCCCATACTGCGTATACGGTCTTGCTTGTTTGTATGTTTTTTAAGATGTCATTGTCTACTTGTCCGTCTTTTTTCAAAGACCACCCAATTAATTTAAATCCAGCCCTTGTAGGCTTATTTGAATTATGCGCATTTTGTCCTTTGACAACATCCTCTTCGTAAATTTCACTTTCTTTAAACTTTCCGCCATTTGCATTATATATAACCTTAACCATATCTGGTTTTTTTAGCTCCATCCAAACAGCATAAACAGTCTTGTCGGATTGTATGTTGTTTATTAAATCAAGCTCAACATTTCCGTCTGCTTTTGACGACCATCCTAAAAATACATATCCTTCTCGCTTTGGCTCAGGATATGTAAAGAAAAGACTTCTACCTTGGACAGTTTTAATATCTTTTTCTTTCGAATTATCATCAAACTTTCCTTTACTTGCATCGAATTTCACACAATATTCATTCTTTAATTTGTCATCAGCAGATTTTTCTTTTATGGCTATTTTTAAATATGTCTTATTGTCTTCATTATCATCAAGACAAATTTCAATAAACTTTCCTATATTTTTATTTAATTTTAGTTCACTTACAGCTATCCCTTTAATTCTCTCATTAACAGGATTTTTAAAAGTTCCACTATCATGTTCAAGTTCTATTGAGCCAAGCTTTGCAATTATGTCTTCAGCTTTATCTTTAAATAAAATTTGAATGTCTTCATTTCTATCAGCATAAACAAAAGGAATATCGCCATCGTAGCCATCTTGATTTAGAATTATACACTCCATATCCCATATTGCATAAATTCTTTTGCTAGCCTTTATATTATCAAGTAAAGAATTATCTATATCTCCATTCGGTCTTTCAGACCAACCTTTAAAAACGTAGCCCGTTCTAGTTGGAACAGGAGGGTTGCAAGATTTTCCTTCTTTAACATTTATTTTTGTCTTACTTGTCTTTTCAAATTGTCCTCCATTAGCGTCAAAAGATATCTCATAACTTTTTTCCTGTATATCTTCTTTTATCTTATCCCATACCGCAAATACGGTCTTGTTTTCCTGAATATTTTTTAGAATATTACCATCAACTGCACCATCTGCAACCAAGGACCAACCCATGAATTTAAACCCTTCTTTGATAGGCTTCTCAGTTTGATTTAAATCTTGTCCCATTTCAAGTTTAACAGTTTTATTAAGCTCACCATTTTCAAACTTTCCACCATTTGCATCAAGTACTACCGTCAATTCATGTCTAGTTTCTTTGCCAATATTAGGTGTTTCCACTTTTTCATTATGTAATTTATAAAAATTCCATGAGCGACTATAGTCGGATGATGAGGAAACACTTGAATAAGAATGATCTTTGTTTTCATTTTTTGTAGCATTCTTCTCATTCTTCTCATTCTTATACTCTCTTGCATTTTCAAGACATATAAAAGCATTTCTTCTTAAAGCTAATTCATTTCCTTTTTCAATTTCTGTTTCCTCTAAAAATCCAGCTTCCTTGGCAAACTTAACAATACTTTTAGACCAATTCCCTTCACTTAAAAACTTTTGATTAAAATCTTTGTGATAAGCCTTCAATAAAAGATTCAAAACTTCAGCATTTCTAATTTTTTCATCTGGTTTAAAAGTCCCATCCGGATACCCATTTATCAAAAAATTTCCATTTTTCAATCTAACTTTCTTTGAAAAAGCAATTATATTTCTAGCCCAATGATTTTCGGGTACGTCTTTAAAAGATTCCAAATCGGTATAACTTTTAATATCATTTTCATACCCTAGACTATAAGCTATTATTTTCAAAGTCTCTGCTCTTGTGATATATCCATCCAGATCTAAGTCTCCATTTTCTCTTCCCTCTATTATTTTGTCAGTCTTTAATCTTTCAATTTTATCCATGCTCATTGCATTAGAGTTTGAGCACAGAATCATTATAAATGACATAAAAAATAAAATGTATTTCCTTCTCATTTATCTTTTATCCTCCCTACATTAGAATTTATTGTCGACAAATTAGACATATTAAAATATATTTAATAATTTGTCAAAAAAAGTAACGTTACAGAACAAGTATAATTGATTGTTTTTATCATTTCAATGAAATAATTTATTTTTTTATTTATTTCGATAGAATAATTTATTTTTTTATTCGCTGATCTATGATTTTATGCTCTTATAATTTTATATATTTTTTTATTCAATCTTCTAGAACAATTAAGTTAATAGTAGCTAATCATAATTTTATTAAATACTCATAAAATGACATTTCACATATTAACTAATCGATCTAAGCGCCTTCTTATATATTGCTTACCTTATAATTCTTTAATTTGAATTAAAAAACTGACCTCCTTTAGTTGGTTTTAAGTCCAACTTTTGGTGGCCAGTTCAAATCTCCAAAGCTTTTTCTTTAGTCTATGCTATTACATTTTTTAATTTTATCACACAATATAAAAATTCATATTTTTTAAAGATTAATATTTTTATTTTTCAAAATATTTTAATTAAAATTTTTACAATGCACATTTTTTAATTTATTCTATAAACAAAAAATTTTGCATTTGTACTAGTAATTTCTTTATTTTTAGTTAGTCTATAATTTGTGAATACTTTATATATTTAAAATTCCGACTTAATTTTAAATATATAAAAAAATAAAGAGCCGATGTTTTACATACAGCTCTTTATCTTTAAATTCTTTTATAAGAATCAAACCGGCGATTTCCTACTCTCCCAGGCCGTCACCAGCCAAGTACCATCGGCATCTCAAGGCTTAACTTCTGTGTTCGGTATGAGTACAGGTGGTTCCCTTGCATTATTGTCACCGGATTCTTGTTACTACAAAACTACTCACTTCTTTGGTCAAGTCCTCGGCCTATTAGTACTCTCTAGCTTAAAGTATCTCTACTCTTCTACCTTGAGCCTATCTACCTTGTTTTCTTCAAGGGGCCTTACTTGTTGGGAAATCTCATCTTGAGGGGGGCTTCGTGCTTAGATGCTTTCAGCTCTTATCCCTTCCAAACTTAGCTGCTCAGCTATGCACTTGGCAGTACAACTGATGCACCAGAGGTTTGTCCATCCCGGTCCTCTCGTACTAAGGACAGCTCCTCTCAAATTTCCTGCGCCCACGACGGATAGGGACCGAACTGTCTCACGACGTTCTGAACCCAGCTCGCGTGCCTCTTTAATGGGCGAACAGCCCAACCCTTGGGACCTACTACAGCCCCAGGATGAGACGAGCCGACATCGAGGTGCCAAACCTCCCCGTCGATGTGGACTCTTGGGGGAGATAAGCCTGTTATCCCCGGGGTAGCTTTTATCCGTTGAGCGATGGCCCTTCCACGCGGTACCACCGGATCACTAAGTCCGACTTTCGTCTCTGCTCGACTTGTTGGTCTTGCAGTTAAGCTCCCTTTTGCCTTTGTACTCTTTGCACGATTTCCGTCCGTGCTGAGGGAACCTTTGAACGCCTCCGTTACTCTTTTGGAGGCGACCGCCCCAGTCAAACTGCCCAACTGACAGTGTCCTTCTACCTGATTCAAGGTAGGAAGTTAGAACTTTAAGTTTAAAAGAGTGGTATCCCAAAGGTGACTCCACATATACTGGCGTACATGCTTCTTTGTCTCCCACCTATTCTGTACATTTAAACTCAAAATCCAATGTCAGCTTGCAGTAAAGCTCCACGGGGTCTTTCCGTCCTGTCGTGGGTAAGCGGCATCTTTACCGCTACTACAATTTCACCGGATCCTTTGTTGAGACAGTGCCCAAATCGTTACACCTTTCGTGCGGGTCGGAACTTACCCGACAAGGAATTTCGCTACCTTAGGACCGTTATAGTTACGGCCGCCGTTTACTGGGGCTTCAGTTCTAAGCTTCGCTTGCGCTAACTTTTTCCCTTAACCTTCCAGCACCGGGCAGGTGTCAGCTCCTATACTTCGTCTTTCGACTTCGCAGAAACTTATGTTTTTGGTAAACAGTCGCTTGGGCCTTTTTACTGCGGCCTTCCATTTCTGGTTAGGCTCCCCTTCTCCCGAAGTTACGGGGTCATTTTGCCGAGTTCCTTAACAAAGGTTCTTCCGCTCATCTTAGGATTCTCTCCTCACCTACCTGTGTCGGTTTACGGTACGGGCGATTTGTTTCTTGATAGTGGCTTTTCTTGGCAGCTTGGATACGGGCAATTCTCTACTTGTTTTCGATCTGCTTCGCACTTCATCTTTTCTGAGAAACGGATTTGCCTATTCCTCGGACTTTGTGCTTGCACGGTTCACCAACTGACCGCTGCTTTTTTCCTTCTGCGTCCCCACTTACTTTTTTACGATTCAAATCGGTACAGGAATTTCCACCTGTTGTCCATCGACTACGCCTTTCGGCCTTGCCTTAGGTCCCGACTTACCCTGAGTGGACGAGCCTTCCTCAGGATTCCTTGGGTTTTCGATGGGGAGGATTCTCACCTCCCTTGCGCTACTTATGCCAGCATTCTCTCTTGTATATTATCCACAGGGGCTTGCGCCTTCTGCTTCGCCTTTTATACATTGCTCCTCTACCATCTTGCGATCCACGGCTTCGGTATTTGGTTTAGCCCCGGTTATCTTCGGTGCAAAATCACTTGACTAGTGAGCTATTACGCACTCTTTAAATGTATGGCTGCTTCTAAGCCAACATCCTAGTTGTCTCGGTAATTTCACCCCCTTTTCCACTTAACCATTATTTTGGGACCTTAGCCGGTGGTCTGGGTTGTTTCCCTTTTGACAATGAAGCTCATCCCACATTGTCTGACTCCTAACGTTCTAATTTGGTATTCGGAGTTTGATAGGCCTTGGTAATGCTATGCACCCCTTGGCTATTCAGTGCTCTACCCCCAAATTATTTTTTCGTTAAGGCTAGCCCTAAAGCTATTTCGAGGAGAACCAGCTATCTCCGTGTTCGATTGGCTTTTCACCCCTATCCACAGGTCATCCGATAGCTTTTAAACGCTACCCGGTTCGAGCCTCCATTAAATTTTACTTTAACTTCACTCTGCCCATGGATAGATCACACGGTTTCGGGTCTATGGCAACAAACTTTCGCCCTTTTAAGACTCGGTTTCCCTTCGACTTCACCTCTGTAAGGTTTAATCTTGCTTGTTACCATAACTCGCTGGCCCGTTCTACAAAAAGTACACGATTGTGGTGCAGGACCACTTTCGCTGCTTGTTAACATCAGGTTTCAGATTCTTTTTCACTCCCCTCCCGGGGTTCTTTTCACCTTTCCCTCACGGTACTTGTTCGCTATCGGTCACCAAGGAGTGTTTAGCCTTAGGGGGTGGTCCCCCTGTGTTCACACAAAGTTTCTCGTGCTCCGTGCTACTCTTTTGTACTGCTTCTCTTTGCTTTTGTCTACGAGACTGTTACTTTCTTTGGTTCATCTTCCCAGATGATTCGACTAGCTCGGATCTTGCGTTTGTACGGTTGGGCTTCTTCCTGTTCGCTCGCCGCTACTTAGGATATCGAGTTTTCTTTCTTTTCCTCGGGCTACTTAGATGTTTCAGTTCGCCCGGTTCGCTTCCCTATCTTATGTGTTCTGATAGGGATATACAGAGTTTGTCTGTATGGGTTTTCCCATTCGGAGATCTCCGGGTTGTTGGATGTTTGCTCCTTCCCGAAGCTTTTCGCAGCTTACCACGTCCTTCATCGCCTCTTGGTGCCTAGGCATTCGCCTGATGCTTTGATTAACTTGACCTTTGTTTTTACAATAGTTTTTCTATTGTTTCCAGTGAATTGTCATAATCTTTTTTGAAATTTGATTTGACTTTTCTTTTTGTTTTCGTTTTGTAGTTTTCAAGGTTCTTTTGTCGGTTGTGTCCGACTCCTAACACAAGTCTTTGCTTGTGTTAGGTTACATAATACTTGGTATTATGTGGTGGAGATGAGGAGAGTCGAACTCCTGACCTCCTGCTTGCAAGGCAGGCGCTCTCCCAACTGAGCTACACCCCCATGGGTTTTGGTCTTTTTTTGTTTTTGTTTTTGTTCTTTTGCTTTTTGCTTTTTTGTTCCCATTAAAAATTTAAATAGTGTAAGGTGTTTTCCTTAGAAAGGAGGTGATCCAGCCGCACCTTCCGATACGGCTACCTTGTTACGACTTCACCCCAGTCATTGATCCTACCTTCGACGGCTGTCTCCTTGCGGTTGACTCACCGGCTTCGGGTATTACCAACTCCCATGGTGTGACGGGCGGTGTGTACAAGACCCGGGAACGCATTCACCGCAGCATTCTGATCTGCGATTACTAGCAACTCCGGCTTCATGTTCTCGAGTTGCAGAGAACAATCCGAACTGGGATCGGCTTTTTGAGATTTGCTTGATATTACTATTTCGCGGCTCTCTGTACCGACCATTGTAGCACGTGTGTAGCCCAGGACATATAGGGCATGATGATTTGACGTCATCCCCACCTTCCTCCGATTTATCATCGGCAGTCCCTTTAGAGTTCCCATCTTTACATGCTGGCAACTAAAGGTAAGGGTTGCGCTCGTTGCGGGACTTAACCCAACATCTCACGACACGAGCTGACGACAACCATGCACCACCTGTATATAGACTACCGAGGTAGACTAAACTATCTCTAGTTTATTCCTATATATGTCAAGTCCTGGTAAGGTTCTTCGCGTTGCTTCGAATTAAACCACATGCTCCGCTGCTTGTGCGGGTCCCCGTCAATTCCTTTGAGTTTCATGCTTGCGCACGTACTCCCCAGGCGGAGTGCTTAGTGTGTTAACTGCGGCACCGAGATCTCTCCCGACACCTAGCACTCATCGTTTACGGCGTGGACTACCAGGGTATCTAATCCTGTTTGCTCCCCACGCTTTCGTTCCTCAGCGTCAGTTTGTGTCCAGCAAGTCGCCTTCGCCACCGGTATTCTTCCTAATATCTACGCATTTCACCGCTACACTAGGAATTCCACTTGCCTCTCCACTACTCAAGCTATGCAGTTTCTTGTGCTTACAAGGGTTGAGCCCTTGCCTTTCACACGAGACTTGCATTGCCGCCTGCGAACCCTTTACGCCCAGTGATTCCGGACAACGCTTGCTCCCTACGTATTACCGCGGCTGCTGGCACGTAGTTAGCCGGAGCTTCCTCCTATGGTACCGTCATTATCTTCCCATAGGACAGAGCTTTACGATACGAATACCTTCTTCGCTCACGCGGCGTCGCTGCATCAGGGTTTCCCCCATTGTGCAATATTCCCCACTGCTGCCTCCCGTAGGAGTTTGGACCGTGTCTCAGTTCCAATGTGGCCGTTCACCCTCTCAGGCCGGCTACTGATCGTCGCCTTGGTGGGCTGTTATCTCACCAACTAGCTAATCAGTCGCGAGTCCATCTTTGACCGAAGTTCTTTGATTACTTCCTCATGCGAGATTGTAATGTCATCTGGTATTAATCCCGGTTTCCCGAGGCTATCCCTGTGTCAAAGGCAGGTTACTCACGTGTTACTCACCCGTCCGCCGCTAATCTTATCTGATGTCCCTCCGAAAAGTTCTATCTGATCGTCATCGCTCGACTTGCATGTGTTAGGCGCGCCGCCAGCGTTCGTCCTGAGCCAGGATCAAACTCTCGATTAAAATTTCTTTTTTTCGAAAATTTCTAGCTCAACTTTTTCGTTTCACTGACTTTTTCCGCTTTTTTGCTTTCATGTGCTTCTTGTGAAGCTGACTTCTTTGAAGTCTTTTTTCCTTACACTATTTAATTTTCATGGTCTGCTGTTTTAGAACAGCTTATTCATTATAAGACGTCACGGATTTAATGTCAAGTCTTTTTTTAAATTTTTTAAAATTTATTTTTCTTGCCATTCTTCTCTGACGACTGTTATTAAGTTTAATGGCATTTATTATTTTTGTCAAATGGTTTTTTAGTTTTTTTTCGTAATGTTTGAAGATTCGACTTTTTTCTTTTATTTTCTTGGTTTTGGTGCTTTTTGCGACAAAAAATTCTAAAAAAGCTTATATTTAAGTGAGTTTTTTGAGATGTTTTATCGGATAAAAATTTCAGATAAAAAATAGATGCACTTATTTTTGGTGCATCTATTTTTGGGTTTTGAATTTTGCCTTGTTTTATAGGTTTGTTTTTATGGGTTTTCTTATTTATTTAAATATTTCTCGAACTCTTCTGGTATTGGCTTGGTTATATATCCAACTGCCATCACGCTTTCTCCTGTGTGGGCGCCTATGCCACATCCTATGTCTCTTCTTATTATCTCTAGGCTATCTTCTTCTTTTCTTAGCGCTTTTTCAAAGACTTCCACGTCTTCAAGTGTGCTTCCATGGCCTGTTATTATTCTTTCGTCTTTGGTGAAGCTGCCACCTTTTTCTTCTTTCATTATTTCTATCATTTTTTTGATGGTTGCCTTGTTGCCTTTTACCACAGTCTTTGGGACTAGAGCTCCACTTCTTTCAAAGTGAATTATAGGTTTCATGTTTAGTAATTTGCCTACTGTAAAGGAAACTTTTGAGACTCTTCCCCCGTTGTAGAGATGGGTCATGTCAAAGACACTTGCCATGGCTCTTACATTTTCTGTTAGGAAGTCTGCAAATTCACAGACTTTTTCGAAGGGCATGCCGTTTTTTATGGCTTCGTTTAAGTATAAAACGAAAAGAGCATTGCCTACCGAGGCGCTTTTGGTGTCTACTATTTTGTATCTCACACCTTTTTTATCTAAGTTTTCTATCGCCATGCTTGCGGCGCTCCACTCTCCCGTTATGCCGCTTGATAGGGCGATGTAGACTATGTCTTTTCCCTCTTCTATGCATTTTTTGAAGCTTTCTTCTTGGGACTTTAGACTGGGTTGAGATGTTTTAAAGATTATTCCCTCTCTTTGTTTTTCAAATAGGGTTTTTGCATCTATGTCTATCCTGTCCTTATACTCTTTTTCGCCCTCTATTACTGTTATGGGTATCCAAATTATATTATTTTCTTCTAAGAACTCTATTCCTAAGTCACAACCCGTTCCTGTTATAAGTTGCGTTGCCATTATATATTTCTCCTTACTTTTTTCTTGTATGAGTATTTTCCTATATTTTATTCTTTTTGGCAAGGCTTACGGAACAATTAGTTTTTAATATTACTAATTTTAGTTTTTGAAATAGTTTTGTAAACTTTTAATCGTCTAGACTTAAATCAAAACCTTGAGAAACTATACTTCTAACTACTAAATCTCTTTTTCCTACTATATTTAAAGATTTTTTTACAACTTGATCGGAGAAGCAGTCACTTCTTCTGCCTTGGTCTCTGGTGTCGTAGTAGGTTTGCATTTCTTGGTCATAGTCTTTTATTTTTTCTAGATAATTTGTTTCTATTTTGTATTCGTCTTCAAAAAATTTGAGATCCATCTTCATTCTCGGTTTTATTTGCGGTTTTTGGTTGGGGTATCCAAATCCCAAACCAACTATCGGAAATGTCCCCTTGGGTAAATTTAGAACTTCTATCGTCTTTTCATAGTCATTTAAGATGCAGCCGAAGAATACAGTTCCAAGCCCCAGGCTTTCGGCAGCTGTGACAACTTGCTGAGCTTGGATTACTCCATCTGTGAAGCCTTGGAAAAATTTGTCCATGTCAATTTTATCGAGGCTACTTTTTGTCTTTTCTTTTAGGATTTGATTATTCCTGAAAGTGTCAACTATAAATATCCATAGCTCTGGTACTCTTGCCAAGTACTCTTGGCCACCTATTTTTGCCAGAGCCTTTCTTTTTTCCTGGTCCTTTACCCTTATTATTGAAGATTGTTGCATGCCTGTTGAGCTTGCAGCCCGATTTGCAGCCTGCTTTAAAACTTCTATTATTTCTTTTGATACAACATCTTTTGTGAACTCTCTAATCGTTGTGTGATTTAACATTTTTTCGAAACTCATAATGCAACTCCTTTTAATTTCTACTTATATTATATCATTAGTTTTGTTATGCCTTTTAAAAGCTTTTAAAATGATCTCGCTATTGTTCTAGATTTGATTTGCTGCCAACCTTATATTTTAAAATAAAAAGCTATGAGCGAAAACTCATAGCTTTTATAGTTTTATTGTTTTTTGATTGGCTTTTGAGGCTAATTTTATGATTTTATTTGCACATATTGCGAATAGATAACCTAAAAGTAGTCCGACTGCTACGTCTGTTGGGTAGTGGACATAGGCATAGAGCCTTGAAAATCCCATTATGAGGGCTAGGATAAAGAATATTTTCCCGGCTTTTTTGTATTCATAATAAATTGATTTTGCAAAGGCCATGGCTGCATAGGAATGTCCTGATGGGAAGGAGTAGTCTTTTAAGCTTGCGACTATCATTTTTACATCTTTGAAGTTATAGGGTCTTGGTCTTGCTATGATTGGTTTTAGGATGAAGTTTCCAACTATTAGGCAAAGTATCAGAGATATTATAACTCTTATGCCTATTTTTCTGCTTTTCCTTTTTATAAGTAGGACAAGGCCCATCAAAATGAAGATAAGTCCCCCATCCCCCAAGCTGGTATAGATGGCAAATATTTTATCTAAGACTGGATTTCTGAGCTGATATATTAAATCTAAGATTTTAAATTCCACTTTTTATCCTTTGGTATTCTTTTAAGCCTGCCTTTAGTATCTTTACAGATTTTTTGATGTCTTGCTCATTTATTACAAACGCCAATCTTAGTTTGGTCTTTCCTTTTTCGGGATCTCTGTAAA
Organism: Peptoniphilus sp. GNH; assembly: GCA_021307325.1. Taxonomy (NCBI): domain Bacteria; kingdom Bacillati; phylum Bacillota; class Tissierellia; order Tissierellales; family Peptoniphilaceae; genus Peptoniphilus; species Peptoniphilus sp. GNH. The sequence goes on along the minus strand of CP089931.1, from coordinate 1,400,198 downwards.
ATCCTTGTCCCGGGGCTACCATTACGGTTTCTCCACCTAGCTCAAAGTCTGTCAAAAGCCACTTGGCAAAATCTAGTGTGTCTTCTACTGGAAATTCCGGGAATATGTAGAAGGCTCCCTTGGTTTTTTCGACTTTTACTCCAGGTATGTCAATAAGACCTTGATAAATGATATCTCTTCTTTTTTGATATTGCTTGTTGACTTCTTGGAAGTAGGATTTATCTGTGTTGTAAAGTTCTGCTGCCCCATATTGATCTAGGGTCGATACAGAAAGCCTACCATTGCAAAGCTTGTTTACGCATTCTAGCACTTTCTTGTTTTTGCATGCCAAAGATCCTATTCTCGCCCCACAAGCTGAAAATCTTTTAGATATGGAATCCAAGAGGACGAGTCTATCTTCTATTTCTTTTACATTGGCAAAAGAATAAAAGACCTCGCCATCATATACAAATTCTCTATAAACTTCATCGGCTATTATGAACATATCCCTTTCGATGGCAATTTCTGCAATCATTTGGATTTCTTCTTTTGTATAAACTGCTCCTGTAGGATTGCCCGGATTGGAGAGCAAAAATGCCCTTGATCTGGGTCTTAAAATTTTCTCTATGTCCTTTTTGGCTGGCAGTCTGTAACCGTCTTCCACTTTGGTTTCAAAGGTTCGACATACTGCTCCGGTAAGATCTAAATAGGTTTGATAGTTGGAATAGTAGGGGTCACAAGTTATGATTTCATCGCCCACATCTATACAGGTTGTAAGGGCGAAGTCCAAAGCCTCAGATGCTCCCTGGGTTATATAAATCTCGTCCATATCAAAATCTATACCTATGCTCTTGTAGTAATTTGATGTGGCTTTTCTCAAGGCTTCAAACCCCTTTGAAGGGGCATATGCCAAGGTCTTTTCTTCAAAATTTCTCACCGCATCGAAAAATGCTTGTGGCGTTTCCACATCGGGTGCGCCAATGTTTAGATGGTAAACTTTTTTACCTTGTCTTACTGCTTGATCTGCATAGGGGGTGAGCATTCTTATTGCTGAAAATTCTATTCCCTGTCCACGTTTTGAAATATTCATCTTAAATCCTCAATTCTGTTTTCTTTCAAAAGATTATAGCAGTAAAGTCCTAATATTTAAAGGCTTCTTCACAAAATTGTCCTTAAATCTTTTCCAAAAAATTTAAGGGCAGTAAATTTTTGATAAACTCTTGAAAAGACCCTGTCAGTGTATGTATTTGACAAATCCTTGATGTCCAGGTTTGTAGATATTAAATTTTTCTTGCCTCTTAAGAGTCTGGAGTTTATGAGGTTAAAAATCTCAGAGTTGGTAAAGCTTGTGGAAAGCTCTACTCCCAAATCGTCAACTATCAAAAGGTCGCATCCGTATAAGAGGTCGTATTTGTACTTGGCATCCTCGCTAACATTCTTTGAAAATTTGACATCTTCCATGAGTTTTACCATGGAAAAAGCTGTCATGTAGATTACTTGCTTATTTTTTTCCATGAGATACTTGGCTATGCAGTTTGAAATGAAAGTCTTGCCTAGTCCGGGCTTGCCGTAAAACAGGAGGTTCATATCATTTTTTTTGTCAAAAGTTTTTATGAAAAGTTCGACAACTTTCATGATATCTCTTATGTTTTGTCTGGGGCTCATCCCTTCTTTGGCATCAATTTGATCGGAAAAGGCTTCATAGTTGAAGCTTTTGAAGTTTTCTCTTTCTAAGACGTGGGATATGCCTGATTGGTCAAAGAGCTTTAAAGTCAGCCTCTTGTTAAAGCACTTGCATCTTTTTTGGTCTATAAATCCTTGGTCTTTGCAGATTTTACAAGAGTATCTCATATCCAAATAGTCCTTCTTGTAGCCAGCTTTTATAAGAAGTTCTTCCTTGTCTTTTTCTAATCTTTCAAGTTCTGATGTCAGTTTTTTGACTGTGTTTTTGTCCGGATTTTTTATTTGCAAGAGGGCTGTTTCGATGACTTTTTGCTTGATCTCATTTTCCAACTCAGAAAATCCCTTGACCTTCTCTTCCACTTCCAGATATCTGTTTTTCTGCTCTATTAAATTTTTGTTGCGCAAGTTTTCATAGTCTCTTATGATTTGCTTGTAAATATTATTATTCATTGCCTTCCTCTATCTGTTTTAAAAGTAGGTCTCTCTTCTTTTTGACCATCTCTTCCATTTCATTTCTGGAAAGGTCTTTTGTATGACCTTCAAAATTGTGAAATTTGGTCTTTCTAAAGTTTTCCTTTTCTTGAGCTTCCTTTTTGTCAAACAGCTCTATTTCTTCTGGCCTTGTGATGCCCTTTTTATGCCAAGAAGATAGGATTGAGTCAAAGTAGTTGAGGTTGGGCTTGTCTATATTTACCACTCTTTTTAGGGCTTCCTTTACCAAGTCCATATCAAAAAGGAAAAGGTCAAACCACTTGTTTACCAGCTCAAAATCCGCATCTGTAAAGGGTTTTGAGCCAAGTCCTATGGTCTTCATGACTTCGTTGTATCTGTAATATTTTTCATCATGGGCTCTGAAAGCTTCCTCCACAGCTTCCATGCTTCTTATGTTCTTCTCAGACCAAGTTCTTATAATTTTTTCTACATACTTGATTTTGTAAACATTTTGCCTTTCGCAGGCGTACTTGAAAGCCTCCAAAATAATTTGCGGGGGCATATTATAAATTTCAATCCAAGATGCCAAGTCCTGCTTGTCCATGGGCGAGATTGTCCTTCTCATCAGAAATTCAACTTTTGAGAGCATATCAGCTATTATGGGATTGGTCATAGTTTCGACCAAGTCCTTTTTTTCTTCAGTCTTGGCAAAATATACATTTTCTACGAAAAGTTTCTTTAGATTTAAAAATACAATCGAATCATCTTCTCTTTTTATGATTCCCATTTCTTCCCAGTAATCCCAGGCTCTTACTATGTCGTTTTCGATGACTCCCAAGAGGTCTGCCAATATCTTGTTATTTACTTCTTCGTCCTCTCTTGCTCTTCTCAGGCCGAGAAGGTATATCTTTACAAAATTTCCGTCTGCCCAAGGCATGAAAGAGTCGATAAAAATATTTTCCACGCTGGTGGAACCCAAATTCATCTTCAAATCTTTTTCTATTTTAATCTTCATCTTATCTCCTCAATCTCATTTTATAGTAGTAAAAAAAGTCTAAAAACAAGAACTTAAAAAAATATTTCTTGAGTCTTAAATTTTCTTCTTTTGTAAAATCAATCGGATCAGCCTTATATGGAGCAAGTCCCTTGTAGACAGTTTCAAATCCCAAAGACCTATAACAAGATATCGCCCTTTTATTAAAGCATGCCACTCTTAAATTAAATTCCACTAGTCCGAGATTTTTATGAGCCTCGTCCATTATTAGCTCCAGGGCCTGATGGCCGATTTTCCTATTTACCTTATTTGGATCTAAGACTATTCCAAGCTCGCAAGAAGCCATAACTTCATTTATATTTTTTATAGCTACATATCCACAAGGAGAACCGTCCTCTAGTATGGCAAAATAATAGGCCTTGGGGCTTTCAATCTTCCACCTGTACCATTCCATGATTTCATTTTCCCCTCTTGCCAAAAAATTATAATCTGACAAGTAGGCTTCCTCGTGGACTCCCCAATATTCAAAACTCAAAGCATCCTCATAAGTTAGAGGCCTAAGTGTAACATTCATATCTATACCTCTGTTTATATATTATACAAGAAAAACTCAAGTCCGTCCTTTTATCTTTTTAGCTAAGAATTTAAGGTAATTTAAAACCCCGGCTTTTGCCAGGGTCTATTTTACTTTTTATCTTCAGCTTTTGTGTTTTCATTAGTGCTTTTATTTGTGGTTTGAGAGCCTTCTTCTTTTTGTGTTGTCTTTACTTCTTCAGGTAAAATTGTAACTGGATCTTCTGGGTCCAAAACGCTTACCCAAGTCCTGCCCCTCTTTAGAGTTATTTCATTACCATTTAAATCTTTAAAGATAGTCTTGGCATGCACATCACTTTTTTCCCAAATGATCTCCTCTACCTTTCCTCTTGAGACAAAAAGACCCTTGCCTGAGCCTATATGATCTATTGTAAGTGTTCCAAGAGGGCCTGTTACTCTTGAAGATGCAAACTCTACAATCAAGTTGTCAGCTGTGACAAATCCCTCATTTGTAGAAGAGGCTATAAATTTTTCATCTATCAAGGGGGTGCCATTTCTTATAATCTTATAAGCATCCAAATCCTTGTCATAGATATACTTCATCTCATGAGTGGGGTTAAAGCTAAGAGTAATCTCATCGCAGGCTCTAGTTGCCTTCTCCATGACTTCATCATCCCCAAATTTGAAGGGCCTAAAGCTTCCAGTCTTAGAAATCTTTCTCTTATCCATTTGCGCCAAGATTAACTCATCAGTTGTATAGCCATTGTGGGGTTTTTTCTTCTTTACTTCCTTATTTCTAAAAAAGCTTATGCCTTCCAAGGCTATGCCATCCAAATCATCAAGGCCAGCAGCAGCTATTTCGTTGTAGCCAGCTTCTGAACCTCCCCAATGTATGTAAAGAGCTTGGTACTCAGCCGCTGTATCTACAAAATAAGGTCTTGCAGATCTGATTGGCCCTACAATCTTTGGATAGTCCTTTTGGTAAAGAGCCAAATATCTTGTAAATTCCCCCTCAGCCTTAAACTCATAAATCACTTCTGCATCTAAAAGACCGGATTGAGGTTGTGCATCAGGGTGGTTGTCAATCATGATCCCTATTACTCTCTTATCGTCAATTATTGAGTCTACTTGACTGCCTCCCAGAGGTGAAAATATCCTCTCATCCTTTACTTCCTCTTCTTTTACTTCCTTCTCCTTTTCTGCAACATTCTTGTCCTTGCAAGCAAAAAGTAAAAGGCTTGATATAAGTAAAAGTAAAAATATTAATTTTTTCTTCATTACTGCCTCCTTATTTTCTTATTATTACATACTATCTTATGATTTTCTATTATAATGTTTAGAGGGGGTTGTATGGAAAAGAAAATTTCTCTAGCAAAATTATTTTTTACTTTTTTTAAAGTAAATGCCATCACCTTTGGCGGTGGCTATACTATCGTACCTGTTTTAAAAGACATCTTCGTAAATGACTACAAGCTTATCAAGGAAGATGAGATGCTTGATATAGTCGCCCTTGCCCAATCAGGTCCGGGCGCCATGGCAATTTCTACATCTCTTTTAACAGGCTATAAACTCAGAGGTCCCTTGGGAGCTATCACCTGCCTTGTGGCATCTGTCCTTCCCTGTCTTATAATACTTGGCATAATATCCAATTATTACAAGGCTTTTAAGGCCAACTTTTATATAAATGCCGCCTTAAAGGGCATAGGCGGGATTGTGTCAGCAGTCCTTTTTGTAACTGTCTTTAATATGGGAAAGACTGCCTATAAAAAAAATCCGATTTTTTCAAGTTTTGTGATGCTTCTTGTATTTATAATAGGATATTTCACATCTGTAAACACTGCCCTATTGATTCTTTTATCTGCCCTTTTTGGCCTTTCTTACTTCTGCATTGACAAGATGAGGAGGAGAAAGGATGTTTGATTTGTTTTTTGTCTTTTTAAAGATCGGAGCCTTGGCATTTGGAGGCGGCTATGCAGTTTTAAGTCTTATAATCTATTATGTCATTGATGTAAAGGCTTGGCTTATGACAAGCGAGCTTATGGATTTAGTGAGCATTTCGCAAATGACACCTGGGCCAATAGCTATAAATTCAGCCACCTTTGTCGGTCAAAAAGTAGACGGATTTATCGGATCTATTTTGGCAACTCTTGGAGTGACCCTGCCCCAATTTATACTTATGATGATTCTTGGCTACTTTCTCTTTTCCAAGGGCAAAAAATTTAAAATTTTGGATTGGATTTTGATGGGCATCAAATCAGGAGTGGTTTCTCTTATACTTATTTCTGCCATCTCCCTTTTTAAAAGCTCTGTATTTGATGGCGATATTTGCCTGCAAAATATAAGTCCAGTTGCTGCTTCTTGTTTTATTCTGGGACTTGTCCTCTATATAAAAAAGATAAGTCTTTTTAAGCTTATTGCCCTGGGGGCAGTTTTGGGTATTTTATTGTCAACTTTTTTAAAATAAGATATTCTAAGAGAGATAAAAACAAATTTTAAACTATAATTTTGCAAATACTTGAAGATTTCTTCAAATCTATAAATTTAATTTGGCTCAAATTTAAAAATAGAGGTCAAGACTTTTATATCCTGACCTCTTTTTATATATACTATTTTAGAATCGCTAAGTATGTGTTTTGCCATTTTATATTTTTTAGCTTTCAACCCCTATATACTATGGCTCCATCTACAAGGGTGTATTTAATTTTTCCTAAAAGGCTTTGCCCCCTAAAGGGTGTGTTTGAAGATTTTGACTTGAAGTCTTTATAGCTTGTTTTTTCTTTTGTCGAGAACAAGACCAAATCTGCTGCTTTTCCTTCTTGAACTTTTCCTGCATCAAATTTATAAATCTTGGCTGGATTTAAGCTCATTTTTTCAATAACTTGAGAAAGGCTAAGATGACCTGGCTCTACAAGATATTTTAAGGCAAGAGAAAAGGCCGTTTCCAAACCTATCATACCGCTCGGGCATTTCTCAAAGGCTCTCGCTTTTTCATCTAAGGTGTGGGGAGCGTGGTCTGTTGCTATCATATCAATGGTGCCATCTTTTAGACCACAAATAATTGCAAGTCTGTCCTCTTCTTCTCTTAGAGGAGGATTTACCTTTGCCAAACTTCCAAACTCTACAATAGCTTGGTCTGTTAGAGAAAAATGATGGGCAGTCGCCTCGGCATAGACCTTTACTCCTTCTTTTTTAGCTTGGCGAACCAAATCCACACTTTCTTTAGCGCTTATGTGCTGGATGTTTATCTGGGCTCCAGTTTTTTTGGCTATGGCTATATCTCTTTTTACCATGCTTATCTCACTTTGTCTGGGTGCTCCCTTCATATTTAACATTTTTGAAATTTTGCCTTCGTTTATGCCGGCAAGACCTATCATCTTTCTGTCCTCTTCATGCAAGCTGAGAATAAAGTCATATTTTACAGCTTCCTTGCAGGCCCTTTCCATGGTTTCCTCTTTCAAAATTGCTATCCCATCATCGCTTAGGCAAATGGCTCCCGCTTCTTTTAGCCTTTTGAAGTCTGTGAGTTCCTCGCCCCTAAAACCCTTGCTGATTGCCGCCACAGAGTGAATATGAATTTTTTGTCTTCTCATTTTTTCCTGAATTTTTTCTAACTCTTCAGGCGAGTCGATTATGGGTTTAGTATTTGCCATGGCAACTAGTCTTGTAAAGCCTCCGGCAGCTCCAGCAGCTGCTCCACTTTCTATGGTTTCCTTGTGAGTTTGACCCGGTTCTCTCAAGTGAACATGACCATCTATAAATCCAGGAGCACAAACCAACCCCTCTGCATCTAAAACTTCTTCGCAGGCTTCGATTTTTGGGGCAATCTTTGCAATTTTTCCGTCTTTAATGAGTAGGTCGACCCTAGCATCAAAATTAGATGCCGGGTCAATGAGGCGGGTGTTTTTTATTAACATATCTTATCCTACTTTTTCATATTTCGGCTGCCCGGTTTTACTATTGGCTTATTTTGCTTGCAAAGAGGGCAGTCCTTTTCTTCGAAAGAGTCCACATCTAAACTGATTACTGAGTATATGGGATACTTGTCTAGAGTTTTTTTGCTGGAGCGGTTGATAATACAACTTATACCAAGCACCTCTGCTCCTAGAGCTTCTATTGCCCTTATGGCTTCAAGAGACGATTTTCCAGTTGTGACTACATCTTCAGAAACCAAAACTCTTTGACCCGGCTTTATTTGAAAACCTCGGCGCAACTTGACAACCCCTTCTTCACGTTCAGTAAACATGGATATGACTTTTAATTGCCTTGCAAGCTCATAGGCTGGCAAGACTCCTCCTATGGCTGGGCCGACTATTACATCCAAGTTTAGATCCTCAACTTGCTTTTTAATTTCTTCCATGACTTCTTCCGCCTTTTTAGGATCTTGTAAGACCTTGGCACATTGGATGTAGGTGTCTGCATGACGACCAGATGATAGAAGAAAGTGTCCCTTCATTATTGCTCCCGTTTCTTTTAAAATATCCATTATTTTTTCCATATTAACTCCTATATTATTCCTCTTATTTCATCTAAACTTTTGATTTTTTCGGTCTTCATAAAAGCTTCCATGCCCTCTATAATTTCTATCATAGCTGTGGGATTAATAAGATTCATAGTTCCCACTTGAATAGCTCTTGCTCCCGCCATTATAAACTCTATGGCATCTTCAAAATTTCTAATACCTCCCATGCCTACGACAGGAATTTTAACAGCCCTGCTCACATCCCTCACCATTCTAAGGGCTATGGGTTTGATGGCAGGCCCTGAAAGTCCAGCTGTGATATTTTCAAATATGGGTTTTTTCTTATAAATATCAATCGCCAAAGCATTAAAGGTATTTACAAGAGAGAGGGCATCTGCTCCAGCAGCTTCGCAATATTTTGCCACTTCTACTAAATTATCGGCATTGGGACTGAGTTTTACCATGAGTTTTTTGTCTGTTACCTTTCGAACTTCAGATACAACCTTATAGGCCGATTCACATTTCATGCCAAAAGCCATGCCTCCAGCTTTTACATTGGGGCAGGAAATATTTAATTCGATAATATCAAAGCCCGGCCTTGAAAGAAGTCTCGCTCCCTCCACATACTCTTTGAGATTGTTGCCTCCAAGATTTACTATGATCTCAGTTCCATAGCCTTGCATGTGGCTAAGCTCATCCTTTATAAATTTTTCAATAGAAGGATTTTGGAGTCCTATGCTATTCATAAGGCCCGAGGCTGTTTCATGGATGCGGCGACCTCTATTGCCACTTTTTTCATGAAGGGTCAGCCCCTTGCTGGAAATCCCACCTAGTCTTGAGAGGTCTAGGCGATTTTCAAACTCCCTTCCAAATCCAAAGGTGCCAGAAGCGGCAATCACTGGATTTTTTAAAATTTTTCCACAAAGTTCTGTCTTAAGCAATAATATCTCCTCCTGAAAAGACTGGACCATGCTGGCAAACTCTTTTTTCTCCGGATCTCGTTTCGATATTGCATCCCAGACAAGCCCCAAAACCACAAGCCATGTGAGCTTCTAGCGATACCTGAGTCTTTTTTGGATCTACTAACTTCAAAAGGCTATAAAGCATTGAATTGGGCCCACAGCTATATATTTGTTCATAGTCCTCTATTTTTTTACTTTTCAAAAGCTCGACCACATTTCCATGAAATCCCTCCAAGCCCTTGTCGCTTGAGATATAAATTTTTTCAACAAGGGGTTTGAAGTCTTCCAAGGCATAGGATTCTTCTTGAAAACCTGCGTAAAAATCCACTTTTATTTTTCTTTTCTTGAGTTCTTTTGCAAGATATAAAAAGGGCGCCAGACCAACAGCACCAGAAACCATGGCAACTTTTTTATAGTTTCCTATCTCAAATCCATGCCCCAAGGGTCCCAAGACCTTAATCTCATCATTTTCTTTCAAGCTGGTTAAGATTTTGCTGCCCTTTCCTCTTTCTTGATACAAGAAGGAAAATTCTTCCTCCTTACAATCATGTAGGCTCAAGGGACGAGATAAAAGAGGGTAGTCTTGCCAAGCTCTAAGCATGTAAAACTGACCAGGCCTTGCATTTTCTCTGCCTTCAAGGGTGAGTTTATAAATTCCCCTTGCCATCTTTTCTCTTTTTTTAATCTTGTAGCTTTTGTAATTATTCTCCATAAATATCTCGTTTCATAGCTAGAACAGCCTCTCTTGCATAGTGGCCTATCTTGTCCTCTCCATCTTCATATTTTTTGAAGTTTGTAATTATTGCTCTAGACGAGTTGATGACTCCCATATTTAAATCCTCATCCAGATATTTTTTGACGACATCCGCCCTTCCTCCTTGGGCTCCATAACCCGGTATGAGGAAAAACATATCTTTAAATCTTTGCCTTATGTTTTTGGCCTCTTCTTCGTGAGTCGCACCCACTACAAGGCCGAGCGGACTTATATTTTTATCATTTTTTATACTTTCACTTATTTTTTTTAGGCCATCTCCTACCGTCATAAAAAGAGCCTCGCCCTTGTGATCTAACATTTCTATATCCTTGGCTCCAGGATTTGATGTCCTCAAAAGAACAAAAGCGCCTTTTTGACCGGACTCAAAATATGGAAGATATGGCTTTAGACTGTCAAAGCCCATGTAGGGGTTTAGGGTTATGATGTCAGCTTCAAAATCTCCTTCGAAGTGGGCCTTGGCATACATCTGACCTGTTGATGCTATGTCTGAGCGTTTTATATCTCCTATGCTTATGAGATTTTTGCTTTTTAAATATTTTAAAGTTTCTTTGTAGGCCATGAGCCCTTCTATGCCACAAGCTTCATAGTAAGCTATTTGCGGCTTAAAGCAAGAAACTAAATCAGAAGTCGCATCAATGATTCTCTTGTTGAAGTTAAATAGCTGGTCTTTAACGCTTAAATGACGGTCTGATTTTGGAATGTATTCAAGTTTTGTATCCAAGCCCACACATATATTAGATTTTTCCTTTACTCTGTTGTATAGGCTCTGCATTATACTAGTCATTCTTACTTACCTCGAGTAGATGGTCGCAATAGCGGCACTTGTAAATTTTATTTTTCGCATCAATAAGATCAAAAACATGTGGTATATCCCTTTCTACCGAGCTTATACATCTGGGGTTCTTGCATTTGAATACGCCGGTGAAGGATTTAGGAGTTTCAATTTCAATTTTTTCTGCAATTTTTTCGTCTTCTATGATGTTAATTGTCAATTGGTCATCTAAAACTCCCAGCACGTTAAGGTCCAAGTCGATGACATTTTGAATTTTAATCATGTCCTTTTTGCCGTATTTTTTAGAGTCTGCATTCATAATAAGGGCCACGGTATAGTCTGCAGTGTCTAGTTTTAGTAGCTTAAAAATTTCATATCCCTTGCCCGGTTTTATGTGATCTATCACAATTCCTCTTCTTATACTTGTAATACTAAGCATGGTTTTCAACTCCTAACATATGCATAATAAGCGACATTCTAACATACATTCCATTTTGAACTTGCTCGAAATATTTTGCCCTTTTGTCCTTGTCCACTTCGACTGCAATCTCATTTACACGAGGCAGGGGATGGAGGATGATGAGATCTTTTTTGGCATCTTCAATTTTTTCAGAATTTAGGATATAGGTGTCCTTCAAACGAACATAATCTTCTTCGTTGAAAAATCTTTCCTTTTGAACCCTTGTCATGTAAAGAATATCCAAATCTTTGATGTTTTCCTTCAAGTTGCTCACTTCTTCGTAATTTTTCTTGTCCTTGAAATTCATCATCTTTACATATTCTGGCAACTTCAGCTCCTCTGGTGAGATTAGCTTGAAGTGATTTCCCTCATACTTGCTAAGAGCAGAAATAAGCGAATGGACTGTTCGTCCGAATTTTAAGTCGCCACAAAATCCTATATTCAAGTGGTCGAAATGACCTAGGGTCTTATAGATTGTAAGTAAATCTGTCAGGGTTTGGGTCGGGTGAAAGTGTCCACCATCTCCTGCATTTATTATCGGCACTTTGGATACTTGGGCTGCTATTTGTGCAGAGCCTTCCTTGGGATGGCGCATGGCTATAATATCTGTATAACAAGATACTGTTCTTATTGTATCTGCCAAGGATTCTCCCTTTGATGTTGAGCTTGAGCTTGCTTCAGAAAATCCTATTACCCTGCCGCCCAGGCGGTTCATTGCTGCCTCAAAGCTGAGTCTAGTTCTTGTGGATGGCTCAAAAAAAAGAGCCCCTAGCAATTTTCCAATACAAACATTGGAATATTTCTCAGGACTCTCACTAATTGAAACACCAAGCGATAAAATAGAATTCAGTTGTTCTTCCGATAAATCATTATGGGAGATTAGATGTTTGATTTTTTCCATTTGCTTTTTCCTTTCTAAATTTCAGGTAAATACTCGCCTACAAATTTTCACTGGGAGTGATTCTAGCATAGTTTGCCCTCTGGGGCAAGCATAATTTTATTTTTTATGAAACTTTATAAGACCATAATTTTTAAAGTAAAAAATCTTTACTCTCTTGAAGTCCTCCTGCATTTTCCTAGAAGACACCCTTCCTTTTACTCTATCATTTTTAATTTTTTAAGAAGCTTTTAATTTTAAATTATGTAAAATCTCTTTCCACAATCAAAAACCCTTATATATAAATTATCCCCAACCTTATCCACATTATCCACAATCTCCTTGCCCTCTTGCTAATAAATTTTTTAAAACCTACAAATCTTGTAAATATCAGCTTTTTCCCTTTTAAATAAAGTTTTAGATTTTTAAAGTTTTTGCTGTCTGTGGAAAACTTGTGAAAATCAATAAATCTTTTTAAAGTTCTAAATTTACACAAGTTGGTCTTTTTTGTGAAAATGATAAAACCTTTTTTAAACTTTTAAATTTATTAAGTGGCATATCTAAAAATTTTCTAAAAGGCTTTTTGTATTCCGATACAAAAAAGGGAGGAATGAATCCTCCCTAAATGCTTATACTAATTTTTTAGCTTCTTCTATTGCCTTGTCAAAGTTTACTTCGTGAGTCACTTCAGGCACATATTCAACATACCTAACCTTGCCATCTCTATCTGCTACTACAATTCCTCTTGCTAGAAGCATCAATCCGTCAATCAAAAATCCGAATTTTTTGCCAAAGTCATTAGTCTTGTAATCAGATGCTATATCAGCGTTTTCTATGCCTTCTGCTGCACAAAATCTAGCTTGAGCGAAGGGAAGGTCTTCCGAAACAGTCAAAATCAAAACATCATCTGAAAGTTCGCTTGCTCTTTCGTTGAAAGTTCTAGTTTGAAGTGAGCAAACTCCTGTATCGATTGAAGGAACTATTGAATATATTACAATCTTACCTTTTAAATCTTTATTTGTAAGTGGACTAAGATCTCTCTTAGTAAGTTCGAAGTCTGGCACATTTGCGCCTACTTTAATTTCTTCGCCTATTAATTTTACTGGGTTTCCCCCGAATGTTACTTGCATTGTATTACCTCCTAATAAGATATATTTTATATACCCATCTTATCTAGTATTTTACACTCAAAATTTTTACTATTTTGAAAATTTTTCAAAAGTCTTGTCAAATTGACTTGAGCCACTCTGACCTATATCATAAGTTTTTCCATTTATTTTTAGATAGATACCCGATTTTGCCAATTCCCACTTCTTATTGGTGGTGTCATAGATATTTATAAAGGTCACTCCCAAGTCATTTTCCCTATCTTCTTCTATTTCTTTTCCTCTTATGAGTTTCAAATTTCTCAAAATTTTACGAACCTCTCCAGGGTCTTTTACCGTCTTCATATTGCCTTCTTGGAATTTTATAAATTCAACATAGGCGACATCTTTTCTATTAATTTTCAAAATACCCCTAGATAGGTTGATCTTATCTATTAGAAAAATAAAGAAGATTACCAAAACACAAAATATTAAGAGATTTCTCCTTCTAATTTTCTGCTTTTTTTTGTATTGTCTAACTTGCCTTGGTGTCATCTTGGTCATTGAATATTTAGCACCCCATTTAAAAATACATAGGCCCTTCCACCGACCTTAATTCTGCCAATTATACCGTCATCCGGGCAAAATTTAGCCGACAAATTGCTCTCTCTACCAGCCTCTAGTCCCTGAATGTGAGTCGATAGATTGGTCTTGTTTATTTTCTCTTTTACCAGATAATAAAGTGTGGCTCCTGTGCTGGTTCCAGATGCCATTTCCTCATCTATTCCTATTGCTGGAGAAAAAGTTCTTTGAAAAATTTCCTCTCCATCCTCACTTGTAAATACTTGGATTGATACGACTTCCAAATCCTTGGATAGCTTTTCCGCCAAAGCCCTATCAAGCTTTATATTTTCAAGGATCTCTTTTGTCTTTACAGGTACAACAAGACTAGATGAACCACATCTCACATATTTTGGCTCTACGTCATAGTTTGAAAGACCTATGTCGGACTCTTTTATACCAAGAGCCTTTGCTAAATCACTTTTAACATCAGTCTTTTCAAATGCCAAGTCTGTCATATACATATAGACTGACTCGACCTTTCCATCTTTATATATTATCTCTACATTTATTTTTCCAGAATCTGTGTGTTGTATTATGGTCTTTGTTCCAGATTCTTCAGCTGTAATATAGCCTTGTTCGGCAAGAGAGTAAAAAGTCGCAATCGTAGCATGGCCGCAGAGTTTAAGCTCTCTTTTTGGAGTGAAAAATCTGGTCTTATATCTCTCCCTGTCGAGCTTTTCCACAAAGACAGTCTCTGTTTGATTGAGATCTCTTGCTATATTTTGCATCTCACCCGTAGACAAGTCATCTGCAATTACAACTCCTGTGGTGTTACCCCTAAATGACCTGCTTGCAAAGGCATTTACAAGAAGCATATTAAATTGCCTTTTCAATAATCCTCACCTCCTAAAATCATCTCACTTATGCGTGAGAAATCTTCATCTCCGTAGCACTCAATTTTAAGAATTTGACTCTTTTTTCCCTTTTCCAAATAGACCTTGGTGCCAAGCTTGTCGGAAAGTTTTTCTAAAATATCCTCCAAAAAAATATCCCTATCTTTCTTGGTTTTTAAATTGTTTTTGTCTTTATCTTCTTTTGTATCATCTATCAGGATAAGAGTCTCCTTGACAGAAGAGCCTGATTTTATAATTCTAAGAGCATTTTTGTATTGCTGATCCTTATCCTCCACAGACAAGAGCAAAATCGCATGACCCTTGCTTATAAGACCTTCTTTTAAAAATTCCTGAACCCTTTCATCCAGCTTCAAAAGTCTCAAAGCATTGGATATATAAGGTCTGGATTTTCCGATGGTCTCTGCCAACTCCTGAATTGATATGTCATAAGAAGTCAAAATATCATCATAGCCCTTGGCCTCTTCAAGAGGACTTAGGTCCACCCTTTGTATGTTTTCAATTAGAGAAATTTTGTCGGCATCTTCTTGGGCCAAATCCTTTACTATAACTGGGAGTTTTTTTAAGCCAGCTAGTTTACTTGCTCTATACCTTCTTTCTCCCGCTATGATTATATACTTATCATCTTCTTTTTTAACTAGCAAGGGAGAAAGTAGACCGTATTGCAGAATTGAATCCCTTAAATTTTCCAGTTCTATTTGAGAAAAAACTTTTCTAGCTTGATTCGGGTTTGGATATATAGAATCTATGTTTACTTCTACTAAACTTTTGGGGTCCTTATCATCTCCTATCAGTTCTTCTACTTTTTCCTTGTCTTTTATAAAATTTTGTATTCCTCTACCCAGTCCTCTTTTTTTACTAGTCACGTTTCTTCTCCTTTCTTAAAAATTCCTTAGCCAAATTTTTATAGGCCTTGGCCCCCTTGCTGGGGCTATCATATCTCAAGACACTCATGCCAAAAGAAGGTGCCTCTGCCAATCTGACATTTCTCGGTATGAGCGTTTGATAAACTTTTTTGTCGAAAAATTTCTCAACTTCAGCTCTGACATCTAAGGCCAAATTATTTCTGCCATCAAACATGCACAAAAGCACTCCCTCTATTTCAAGGTCCTTGTTAAAGTTGTTTTTAATTAAATTTATAGTAGACATGAGTTGGCCCACACCTTCTAGGGCATAGTATTCGCATTGCACAGGAATTATTATTGAATCAGAAGCGCTAAGAGCAATTATGGAAAGCACTCCCAAAGACGGCGGACAATCTATAAAGATATAATCAAACTCATCTTTTATGGTCTCCAAATTGTCTTTTAAAAGAAATTGCCACTTATCCATTTGTGCAAGTTCTATCTCTATACCAGCCAATTCTAAACCAGAAGGCAGTATCCAAACATTTTTTTCTTCACTTTTTACTGTCACATTTTTCTTATCTATTAAAAAATCATAGATGTTGTCTTCCCTATGTCTTTCAATTCCAAGACCCGATGTCGCATTTGCTTGGGGATCCATATCTATTATTAAAATCTTTTTTCTTCTCAAGCCCAAAGCACAAGCTAGATTTATAGTGCTTGTGGTCTTTCCAACGCCGCCTTTTTGATTAAAGACGGTGATTACTTTAGTCATTTTTTCACCTCTTTGTTTATTATACTTGCTTTTAAATTTATTTAAAAGCGTTTCACGTGAAACGCACGAATTTATTTTTTGTTTTTTATTTGTGCCGCATTTAATTTTGCCACCTATTATGTATGAGGATTTTTAAAAATTTTTATTCTTTTATAAGTTCTTTGTTGTCTTGTAAGTTTTTTTGATTTTATTTTAAAACACAAAAACCGTTTCACGTGAAACGGTTTTTTATTTTTCTTTTTAGTATTTGTTTGTGTCTTTGTTAATAATTTTTATAGTAAAACTTTTTCTAAGTTATTTTGTTTTCTTTAAAAGTGTATATTAATTTTATCTGTACTTAAAAATTTTTTTGCTAACTTTTTAATCTTTTTTTAGATTGCTTGTGTCGATTCCAAGTTCTTCAAAGAGATTTAGCCAATCATTTTTATCGGTGTCTTCTGCGTTTTTGGTATCCTCGTTTACTTTTTCGAGTGTATCTCTATCAAGCTTGCTCTCTCCTAGGGGGTAGACCACATTATTCTCTTGATATATGTGCCTTCTTAAAAGATATACATAAGACATGGTGTTTGCTATTATGTGAAGTTTATTAAGAGCTGATGGGTCTTTTTCGTAGTTTTCTATGGCATCTTCTAGGATCATAACTGTTGCCCTTGCCATTTGATGCTCTGCAAGCATGCCGTATTGGATTACTTTTTGAGCTGCCTGACCTAGATTGGCGCTCATCTCTTTAAATAAGAAATCTTCCTCCTTGCCATGGTGCTTTTTATCGGCATAATTTCTTATAAAATATATAGCCCTTTTGAAAAAGTCTGGATTTAATTTCTTACCTTCTAAAATATCCACACATTCTTTTTCTACTATATCCAAAAATTTTGAAATATTTTCATGTTCTTTTACTAAAACATCTATACAGTACATTTTACCTCCTTAATATCAGACGAATCTATATAGTTTAAATTATAAGACTTGCATAAACCTTTCACAAAGTTATTTCTCAATTCTCTATAAATAACGCCTTTATCTTTCCAGAATTTTGAATGTATTTCTAGATTCTCCCTCCAGGCAATCCCATCCTCATTCTCTTTTAAAAGTTCCAAGGCCCTATCACAGGGCATCCCATCTAAAAATCTCTCATTTAGTTTTTCAAAGACTTGAATAGGTTTTTCGATTTGTTTACCTTCCTCTAGTCCCAGCTTATAAAAATAATTTTTTATATCGTCTAAATTATTTTTTTCAAGAATTAAATCCACAGTCTTTGCAAGACCAAGCTCCACTATGGAGATATTTTGATTTATCCATCCATGAATGTTTTCTAAATTTATGATATCTTCCAAGTTTCCCTCTTCAAGGCTACCAGCGTATCTCAAAACTTCTTCTCTTTTTTCCTCGAGGTCAAATTTTTCCAAAAGGTCTCTATTTATCCAATCTAAATATTTGATTTTATTGTACATAAAATAATGAATTGCTGACAAAAATCTGCTCATACTCTCTCCTTTTCTTTTATGAGTAGAGTATATTACAAAAGCTTAAATAAATCTGTGACATTTGCCACACTTTTAAGTCTTAAAAACTTATTCCCGTATCTCTTGTTTACAATAAAAAAAACAGATCAAATTTTCGATCTGTTTTAGTTTAAAATTCAAAATCTCAATATTCTCTTTCTTTTTGAATGACAACCTTTCTGTAAGGATCTTTTCCTTCTGAATGGGTTGATACTCCTTCAAAAGATTGAAGAGCTGAGTGAATGATTCTTCTTTCAGCAGCATTCATAGGTTCTAGTCTTATTGATCTTCCAGATTTCACGACCTTATCAGCCATTCTTTCAGCAAGCTCCACTAGAGTATTTTCTCTCTTTTTTCTATAACCTGATGCATCGACTATAACCCTTATATAGGTTTGTGACACCTTGTTTACAAGTAGAGAGAGCAGATATTGAATCGAATCCAGAGTCACTCCTCTTTTTCCGATTACAATTCCCAATTTTTCCTCATCACCTAAGATGTTTATATTTAGAAAGTTGTCCACTCTTTCAATTTCTACTTCATATTCAATTCCAAGATTTGATAAAACTTTATTCAAAAATCCAAAGACTACTGAATCTATCTTAGCTTCTTCATCCTCTTCTTCTCTTTCTATCTCATTTTCTAAAACTTCTATTTTTTCTTCAATTTCTTCTTCTAAGTCATCAGAAGTTTCAGATTCTTGGCTCTTCTCTCTTTCCTTTTTTTCTTGGAAAATTTCTTTTACAATATCCTTAGCATCTTGAATTACAGTCACCTTTACAGTAGCTTCCTTGCTACCTATAAGGCCAAAAAAGCCCTTGCTTGGTTCTTCTATAATTTCGACTTCGACTTCACTTTCATTTTTTCCAAGTTCAATAAGAGCCTCATTAACAGCTTCTTCAACAGTCTTAGCTGTCTTTATCAGGTACATCTTTATCCTCCTCGGTCTTTTTTATAACCATATTGGTAATTTGTTGTTGTAAAACTTGGAATAAGTTTGAAACAATCCAATAGATTACAAGTGCAGCAGCAAATCTCCTACCCATCATGAAGATCATAACAGGCATCACGAGCATCATTGTATTCATCATACTCTTGCCCTGGTCCATACCTTGACTTTCATTTGCCTTTTGAGCCAAGTAACTCGAAAGGAAGGTCGAAAGACCTGCTAAAAATGGCAAGATCACGCTTGGATCGGGATTATCTATATTGGAGATGTAGAAAAAATTCTTTTGAATTGAATCATACATTCCCGCTTCTTTAAAGATATATTGAGCCGGATACATAAACACCCTATAAAAAGCGATAAGTACCACTAGGGTAAATATCATAGGCAAGCATCCTCCCAACATTGAGTAATTAGAATCCTTGTAGAGCTGTTGTTGTTTTTGTGCAAGAGTTTGGGGATCGTGTTTGTATTTTTGCTTTAGCTTTTCAATTTCTGGCTGCAAAATAGCCATCTTCTTTTGGTTTTTAATTTGAGAAAAGCTAAGAGGCAACATAACCAGCTTGAGAATCAGCGTTGCAAGAACTATAGATATTGCAAAAAATGATACAGAACTAGGCTCTGCAAAGGCTCCTTGAAGCCCATCATAGATTGCCCTTACAAACATTCCCAAGACATTTCTTAGTAATTCCATTTATCCTCCTATGGTAAGGGATCATATCCTCCCTTAGAAAATGGATGACATCTTAAAATTCTTCTTATCAAGAGATAGCTTCCCTTAAAAAATCCGTATTTTTCGTAAGCCTCTTTACCATACTGGCTACAAGTCGGTCTAAATCGACAATGAGCTCCTGGAAAAATATAAGGTGAAATAATTTTTTGATAAAATTTTATTAAAATCAACATGAAATTTTTAGGCAAATCCATCATAAATTTCAATATAATCACCTCTTAAATTTTTTTAAGCCACCCCTTATAACGTGAACAAAAGAGCCCTCCAATTCTTTATAAGAAATATCTACGCAGCTTTTTTTTACTACAATTACCCCATCGACTCCCAAATTCAAAATATCCTTATATTGTCTATATATGGACTTGAGCCTTCTTTTTAGCAAGTTTCTAGTAACGGCATTGCCGACCTTTTTAGAAATGGAAAATCCCAATCTAGGATGACCCATTCTATTTTTTTTCATGTAAAAAGTGAGGTTTCTGTTTCCGAAAATATTTCTCTTTCCATAAACCGAATCAAAGTCTCGACTCTTTTTCAAATAGATGTCCTTATCCATAACTTATGCGGAAAGTCTCTTTCTACCCTTTCTTCTTCTAGCCTTCAAAACAGCACGACCGTTTTTAGTTCTCATTCTAGCTCTAAAACCGTGTTCTCTTTTTCTAGACTTATTTTTTGGTTGAAATGTTCTTTTCACATTTATCCCTCCTTTCGTAAAGCTAACTAGTATTATATTGACCACCAGACCCTTATGTCAAGTTTTTTGTCTACAAATACCACTTTTTTAAGGATTTTTTGACAAATTTGCCTGTGGATACTTTGTTGATAAGTTTTTGGCTTTTTGATAAAATAATTGTGGATAAATTTGCTTTTTACAAGCAATTATACTTAATTTTTATAAACAACCTGTTTATACTTTGTGGATAAGTCACTTTTTAAGCTGCAATAATTTTGTTGATTATAAAGATGTTTTCCACATCACTACAAAAGAGGAGGGCTATTTCAATATGGAAATGGACGGGCTATTTTCTAAAATAATGAAAATAATAGAAAAAAATTCCATGAACCCGGCGACTTATCACACCTGGTTTTCTAAATTAAAATACAAGTCCATAGATTATGATAAAAATATTTTTGCAATGACTGTTCCCACAGCTTTTATTTCAACTTATTTAAACAACACTCCCAAGCATTTCAAACTCATAAAAGATTCTGTTAGGGAAGTCACAGGTGTAGATTTTGAGATAAAAATTTCAACAGATGATCAAGAAGATTTTGACATCAAAGATTCTCTACATATAAAAAAGGAAGATATTTTTAGAAATTTTTCAAGGCTCAACGAAAAATACACCTTCGATACATTCGTAGTTGGAAAATCAAACGAATTTGCCAGGGCAATCTCCCTTCAAGTAGCTGAAAATTATGACGACCCTTCTAGAGTGCAGGCCAACCCTCTTTTTATATATGGTGGAGTTGGACTTGGTAAAACTCACCTTATGCAGGCCATAGGTCATTTTTATTTGGAACAAGACCCGAACAAAAAAGTTCTCTATGTCACAAGTGAGCAGTTTACAAACGAACTCATAAATTCAATTCAAAAGGGAACTAATGAAAAATTTCGACAAAAATACCGATCTGTCGACCTTCTTCTAATAGATGATATCCAATTTATAGCTGACAAAGACACCACTCAGGAGGAGTTTTTTAATACCTTTAACGAACTTCACTCCAGAAATAAACAGATAGTCTTGACATCTGATAAGCCTCCCAAGGAAATCAAAAAACTAGAAGAAAGACTTATTTCAAGATTTGCCTGGGGCATTGTTGTGGATATAGGCCCGCCAGATTTGGAAACTAGAATAGCCATTTTGAGAAATAAGGCCGATTCAGAAGGCTTTGAAGTGGATGCAGAAATCATAAATTTAATAGCTGAAAATGTCAGAAGCAACATCAGAGAGCTAGAGGGAGCTCTTTCTAGTATCATAGCCTATTCCAAGCTTGTAAATGGAAATATCTCAACAGATATAGCCAAGATAGTATTAAAAGATTTGATAGATTCCAAAAAGAAAAAAGTCATAAATTCGGACTATATAAAGCAAGTTGTAGCAAAAGAATTTCAAATCTCGGTTCAAGATCTAAACTCCAAAAAGAGGACAGCAAACATAGCCTTCCCGAGGCAAATTGCCATGTATATAACAAGAGAACTAACTGAACTATCTCTTCCTAGAATAGGAGAGGAGTTTGGAGGAAGAGATCACTCAACTGTAATTCACGCCATAGATAAGATAAGTAAAAATATGGAAGAATCTACGGAATTTAAAGTAAAAATAAAGCAGATTTTGGCAAAAATAAAATCCTAATGTGGATAAAAATAAACTTATAAAAAACTTATCCACAACTTATCCAAATAAAAAAGTTCTACTTTTTATTATTTGATGGACTTATTAACAAATCAACAAGTACTACTACTATTACTAAATATATATCTATTATATCTAGGAGGAACAATGAATTTCAAAATAAATAAAATTTCCTTAAATCAAGCTATATCAACAGTACAAAAAGCAATCTCGACTAGGACAACAGATCCTCTACTAGAAGGCATCTATGTAAGAGTAAAAGACAATACCATAACTCTTTTCGCAACTGACAACATAATAAGTATAGTTACAAAAATAGAATGCAAGTCCACAGAAGATGGGGAATTTGTTGTAGCATCCAAACTTTTCGGAGACATCATAAGAAAGCTACCAGACGCCTTAATAGACATCACTGTTGACAAAAATATGATGAATATAAAATGCGAAAAGTCAAAATTCAACATAAGCATTCACTCAGCATCAGGTTTTCCTGAAATACCTTCCATAAGCGGAAGTCAAAGTTTCACAATGGATTGCCAAGAACTAAAGACAGCCATAAGGCAGACAAGTTTTGCGGTTTCACAAGATGAAATAAGAAAGACCTTCACCGGTGTTCTTATGCACATAAAAAAAGACCATATAAATTTTGTAGCCCTAGATGGTTTTAGATTGGCCCTAAAAAGGGTTGACTTACAAGTGGATTTAGAAGAAAAATCAATCATACCGGCAAGATCGCTTACAGAGCTTTCAAAAATCTTGCCGGAAGAAGGAGAAGTAAAAATCATAACAAGTCTAAATGCAATTTCCTTTGAAAGTGAGTCTACTTGCCTTTATTCGACCTTACTAGCAGGTGAATTCTTTTCTTATGATGAGCTAATAAGAAAAGACCATGATTTAGTCGCCAAGGTCATAAGAAGAGAACTCATAAATTCATTAGAAAGAGCGTCTTTACTTGCAAAAGAAGAAAGAGCCAATCTTGTGAGAGTTGAAATAAAAGACCAAATACTAAATATATCTTCCAATTCAGAAATAGGAGATGTAAAAGAAGATATTTTCTGTCAAATGGAAGGCAGGGAAATACAAATAGCCTTCAACTCCAAATACCTTCTAGACGGATTAAAAATAATGGAAGACGAAGAAGTAAGGCTAAACTTCATAGATTCAGTAAATCCTCTTATCATAAAAGGAGTAGATGATGAGTCCTACCTCTACTTAGTATTACCAGTGAGGTTGGCAGGATGATCGAATTTAAGCTGGAAACAGAATATATAAAGCTCCAAGACCTCTTAAAAGTCTTAAATCTAGTTTACTCTGGTGGAGAAGCAAAACAATTAATCTTAGAAGGGCTAGTCAAGGTAAATGGAGAAATCTGTACCATGAGAGGTAAAAAACTAAGACCCAAAGACAAGGTTCTTTTTGAAAATCAAGAAATACTAATAAAATAGGTGGAAAATGAAAATTTTAAGCCTACGGCTTGTAGATTTTAGGTCGTACAGGTCATATATTTTAAAGCCAAGCGAACACAAAAATATAATTTTAGGAGAAAATGGCAGGGGTAAGACCAACCTCCTAGAAGCCATAGGCATGTGTATAAATGGCAAAAGTTTTAGAAATTCAAAAGACAAGGACCTCATAAATTTTCAAGCAGAGGCCATGTGTATAGAGGCCAAGGCTGATATAGCAGGTCTTATATATGACATTAAAATTTTAATGACAAAAGAAGTAAAGACCATCTATATAAATGAAAAAGTAATCAAATCCTTGAGAGAACTTGCTCAAATAGGAAGCAAGGTGGTTTTCACTCCGGATGACATATTCATGATAAAAGGCTCGCCCCAAGACAGGAGAAACTTCCTAGACTCCTGTTTGGAAAACTTGACCTACATCTATGAATTTAACAACAAAAATTACAAAAAAGTCCTTGCTCAGAGAAATAAACTCTTAAAAATGAGAAATACCAAGGATTTTGACAGCTTAATAAACATATATGATAGACAGTTGGTAAAATACGGAAGCTACCTAATAAGAAGTAGAAAAAGATATATAGACAGACTCTTGCAAGTTTCAGCCTTAAATTTCAAAAAAATATTTTCGCAAGATGCAAAATTTCATATATCCTACAAATCTTGTCTTGAATATATGGAAGATGAAAGAGAAATGCAAAAAGAATTTTTAAAACTTTTGAAAGATAACTTAGAAAGAGATAGATATTTTGGAAACACCGGCATCGGACCTCATAGAGAAGATTTAGAATTTTATTTTAATCAAAAAGATTTAAAAGACTTCGGATCTCAAGGTCAGGTGCGATCAGCAGTTTTGGCACTAAAAATTTCAGAGTGTCAGCTGGTAAAAGAACTAAGAGGAATAAATCCGATTCTCCTCTTAGACGATGTTTTTTCAGAATTGGATGAAAAAAGAAGAAAAGATTTATTTTCAAACTTGGGAGATCTTCAATCATTTATTACAACAACTGATTTTGACATATATGAAGAAGATGCTAACATAATCAGAATTTAGGAGATAAGAATTATAATGGTAAAATCAAAAACTAGTAGACATTATGATGCAGACGACATAAGAGTCTTAACAGGGCTAGAGCCGGTAAGGACAAGACCTGGTATGTATATAGGTTCGACAGGACCTAGAGGTCTTCACCACATGGTTTATGAAGTAGTTGACAACTCAATTGACGAGGCCCTTGCGGGAATTTGCGACAAAATAACAATAAGATTGGAAAAAGATGGGGCAGCCTCAGTAGAAGACAACGGATCGGGAATACCTACAAAGACCCATCCACAAACTGGAAAATCAACACTTGAAACAGTCCTCACAGTGCTTCATGCAGGTGGAAAGTTTGACAATAACGCCTATAAGGTTTCTGGAGGTCTACACGGAGTAGGGGTATCCGTAGTAAATGCCTTATCAAACAAACTCATAGCCATCGTAAAAAGAGAAGGAAAAGTATTCAAGCAAGAATTTTCAAAGGGAAATCCTACAAGTGAATTGCAAATCATAGGAACAGCGGAAGAAGGAGAAACTGGAACCAAGATAATATTTTATCCAGATCCAGAAATATTCAAAGAAACTGTCGAATTTGACTATGATATCCTAGCCAAGAGATTTAGAGAAATGGCATTTCTAAATAAGGGAATCAGAATTGAATTTATAGACGATAGAAATGACAAAAAAGACACCTACCACTATGAAGGTGGGATTAAAAGTTTTGTAGAATTTATAAACAAGAAAAAAGTACCTATCCACAATAAAATAATATATATGGATGAATTAAAAGAAGGAGTCGCAGTAGAAGCTGCCTTCCAATACACAGATTCCTATTCTGAAACAATTTTGACCTTTGCCAACAACATCAACACAGAAGAAGGCGGAACCCATATGTCCGGCTTTAGAACAGCCCTAACAAGGACTATAAATGACTATGGAAGAAAGTACAACATAATAAAAGAAAAAGAAGAAAACCTCTCTGGAGAAGATGTAAGAGAAGGACTTTCTGGAGTCATAAGTGTAAAGCTACCCAATCCCCAATTCGAAGGTCAAACCAAAACTAAACTTGGAAACTCTGAAATAAGAGGAATTGTAGATTCTATAATTTCAGACAAATTAATAAACTTCTTGGAAGAAAGCCCAAAAGATGCCAAGCAGATTCTAGACAAGGCCCTACAAGCCAGAAGAGCAAGAGAAGCAGCTCGCAAGGCGAGAGATTTGACCAGAAAAAAATCAGTTCTAGATACAATGGCACTTCCCGGAAAACTTTGGGACTGTCATCTTTCAGATATAGGACAAAATGAAATCTTTCTAGTCGAAGGAGATTCTGCCGGCGGCACTGCGAAAACAGGAAGAGACTCAGAAATTCAAGCCATCCTCCCACTTAGAGGAAAGATAATGAACGTAGAAAAGGCTAGACTTGACAAGATTTTAAATTCAGAAGAAATAAAAAATATGATCACAGCCTTTGGTACGGGTATAGGAGACGATTTCTCATTAGAAGGCTTGAGATATGGAAAGATAATAATAATGACAGATGCCGATGTAGACGGTGCTCATATAATGACCCTACTTTTGACATTCTTCTTTAGATACATGAGACCCCTCATAGAAGAAGGTCATGTCTATGTGGCAAAATCACCCCTATTTGGAATAAAAAGAGGGGAAAAAGTCATAAGATATTGCTACTCTGAAGAAGAACTTGACTCAGCCATGAAAGAACTTGGCAGAGAAAAGAATTACAAAATTTCCAGATACAAGGGACTTGGAGAAATGAATGCCGACCAACTTTGGGAGACCACAATGAATCCAGACTCGAGAATTTTGATAAAAGTCCAAATAGAAGACTTAGTAGAAGCAGATGAAGTATTCTCAACCCTTATGGGATCAGAAGTAGACCCCAGAAGAGAATTTATTCAAGAAAATGCAATTTACGCCACAAACATAGATGCATAGGAGTGGAAAATGGAAACAGAAAATAGAGAAACAGGAATAATAGACGCATCCATAGAAGACAAAATGCGTACATCCTACTTAGACTACTCCATGAGTGTCATAGTATCACGTGCCCTTCCGGATGTCAGAGACGGTTTAAAACCAGTCCACAGAAGAATAATTTATGGAATGCAAACCCTTGGCATCACACCAGACAAGGGATATAGAAAATCCGCAAGTCTTGTCGGAGAAATCATGGGTAAATTTCACCCCCATGGCGACTCCTCAATCTATGATGCAGCCGTAAGACTAGCTCAAGACTTCAACACTCGCTATCTCTTAGCAGACGGTCAAGGTAACTTTGGTACAGTAGACGGAGACCCGCCAGCAGCCATGAGGTATACAGAAATTAGAATGTCACCCTTGGCACTTGAAATGCTAAAAGATATAAACAAGGACACAGTAGATTTTGTTCCAAACTTTGATGAAAGAGAAGTAGAACCGACAGTCCTTCCATCAAGATTTCCAAATCTTTTGGTAAATGGTTCAGCTGGTATAGCTGTCGGCATGGCTACAAATATGGCTCCTCACAATCTAAAAGAAGTCATAGATGCCTGCGTGCTTTATATAAAAGACAAGTCCATATCAGTTGAAGAACTCATGAAAACTATTAAGGGACCAGACTTTCCAACAGGAGCCTTGATTCTTGGAAAAAATGGAATAGAAAGAGCCTATAAGACGGGCAGAGGCAAAATCCAAGTAAGAGCCAGAGCCGAAATAGAAGAATACAAAAATAAGCAGAGGATTCTCGTAACAGAAATCCCCTATCAAGTCAACAAGGCCAATCTAATCATGAAGATTGCAGAACTTGTAAAAGATAAAAAACTAGAAGGAATAAGTGCCATAAGAGACGAATCCTCCAGAAAAGGCATGAAGATTGTAATTGAGATAAAAAGAGATGCCAACGCCAACGTGGTACTTAACAATCTCTACAAAAACACCCAAATGCAAATCACCTTTGGCATTATAAATCTGGCCTTAGTAGACGGAGTTCCCAAAGTTTTAAACCTAAAAGAACTCATAAAATACTATATAAAGCACCAAGAAGAAATAGTAACAAGAAGAACCCGCTTTGATTTAAAAAAGGCTGAAGCTAGAGCCCACATCATAGAAGGCTTAAAAATTGCCCTTGATAACATAGACAGAATAATAAAAATAGTAAGATCATCCAAGACAGATGAAGAAGCCTTAAATAAATTTACAGAAGAATTTGGACTTTCCAAAGAACAAGGTCAAGCAATATTAAGTATGCAAATAAGAAGACTAACAGGTTTGGAAAGAGACAAGTTAGAAGCTGAATACGAAGATCTCATAAAAAAGATTCAAAAATTCAAGGCCATCTTGGAAAACAAAAATCTCCTAGACCAAGTAGTCATAGAAGAATTAGAAGAAATCAAAGAAAAATATAAGGATCTGAGAAGGACAGTAATAGTTCCAGATGAAGGCGAAATAAATATAGAAGACCTCATCCCAGAAGAAGATGTAGTAGTCACCATGACTCAATTTGGCTATATAAAAAGAATGCCAGAAGGCACCTACAAACCTCAAAAAAGAGGGGGAACGGGAGTCTCAGCCCTCACAACTAGAGAAGAAGACTTCGTAAAAGATCTCTATATAACATCAACCCATGACAACATCCTCTTCTTCACATCTTTAGGCAGAGTCTTTTGCAAAAAAGCCTATGAAATACCCGAAGGCTCAAGACAGGCTAGGGGAACAGCCATAGTAAATCTTTTGGAATTGCAAAAGAAAGAAGAAGTGACAGAAGTCGTGCCAATAAGCAAAAATCACAAGGACAAGTATCTATTTATGGTGACCAAAGAAGGTTACATCAAAAAGACGGACCTTGATGA
Organism: Peptoniphilus sp. GNH; assembly: GCA_021307325.1. Classification (NCBI taxonomy): domain Bacteria; kingdom Bacillati; phylum Bacillota; class Tissierellia; order Tissierellales; family Peptoniphilaceae; genus Peptoniphilus; species Peptoniphilus sp. GNH. The sequence continues at coordinate 1,372,206 of CP089931.1, read as the reverse complement.
ATACAAAAACATTCGTAAATCGGGAATTATAGGCATCAACCTAAGAGAAGGCGACAACCTAGTCGGAGTAAGGCCCACATCAGGAGAAGACGAAATAATCCTTGTAACTAAAAAAGGTAAAGCCATCAATTTCTCAGAAAAAGACACAAGACCCCTCGGTAGAAATTCCATAGGAGTCATAGGCATAAAACTAGAAAAAGACGACCAAGTTGTAGGCTTTGATATCAATTTCAAAGACAAGTACCTGCTTGTAATATCTGAAAAAGGTTATGGAAAGATGACAAAAACAGAAGAATACAAGATTCAAAATAGAGGAGGAAAGGGACTTATAACCTACAACGTCAAAGAAAAGACAGGTCCTCTAATGAGTGCAAAAGTAGTAGATAAGGAAGACGAGCTAATGATGATTACAGAAAAAGGAGTCATAATCAGAATAGAAGCCGCAGACATCTCCATCCAAGGCAGGGCAACAAGTGGAGTAAAACTCATGAACTTAAAAGATTCTGAAATTGTAGCCGTAGCAAAATATATTGGAGAAAACTAGGAGGAAGTATGGATTTCAGATTAAAATTTGAATCAAGAGAAAAGCTCTATGTCTATCCCATAGGAGAACTTGACATAAACTCCACAGATATATTCAAGACAGAAATAATAAACAAGTACAAGGAAGATCCTAAAAACATAGTTATAGTTGGCGATGAATTTGAATATGTAGATTCCACAGGTTTGGGAGCCATGATCTATCTTTTAAAAGAAATAAAAGACAAAAACAACACAATATCCTTAGAAAACCTAAAACCCAACATAGAAAAACTCTTCAAAATAACCAAACTCGATGAAGTTTTTGAAATAAGGAGCGGGTCAGATGATTGATTTAATAGAATACAAAATTCCTAAAAAAATGCAATATCTACCAGCGACCCGCCTCCTCATAGGAGGCCTCCTGCTTGGTAAAAATGTCTCCTTAGAAACAGTAGAAGACATCAAAATGGCAGTAGGAGAAGCTCTAAACATAAGCCTTCTAGAAGAAGAACCAAAAGAGCTTTTTATACTTTTTGAAATCGGCGAAAAATTTGTCATAAAAATAAAGGGCATAAAAAAGGAAAGTCTTTACAAAGAAGAAAACGAAATGTCCAAACTAATAATAGAATCGACAGTTGACAAGCTAGAAGCAGAAAATAATCAATTGATATTAGAAAAGGTACTTCTATGAGTGAAAAGCTGCAAGAAGAAAAGACCCTCAGCAAAGACAAGAGGAGAGAGCTTTTCTTAGAATATTATAAGACAAAAGACAAGAAAATCAGAAACATACTCATAGAAGAACACCTCTACATAGCTGAAATACTTGCAAAAAAATACATGGGTAGGGGAATAGACTATGACGACATCTTTCAAGTCGCCTCCATGGGACTTATATATGCAGTCGACAGGTATGACCCGGAAAAAGGATTTGAATTTTCAAGCTTTGCCACCCCGACCATAATAGGGGAAATAAAAAAATATTTCAGAGACAAGGGCTGGACCATAAGAGTGCCAAGGAGAATCCAAGAACTCTCACAAAAAATAAACCTTGCCAAAAGTCAGCTAACACAAATAAAGCAGAGAAAACCCAGCATAGAAGACATAGCAGACTATATAGGAGCAAGTCCAGAAGAAATAATAGAAAGCATGGAAGCCTCAAAAGTCTACACACCCCGCTCTCTAGACATGGTCTATGACTCATCAGCAGATGATAAAGAAGTCAATCTAGGAGATCTCATAGGAGTCGAAGAAGACTACTTTGACAGGATAGAAATAAATGATTTTCTCAAAGAATTTTTCAAAACTTTGACCGAAAACGAAAAGACCATCCTAATAGACAGATATTTCAACAAAAAAACCCAAGCCTCCATAGCAGAAAAGTTGAACATATCGCAGATGACAGTTTCCAGAGTGGAAAAGAAAATAATCGAAAAAATAAAAAAAGAAATAAATAAAACAATAGAGGTTTGATATGAACAGAAGAAAATTTTTAGCCTACGTAAACAGAGTAGCCTTTGTAGTAGAAGCAGTAATCTCCTTAATTCTCCTTATAGGAATAGTAATCTCCATACCCGACATAATAAAATACTATGTAGAGATTCTAAGCTCGGGAATAGAAGTCTCCTATGAACTCTTCAAGCAATTTTTATCCCACGTTTTACTCTTAGTCGTGGCAATAGAATTTGTCCTACTCATGATAGCTCATACAGAGTCCACCATAATCCACTTAATCTGTCTTGTAATAGCAAGAAAGCTACTTGTCTATTCAGACAACATGAAAGACCTTTTAATAGGAGTAGTAGCCATACTCATACTCTTTCTTGTAAGAAAATACTTGACTGATACAGAGCCAGCCAGAGATACAGAATATATATTCACAGCAGCCAAGGAAATAGAATTTATAAATAACACCTACGACATAGAAATCCATGCAGGAAACATAAAGACCCTGGGAGGCTATGTATCAAAACTTTTAGAGGAAAAATCCGTCCCGGCAGAAACAGGCTCACTTGTAGATGATGGAGAATACCTCTACGAAATTCAAAAAACAGAGATGGGCATAATCCAACTCATATCCATAGACAGAATAAAAAACTCAACAAAATATCACACAAAGGGATGGTCTTAAAGGACCATCTTTTTGATTTGATAAATTAATTAAAAATTAAAGTTATAAATGGTCTTTATGACCATATTTTTTTATTAATTTTTTAAATATATAAAGCAAAAAAAAAACAAAATAATAGAACATATCAAAAAGCACACACACTTGTCAAAACCTAAATTACAGGTCAGATACCCCATATGAAAAGAAAAAAAAACACATTTTTTTATCAATAACATCTTTTATATCAGTAAAAATAGAAGAAAAATTTAAAATATGTATTGTATAAGAGAAAATTTTGAAATAAAATGTATATAGAAATAATACATATAAAAAAACTTAATATTTTTTGCCAATTATAAATTAAAGACATTACATAAAATTAAAAAGAATTTAAAAATTAAATAATAAAATTTAAGGTAGATAAACAAAATTAGAAGAAAAACAGATTGGGGATAGTAAAAAATGAGAGAAACATTAAAAAGAATGATGGGCCTTTTCTTGGCGTTTTTGATTTTAATGGACGTATTCACGCCTTTGGTAGCCTATGCAAATGTAAACAGACAAGGACCGGGCGCAAATTTTAAAAATTCACAAAGAATACAAGATCAAAACTATCCTGAAATCACAGATTTAAAAAAGGAAGAAGAATCAAGTGGTCGATCTCATGATAAGGGCCTTTTGATAAAAGACCAAAATGTTTCAACCTATACATCTTGGCGATTAAAAAGCCCGAGAAAACTCAGGTTTAAGGAAGGAGAAAAATTAAATCTGGGTGGACTTTGGATAGAAGCCACAGATACAAGAGGAGAAATCAAATATCTAAACTATGACCAAGTTCTAGCAGATGAAAATATAAGCGTGAGAGATAATATAAGGTCCAAGAACTCCTTGAAAAAGGGAAATTCCAGTTTGACAATATCTACTCCAGGTCTTGCTGACATAGTTATAGAAATAGAAGTCGGAGATTTAGAAAACTCCGCTTTAAAAGAAAATGAAAACCAAAACCCCAATCCTATCAAAGATAAAAATAAATCAATCGTAGAAGAAAATAATGAAATAGGAGAAAATCTACAAAAAGACATAAAGAACGAAAAGAAAATAGAAGCTGGCAAGGAAGAAAATAAAGAAGAAGCTGGCAAGGAAGAAAAAGACGGAATCCTAGATAAAATAAAAGAAACTTTAGGCATTACAGGTCTGCAAAAGGCTGATAAGGAATTGAAAAAGGCCCTGGCAGACGAAAAAAATGGAATAAAAGAAATCCAAGCCCTTCTTGACACATTTGAAGAAAAATATGAGCTTTCAAGAGAAGACCAAGAAAAGCTAATGGCAGACAACGATGCCGCCATAAAAAGACTAGTAGAAAAAGATAGAAACGAAAACTTCAGACCTAATCTTTTTGTCGATGCTAATGGCCTCAATCTAGAAGGCAAAAAATTCCACATCATCACTCGTTTTGACACCTCAAATGCTGGCGGCCCAATCCAACCTTATCAGTATTTCTACATTCACTTGGATAACAAGTTGACTGTCAATAATCCAGCCGAATTAAAACCGATTATGTACCAAGGAAGGGTAATAGCAATTCCAGAGTACATTGAGAAAGAAAACAAGATAAAATACCAAATCCAAGGAACAATACCGGAAAACATCCAATTGCCCTTGGACATTCCAGTTGACTACAATACTAACAATATTAGTCTTGACCCTGATGGAACCTTCACCGTAACGAACAAGGTGTCGGGACTCGGAGTAAAAGCTCCGAAAGACCTCGTGCCACAAAAAATCGATAAAAATGGCAACTTTGCAGGCTCAATCATCGAGCCGGGCAGACACGACGTAACGCAAATAATGGAAGCAGACGCTTTCAACTACAGAGTTTACATCGGGGGACGTGGAGGTACACCGAGATACCAAAATGGAGAATTAGAAGGATTTGACTGGAACATAACAGTAGAATCCACCTTCCAAGACCTAAAGAGCTTAAATTTTGCTGCCAACTTCACGACAGTAAAAGGCTCCGGACTTGGTGAAATAGAAGATTTAAAAATAAATGGACAAGCAAGCTCTGAAGTAACAGACAACGATATAAAAGGAAAGTTTGGAATAGTTGATTCCAAAAACTACAAGGCAACAACAGCTGGAGTGAGAAAGTTCACTTACACCTTCTTCACAAAGAAAATAAACACACAAGAAGATTACGTCCTAGACCTATCAGCCATTGCCAACAACAAACTCGGGGCAGCAAGACTCATAGCCCACGACAACTACTCCAAGGAAAAGATTGACCAAGCCACTCCGACGAGGGTAGGTGTCAACAACAGAACTACCATCATGGGTCAGTTCACAAGAGAAGACACATCCTTGTGGACGGTGACGGATGCAGTGTCAACTGGTGACGACAAGGGTCAAAACGCACTAAAAGGCCTACCACTAGCTGACAGAAATCTCACAGATCAGACGGTGACATCGTCCAATATGGCAGTTTATGTAATGGACACAACAGATGTAACTAGTCCGACTTACGGCAAGATGGTCATCAAGCCACAAACATCTGCACCGACTAACCTTAACACTCAAATACCAGCCAAGGAAACTAACCCAGCAGGAACACCGAGCGTTGGTACGATTGCAGTTTACGAGTACGGTGCGAACTTAATACCATCATCACCTCAAAAACCTAGCGTTTACAGCTTAGGCGGAGTGACTATATCGAAAAACACCAACATCTACCTTGACCAAAACTGGTCAATTCCAGATGGGTTTAATATGCCGGCACAAGACATTGAGGCGAAAGACCCACAAGGCAACCCAATAGGTACAGTTCATGTAGCCGAAGCGACAGATCCGAGTCTTAGAAGAAGACAGATAATAATCCCCGACGTAAAAGTCTGGAATATCGTTAATGATGGCAAGGTAACGAAAGCGAATAGAATAGTTCCGAAAGTTGTCCAAGATTTGCCGAAAACTGTAGAGATTGATAAAAAGAATTATAAGTACCTTGAAAACTACAACTACTACACATCTTTAAACAATGAATACTTCATCCATAACAGAATGACGGAGGACATTACAGCAAAGCTCGCAAGCTTTACTTTGAAGAAAGTAGACGAAAAGGGAAATCCACTCGGAAAAGCGAGATTCAGACTCTTCCGTGGACCGGAAGTAGAGACTGACCCAGTAACGGGTGAGGCACAATTTTCCAACATTCCAGCTGGATCATATTCTTTAATAGAAACCAAGGCGCCAGAAGGTTATAAATTGGGAGAAGATATCTACTTCACAGTCGACCTCGAAGGTAGAATCAACAAGACAAGTGGCCCCGGCACCATCGAAGGTGGAGTGACACCGACAACGACAATCGAAAATCAACAATGGCCGAGCTATATGAACGCAATGCACTACGGGAAAAAAGATGCAGAAGGAAACATCGAATCCTACATCTTCCTAAAAGCTTTGGGCAACAAATCTGGCGGCACGACAGACAGGGACACGAGAGTCGACATCAAACAAACTGGAATTTCTAATTTAAAAGTTGAGGTCTTCGATGTAGACCCAGTCGACAGAAACAACATCCGAAGTCAGATGAACTTGCAAGCGACAACTTCAAATGGACTAAATCCAGTATTAAATATAGAAAACAACAACCCAATAAAAGGATGGGTTACTAGCGAAAATGGTTATTCAGTAAGATTTCCTTTAAGCAGATTTGGAGGAGCTAAGGACTGGGGATTCTTAGTAAAAATCACGGGAAAGGCGACGGGCACTTCAAGCCTAAGCTATGACTGGGTGACAGACGATGACCCAGGTCAAGCGAGCTTGAAAAATAACAGCATTAACTTGTCCTCTTCAACTAGCAAGCAGACAGTCATCACAGTTAAAAACGAGCCTTTCACCAAAAAACCGATAGAGGTTATAAAGGTAGATTCAGCTCAACAGCCTCTTGCTGGAGCGACATTTGTCCTAAGAGATGTAAATGGCGACCCAATCGCTACGAAAATTTCGGGTACAGATGGTAAGGCGACATTCGGAGAATATCCAGAAGGCACTTACACAATAGAAGAACAATCTAGCCCCGACAACTACATCGAATCGCAAGTCATCTTTGATGTAAAAGTCGACAAGGCTGGACAAGTAACCTACACTGCCCGCAACAAAAACGGACAAGGCTTTCCAACCAACGGACAAGACTACTGGATTAAAAACGAAGAAGTGAAAGACACATCAAATAAAGTCGAGATAGTTACAGTAAGTCAATCGATGTCCTTAAAAGAAGGACAAGCTGGAGGGCTTAGCTCCAAGGCAGGAGTGTGGGAAGCTTATCGTTACGAATCCTACACCTACCATGCCATAATCGATTTAAAACAAACTCAACCGGGCAAGAGATTTGAAATTCAATTTGACCCCAACTTGGACTTAACACAATATGTAAATGAATTTCCGAGCATTAAAGAAAACGGAAAAGTAATAGGTAAGCCCTACTTCGACTACGACACCAACCTCTTAACCTATGTATTCACAAAAGACTCCAGCGGAGGGGATGTCAAGTTTGATTTGACAATCCTCGGCATAATCCCATCCAAGTTTTATGCCAAGACAGATGGAAACTACACTTTCACCGTAGATGTAGGACCAAACTTACCTCAAGAAAAAGTAAAGGGCAACAAACACTTGAGCTTTGATGTCAAAGCGGATTATGGTGTGTATGACAACAGAGATTTTTCTGCACCAGCTCAAGCCTACTACTTTAGAGATGTCTACAAAAAAGGAAATGACTGGTATGTAAAGGCAATCGCCTACTATAACCCAACAGCTCGCACGAGCGGTGGTAGAACTTTATCCTTTAACTGGATGTCTACCGACTGGAGAGGCGATATGAATATGCTTTATTGGCCAGGAGTTGGGATATCGCCAGCCTTTGGGCTAGACGAGGTCAAGATTTATAGGGTCTTGCCATCTTATGGATACGACCCTGGAAGCTCGGCGCGCAAGTTGACATCATCCATGTATATGCCATTGTCAATGGGGGTTAAGCCAGAAAATGACCCCAACACCTACAGACTTGTTTTTTCATCTGACATTGATTCGGCAAACTCGAAGAACGAATACCAAAATGGTATCAGATTGTCATATAATCCTAACTTATTTAAATATTCAAAAACTGATAATCTAATGTCAGCTACACCATTAAAAATTCAAATGCCGGCTATCTCTGGACAAAAAGAAGGTTATGTAATCGAACAAAATTTTAAGGTAACAGACCTAAATAAATTCAGGAATAGATTCAGAGCCTTCTATATGTATAATGGCGGAGATATGAAATCCTCTTTCGCATCAAAGGTTAACACCAACGAAGCGGCAGCAGAACAAAACAAGAGGGAAATCCCTAAGTTCTACAGCCAAATAGTAAAGATGGCTAACCAAAAATATGATCCGGGACATTTCAAAATTATCAAAAAGGACGAATCGGACTCGACTAAGAAATTAGCGGATGCAGAATTTGCACTAAAAGACTCCCAAGGTATCACAATTTACAGGTCATCAGATACAAAAGGTGAAGTGCCATTCACAGACCTAAAACCGGGAGTCTATACCCTAACAGAAACGAAGGCACCTAAAGACTATATAAACGCTAGTAAAACATGGCAAGTTAGTGTTGCCATGGATGGTACTGTTACGATAACAGAAATCGGACTAAATGCTGATGACACAACTATTGTAGGAGAAGATATAACCCTACCGGTCAACAACAAACCATCGGGACAAGAGTTCAGAGTTTACAAAAAAGGCGAAGACAATAAACCACTAGAAGGTGCAAGCTTTATAGTAAAGAAAAAAGGAGAAGACAAAGTTTATACTAGTGGTACTTCCAACGGTAAAGGTGTAGTCACATTCGACAGAAAATTAGAAAATGGAACCTACATCTTGGAAGAATCTGCCGCTCCGACAGGCTACAAAAAGCTCGACGACAAGTGGGTACTAGTTGTAGATTCCAAGGGAGTAAAAGTCTACTCTTATATCGAAGGGCCAAGTGGACAAGCTGGCAATAAAAACAAATCGCTCCTCGGAGAAGAGAACACTAAATGGGTAAACGTGGCTGCTAGACCGGTCGCAAACTTCAACGGATTAACTGACCCAAGATGGAGAGGATACCTAGACAACTCGGTAATTCCATACAAGGTCGGAACGAGAATCATTGGAATCAACAAAGCTAAAAACTATGTAATCCAAAGATACGTCCTAAACCCAGAAGGAAAACACATCGGAAAATCCAAGGCGCAAATCTACAGAGAGCCACTAAGAGAAAACAATATGACCTGGTACGCTGGAACTGAAGACATAAAAGTCTTCAGACTGGACAAGCCGGTAAAAGAATACGTCGGCGATATCAGACTGGACAACTACAACGTAGAAAAACTCAACGTGATTAAGAAAAAAGTCGAAAAGCCGGGCGAAGTACCAAAAAGAGTCGAAATAGACATACCGGAAACTGACAAGCCAATTATAATTGACGTCAAAATCCCCTACAAGAACCTAGAAGGTGCAATAGGTACTGGTATCGACTATTTCGAAAACTACGGCACGCCAGAACAAAAAGTTTACTGGAAGCCGGACTACTACGACAAAGTAAGTGAAATTCCGGAAGGAGACCTCGTAAACACTGGTAACGACCAATCACAAGGTGGCAACATAATAGGCTCCTACATCTCGGAAGGCTCACTCGATGTTACCAACAATAGAAACAAACACGAGTTCGAATTTAAAAAGATAAGAGAAAAAACGACCGACGCAGTATCAGGAGCAACCTTCTACTTGGAAAAAACTGACAAACCAGAACAAAAAACCAAGTGGGAAAAATCTGGAGCTGACGGCAAAGTCCACTTCTCTGACCTACTACCGGGAAAATACAAACTCGTAGAACATGGGGCAGCCCAAGGCTACGACTTGGCTAACACGGACTGGACAGTGACGATATTAGAAGACGGAAAAGTCTACATCAAAGACAACAACGGGTCAAATACCGTAACTGACAATAATCCAGAGCACAAGTGGCAAAAAGTAAATGTGGACGGTGGAACCAAGGAAAACAAGTCTGACTCACATAACCCAGATTTTAAGGACAATCCTCGTAAAAAACTAAATACAAACATCGTGGAAATAAACCAAATAACTCACAGAATGAGACAGGTTTATATATTGAACAGTGCGACAGAAAACTTGAACAACCCAAGCTTGCAAATCCACTCTCAACCAGAAAACAGAGATATCACAAATGTCAACACAAAGGTAGTGAGCATCAACGAAGTACAATCGAACTCAACACCGAACAACTTGGTAAGAGTGGGAGACTCAGTGCCATTTAAGGCAGAGCAACTGTTTGTCAACGGACACAATAGACTAAAAGTCGACACATCCGTAGTTGGAGAAAAGACACTCGCTGTCACAATCGAGACAGACCTACCACAATCCGGTGCAATCGGAACTGGTATGGACTTTGTAAACTTTAACAACAAGTACTGGGCAGCAGAATCCTATGAGAGTCTGGATGATTTCATGCTAGAAATCCTATCAGACAAAAAAGTTGGCAAAAACTCCGGTTTAATAGTGGGAAAAGAAGAGCCAATAAAAGATTTGACAACAAGATCGGCGAAAGGGCAAGAAGAAAATCAATACGGTCCCATCTATAAAATAAGGACAACGTATTTGGCCCCGAGAACCTTCACCCTCTCCTACAACCTAATGAAGAGTGCAACAAGGGGAAGTGATTGGGAAGCAGTGGATCCAGATAAGTCATCTGGTAGAGCTAATATCAAACATAATGAAAGCTTGGTTCAAACAAAGATAACTGAAATAAATAAGGGACAAAAGAGATTCAAGCAAGTCTTCTTATACAAGGAAGAAACTGCTTCAAGAGATAGGTTAATAGAAATCCACAGACAACCAGAAAACGAAGAATTGCGTTTGGGTTATTCGGCAGATATAGAAACCTATGTCAATGTTTATAAGGTGAATGCTTCAAGCATAGACCAAGCCTTAAATGCAAATAAAACAAAAATAATCGTAACTGTTAAACAAAAAGAAGCAACAAATGGCAAACCGAGAAGAATACAAGTAGAAGTACCGGCTGCCCACAGAGGCTATATTTTAGTTGAAGTCGAAGCAAAATATACTGATGCAGTGGGACTAGGCTCTGACTACTATCCAAATAGAAATCAACAATATGGAAAAACGATACAATGGGTAGGAGATTCTTATTCAAGCGACTCAAGCATAAATGACAAGACGCAAATAACTTATGAATATGGCTACGAAGAAGAAGTTATCCCCATAACCCATGCCACACAATCTGATCCCAATATGGACGAAGGTCAGACTAGAGTTGAACAAGGTCAAGAGGGTAAAAAAAGAGTTTACTACAAGTATGAAGTGTCAAATGGTGTGCGAACTGGAAGAAAATTCATAGACACGGGACATGGAAACAATGGTGTAGAGATAATCACACCAATGAAGCCAGAGATAACATACAGAGGTACGAGAAAGCCACAACCACAAGAACCGACCTATGATGTAACGGTCTATGGATATATTTACAACGGAAAAGTTACTTCAAACAAGACAAAAGCCAAGGCTGGAGAAGAAGTCACACTCACTATCGAGTCGGATTCTGGTTATGAATTGAAAACACTTTATTATAATGATGAAATCACGGGCGATGACATCCCTATAACAAATTATAAATTCATAATGCCAAAATCAAATGTCAGAATAAATGCTACATTTGGACCTAAAAACCAACCGCAGCCAAAGAAATACAACATAAACACAAGTGTTACGGGCAATGTGGGTGGTAGTGTGACTGCAAATCCTACTTCCCAAGAAGAAGGCAAGGATGTGACAATCACTGTCACTCCACAAGCAGGTTATGTGATTCAAAAAGTAACCTTAAACAAAACTAATATAACGGATCAATTTAACAACTCAAGCACCTACACATTTCATATGGGACATGAGGATGCTAATATAGTCGCTACTTTCACACAAACTGGACAATATAATATAAATATACTTCCAACAACCAATGGTAGTGTGACGACAGATCACAATACTGCCAAGGCGGGAGACTCTGTTTTACTGACCTTCCATCCAGCTGATGGCTATGAAGTGGATAGGCTCTTGATAAACGGTGACGAATACACAGTTACAAACAACGGATTTAGGTTTGAAATGCCAGATTATAGTATCAATGTGCAAGCTACATTTAAGGCAAAGGAAGAGTATTTTGATATCAATACTGACCAAACTGACGGAGGTTGGGTAAGTGTTGACAAGACAAGGGCTAAAAAGGGCGACGAAGTTACAATCACAGTTCAAGTCCACAATGGATACGAGCTGGGACAGGTGACTGCCAACGGAAAGCCGATTTTGCTACAAGACGGCAAGTACACCTTCACGATGCCGGCCTATAAGGTAAATGTAAGTGCTACCTTCATCAAAAAGGAAGTCAAACCAAAAGCCTACTATTACGTTGGTTATGATCCCAACAATGATAGATACACTGTAAATATAAAAGGACTTAAAAATGGAAAGGCCGAGAGTGGATCTAAGGTTGAATTCTCTGTTAGCCCAAAACTTGGATATGACATCACAAAAACTTATGTAAAAACTAAAAATGGTATAACAATTCCTACGCAATTCGACACAAACACGGGACAAGGATCCTTCACGATGCCGGATTTCAACGCTACGATTTATGTAAGATACAAAAAACATCAACAACAACAAGGAGAACATGCAGTCTTTGTAGATGGAGGAATAGTCGGTGGAAATGTCTATCTAGAAGTTAATCAAACTAAAGGTGGCAAAAATAAACCGATACTAGCAAAAACTGGAGATAAAGTAAGAATCAAAATTGAAAAATGGAGTAAGGAGTACAGATATATTGGTTGCTGGGTAAGTGACGGAAATCCTGGCGGAGGAGTGCCAGTCCAAAATGACAGCCAAGGTCTCTACTTTATGATGCCGGATAAAGATGTGTCGGTATCTGCAAACTTCACAAAACAAAAAGTTGGTAATTACGAAGTCAACATAAGCCAAAGCGAGCATGGTAGTGTTACTGCAAGGCCGACAAGTGCGAATGAGAAAGACTTGATAACACTTGAAGCAAGACCTGATGTCGGCTACAAACTAGCATCACTTACAGTTAAAGATGTAAATGGTAAAAAAATAGAGGTTTCAAATAATTCTTTCTCAATGCCAGCTTCAAATGTAAGCATTGAGGCGACCTTTATCGGAGAAGATGAGCCATTGCCTGGAGATCCAGGAAGTGGCCAAACTCTTCCAGACGATGCTGAATTAGGTTATTTGATTTATGACCCGGTTAATAAAAAACAAAAAAATCTAAGTATCACAAACAAACCGGCAGGTTTGGAATTAAATATCTACAAGAAAGACCCTCTAGGATCACCCCTACAAGGTGGAGAATTTACCTTAACTAGAGTCGATGAAAGCTACGAAAACCCAATAGGAAACTTAACCTTGACGGGTATTTCAACTAACGAAGGCAAGATAATCTTTAGAGATGGAAAGGGTAATGTTGCCAAGCTTGAAAAAGGCTACTACATCTTGAAGGAAACCAAACCACCACTAGGCTACAAAAAGGCGACTTCCGATTGGAAGATTGAAGTCAAGGACGACCAAGGCAGGATGCACGCAGCCTACTACGGTCCGAAAAAGACGGCGAACGAATTTTTGCGAGACGACACGCTCGCCAAGTTCAACGACACGATGAACTCGAACAAATTAATAAAGACCGCATCTCGTATCACTCACATCGACCCAGTTGCAAAGACCTTCGTTCAAAGAACTGTAATAGATTTGAGAAACTACTCGGGCGACAAGTTAAACGTTCAGATAAGTCCGAAATACAAGAGGGGTGAAACGGACTTCGTTCCTGACAAAGTTCACGGAATCAGACCTCCAAACACGAACGACGAAGGTTTGAAGACGGCTTACAGAACGACTTACAAGATAGCGAACCCACCTGATAATATAAACATCGACAACGTCCTACAGTACTACGACCTTTCTAAGAAGGAAGTATCCATGGTAAACACTGCAAGGTGGAGACCATTCGACTGGGGCTTTGACGAAGACCAACTCAACCTAGAGCCGGGCGGATTGTACTTCATTGACGTGGAAGGCTACTACGACGAGGCACTTTTGACGGGAATCGCAAAAAATGAAAAAGACAAAAATGGAAATATAAAACCTGCCCACACGAGGACGGACATCTTGCAAGATGATTTGGGCAAACTTCAAATGGACTTCAAGCTCTACAAGGGTGCCAGAGAGTTCCAACAAGCGGTATACAATGATAAAACAAAAGATATTGAATGGAAGGCATTCAAAAAGGCATCCTACCAAGCAGGTGCTCAGGCTATCGCCAAGACACAATCACCTGGATGGGCTGGAAAGTACGACAAGAACGGTAAATACCAAAACTGGCTTGGAAAAGATGGTGGTAGGATTTGGCCAGAGCTAAAAGGCACTGTTGAAGAAGAAATAAGTACGGCACCGGATATATCCCAACTCTACACGACAACAAAGAAGACGGATGTTCCGGTTGAAATTCCAAAGACGGGATTGGACCTTGTAAATGAAGAAGAGTCCTACAACATCACCTTCTCGAAACACGGACGTGATGGAGAAGGAGAAGCTTGGTCAAACAACTCGGATAATGTAGCGACGAACAGACTTGAAGGGGCAATCTTCAAGCTACAACAAGAAGTACAAGGCAGTTTTGTCGATATGCCAGGAAGTTATGTATCCTCAGCCTTCAATGGCTACTTCGGATTCAGAGGCTTGAAGCCGGGACGTTACAGACTGATGGAAGTGCAAGCGCCTCCTGGATACAGACCGATTTATGACCCGATACTTCACATGACAATATCTTACGAAAAGCCGACGACAAATGCTCAGGGTGAAATCACACCGGGTAGAGGTTCTATCACTTTAGAGTACAACAACTCCAACGGTATTGTCCAATACGAACCGGAAAAAGGTGGACAATTGGTCGACTTCGTAACATCTGCGACAGCCAAGAATATGGGTAAGATTATCAACGAAAAGCCTGGAAAAGGTAAGGTAACTCTCGTTAAAAAAGACGAGCAATCCCAATTGATAAACGGAGCCAAGTTCAAGCTCACTCGACTAGGTGTCAAAAAAGATGAAAATGACCAAAATTCTAAAAACAAGTTCACTTACACGGGAACAGTTGGCACAAAAAACAGCGACAAAATAGAAGCTAAGGACGGAGAATTAGTCTTCGACCAATTGCCAATCGGTAATTACGAATTGGAAGAAGTGACACCGGCACCAGGACACAAGTTGACCGGACAAAGGTGGTACTTCACAGTCGGCGGTAAAGACCTTGACCCTTATGCGGGGGCAATCGAAAGGACAGGCGTCGACCAAAGTAAGAACATCACGTTGACGACCGAAATGACGATAAAACGTCCGGACAAGAACGACACGACTACTGACGACGGAACAATCTATCCAAACAAAGCGCAAATGCTAAACTTCGCTACGACATTTAAGATAGACTCTAAGACGACAATAAGTCCGGGAGACTTTTTCACAGTCAAACTCACGGACAATATGGACTTGAAGGGAATATTTAAAAAGAAAAAAGTAGAAGGTTTGGACATCTTCGCAGACGGAGTAGGTACAATTGCCAAGGCGGATTACAACGAAGCTGCGGGCGAGATAACCTACACCTTCACAGACTACGCTAGAACCTACAAGTTGTTGGAATTTAACGCCAACTACATCGCCCACATAGATGCAGACAAGATAAAGAAATCAGAGAACAATCTAAGTGTTGGACCAAGCATCAAGGGCGGAGCAGACACTACAAAACAAATCAACGTATTCTACGATAGAGGAGTGACAAACTCCGGCAAGAACTACAATGGTGACCAGGTTAGTATGTCATCTAAGATAACGGAATTTGACCCGGATACGGGAGAATTTACGCAAATCTTCTACATCAACCCTAGCAAAAACAACGCAGGTTTTGATTATTATGACAACCCGATACCGACTTACTTCAACTACTACCCTGGAAAAGGAGTAGATGATTTGAGGATTTCCGCTTACTGGTATGACAACAGTAAATACGGAGATTTCCTTAACGAAAAAATGCCGGAATCCTACGGACTTGACCTATCCAAGGAAACCTTGTGGAACACGAAATTCTACGGAAGAACCGTAACGGACTACAACAACGGTTGGATGAAGTTCAAAAGAATGAACGCTACCGACTCTTACGTAGTCAAAGTCACTGGTAGAATAGCCGACGGACAGGACAAGACATCATTCACACCGAGGGCGAACCTAATCAACTACAAAGGTGGTGGAGGAATAAGACTTGGTGTCAAAAGGTATGACGCAGTCTACTCCAACAAGAGCGATGCGACAGCCAAGGCAGATTTGACAATAAGCGCCATCAACCCTAAAAACGAGATAGTCTTCAAAAAGATTGACCAAAACAAGGACGTCCTCAAGGGAGCCGAGTTCAAACTTTTGAGAAAGACCACTCAAAACGCAGAAGGCTGGGAAGATGCGAAAGATGCAAATGGAAATTTCTTGACGGCTACGTCCGGAGAAGACGGATTGTTCAAGTTCGAAACCTTACCTGAAGGGACTTATGCTCTTGTAGAGACGAAAGCACCAGATGGCTACACGAGAATCGACAGACACATCGAAGAATTTATGGTGACACAAACTGGAATCATAAAACTCAAAGTTAAAGCAGATGAAACTGCAAATACAACAAAGACAAAAGCTATTAAAGCAGTCAAAGCATTTAAAGCATTGTTCCAGGACAAAGCAGAAATGGGAGCAGAAAATAAAGTCGATACAAATCCAGTACAAGGACAAGATAAAAGCAAGTATAAAGTCATAGGCACTGATCCAATAGAAGTCATCAACTACAAGGACATCGACTTTGTAAAGATTGATGCCCTTGATAAAAATAGACTAAGGGGAGCCGAGTTCAAACTTTGGTACAAGGAAAATGAAAAGGACGAGTATGAACCGATAGACACGAATGTGTACAAGAACCTCATAGTATATGGCAAGGACAAAAATGGTGAGCTTGACGGATCCTTCAAGATACACGTTACAAAAGCGGGTTACTATGCTCTAGAAGAAACCAAGGCACCAGCAGGCTACACCAAGATGCCAGGCTTTATAAGAGAATTAAAACTTGGAGATGGCAAGGTGCAAGTGCTTGAAAAAGATCCCCTAAGGGCAAGTCACAGAGTAAGTGACAGGGGAATGCTAGAATCTGAAATCTTGGAAGTAGATGAAAAGAATAATACTTTCAAGCAAAGAGTAATAATAAACCCAGACCACACTAATTGGAAGTTCGACAGCACATCTACTATATTTGGCATTGAAGCAAAAGATTGGCAAGTGCCAAATCAAAAAATCAAGTACGCAGTCCTAGACAAGGAAAAGAAAATCGAAGACCTAGAGTACAAAGAAATCCAAGCAGGCTCCGGCCAAGGAAACACAATCTCGTATTTCCAAATCAGCCAGATGCTAAAAGATGGAGATTACACTAGCTCACAAGAAACAGTCGATGGAAAAGAAAGCACATTCTACACAACAGAAAAAGCAATCGTACTTGAAATCACGGGTAAGCCAAATGATGGTAGTAAGGCTAATTTGCACTACGACCTAAAAGATGGCGTTAAGATACTCGGCCATTTGATTTATAGCTACGACAAAAAAAACTTTGGCAAGGATACAAAGCCAACTTATGTAGATAAGCCTAAACTAAGGGCAATCGAAGTTGAAAACAAAAAGGCGATTTATCCGAGAACTGGCGGTATAGGTACTTTGATCTTTACAGGCCTAGGACTATCGCTTATGGGTCTTGCCCTCTTGACCTACAAAAGGAGGAGGATAGACCATGAATAACTACAAGGACAACCAGAGGTATCCTCCTTAAAAAATGAATCAAGGGCAGCTAGACTGCCCCCGATTCAAGGCAAGTAATAATAGGCAGTAGCCTCTTATATAAGGGCACCGAGACCCCATCTCGGAAAAAATAGACAAGGAGAAAAATATGAAAAAACTACTTTCACTCCTTCTAGCCATAATTTTGCTAGTAGGAACAGCCACACCAGTTTTAGCAAGCAATGAGAATACACCGCCACCAACTGGTGATATTAAAAAAGAAAGTCTGACCAAAATGCCTGGCGAAAAAGCAAGTGACACCGAAAAAGAGATGGAAACAACTCTAAAAATTCATAAGCTAGTAGCAGAAAAAAGTTTTAAGAAAAATCCAAACGGATTTCCTTTTGATCACAACGGCGGAGAAATTCAATTAAAAACCTTGACAGAATATAACGAACAAAAGGAAGTAAAAGGTCTTGCAGGGGTAGAGTTCACTTACTACAAGGTTGCAAGCTTAGACCAGTTGGAAAAAATGAAAAAGGACCCAACTAAATACGACAGCAAGAAAGAACTTGACGACCTGGTTACAAACAATAAAGAAGGAATAAGTGCTGGAGGCAAGTTGGATCTTACAACAGCGCCTAATGGAGAAACTACAATAAAGCTTAAAAAGGGTTATTATTGGTTTATAGAAACAGATAGACCAACTACAATTACAGGGGTAGTTGCTGTACCTTTTGGCATTTCAATACCAGTTCCTCTAAAAGATGATTTGAATATAGAAGGAACAGCTTACAAGGCAGGAGAATATTATCTAAACACTGTTTATCTATATCCTAAAAACACCGAAGAAGAAACTAAAATTGACAAGGCCTATAGAAACGACCCAAATTTTGGAAAAGATTCAAAGGCTTTAAAAGAATGGGAAGACAAATATGGAACAGATTATGAAAAATATACAACAGAAAAGGCTACAATAGATGGACGTAAAGGTTCACCAGTTCCATATGATGTAAAAACAAAACTTATAAAAGGTCAAATTTATAAAGTTCTTCAATGGTCAGATGCTATGACCAAGGGTCTAACATACAATAAAGACATGAAAGTACAAGTAAAACTTGACCCGGCAAAGGACTTTACAGACGTAGAAAAGTCAAAATACTCAATAGATGAAAGAGATAATGGTTTTGATTTGACAATCGAAAATGCTGATTACATTAAAACTATAAACGAAGCTCTAGAAAAAAATGATGTAGAATTTAGGCTTGTATATTCAGCTAAGATAAATGGTGAAACAATAGTTAATGAACCAGAAGAAAATAATATAACTTTTACTCCAAGAAAAAGCACTCCAGGTACACCAACCCCATCAGATACTGGAGAGTTGAGAGTAAAGAAAAATTGGTCTGACACAGTAGAAAATAGATCAACCAAGGTAAGATATATTTTGGAAAAAGATGGAAAAACTGTTGCACAAGTTTACACAAACGGAAAAGATGTTGTTGTAAAAGCTGATGAAGGAATTAAGTTTAAGGCAGATGAAACAGATAAGTATTCAGGTACTTTTACTGGACTTGACAAGGATGCAACATATAAATTTAGAGAATTTGTAAACGGATACGAAGCAAAATACGATACACAAACCAAGGGTCAAATCACAATCGAAAATAAATTTGACCCGTCAAGAAAAACACCAGAGCCACCAAAGGTAACAACATATGATGCAAAATTTGTAAAGACAGATGGTGCTGGCAAAAAACTTGCAGGAGCAGAATTCTATGTTACAAGAACTCTTGAAGGAAACAAGACAGAATATCTTGCAAAGGCCGATGGTGAAGACTTGAAAAAAAGAGTTGAAGCTTACACAACAGCAGAAGATGCTTATCAACAAGCTATTAAAGATTTAAACGAACAGCTTAAAAAACCAGCTAATGAACAAGACAACGCTTTAGTAACTAAACTTAATGGTAATGAAGACGTTACAGGTTCAATAAAACAACTAGAAAAAGCAAGAAATGACGCATATAGCAAAATGAAGATTGAATGGAAATGGATTGACGGTGAAACTGGCGCATTTGTATTCAAGTCAAATCAAGACGGACAAATTTATGTAGAAGGTCTAGCCAAGGGAACTTATGACTTAGTTGAAAAGACTGCACCAGATGGATTTGCTAAACTTACAACTCCATTCCAATTCACAGTTGGTTCAGCTAAAGAAGAAGACTATAAGATTAAGTATAGTGAAAAAAGTGAAAAAAATGATGCTTTTGAAGTTGTAAATAAAAAAATAGATATTCCACAAGTCGGTGGCATTGGTACTCTTATATTCACAGTTGTCGGTGTTGGTCTTATGATTGGCGCTGTTGTGGCTATGAAGAAAAATAAGGAAGAAGCTTGAGATTTAAAAATTGATTAGCAGTTTCCCTAAAAAGGATGGTCTTTTTAGGCCGTCCTTTGGAAACTAAAGTACAAAAATCTAAAAAAACATATAAAATTAAGGGGAGATATCTTCCCTTAACTACATAAAGTAAAAATTGAGGTAGAGATGAAAAATAAAAAACATATATTTACAATTTTATATTTGATAATGAGTCTGGTCTTGCTACCTCTTAGAGTTTGTGGGGATTCCTCTGTGACTATAGATATAAAAACTAGGGAAGACCTTAGCAAAGAAGATTTGGATGGGAGAAGTCTTTGTGTTTGGAAACTAAATCCAAATGTTTTTGATACTTCTATGGATAAGACTAGACTAAATGAACTATTGGCGAATGTATCTGATGAAGATTTGGACAGACAGCTTGAAAGTCCTAACTACAAGTGGATTCTTTATCCGAAAGAGGGAAGTGATTATAAGGTAAAATTAAATAATCTTAGCCCAGGTCTTTATTATGTAAGAGAGATTGGCAACAAAGATAGGTTACGCTATCCTCTTTCGGCAATTTTTTCAGCAGAAGATACAAGTCTAGTTAGACTAAAATGGGGCAATCGAATAACTCCGCCACCAGGAAATCCACCAGGAAATCCGCCGGAAAATCCACCAAGGACTTTTTTGCTAATCAAGACGGATGAGGCAGGACTACCTCTTGCAGGAGCTAAATTTACTCTTCATCAAGAAAATGGCGAACAAATTCGGACTAAAAACTTTAAGTATGATCCATATGGAGATTTTGAAGTTTTTGAAACTGGCAAAGATGGAAAGATTTTGATTTCAGATTTGCCTGCTGGCACTTATTTTTTCAAAGAAATTGAAGCGCCTTTTGGATATCAAATAGAAAAAGAGGATAATGATTTTATTATTTTTGAAGAAGAGGCCTCTTCTCTTAGAGTAATAAATAAGCGAAAAAAAGGCTCAATAAATTTTTTAAAAACGGATGAGACTGGAAAAAATCCTCTTGCAGGAGCTCAATTTACTATAACCCAACTTGTTGATGGCAAACACATAAGGCTTAAGGATGATAAGGGAAAAGAATTGAGAATTGTGTCGGGAAAAGATGGAAGATTTTTTGCAAATGGTCTCAAATATGGAAATTATTATATTTGGGAGACCAAGGCACCTGAAGGATATAGCCTATTAAATACAGGGTTAGAGTTTAAAATTGATGATGAGTCCTCGGATAAGGTTTTGGTAATAAAGAATAGGAAGACAGGGCCAATCCCTAAAACAGGAGATATTACTCTTATTATACTTATAATAGCAGGTGGCATCATGATAGGACTTGGCAGATATCTAATCAAGGAAGAATAAATTTGAGGGTAGTCTTTTTTAGACTACCCCTAAATTTTTAAATAAAAATAATATATTATAATTCATATAAGAGATGATGTAATATTTGGGAGATAAGATGGTAGAGCAAACAAAAAAGAAAAAGAAGAAAAAATCAAATATAATTTTTATTATTATATTTATTTTAGGCCTAGGTATTCTAGCTTATCCTATGATATCTGATTTTTATTATAGAATTGAGGCAAACAACCAAATCAAAGATTTTAAAGAGGCACTAGATGAACTTTCTGCAGAAGAAATAGAAAAAAGAATGAAACTTGCCAAGATTTATAATGAAAATTTATCTAACCAAGTGCATGATTTTTATACGGATGAGGAGAAAAAGGAAGCAGTTGATAACTATGCGAGGATGCTAGAGCTTAGGACCAAGATAGGAACTATAAAAGTACCTTCTATAAATGTCGAACTTCCCATTTATGCAGGAACTACTGAGGATGTTTTACAAAAAGGGGCAGGACACCTTGAGGGAACTTCTCTTCCCATAGGCGGCAAATCATCTCATACTGTAATTGCGGCTCATTCTGGTCTTCCAACCGCAAGACTTTTTACAGATTTAGAGAAAGTTAAGATTGGTGATAGATTTTATATTCAGAATATTGAGGGCATCATGGCTTATGAGGTTGACCGTATAAAGGTTATAGCTCCAAGTGATTTTGAAGAGCTTCTTATTGTTCCAGAAGAGGACTATGCAACTATGATAACTTGTACTCCTGTAATGATAAACACCCATAGGTTGACGGTAAGAGGTCATAGGGTTTCTTATGTACCTGAAGTTGACGAAAAAATAATGGAAGAAAAGGGCAACAATTTAGGCATAGATATAAGGCTTATTATTCTTATATTGTTTGCTATAATAATTTCGCTAATGGCATTTATATCTAAGAGGAAGAGGAAAAAGAAGTCTAAGGTAAACACTCATGTTAAAAAAGATTAAGAGAAATTGGAAAGTTTTATCTATGTTCATTTTGGGGTTTTTTATTGCAATTTATCCCATAGTTTCAAATAAATACTATACAATAAAAAACAATAATCAAATTAGGGTTTTCGAAGAAGCGGCTAGCGGGTTGTCAAAAGAAGAGGTTGATAAAAGAATTGACCTTGCAAAAGCGTATAATGAAACCCTGGACCCATCAAGGCTTACAGACCCATATACTGAAAGGGAAAAAGAAGGGGTTGCGAATTATGCCAGGATGCTTGAATTAAAAGAGCAGATTGGCTTTATAAATATCCCCAAAATTGAACAAAAACTCCCCGTATTTGCAGGCACTAGCGAGGAAGTGCTTCAAAAAGCTGCAGGACATCTTGAGGGCACATCTCTGCCAATAGGCGGAAAAGATACCCATGCCGTTATTACTGCTCACAGAGGATTACCTAAAGTAAAACTTTTTAGAGACCTTGATAAGCTAGATATTGGCGATGTTTTTTATTACACAAACGTCAAGGAAACGATGGCATATGAGGTCGACCAAGTTTTGACTATAGAACCATGGAACTTTGATCCTGTTCTTGTGGTGGATGGCAAAGATTATATGTCTTTATTAACATGTACACCTTATATGATAAACTCTCACAGACTTTTGGTGAGAGGTCACAGGATACCTTATGTGGAATCTTCTGAGAAAGAAATAGTAGCCGATAAGGGATTTGATTTTAAAACTATCACTTGGTTGGGATTTGTAATTCTTATAATTATATTTATTTTCTCTATAAAATGGGCGATTACAAGGAGGAAAAATGAAAAAAAGAACTAGAATTGTAGTCGGATATATATTTGTGCTTTTTGGAATATTCATGCCGCTTTTGGCCTTTACTATCATGTCTTATAGAGAAATTTCTGCTGATAGAGAATATAGGTCATTCAAGGAAAAATTACCAAAACTTACAGAGTCTATTAAATCTTATAATGACAGTATAAAAAGTGTGAATGCAAGCATAATTGATCCATTTGAAAACGAAGATTATATAGGCTCATATCCTATTGAAGGGTTAGATACGGATGAAGTTTTTGCTTATCTAATAATTCCTAAGTTGGATTTAAAGAAACCCATTTATTTAGATGCAAGTTCCAAGCATTTGAATTTAGGAGTTGCACAAATTGAGGGAACCAGTCTACCCTTGGGTGGAAAGTCTACCAGATCGGTTCTTGCAGGACACAGGGGGTACTGGGAAGATTTTATGTTTTATAGAGTTGATGAACTGGAAGCTGGAGATAGTATTTTTATTGATGGAAGGACTGGGTTATTAAAATATGAGGTAGTTGATAAGGAGATTATAAATCCATCTGAATGGGATAAGATTTTACCGATAGAAGGAAAAGATATTCTAACTCTTTTAACTTGTCATCCCAAAAGACCTCCTAGACCAAAAAGACTTCTAATAAATGCAAAAAGGGTCTTGGAAGAAAAAGAAACTAAAAATAGCCATGAAAAAATTACAAAAGAAGATATAAAAAACTTTAATTACTTGAAATATATAACTTATATAATCACTATAATTGGATGGATTTTTATGGTATTTTTTATTTTCAAGCTGATTAAGTTTTTGAAGGCTTGAGGGCGGTTGTATGACCGCTCTTTTTTCTTGTCAATAAAAATATAAAGCGGGGCTTTGCAATTTCTCAATTAATGGGTTTGTTATGGTATAATGAAAGGTCGAAGGAGTGAGATTATGGACGAATTGATTGCTGCGATTTCTACTGCTCAGGGTCTGGGCGGGATTGGAATTGTGAGAATGAGCGGCAAGGGAGCTGTGGATGTTGCCGATTTGATTTTTAGGGGCAGGTCTGAGCTTAAAAACGGCGAGGACAGAAAATTGTATTATGGAAATATTTATGATGGAGATTTTCTTGTCGATGAGGTTTTGATTGTCAAGATGCTTGCTCCACGCACTTATACTAGGGAGGATATTGTCGAGATTTATTGTCATGGTGGACTTATACCTACTAGAAAAATTTTAAGTTTACTTATAAAAAATGGCGCCAGACTTGCGGAGCCGGGCGAGTTTACTAAGAGGGCTTTTTTAAATGGAAGGCTGGATTTGGCTCAGGCTGAGGCTGTAATTGACCTTATAAATTCTAAGACTGAGTCGGCTTATGAGAATACTATAGCTCAATTTGAGGGTAAGCTTTCGAATACGATTAATGAAATCAGAGAGGATCTCATAAGGCTTATGGCTTTTATTGTTGCCAATGTGGATTTTCCAGATGAGGATATAGAGGATATTTTGCATGCTGATATAGCGAAGAGGTGCGAGCTGGTGCTTTCTAAGCTGGATGCTTTGCTTTCAAATGCAAAGATAGGTAAGCTTGTCAGAGATGGTATAAATACGGTTATTTTGGGAAGGCCCAATGTGGGCAAGTCGTCTTTTTTGAATAATATTTTGAAGGAGCAAAGGGCGATTGTGACGGATATACCTGGTACGACTAGGGACACCATCGAGGAATTTGTAAATATGGATGGGATTTTATTAAAGATTTCTGATACTGCTGGTATTAGGCATACTGATGATAAGGTCGAAAAAATTGGTGTGGAAAGAGCGAAAAAGTCTTTGGATGATGCGGATCTTTTGGTTCTTATTTTTGATCTTTCTCGGGAGCCTTCTGATGAGGACAGGGAGATTTTAAAACTTTCTAAGGGCAAGCCTTCTATTGTGATTTTTAATAAGGAAGATCTGGGTTCTGTTTGGACTGATGAGGATATAAGGAGCTTTTCTCTGGGCAGGACTTATTTTAAGACTTCTATCAAGAATAAGGATTTGGGAGCTGATATAAAGTCTTTTGTGGAGGATTTATTTTTTAAGGGAAGTCTTAATGTGACAAAGGATACTTATGTGTCTAGGCAAAGACAGATTAATGCTATGAAGGATGCGAGAGAGTCTTTGCTTCTTGCTCTTGAGGCTGCTAGGAATGAGGAGTTTTTGGATCTTATTGAGATAGATGTTAGTGATGCCTTGGATAAACTTGGAGAAATCGTGGGCAAGGTTTTTACGGATGATATTTTGGATAAGGTATTTTCTGAATTTTGTATTGGAAAGTAGGACTTAGTAGATGGATGTAAAAAATTATCGTGTAAGAGATTATGATGTGATAGTTGTGGGGGCTGGTCATGCTGGAGCGGAGGCAGGGCTTGCTGCTGCTAGGATGGGGCTTGATACTCTAATTTTGACTATGAATTTGGATTCGGTTGTGGCTATGAGTTGCAATCCTAATATAGGCGGCACTGGCAAGGGCCATTTGGTAAGAGAGATTGATGCTTTGGGCGGAGAGATGGCAAAAAACATCGATAAGACTTTTATTCAGTCTAGAATGCTCAACACTTCTAAGGGGCCTGCTGTGCATTCTTTGAGGGTGCAGGCTGACAAGAGGCGCTACCATGACGAGATGAAAAGAACTATTGAAAGACAAAAAAATTTGAGCCTGCGTCAAGCGGAGGTTGTGGAAGTGCTTGTTGAGGATGGCATTTGCAAGGGTGTCAGAACGAGGACAGGAGCAATCTATGGTGCCAAGGCTGTGGTGCTTGCTACTGGAACTTATCTAAGGGGCAGGGTTTATATGGGTGAGTTAAATTACTCTTCGGGGCCTGATGGCATGATGGCTGCAAATTATTTATCCGACTCTTTGGAAGGCCTTGGCATGGAGCTTATGAGATTTAAAACTGGAACTCCTGCGAGGGTTTTGAAGTCTTCTATAAATTATGAGGGGATGGAGGTCCAAAAGGGTGATGAGAAGGTAGTACCTTTTTCTTTTTTGAATTTCAATAAGGATATGAATAAGGAGCAAGTGGATTGCTATTTGACTTATACTAGCCCGGAGTGCCACCAAATAATAAGGGACAATTTGTCTAGATCTGCTCTTTATTTGGGGGACATCAAGGGTTTGGGACCCAGATACTGTCCTTCTATTGAGGACAAGGTCGTGAGATTTGCAGACAAGGAAAAGCATCAGGTTTTTTTGGAGCCGGAAGGTCTTTCTACTGATGAAATTTATGTGCAAGGGGTGTCTTCGTCTTTGCCAGAGGAGATTCAAGTTGAGTTGTATAAGAAAATCGAGGGCTTGGAAAATGTTGAGTTTATGAGATCTGCCTATGCGATTGAATATGATGCGATTGATGCGACTGTTTTAAAGAGAAGTTTGGAACACATGGAAATTGAAAATCTCTTTTTTGCTGGTCAAATAAATGGCTCGTCTGGGTATGAAGAGGCAGGGGCCCAGGGGCTTATTGCTGGAATAAATGCTGCTCTTAAAGTGGAGGGCAGGGCTCCTTTTATTATGGATAGGTCCGAGGGCTATATAGGAGTGCTTATTGATGACTTGGTGACTAAGGGTACCAAGGAGCCTTATAGGATGATGACAGCTAGGGCAGAGTATAGACTTTCTCTTAGACAAGATAATGCTGATTTGAGACTTACCGAGATAGGTCATGAGCTGGGCTTGGTGGATGAAGAAAGGTATAGCCTTTTTAAAGAGAGAAAAAGTAAAATTGAAGCCGAGCTAAAGAGGTTGGAGGAAGTTTTTATAAGTCCTAACGAAAAGAACAATGCCCTTATAGAATCTTTGGGTTCTACAAGATTAAATAATGGACTTAGCTTGAAGGAGCTTATCAGAAGACCTGAGCTTGGTTATAGGGAAGTTGCTTGTCTTGATTATGATAGGCCGGAGCTTGCCCAAGATGTAATTGATCAGGTTGAGATTTCTATCAAGTATGAAGGATATATAAAAAAGCAAGAAGAACAGATGCGCAAATTCAAAAAGATTGAAAACAAGAAGTTGGATGTGGATTTTGATTATGAGTCTGTGCATGGGCTAAGAAATGAAGCCAGAGAAAAGCTACAAAAGATAAGGCCGGAGTCGATAGGTCAGGCTTCTAGAATCACTGGAGTTTCTCCTGCTGATATAAATGTGCTTATGATACATCTGGAAAAATTAAGGAGACAAAATGGAATTTAAAGAGGGTCTTAGGAGCTTGGGGCTTTGCGAGGACATAGATTTTTTGAGTTTTGAAAAATACAAAGATTACCTCTTGGAAAAGAACAAGGAGTTTAATATAACTAGAATCACTGAAGAGTCGGAGATTTATTCTAAACATTTTTTAGATTCTTTGAGCCTTATGACTCTTGGAATTTTTGATGGCAAAAAGTCCTTGATTGACATTGGAACTGGCGGAGGTTTCCCCGGATTGCCACTTAAAATTTACAAAAAGGACTTGGATGTGGTGCTGATGGATTCTTTAAAAAAGAGGATAAATTTTCTAGAGGAAGTTTGCAATCTTTTAAAGCTTGAAAATATTAAGTGCATCCACCACAGGGCAGAGGAGATGGCAAGAGAAGATATTTACAGGGAGAAGTTTGATATAGCAACTTCCAGAGCGGTCGCATCTTTGCCAACTCTTTTGGAATATGCCATGGGCTTTGTGAAAGTCGGGGGATATTTTGTTGCTATGAAGGGGCCCAATTTTCACGAGGAGCTTCAAGATTCGAAAAGAGCCATAGAGGAGCTTGGAGGAGTTTTACAAGATGTAAAGGAAATAGAGATTGAAGATTTTTATAGAAGTCTTATACTTGTAAAAAAGGTAAAACCAACTCCTAAAAAGTATCCAAGAGCTGGTGGCAAGCCCAAGAAGGCACCTATAAAGTAGAAATTTTGTTGATGTATAAATGTAAAATGAAATGGGAAATCCCCGGTTAGACTTAGTCTATGCCGGGGATTTTTCTTTGTTGTTTTCTTTATTTTTATCTCTATTTTGATTTTTGACAAAAGTTCTCGTCAGTAAAAATCCTGAAATCAAAAGGGTCGCCGCTTCTGAAAGGACGCTGGAATACCAGATGAGTTCGGGATCTATTCCTGATGTTATTTTAAGCGCCAAGAAAATCATGACTAAAGACCTGGAGAGGTTTATTATAAGTGATTTATTTGCCTCTACAAGGGCCGACATGAAACCGGAGATCAAGATATTGTAGCCCATGAATAAAAATGCCAGAGAATATTTTTCAAGAGCTCTTACAGATATCAAGATGTGGTCTAGATCGTCTTCCAAGAAAAGACAGAGGATGTTGACGCCAAAAGTTTCTAGTAGAAATATTGAAAGCAGACTAAAGGCCAAGACGCACAAGAGTCCGAGCTTTAACAAATTTATATAAGTTTTCCTATCTTTTTTGCCATAGGCTTTGGAGACCAGGGGTCCCATGCCCTGTATTATTCCTGCAAAGGACATGGCTGTTAGTTGGCTTATATATGCTATTACTGTAAAGGTTGGCACATAGTTTTCTCCAAGAAAATCTATTATGAAAATGTTGTATAAAAAGACAGTAAATCCAAAGCCAATTTCTGATATGAAACCGCCGATTCCCAAATGGCACGACCTCTTTAAAAGAGTTGAGTCAAATGAGAAGGGTCTAAGTTTTAAGCTGGATGCTCCAAAGACAAAGTGCCAAGCGAAAAAAACTGTGGATAAGACTTGGGAGATACCAGTAGCTAGGGCTGCCCCTCTTAGTCCAAAAGACCAAACTGCAACGAAGAGATAGTCTAGGACTATATTGGTGATGGCAGCACCAAGCACTCCTATTATGGAAAGATTTGGAAAGCCATCGACCTTGACCAAGACCTCGAGATTGTAGGAGATTATAAAAAATGGGCCAAAGGCTATTATAATCTTTAAATATTCGAGGACGAGGCTTAAAAGTTCTCCTCTTGCTCCGAGCAGACTTGCAATTTTACTTGAAAAAACAAAGCAAAATAATGTAAAAAATATAGAGATGAAAAAGACAGAAAACAGAGTTTGAGAAAAGACCAAGTCAGCTTTTTCCTTCTCTCCCCTGCCCAGATAAACGCCGCAAAAAGTTTGAGCTCCTATGGCAAAAATCGTAGATATTGCAAAGAGAAGACTCACATAGGGAAGAGAGATATTTACTGCTGAAAGGGCCATTTCCGATACGTAATTCGCAACGAAAAATCCGTCTACCATGGAGTAGAGAGAAAAGAGCACTAGTGCCATAATCGAAGGAATGACGTACTTAAAAAATCTTTTTCTTACCTTAACCAAAATATCATCCTTTAACTTTTAAAAATTCTTTAATTTCTTTTATCAGTCTTCTGTTTTCAGACTCTGTAAGTATGCAAAATCTGAAAAATTTGTCTCCGAGTCTAAAACCGGCACAATCTCTTACAATCAAAAGACGTCTTAGAAGATATTCTCTGATTTCATATGAAGTGAAATCTCCAAGAATTTCTACAAGTATAAAGTTGGAATCTGATTTATAGGCCTTGAGAGCTTTGATTTTATCAAGCTCTTTGTAAAAATAAGCCTTTTCTTTTTTTATGAATTTGTAAGTTTCATCTATGTAACTTTTATCTTTAAACATGATCTGACCGACTTGGTCGGCGACTATATTTATTGACCAAAGATAGGAGAAATTCTCCATAGATTTTTTAATAAGCTCATCTGAACTCAAACCGTATCCCAGTCTAATGCCGGGAGCTGCAAAAAATTTGGAGCTGCCCCTTACCACAAAGAGGTTTGGATATTTATCGACAAGTCTAGTTGCTGGAAGAGAGTCTGAGAATTCTTGGTAACATTCGTCTACTAAGAGCTTGGCCCTTGTTTTATTTAGAATTTTTTCTATTTCAGCCAAGTCGAGCCTAAGTCCAGTGGGGTTATTGGGATTTGCAAAGACGAAAAGCTCAATTTCATTAGAATTTATAAGCTCTATAAGCTCATCTACATGGGCCTTGAAATTGTCTTCTTTTTTCAATCTGTATTTAAAAATCTGACAAGATATGTCTGAAAGATTCTTTTCATATTCAGAATAAGATGGCTCAAAAATAAGCCCCTTGCGAGGATTTAGAAGTGTTATGTAGTTTTTGGTAAGTTCTGTGGCACCTTGACCCAAGATGATGTTATCAAAGCTAGAGCCTGTATATGATGAGATTGCCCTTTTGAGATCTGCATAAGAAGGATCTGGATAAAGGGACAACAAATCTGGATTTTTCATCAAAAAGTCCTTGGCCCTTGGACTGATACCCAGGGGATTTATATTTGACGAAAAATCAGAAAAATCTTTTATATCGGCTCCGAGATGCTTGGAGAGTTCGAATAAGTTGGCGCCATGTTTTTCTGCTTTCATAATGCCTCCTTAATAATTATACCATGATTTGTGCCAAAATAATAAAAATAAGCCATAAATAGCTACTTTAGCTTTATTGATTAATGAGAAGCAAAAAATGATATAATTAAAAAAAGAGGTGAGAGAATGTTTTTGAACGATTATAACGACTTGGCCCATCCCAAAGTTATGGAAGAACTTTTAAAAATTCAAAAAGGACATCCTGGCTATGGAAGGGATAAATTAACAGATGATGCTATCAATTACATAAAAAGAGATTTGGAAACAAAAGACGCTGGAATCTACTTTATCCCAGGAGGAACAATGACAAACATCTTGGTTGCGGAAGCTGTTTTGAGACCTTACGAGGCTATCTTGGCGGCAGAAACAGCTCATATAGAGGGTCATGAAGCCGGCTCCATAGAAGCTCTTGGACACAAGATTTTAAGTATAAAAACAGAGGATGGCAAACTTTTTGCGAAACAGGTGAGAAATTTTTCGAGAACTTTCAAAAATGATTACCAAGTAAAACCCGGCATGGTATATATTTCAAACACTAGTGAAGTGGGAACTTATTATAGCAAAAATGAGCTGACAGACCTCTTTAGAGTGTGCGAGCAGGAGGGACTTTTTCTTTTTATAGACGGGGCAAGGCTTTCTGTTGCAATGGCAAAGGCGGGCATTAAAGCTAAGGATATGAAAAATCTTTGCCATGGATTTTCTTTTGGGGCGACCAAGAATGGAGCGCTTTTTGGCGAGGCGCTTGTATTTTTTAAAGAGGACTTGGGCCTTGATTTCAGGCGGATTATGAAAAGAAGAGGGGCTATGATGGCAAAGGGATTTTTGCTTGGCAGCCAATTCAAAACACTTTTCGAAGACGGACTTTATTATGAAAATGGAAGAATCGCTCAAGATATGGCTGACTATTTGATTATGGGCCTTGAAAATTTGGCAATCAAATTCGCAGAAAAACCTCAGACAAATCAGATTTTTATAGAGCTGGATAAGAAAATAGTAGATGAACTCAAGCTAAATTATGACTTTGAAATAGTAAAAGATGAGATGAGCCAAAACATAATAAGGCTGGTGACAAATTACACAAGCACGAGAGAAGAAATAAATGAATTTTTACAAGAACTTGCGACTTTGTTGGGTCAAGACCTGGACAGGGGGCTTTTAAAAAAGAGCCTAAAAAAGAATTTGGCGACCCTGTGCTTTGAATATGACAACTTAAAAACTTCTGCCATCTTGGGAGCCTTGGAAGAAAATAAAATCTACTATGAAATAAAAAGCGAAAAGAACCCCAATTCTCTAGGTGTTTATGTGGAGACGGGCTCATCTAGTTCATCTTTTCCGACAGAAATTTTAGTAGATGAAGAAGATTTTGAAAGAGCTGATGAAATTTATAGAAATTTGTTTGCGAGGGCATGATGAGAGAATTTTACTTTGAAAACAAGGGGCAAAAGATACATGGCTGCGCCTTTGAGGTGGAAAATCCAAGGACAAGCCTAATGATTATTCATGGGATTAGTGAACATATAAAAAGATACGAGGACTTTGCCGAGTTTTTAAATGAGAAGGGAATTTCAGTCTATGGAATAGACCTAAGAGGTCATGGACAGAGTGTGCGTTCAGAAAGAGGCTTGGGAGACTTTTATTCATATGATTTTTTAGACGACATAGTAGATGATTTAAGAAGGGTCTTTGAAAGTATGCCAAGGGACAAGGCGAGGTTTATCTTGGGTCACTCTATGGGGTCTTTTATATTGAAATACTACATGGCAAGCTATGATGACATGGACGGAGCCATATTTTCTGGAACTGGCAGTTTGAAGGAAGTGGAGGCTAGAGGTCTTGGTCTTATTGCCAAGCTAATTTGCCTTGGAGGAAATAAAAAGAGGTCGCAAGTTTTAAATAGTCTGCTAATGGGAAGATACTCAAGGGCTATCAAGAATCGAAAGACTGATTTGGATTGGCTTTCCTATGATGAGGACAATGTGAAATCTTTTGCCGAGGACCCCTATTGCGGCAAGGCTCTTACCAATAGATCTTATAAAGTTTTTTCTAAAGCAATGCTAAAAATAATAAATGCAGACTATAAAAACACGAGAAAAGACCTACCTCTTGGATTTTATTCAGGAGCAGAAGATCCGGTAGGAGATTTTGCAAAAGGTGTGCACCAAGAAATAAAGAGATTCAAACACGAGGGATTTGAAAATATAAGGGCAAAAATATACGATAAGATGCGCCACGAAATTTTAAATGAAAGAGAAAAGCGTATAGTCTATTATGATATTTTAAATTTTATGGAAGATCTTATATAAAAATAAAATCTATACCAATAAAAAGAGGGTATAGATTTTTTCTTGCTGTTAAAATTTAATTTATATTAAAATTAGATTGTTTGAAGAAATAGTAAAATTTAGGCATAATAAGTGGTATAATGATATGGAAATGACAAGAAGGACTGATATATATTAGCTCTATAGAAGTAGAAAGAGCCTTGATTAAAACTTACAGAAAAGATTTGTGGGTCAAGTTTATCAAGGCGGTAAATAAATATGAACTGGTAGAAGAAAATGACAAAATTGCAGTTGCGATTTCTGGTGGCAAGGACTCTTTGACTCTTGCTAAGCTTTTTCAAGAACTAAAAAAGCACGGCAAAAAGAAATTTGAACTTGAATTTATAGCTATGGATCCAGGCTACAAGTCTGAAAACAGAAAAAGGTTGGAGGACAATTGCAAGAAGATGGGTATTCCTGTTAAGGTTCACGATTCAGATATTTTCGAAGTGGCAAACAAGGTCGCTGGGGAAAGACCCTGTTATATGTGTGCTCGCATGAGAAGGGGCAATCTCTATGCCAAGGCTAAGGAGCTTGGTTGCAATAAGCTTGCTCTTGGCCATCATATGGATGATGTTGTAGAAACAATTCTTTTAAATATTATTTTTTCTGCAAATTTTAAGACCATGATGCCCAAACTAAGAAGCGAAAACTTTGAAGACATGGAGCTTATAAGACCCATGTATTTTATCGAGGAAGAATCTGTCCGAAGGTACATGAGACATATAGGCATAGAGGCTCTGGACTGTGCTTGTTCAATCACAGAAAAAAAGCAAGGAAATATGAGATTTTTTGTAAAAAGTCTTATAGAGGATTTGGAAAAGGTAAACAAAAATGTAAAAATTTCCATTTTTAGATCAGCTGAAAATGTCAATTTGGATGCCATTACAGGCTTTATTAAGGCCGGCCAAAAGCATGAATTTTTAGAATTTTATTAGAAAGTAAACTTGTTTTTAGTGTAAAGGAGTGAGGGAAAATGAAAAATTTATTATCACAAAAAATTAGAGATGACCTTTTTTATATTGGAGTAAATGACAGGAACACACAACTATTTGAAGCCATGTGGCCCCTGCCAGACGGAGTTGCCTATAATTCTTATCTTGTAAAGGGCAGCAAAAACATCCTATTTGACCTTGTCAAGGAAACAGAACAAATTGATTTTTTTGAAAAGCTAAGAGAAGTTTTGGGACCGGATGAAAAGATAGACTATCTAATAATAAATCACATGGAGCCAGACCACACATCGGGCATTGTTGCTCTACTAGCAAGATATCCAGATGTAAAAATCATCACCAATAAAAAGGCTCTTCCATTTTTGAAAAACTTCTATGATGTTGAAAAAAATATTGACCTTGTAGAAGATGGTCAAACCATCCAACTTGGAGATCATGACTTCACCTTCTATATGACACCCATGGTTCACTGGCCTGAATCAATGGTGGCTTACGAAGAAAAGACCAAGACTTTATTTTCCCAAGACATATTCGGAGGTTTTGGAACTCTGGATGGAGCTATCTTTGATGATCAAGTTGAATTTGACAAGTACTATTTAGACGAAACAAACAGATATTTTATAAACATTGTGGGCAAGTATGCTCAACAAGCTGTTAAAGCTTTGGAAAAATTAGCTCCTCTTGAAATAAAAATGATTTGCCCTGACCATGGCCCTATTTGGAGAAAAAATCCTAAGAAAATCATGGAAATTTATACAAGTCTTGCCAAGCAAGAAACTGAAAAAGGGGTTGCTATAATTTTTGGTTCCATGTATGGAAACACTGAAAGAATGGCTCAAGCTGTAGCCAAGGGGGTGGCTGAAGCAGGCCTTACAAATATAAGAATGCACGATGTTTCAAAGACTGCTCAATCATATCTACTTGCAGACTGCTGGAAATACAAGGGAATAATCCTAGGATCTTGCTCCTACAACAACAATATTTTCCCTGTAATGGGCTTCTTGCTACAAGAACTCAAGCACCAAAGAATGAAAAATAATATTTGGGGATTTTTCGGATCCTATTCTTGGAATGGCGGAGCAATGAAAGAATTTAAAAAATTTGTAGAAGAAAATAAGTGCAACACTCTAGAAAGCTTCCCAGAAATTCAAGGCTCTGCTACAGATGAAGAATTAGAAGAATTAAAAAATCTTGGCAGAGAAATGGCAAAGAGAATACTAGAGGACTAAAATTTTATAAAAGATTTAAAAAGGCGGTTTATCCGTCTTTTTTTATGCAAAAGAAAATTTAAAATAAAAATTACTATCAATAAATGTTTAAAAATATGAGTGATATGGTATACTTAAATTAATAGCAGATATCAA
Source organism: Peptoniphilus sp. GNH (assembly GCA_021307325.1). NCBI lineage: Bacteria > Bacillati > Bacillota > Tissierellia > Tissierellales > Peptoniphilaceae > Peptoniphilus > Peptoniphilus sp. GNH. The sequence goes on along the minus strand of CP089931.1, from coordinate 1,337,071 downwards.
AAACAGTTTTTATAAAAATTAAGGAGGAAATTATGTCACTAATCGGAAAGAAAATTCCTGAGTTTAAAACTAATGGTTACAATCCCAAAAAAGAGGAGTTTGTAACAGTATCAAACAAAGATTTTGAAGGTAAATGGACAGTTCTGATGTTCTATCCAGCAGATTTTACTTTTGTTTGTCCTACTGAACTAGAAGACATGCAAGAACAATATAAAAAGTTGCAAGAACTTGGAGTAGAAGTTTATTCTATGTCTTGCGACACTCACTTTGTGCACAAGGCTTGGCATGATCATTCAGAAGCTATTGGAAAGTTGCAATACACCATGCTTGCAGATCCTCACAAGTCTATCGCTCGTGATTTTGACGTGCTGGATGAAGAAGCTGGTCTAGCTCAAAGGGCGACTTTTGTAATAGATCCAGACGGAGTTATCCAAACTCTTGAAATAAATGCTGATGGCATTGGTCGTGATGCAAGTCAAGTATATGACAAGATTCGTGCGGCTCAATTTGTTCGCAAAAACCCCGGAGAAGTTTGTCCTGCTAAGTGGAAGGAATCAGGAAAGACTTTGACACCTGGTTTGGATCTTGTAGGTAAGATTTAATGTTAGATCAAAATTTAAAAGAACAGGTAAAAGCTTATTTAGAACTTCTTGAGAAAGAAGTTCTAATTACGCTTAGCCTAGATGGATCTGACAAGTCAAAAGAAGTCAAAGCTTTTATAGATGAACTTTTACCTCTTAGCAAAAAGTTAAAAGTAAAAGAGGCTTCTTTAAAATACAGTCCCAGCTTTAGTCTTTCCTCCGAGGATAGGAAGGGCCTTGTTTTTGCGGGGATTCCTCTAGGTCATGAATTTGAGTCTTTTATACTTGCTCTTTTGCAAGTGGGTGGCAGGACGCCCAGAATTGAAGAGGCTCAAATAAAAAGAATAAAAGAAATAGATAAGGAATTAGAATTTGAAACCATAGTTAGCTTGAGCTGCCACAATTGCCCTGAAGTTGTACAAGCCTTAAATGTCATGGCAGTTTTAAATCCTAAGATTAACCACACTATGATTGACGGATCTATGTATCAAGATTATGTTGAAAGCCTTGGAGTCTTGGCTGTGCCAGCTTGTCGTCTAAATGGCGAGGAGTTTAACAACGGAAAGATAAGTCTTAACCAAATCTTGGACAAGCTTACAGGGGCTAAAGAAGATCTCAAATTAGAACAAAGGCCTACATATGATCTCTTGGTTATAGGAGGAGGACCGGCTGGAGCGACAGCTGCAATTTATGCTGCCAGAAAGGGAATAAAGACAGGTTTGATTGCCAAGGATTTTGGGGGTCAAGTGAAGGAAACTCTAGCGATTGAAAATATAACTGGTCTTTTGTATACAGAAGGGCCTAAATATATGGACAATGTGAAGGAGCAAGTCCTCAAATACAAGGTGGACATCATTGATGAGCTTGAAGTAGAAGATTTTGAAAGCGGAAGTCCTCTTACTATAAAAACCAAAAAAGGAGATCTCCTTTCTAAGACTTTGGTAATAGCGACAGGAGCCAAGTGGAGACTTATAGGCATACCTGGTGAGATTGAATTTAGAAATAAGGGAGTCGCCTATTGTACTCATTGTGACGGACCTCTTTTTAAAGATAAGAAGGTAACGGTTATAGGTGGAGGCAATTCAGGTATAGAAGCTGCGATTGATCTTGCTTCTTTAGCCAAAGAAGTTTTGGTCTTGGAATTTTTGGATGAACTAAAGGCGGATTCTGTTTTGCAAGAAAAACTCAAGACTTTCAAGAATGTCAGAGTTGTCACATCAGCAGAGACCAAGGGTCTTTATGGGGACAAGGTGCTTGAAAAAATTGTTTACAAAAATCGCAAGACGGGAGAAGAAGTAGAAGAGGCCACAGACGGATGCTTTATTCAAGTTGGACTTGTGCCTCAAACTGAGTGGATAGAAAAACTTGAAAAGAACCCAAGAGGAGAAATAATAGTCGATGCTTTTGGAGCAACTAATGTAGAAGGGGTTTATGCAGCAGGAGATTGCACAAATTCAAGCTTTAAACAAGTTGTAATAGCACAAGGAAGTGGAGCTGTGGCAGCCCTTGGCGCCTACAATTATTTGATGAGAAAATAAAAACTTAAAGGATCAGATTTTATCTGGTCCTTTTATATTTTAAAAATGTATTAGACTATGGAAAATTAAAAGATGTATTTCGAGCAAGCCTTAGCATTTTGTGCTATACTGTAATAAACAAGCGAAAAATTGTATTTTCTTATGACGTTATCTGATAACGTCTTTTTATTATCGTCAAAAAGGAGAAGCTATGACAAAATATAAAAATTGGGACAATCCTCTAGGCACTAAAGACATATCAAAACTTATTTTGGAGTTTTCCATACCAGCCATAATAAGTTTTTTGGTCGGGGCCTTGTATAATATAGTCGATCAAATATTTATAGGTCAAGGTGTAGGGATACTTGGAAATGCGGCTACAAATGTGGCTTTTCCCCTTGTAAATCTTTCGATTTCCATAGCTCTTTTAATTGGGGCTGGTGGAGCTGCTGCTTATAACTTATATTTGGGAGCGAGAGATTACAAAAAAGCGGAAAAATTTGCCGGCAATGCCGCATCTTATTTAATCATCTTTGGCATTTTTGTAGTGCTTTTTACTCTGGCATTTTTGGAACCACTTTTGAAAATTTTTGGAGCGACTGATAATATCTTGGAGCTTTCTAAAACCTATGCAGGCATCACAGCATTTGGTCTGCCATTTATGATGTTTTCGGGAGGGTATTCAGCTCTTATAAGAGGAGATGGATCCCCTAAATTTTCTATGATGTGTACTCTTGTAGGTGCTATTGTAAATACTATACTAGATCCTATATTTATTTTTGGATTAGAACTTGGCATTGCAGGAGCTGCCTATGCGACTGTGATAGGTCAATTTTTGTCATTTGTTGTGACAGCCTACTATTTGAAAAAAATGAGAAATGTCAGCTTGAAAAAAGATAGCTTTATACCATCTTTCTTTGTTCTTAAAGAGATGGCGAGGCTTGGCATGGCCCCTTTTATAAATCAACTGGCCCTGATGTTTTTCCAAATCGTATTAAACAATACCCTGACCTATTATGGGGCAAGGTCCGATTATGGGTCGGATATTCCCCTTGCTGTTGTAGGAGTAATAAGCAAGGTCAATATAATATATTTGGCATTCACCTTGGGTATATGTCAAGGCTGCCAACCTGTTATGGGCTTTAATTACGGGGCCAAGTCCTACAAGAGGGTAAAAGAAACCTTTTTTAAGGGCCTAAGAGCTGTTATGATAATTTCTGTTATAGCATTTTTGATTTTTCAAATTTTCCCCTTGCAACTTTTAAAGATTTTCGGCAAGGGCTCAGACTTATACTATAGGTTTGGAATAAAGTATTTTAGAATATTTCTTGCAATGACATTTATAAATGGTATACAACCAATTTGCTCCTTCTTTTTTACTAGCATTGGAAAGGCTAAAAAGGGAACCTTTATTTCACTTACAAGACAAATTGTATTTTTAATCCCCTTGATTATAATATTTTCAAGGCTTTTTGGAATAGAGGGAGTGCTTTTTACAGGACCTATAGCTGATTTTGCAGCTGCAAGTCTAGCTGTATATCTTGCAAGTTTAGAGATAAAAGAACTCGATGCTTTTATGAAAAATTAAATTAATATATAAATTTTTGTGGTAATATTTTTTTATGGTATATTTATTTGATTTAGATGGAACAATTATAGATTCGCAAATAGGAATCACAAGGGGCTTGGCATATGCAATTGAAAAAATGAAGCTGCCAAAACTCCCCCAAGAAAGACTCATAGAATTTATAGGACCAAGTTTTGTGGAGATTTTTCCTCTTGCTTTCGGACTGGATTTTAACGATACAAAAAAGATGATAGCCTATTATAGAGAATATTATTCTAAAAAAGGCAAGGATGAGTGCGTGCTTTATGATGGTATGTATGAGCTCTTAAAAGATTTAAACTCAGAAGGCCATCATCTTTATATGGCGACTGCCAAGCCGGAAAATTTGGCAAGAGAAATTTCTGAAAGTTTGGATATTTATAAGTTTTTCAAAGGCCTTGTAGGAGCCACAGAAGATGAGTCTAGGCACAAAAAAGAAGATGTGATAGAAGAATTGATAAGAAGACATGGGCCCCTTGAAAAGGCTTATATGATAGGGGATAGGGCATCGGATTTAATAGCAGCAAAGAAAAAGAAAATGGGCTCTATTGGTGTGCTTTATGGATTTGCAAAAGATGGAGAGCTTGAAAGAGAAAATCCAGATTATATTTGCAAGGATGTGCCTTCTTTGAGGAAGTTGCTCTTGGAGAAATTATGAAAAAGACAGGATTTTTTTATTTGTTAGCTAGCTTGTCCCTACTTAGCAATCTGGTTTTTCTTTTAAGCAAAAAAATCAGCCTAAGACCCTTAGGATATGTGGAATATTTTTCCTTTGTATTTATTATTTTTGTCTTTTCATATCTTATAGCAAAGCTCTATGAAAACTTTGGCAATAAGACTTATAAAGATCCCATATTCAAAACGGGACTTATCTGCATATTTATTTTGGATTTAGTAAATCTTGGAATTTTACTTATGAGGTTTTAATATGTTTAAAGAAATTGCTTATATAATGGAGATGATTGGGACGGTGGCCTTTGCATCTTCTGGTGCCATCCTAGGCATAAGAAAGGGAATGGATGTATTTGGCATAATAATCCTAGGAGGAGTTACAGCTCTTGGTGGGGGAGTGATAAGGGATTTAGTCCTTGGCGCCACACCACCTGCCATGTTTACGAGTCCTACGGCTGTGATTTTATCCGTTATTACAACTCTTATTTTATTTTGCATTTTTTATGCAAAGATAGACTTTTTAGATACAAAAATTTTCTCGACTTTTGAAAAGTTGATGAACATATTGGATGCGATTGGCCTGGGAGTTTTCACTTCCATAGGAATATCCAAGGCCATCTACATGGGATATGAAAACAAGATTCTACTTCTTTTTGTGGGCATGGTCACAGGAGTTGGAGGGGGAATCATAAGAGATACCCTTTCTAACATAAGTCCGGTAATTTTTAGAGAACAAATTTATGCCATAGCTTCTCTTATAGGAGCGACTTTTTACATTTATTTTTTCCACAAAGTAGAAACTTATAAGCTCATGATAATTTCTGCTGTCATAGTAACAGCCGTAAGGCTTGTATCAATAAAATTAAATTTGAGACTACCAAGAATAAAATTCAAAGAGGAGGATTGACCTTCTCTTTTTTTTGTATTTGGCAGAAGTCTAGGCTTTTGCAAATATATGATATAATAGCTCTATATTGAGAAAAATTTAGTAATAAAAAAGGAGTTTTAATGGACAAAATTTTAGTTGTTGATGATGAAAAGGCCATAGCCGATATAATAAAATTTAATTTAGAAAAAGAAGGCTACGAAGTCTACACCTGCGAAAATGGCAAGGAGGCTCTTAACCTTTTGAAAAAAACTGACATAAATTTGGTTCTGCTTGATGTGATGATGCCTGTAATGGATGGGTTCTCATGCCTTAGAAATATAAGAGTTGATTCGAGAGTGCCAGTTATCATGCTAACAGCCAAGGACGAAGAGTTTGACAGGGTCTTGGGACTTGAACTAGGAGCTGATGATTATGTTGTAAAGCCCTTCTCAATGAGAGAACTAATAGCAAGAGTCAAGGCAAATCTCAGAAGAAGAGATTTTGAAGCTAAAGAAGTCCAAGAAAATGAAGTAATATCTTTTAGAGATTTGGAAGTAGACACAAACAGATATGAGGTAAAAAAATCTGGCAAGATTATAGATCTTACTCTTAGAGAATATGAACTTTTGATATTTTTTATGAAAAGTCCCGACCAAGTTTTTTCAAGAGAGGAACTCTTGGAGAAGGTATGGGGCTATGAGTACTTCGGCGATATCAGAACAGTCGATGTAACAGTAAGAAGACTTAGAGAGAAGATTGAAGACAAGGACAAGGATTTTCAATATATCCTCACAAAAAGAGGGGTAGGATATTACTTCGGAGGCTGAGATGTTTCAGAGTATAAAGTGGAGATTTATAATTATATATTTTATTCTGGTTTTGATTTCTATGGGCATAGTGGGCTCTTTTATAATAGCTCGCTTGGAAGTTAGTCAAATAAACTCCATAACAGAAAATATGAAATCTCAGGTCCAGTCTATAATAAATGCCTCCGACAATTTGAACAAGGAAGACTGGGTAAAGTCTGCCCAAAAAATTGACAACACTTTAAAATCCTGGAGATTTGCAGCAGGAGATAAGGTTTATGTGATAAAAAATAGTGACCAGGCAGAGATAGTTTCATCATCGGCTGATCCATTAGACTCTGTATTGGGAAAATCTGCCCTTACATACAAAAATCTCAGACCAGATCTAATAATGGAAGCTTTTTCTGGAAATTCAGCAGAGGGAATAGTGGAAGATGATAGGGGTGCCAACAAAGAGAAACACTTGCTAGAGCCAGTTATTTCTGCGAACGGAGATATAGAAGGGGTCTTTTATATGACATCTTCTTTAAATCCTGTCTATCAGGTCATAAGAGATGCTGGCAGAATTTTGACTTATGCAACCGCCATAGCACTTTTGATAACAAGTATTCTAGGGATAATAATATCATCTTCTATAACAAGACCCATAAAAAATGTGACCAAGGTGGCCAAGGAAATGGCTCAGGGCAATTTTGACCAAAAGGTTGAAGTCATGAGCAATGACGAGATAGGAAAGCTTGCAACTATGTTTAACATCCTGACTGGGGAGCTAAAAGACACAATAAAGAAGATGGATCTTGAAAGGTCTAAACTGGATACTATTATAAACTACATGGCAGAGGGCGTTTTGGCAGTTGATGCAAGTGGGAGATTAATCCACGCCAATCCCACAGCAGAAGAACTTTTAAATTTGGAAGAAGGCTCTATCGGTCAAGATTTCAATTTAAATTCCTTAAACATAAAAAATTTGGACTATTCCAAACCGTCGTCCTTAAAAGCAACGAGTGAATTGGAAGTGCAGGGCAAATTTTATTCTATAAAATATGCACCTTATAGGTCTGATAGGGGACATTATTCTGGTCTTATAATAGTAGTCCAAGATATGACCAAGGAGCATAGGTTAGAAAAGATGCGAAAAGAGTTTGTAGCCAATGTATCCCATGAATTAAAGACTCCTATAACTACTATAAAATCTTATACAGAAACTCTTTTGGACTCAGATATGGATAAGCAGTCTTCTAATTATTTTTTGCAAGTAATAGATAGGGAAAACAACAGGATGCAAAGACTTGTAAATGACCTTTTGCAGCTTTCAAATGTGGATTATGGAGCCTTGAAATTAGATTTGCAATCACTTGATACAAGAAGGCTTATAGAAAGAGCCAGGGATTCTTTAGATCTGATGGTCAAGGAAAAAAATCAAAAAGTATATATAGATGTGGAAAACAAAATCTTGCCAATAAAGGCCGATCCGTCTTTTGCAGAGCAAGTGCTTATAAATATTTTATCCAATGCTGTTAAATACACTGGCAATAATGGCGTTATAGAAATACAAGCAAGTTCTCGTTTTGGAAGGGTAACCATAAGTGTCAAGGACAATGGAATAGGAATACCAAAAAATGATATGGAGAGGATTTTTGAAAGGTTTTACAGAGTTGAGAAGGGTAGATCACGCGCCATGGGAGGCACTGGTCTAGGCCTTTCTATAGCCAAGGAAATGATGGAGCTAATGAGGGGCAAGATAAAAATATATTCCGAATTTAAAAAGGGAACTACTGTGAGCTTGGAATTTTTAGCGGGTGAGAAAGATGAACTTGTCTAAAAATGCTTGGAGCAATTTGGTAATTTGTATCTTGTTGGCATCAGCCGTATTTTTGGCAGCTAGGCTTTGGCTTGACTTTCCGGGATCGGAAAAAAAGATTCAAGCAGATGTAGAAAGCGACAAGGTACTTTCTGAGGATAGCCTTTTGAAAATTTTTAGACCCGAGCATCTCTTAGTAAGGACTGAGGATGGCAAGTCCTATATGCTAAGGGATTCCAATGATTTTTTTGCTGAAAATATAGAAAAAATAAAGGATATATTCTTAGACCTATCTGGCAAGGGACTAGAGCAAATAAATGAGGAACTTTATATTCAGCTTTTATCCGCCCCGTCTGTTACTATGTGCTTTGATACGCAGATAAATACCAGGGCGCTTGTAAACCTTTTGGGAAGCCAAAAGAGAAGCGATCTGGAGAAGTCTATCCCTTTTGAATTTTCAGAGGTCTATCTGGGTCAAAATGGCTTGCTTTGCATAAAAAATAAGCAGGGCTATTTTTTGTTCAAGGGCAAGGCCAAGGGCATAGATATAGATGATTATATAAAAAATGTAAAAAAACAGAATCCCCCAGAATACTATTGTCTAAGGGAAAAGTATGGCAGCAAAAACAATGTCTATTATCCAAAAGACTATTATATATGCTCGGAAAAAATAAAATATGTAAATGGATTAGAAAATCTGACAAGAAAATACAAGCTAAACTTTGCGGAAAGATTTTTGAAGTCGGATATAAACTATATTGGAGAAATCCAAGAGCAAGATGTGCTAACCTATGTTTATGGCTTGAGGAGTTTAAAGCTAAGAGATGACGGAAGCCTTTTTTATACGAATGGACAAGACCCCAAAGAGGAAAGGCCGAATTTTTACAAGAGCTTGGAGGCAGCTTTAAATTTCATAGGAGAGCTTACAGGCATAGAGGATGACCTCTATATTTCTAAGATAGAAGAAATAGATTCGCAAGCTCACAAGGGGTTTAAGATTTATTGCAACTTTAGACAGGACTCTTTTCCCATAATCTTAAAAGAAGAAGCAAGCTATATAGAAGTCGAGGCCTACAATGATTTCATAAAATCTTATAGGCAATTTTATAGAAGACCTTATGAAAATCCGGGCTACTATATGGAGAAAATTCATCCGGTAAGCCCAGAAAAGATTTTTGAAAGTTATATGAGTCAAAAAAATATAGATATAAAAAATTATGCTGAGGATTTTTTGGCTTTTCTAAACTCTGTAAAGAGTATAAGACCTGTCTATCTGGACTCCAAGGAAGGAGAATTTAATGGATTTTTAAAACCGGCCTTGGAAATTGTTACAGATGGGGGAAAAATTTACATGGATCCTAAAAACGCAAACATTATTATGGAGGTTAAATGAACTGGTCAAAGGCAAAAAAAATTTTAATAATTGCACTTGTTTTTACCAACTTAATATTGTTTACCTTTAATTTAAAGGCCAAATCTTTTACTGATGGCATTGACAAAAGGAGCTTTTTAAAGCAAGTTGAACAACTTCTTGAAAAAGATGATATAAAGCTTTCTTGCGAAATACCCAGAGGCAAAAGGTCGCTTTCATCCTTGAGGGTGGAGTTTGAATCAATTGATTCTAAGATACTAAACGAGAGATTTTTTGAAAAAGAGGCAATTTTGAGTAGTCCTTCTAGAGATACTATAAAGCTTCAAAAAAAGGATGAGCTTTTGACTGTGATAAATAAGAGAAGATTGCTCTATGAGAACTTGGCAGAGGGTGAAAAAGGAGAAAATATAAAGGCGGACGAAGCAGAGAAGCTGGCTCTTGAATTTTTAAAAAAGAGAAAATATCCGACAGATGACCTTAGGCTTGTGCAAAATGAAATCGAAGGAAGGGGTCGTAGACTCGTTTTCGCAAAAATTTATAAAAATACAATTTTGGAAAAGTCCTTCACATCTTTTTATATAGAAAAGACTGGGATAAAGACTATGGATAGACTTTGGCTAAATGTTTTAGAAGAAGGGGATTTGAGAATTTATTTGCCACCGGCTTCTAAGACTATCTTGGGTCTTTTATCTAAAAAAGATTTGCAGCACAAGACGATAGAAAAAATAGAAACTTGCTACTATTTTGACCCGGAAGCCCAAGGCTTTGTAGAAGACATCACAAAGGCCCTCCAGGGAAAGGCCACTCCAGCGTGGAGAGTGGAGTTTAGTGACGGAGAAGCAATTATTTTGGCGGGTAATTAGTTATCTTTTTCAAATAATGTTATAATAAATGATATTTACAAGGAGGATCCATGATGAAGAAAAAACCAATCATAGGCATCACGCCACTTTACAATAAAAGACTGGACACAATTTGGATATTAAGTCATTATTTTGACATGATTAAAGCCTTGGGGGGCTTGCCCATAATGCTTCCCTTTGCTTGCGAAAGAAAAGATATGGATCAGCTTTTAGATCTTTTAGATGGGGTTGTCTTTACAGGGGGTCAGGACGTAAATCCTTCCTACTACAACGAAAAACCCAAGCCAGAACTTGGCAATGTTTCAGATAAAAGGGATAGATTCGAATGGAATTTCTTGGATTTTGTCTTAGAAAGCAAGATTCCAGTGCTTTTTATATGCAGAGGTCTTCAGATTATAAATGTAAAGATGGGCGGAAGCCTTTATCAAGATATAAAAAGTCAGGTCAAGACAGAAATTTTAAAACACTCCTACGGAGATGACAGGGCGCAGGACTTGGTTCACAAGGTAATATATCAAAAGGGATCCAAGTTTGATTATATATTTGAAGATGAATTTGAGGTAAACAGCCTTCACCACCAAGCGGTAAAAGACCTTGGCAAAAATCTAAGGGTAAATTTACTTTCTGAAGATGGCATAGTTGAAGGATTAGAAATGACTGACAGACCATTTGGCTTGGCGTTTCAATTTCATCCAGAGCTGATTTTTGAAAAGCAGGAAGTTGCCAAAAAGGCGGTAGAAGAATTTATAAAAGCAGCGGGTGACTACAAATGACCTATAAATTAGGAGTCCTAGGAGGAATGGGGACTCTTGCAAGTCTGGTTTTTTATGAAAAATTATATAAAAACACTAGAGCCAAAAAAGACCAAGACCACATAGATGCAGTGATTTTAAACCATGCGAGCCTGCCTGATAGGACAAGGGAGATTTTGGAAAAAAGAGGAGAATTTTTAAAAGAAGTCAGAGAAGATTTTGAGATTTTTAACTCTATCGGAGTAGATTATATAGCCATAACTTGCAATACTTCTCATTATTTTTTAGAAGAAATGAAAAAAATGACAAGAGCAGAGATTATAAATATGCCCTTGGAAGCCTTAAAAGAAGCTGCCAAAAGAGGAAAAGACATCACTTTTTTTGGCACATTAGGCTCAATAGAAGGCAGGGTTTATAAGAGATATGAAAATGAGCTGGGGTTAAAAATAAATTATCCAGACAAAAAAGACCAAGACACTCTTATGGATATAATTTACAGAGTAAAGTCTGATGGAAAAAGGCACTTTTCTGAATTTGACAAACTTCTTGAAAAATACGGCAAGGATACAACTGTAATCACAGGCTGCACAGAGCTTTCTGTCTTGGATTATAAAGATGCGGTAGATGCCATGGATGTCTTGGTTGGGGTCTGCCTTAGAAAGTGTGGCAAGCTATGAAAGAATTTAAAGCAATAATCTTGGGAACCGACTTAAATGCTTATGGAGTTGCTAGAAGTATCCACGAGGCATATGGACTTAGCTCTATTTGTCTGGGCAAAAAAGAACTAAGAGATACGGAGGCTTCGAAAATTTGCGAGGTCAGGATTTTTGAAAATTTTGACAGAGAGGATATCTTTTTAAAAAGCCTTATGGAGATAAAAAAGGAGTATAAGGACCTTCCGCTTCTTCTAATATCTTGTTCAGACGGTTATACTTCTCTTATCACAAAAAATAGAGAAGTCCTCAAGGAGAGTTTTATATTTAATTATATAGACGAAAAAATGCAAAGTAGTTTGGAAAACAAAAAAGACTTCTACAAAATTTGCGAAAAGTATGGCTTGGACTATCCTAAAACCCAGATAATTTCCTATGAAGAAAAAGATAAGTATGAAATTAAAATGGCCTATCCTCTTGCTCTAAAACCCAATGATTCCATAGAGTATGTGAAGATAAAATTCCCAAATAAGAAAAAAGCCTACAAGATTCACTCAGAAGAAGAGATGAGAGAAACCGTAAAAAAGATTTACGATGCAGGCTATACTGGTGAGCTTATAGTGCAAGATTTCATACCTGGTGATACATCGGCCATGTTTGTTTTAAATGCCTATGTGAATACTAGGGGCAAGGTGAAATTTATGAGCCTTGGAAAGTGCCTCTTGGATGAGGTCCTGCCCTTAAATATAGGCAATTACAATGCGCTTCTTAGCATGGGCGATGAAAAGATTTACAAGAATTTCGAAAAATTTTTAGAGGAAATTTCTTACAGGGGCTATGCTAATTTCGATCTCAAATATGACTACAGGGATGGAAGTTATAAGGTGTTTGAAATCAATATAAGACAGGGAAGATCAAGCTATTATATGAATGCAGCTGGCTCCAATTTCATAAAACCTCTTGTAGAAGATTTGATACTTGAAAGCGATAAGGACTGCTACTATGAATACAAGCAAGGACTCTGGCTCTATGTAGACCCCTTTGTTTTAAAAAAGTATGTGGCAGATGAGGATAGAAAAAAGGCAGAAGAAGCTCTAAAAAAAGGCTTTGTCTTTACAACTTGGTACAAGAAAGACAGATCAGTAAAGAGATTTGTATCTTATATGAGAAGAAGGTTATCCACAATAAAATACTATCCCATATATTTTGGGAAAAATTAAGAAGTAAAATGAACTGAGCTGCTCCCTAAAAAGTCCTTGGGGAGCGGACAAACTCAGAAGGAATTAAGACTTCTATTTTTTATTATAAAACCAAGAGATCCAAGGGAGGTAAAGATGAAGGCTTTAGGAACAAAAGAACTTCAAACAGATAGGCTAATACTTAGAAGATTTAGACTAGAAGATGCAAATGAAGCTTATAAAAACTGGATGAGTAGAGATCAGGTGACAAAGTTTTTGACTTGGAAAACTAACAAGAGTGAAAAAGAGTCAGAAGCCACAATAAAATCTTGGGTAGAAAACTATGAGGGCTTGAATTTTTATCAATGGGCAATAGAAACAAAAGAAAAAAAGGAACTAATAGGCTCTATATCAATTGTAAGAATTGATGAAAAGATAGAAATGATGGGGGTAGGATATTGTATAGGAGATAGGTGGTGGCACAAGGGATACACATCAGAAGCTTTAAAAAGAGTCGTTAAATTTGCCTTTGAGGAAGTCGGAGCAAATAGATTTGAGGCAAGACACGATTTAAAAAATCCAAATTCTGGCAAGGTAATGGAAAAGGCTAAGATGATTTACGAAGGCACACTTAGAAAGTCTGCTATGAGTAATTCTGGTCTTGGAGACATGGCGATTTATTCCATATTAAGAAAAGACTATAAAAAAGGTGATTAAGAGTGATACAAGACATCCTTTTATTCTTTGTAAGCCTAGTCGGTGCCGAGATTTTGGGTAAGAAAAGGAAATGGAAAGAGAAAAAAATCTTGTTCGCATGGCTTTTTATTTTTTTTATATGTAAATTTTTGATAGACAAACTGCTTAAACAAATTTAAGAGATAATATAAAAAGGCGAGAATAAGTAGTAAAGCTTAATACTTTAAGGGGTAAGAGAAAGGCATATTTTTGTATATTTTTTTAATTGTTTAGGATAAAATTAAAGATGGTGATTAGATGAAGCATCTATATTTAGTTATTTTTACCATAGCTTTTATTTTAATTTTTGCCCTTCTAAACCTCCAATACATAAGAGGGCTGGGGCTTAGTCCTCAAGTGGCACTTGCTCCTTACAAGGGCAATAAATTTGTAGAGAGGCTGCTAAGAGCCATCCAGGCTCTCGCTGCTTTTTTGACTTTTTTTAGCATTTGTTCCCAGGGCGGACTAAGGGAAAAAGATGCTATTTATTTCATAGCAGGTTATCTTATCTTTAATGTACTAATTAAGACTTTTTGCAGTAAAAATACTAAGCTGAAAAAATTCTATATCATTTCTCTTGTAACGGGACTGATATTATTATTTGCTTATTATTATATATTTTTTAAAATTTTATATACTTTTTAAAATTTTGTAAAAAATTAACCCTCCAAGACGGAGGGTTTTATTTATATATATTTTTCTAGAGTTTCTTTTAGTCTTTCTTGGATTTTTTCCTTGCCCAAGAGCAAGATTATGTTATTCATCTCTGGACCATGGACATTGCCTGATATGGCAGCTCTAAAAGGCATGTAGAGATTTTTGCCCTTGATGCCAGTCTTTTTTTGCAAGGTCTTCATAAAGGTCTTGGAATTTTCTTCATCAAAAGCATCTATTTCATCAACAAGCTCTAGGCCGGCTTGCAAGAGCTCTTTTACACTTTCTCCCTTCAAGACCTCTAGGGCCGATTCTTCAGAAATTTTAAATTCGTCAAATATAAATCCTATTCGATCTTTTATTTCGTCTAGACGGGAGAGAGAATCCCTTATTGTAGCTATCATTATTTCATAGTAGTGGGGATCTTTTTCTATATCTTCCCTAGTCATATATCCAGATTCTTCTACAAAGCTCTTGGAAAGTTCTATAATTTTTTCGAGGGGATACTCTTTTATATAGTGAGCATTTACCCAGTCCAGCTTGTCCTTATCAAAAATTCCACCGCTTTTTCCGACTCTTTCAAAAGTAAATACCTTTTCCAAATCTTCTAGAGAAAATATTTCCTTTTCATCTTCAGGAGACCAGCCTACAAGAGCCAAATAATTTATAAGACCTTCTGGAAGGTAGCCTCTTTTTTTGAAGTCTTCAACAGAGACATCGCCTTCTCTCTTAGAAAGTTTTTTTCTATTTTTATTTAAAACTGTTGGCAGGTGGACAAAGGTCGGCTCTTCCCAACCCAAGGCCTTGTAGAGGTAGACGTGTTTTGGAGTTGATGATAGCCATTCCTCTCCTCTAACTATATGAGTAACACCCATGAGGTGGTCATCTACTACCACAGCCATGTGATAGGTCGGGAATCCGTCTGACTTCATGAGGACTTGGTCATCTATTTCATTTGTGTTTATTGTAACTTGACCTCTTACCAAATCTGTAAAGGTTATATTTTCATCATGGGGTAGCTTTAATCTGACAACATAGTCTTCTCCAGCAGCTATACGCTTTTTGGCATCCTCTATGCTAACTCCCCTGCAAAGGCCATCATACTTGGGGACTTGTCCCTTGATTCTTTGCTCCTCTCTTAGAGAATCAAGACGGTCTTTAGAGCAAAAACAGTAGTAGGCATAGCCATCTTCTATGAGCTTGTCTACATATTTTTTGTAAATATCAAGACGCTTGGATTGGATATAGGGTCCGTTTTCTCCTTTTTCTATTACATGACCATCTTCTACAAAAACGCCCTCATCATAGCAAAGGCCAGCCCAGCTAAGAGATGAGATGAGATTTTCAATAGCCCCTTCTACAAATCTGGTCCTGTCGGTGTCTTCGATTCTCAAAATAAATTTGCCGCCATTGTGCTTGGCATACAAGTAATTATAAAGCGCTGTTCTAAGTCCTCCTATGTGTAGATATCCTGTTGGACTCGGAGCAAAACGCACTACGGGTTTAGTCATAAATACCTCCAAAAAATAATAGTCAAAAATTATTAAGCTCTGCAAAAATTTTTTCAAAGCCTGCATGGGCTAGGTGGAATATGCCAAGGCAAATCAAAGATGCGAGGTTCTGCTTACTCAAGTAAAAATAAAAGGATAGCCCCAACATGAAAAAGCCCACTAGGATTTTAAAGAAGATGATGCCAAGGAAGCCCTCAACTTTTTTGCCATTTTTAGATCTTATTATGATTTGAGCGAAGATATTATCCTCTTTTTTTATAAGAATCATAAAGGCTCCCAACAATTCGACAAGCAAAAAAAATATGCCGAATCCTCCTAAAAATTTTATTGCAACCAGCATAGCTCCTCCTATAATAAGCTTATTTTATCATTAAATAGTCTAAATGTTTAGACCTAGAGACAAAAAACAGCCTTGTTTGGTTTTTCAAAAGAAGTTTTGCATAAAATACCTTCTCTTATTTAGCTTAAAAATAAAAAAATCATGCAAGCTATGTGATATTTTAAAATCACAAAAGCCTTACATGACTTGTATAGCTAAGCATATGAATATAGGTAATGGAGCTATTAGCGGGACTTGAACCCGCGACCTCTACATTACCAATGTAGTGCTCTACCGCCTGAGCTATAATAGCAAACCTGATACCTAAGACATTGTACCTAAAATTTATTTGTTAGTCAATCTTTTTAAACTCTGCATAATAAATAGGTTGGCCCAGACTTCTAAACTTATTTTCATATTCTGTGACTATATTATCCGGGTAGAGCTCAAGCTTCATATCGAAATCTCTTTTTATACATTCAAAACCCTCTTCATCAAAATACTCCAAGGATTCCTCAAAGAGATTTCTATCGTCTGTCTTAAATTTTATAAATCCTCCGTCTTTAAGGATGGTTTTATAAATTTTTAAGAAATTGGGATGGGTAAGCCTTCTCTTTTTATGCTTTTTCTTGGGCCAAGGATTGCAAAAGTTTATATAAATCCCATGAGCCTCGCAGGGGGCTACTATCTCTTTTAAGTGCATTATATCTCCGGGGACACATCTCACATTTTCAAGTTCATTTTCCCTTACCTTTCTGGTGGCATAGATGAAGGCATTTGATTCTCGATCAAAAATTATAAAATTGCAATTTGGCTCTCTTTTTGCAAGCTCTTGTATAAATTGACCCTTGCCAGCGCCCAACTCTAAAAAGATTTTGTTGTCATTTTTAAATTCTTCCTTCCACTTGCCCCTCATGTCGTAGGCCGAGAAAATGACATATTTATTTTCTTGCATTTCTGGAATTGCAAAGTGTTTTTTTCTAAGTCTCATGATTTCCTTTCTAAGTAATTTTTATTTGTCTAATTTTTTCTTTAACTCCAGCAAATCTTCCATAGTTGAAGAAGTCATGGAACCGGAATTCTTATAAAATTCTGCTCGGATTTCTTTGGTTTTCCTTTTTAGTTTTATTTGCTCAGCTTCTACTTCTGCCAAAAGCTCTCTTGCAGAGATGCGAGAGCCTCCTCTTTGCATTATGATTTGCTGCTCAATTTTGTCGGATGTTGCGACTCTAACTCGTCTTAGCCTGCCAACCTTATCTAGCTCTTGTTCAATGTAGTGGTCTGCTGTTTGCAATTCTTTGGTAAAGACCACACTGATTCCATCAACCCTGTAATGGGCACCAGGAGATTTTTTGACCTTGTAGCCATCAAAGACTAGGATTATTTCTTGCTTGGTTAGGTGGGCATATTGGGCTAATATAGTGCAGAGATCCTTTCTCGCTTTTTCCAAGTCAACTTCCATTGTATCTTTGAAAATATCCCAGGAATTCATGATATTGTATCCGTCTACAAAGAGGTAGTCCTTGTTTTTTAAATAGTATCTTCTATGCATTGTCTTTGAACTTCAAATACTACAATGCTGGCGGCACAAGAAGCATTTAGGGAGTCGAAGCTTTTGGTCATGGGAATAGAAATTTTGCCGTCGCAGGCCTTTAATATATTGTCGCTTATTCCCTTTGCTTCGTTTCCAACAACTAGGGCAATATTTCCTCTAAGATCGGTCTTGTAGTATTTTTCGCCTTCCATATCCAAGCCGTAGATCCAATAATTTTCCTTCTTAAGTATTTCTATGGTCTTTGATATATTGGTTACTCTAGCGACTTTTATATTTTCAATAGCTCCAGCTGATGCCTTGTAAGCACCTTCATTTACTTGAGCAGATCTGTGTTTTTGTATTATTATGCCTGTAAAGCCTGCGGCATAGGCTGAACGAGCACAGGCCCCCAGATTGTGAGAGTCTTGAATCCCATCTAAGATTAAAATTTTGCCGCCACCTTTTACAGAGGAAGCCTCTTTCAAAATGTCATCTAGTTCAGCATACTCAAAGTCATTTACTAGAGCGATTACGCCTTGATGCCTGCCACCTTCTGCCAGTTCATCAAGCTTTTTTCCATCCACTTTTGTAAGGGGGATTTTCTTTTCACGGGCCAGAGCATAGATTTTGTTTATAGACCCCTCCATATCTCTGGAAGAGAGGTAGAGTTTTTTTGCCCTGCCATCTTTTATTACTTCTATGACTGCATTGCGGCCATATATATACATATCTTTCATTTAAAGGCTCCTAAAATGTTCTCTAACTTCATTTATCTTACCACAGGTCATCTTGCCTTCGGGGCAAGGGCCATTTAAGCAGGATGGCCCAGCTTTTTTAAAGAGGATGGGACTTACCCTTTTTAATTCTATAAGCATGAGTTCTGCCATATGCCTGATTTCCCATTGGGCTCTGTTGCAAGTCCTAAGTTCAAAAAAATGCAAAAGAGATCGCACATTCATAGTAAAGACAAGCTTAGTTTCGCAAGCGTTGGGGAAGATGTATCGGGCATCTTCTAAAGCTTCTTTTTCTACTTTTTTTCTGGCATCTTGCTCTTCCATGCCAGCTTTTATAAGAGGTGCCGCCTTTTGGTCTATCAAAATAGAACAGAGGTCTTCATAAGCTTTTTTATCTAGCTGCATTATGTTGTCGTAGATTTCTCTTGCCTTTTTATTTTCTTTTATGGCAGGAGGAGTTATATATTCAAAATCTTCAAGCCTTACATATCTTTGCGATTGTTGTGAATATGAAGCAATCCTATGCCTTACAAGTTGGTGGGACAGAGCCCTTGATACTCCTTCCACAGCAAAGGAAAATGAAGCATGCTCCAAGGGAGAGTTGTGAGAAAGGCCCATTAACATATTCAAAAATTTTTCTATGCTTGCAGAATCCATTTTTTGGGTGATTTCTTCGACTCCAACTTTGGAATAGCACAGCTTAGCGGATGCGGCAATAAGTTCTTCTGGGTTATGAGTGTAGGATATGAGTTTAACTTTCATGCAAGTTCTCCTTAATAATTTCAAAAATTTCTTCAAGTCTTTCGTCTTGATAGGTCAAATACAAGTAGCCGATTAGGGCTTCGAAGCCGGTAGAAATTCTATAAGTAGTCACATCAGTATTTTTGGGAACGGTGTGGGGTTTTTGATTTCTGCCTCTTTTAAAGATGCGGTCCTCATCTGGGCTTAGTCTTTCTTCTAAAAAAGTCATAATCCGAGCTTGGGACTTGGCAGATACAAGTTCAATATTTTTCCTGTGCAGCCTTTTCGGATTTATTTGCATATCAGCTACTAAAATTCTTGTAAAGACTTCATACACAGCATCCCCAACAAATGCCAAGGCCAGAGGACTCAAAAGCTCCGGCCTTTCCAACTTAAAATTTTTTCTAAATAAGTCTAAATCTTTTTCCAAACAGTTCCACTCCTAGTGTCTTCGATTACTATACCCATATCAAGGAGCTGATCTCTTATTTCATCGGCTCTTTTAAAATCTTTAGCCTTTCTTGCAGCATTTCTTTCATCGATAAGAGCCACTATACCATCTTCAAGGTTGCCCCTATTTTTATTTAAAAGACCAAGGACTTTAGCAAGGCTTAAAAAGAAATCAAGGGACTTTTCTATTAGCTCCTTGGAGGAGGATTCGTCAATTTCCACATTTATATCCTTAGAAATATTGAAAAGAGCAGTTATGGCATCAGCAGTATTTAAATCATCATCCATTGCCCTTTCAAACTCTTGTCTGTGGGATAAAATCTTTTTGTATTTTTCATTATCTTTTTCATCCATTTGCCCCTTGGCATTTTTCAAGAGGTCTTGTAATTTATATTTGGCATTGTAAAGTCTTTCAAGAGAAGACTTGCAAGCATCCATGACCTCTCTTGTGAAGTTTAAGGTAGATCTATAATGGGAGCTAAGTAGGAAAAATCTCAAAACTTCCAAATTGTATAAGTTTGCTATATCTCTTACGGTAAAGAAATTGCCAAGAGACTTACTCATTTTTTCGTTATCCACATTTATCATGGAGTTGTGAAGCCAAAATCTGGCAAAGGGTTTGGCGTTGCAAGTTTCTGATTGGGCGATTTCATTTTCGTGGTGGGGGAATTGCAAATCTTCTCCACCGGCGTGGATATCTATGGTATCACCAAGCAGGGTCTTTGCCATTACAGAGCATTCTATATGCCAACCGGGTCTACCTTCTCCCCAGGGAGCCTTCCAGGAGGGTTCGCCTTCTTTTTTATTCTTCCAAAGGGCGAAGTCGAGGGGATTTTTTTTGAGCTGACTCACATCTACTCTAGCACCAGCAAATAAGTCTTCGATTTTTTTTCTTGAAAGTTTGCCATAGTCTTTGGCTGAATTGATATCAAAATACACATCACCGTCTGAAACATAGGCAGCCTTTTTGTCGATAAGAGTTTGGATGAAGTCTATAATTTCATCAATATGTTCAGTTGCTCTGGGATGTAGACATTCGTAGTCGTAAAAATTTAGACCAGATACATCCTTTTTAAATTCTTGTATATATTTTTCGGCAATTTCTTTTACTGTGGTATTTTCTTCCTTAGCCCTATTTATTAACTTGTCATCAATATCTGTAAAATTCACTACAAATTTCACATCATAGCCCTTGTAGATGAAATATCTTCTTAGAGTATCAAAAACTACTATGGGTCTGGCATTGCCGACATGAATCAAATTATAGACAGTAGGCCCGCATGTATACATCCTGACCTTCTTGTCTTCTATTGGCACAAAGTCTTCTTTTTTTCTCGTAAGCGTGTTGTAAAGTTTCATTTTTCCTCCTTATTAAGGGGTTTAAAAGTTCCCAAATTATCAAAAAAGCTCTTATAGTAATCAAGACCTATAAAACTCTTATCATCTATCATCTTATTAATTTCATCAATATTTTTTATAGCAACCTCAGCGACTTCTTCTCTTTGAATTTTTATATCATGAAGGTCAATGATCTTGTCACAGAGGTAAATATAAAAAATACTGGAAGTTTCTGTAATTATTCTTTTTAATTTTAGCTCTTTTGGCAAAAGTTTAAGGGAAAGCTCCTCTTTTACTTCTCTAAGAATCCCATCAAGGGGTTCTTCTCCTGCAAGGACACTTCCGCCAGCTGAACAATACCACATATTCGGAAACATATTTTTTTGGGAAGACCTTTTTTGAATTAGAAAAGAATCTTCGGATGTCCTTATCCAAACCTCAACTACCAAATGATATTCGCCTTGCCCCAAAACCCAGCCCCTCTTTATGGTTTTGTTTTTCTTTTTTCCATTTTTATCATACACGTCCCAGTATTCCACCATATAATCACCCTATAAATTCTATTATAAACTATGTTTAAGTTCATGTCATAATTTGTATAATATATATGAAACAAATATTTTCAAATATAAAAGCTGTGAAAAGTGTTAAATTGTGAACAACTATGTTAAAATGGCAGTACTATTAAAAAAAGGTGAAATCATATGATTGAAGTAAAAAATCTCACAAAACTTTTTTCAATCGATGGCAATGAGTTCAAGGCGGTCGACGATGTGAGCTTTGAGGTTAAAAAAGGAGAAATATACGGTATAATAGGTCTTTCTGGAGCGGGTAAATCCACTCTTGTAAGATGTATAAATAGGCTGGAGGAGCCTGAGTACGGAGATATTTTGATTGAGGGACAGAGCATATTAAATCTTTCCAAGAAGGAGCTTCTAAAAGAACGCAAGGATATAGGAATGATTTTTCAACAGTTCAATCTTTTTTATCAAAAGACGGTCTATGACAACATAGCTTTTCCACTTAGAATCTCTCATTATAATAAAAAAGACATAGAAGAAAGGGTAGAGGAACTTCTCAAATTTATAGGTCTGGAGCATAAAAAAAAGGCCTACCCCAGTGAACTTTCTGGAGGACAAAAGCAAAGAGTTGCAATAGCAAGAGCAATCGCAACATCGCCCAAGATTTTGCTTTCAGACGAGGGCACATCAGCCCTTGACCCGGCAAATACAAAGGCGATTTTAGACCTACTAAAAAATGTTGTAAAAAAATATGATATGACTATAATCATGATTACTCATCAGATGGAAGTTGCCAAGGAGATTTGTGATAGGATAGCTGTCATGGATTCGGGTAAAATTGTAGAAGAAAATACTGTCGAGGAACTTTTTAAAAATCCAAAGACTAAACTTGCCAAGTCATTTATCCATTCTCTTAGGATAAAAGACCAAGAAGAAGTCAAAGAGGCTGATTTCAAAGGCACACTTGTGAGACTTTCCTATGATGATAAGTCCTATAAGGAGCCTATTCTTTCAAATTGCATTAAGAAATTTAATGTGGATGTATCCATAGTGTCTGGAAATATAAGTAACCTCTCCAAAAATAGTGTCGGCTATCTCATGGTAGATTTTGTCGGGGAGAGGGATGAGATTTTGAAGGCCCTAGATTATTTAAAAGAAAAGAATGTAAACTGTGAGGTGATTTGATGGATAAAGTTATTGAAATTATAAACCCTGCCATCATCCAAACAATTTACATGGTGGGAGTATCTTCTATAATAGCCATAGTACTGGGCTTATTTTTTGGTATAATATTGACCCTGACAAGACCGGGTGGACTTTGGCAGATGGCAAGTTTTTATAGAGCCTTAGATTTTGTAGTAAATATTATGAGGTCCATGCCCTTTATAATTTTGATGATAGTGGTTTTGCCGCTTACTAAGATTATTGTGGGCAAGGGATATGGAACAAATGCAGCCATAGTACCACTTGCGATTTCTGCTATACCTTTTGTAGCAAGGCTTGTGGAAGTACAACTGATAGAAATTGACAAGGGCATCATAGAAGCTGCAAAATCTATGGGGGCATCGACTTTTCAAATAGTATTTAAGGTAATGCTTCCAGAGGCTATGCCATCAATTTTAAATGGCTTTACCCTCACCATAATAAATATAATAGGATATTCTGCCATGGCGGGTGCTATGGGAGGCGGCGGACTTGGAGATGTTGCCATGAGATATGGATATCAGAGAAGACAGTATGACATCTTACTTTTTACAGTAATAGCCATTGTAATTTTAGTTCAAGTTATTCAAATTACAGGAGATTTTATATCCGCTAAATTAAATAAAAAATAGGAGGAAGAAAATGAAGAAAAAATTATTGGCCCTAGTGCTGGGAACACTTTTAGTCCTAGTAGGATGTGGCAAGAAAGAAGCAAATGCACCAGCAGAAAATAAATCGGCAGAAAAAGAAAAAGAAACCATCACAATTGGAGTTTCTCCAGTGCCACATGAAGAGATTATAAATGCATTAAAAGACAAGTTTGAAGAAGCAAACTTGGATGTCAAGGTAGTAGTATTTGATGACTATGTTCAACCAAATATCCAAACAAATTCAGGAGATTTGGATGCCAACTTTTTCCAACATAAACCCTACTTAGATACCTTCAATAAAGAACAAGGCACAGACCTTGTGAGCATTGGAGCAGTTCACCTCGAACCACTTGGAGCTTATTCAGATAAAATAAAAGAACTTTCAGAGCTAAAAGAAGGTGGACATATAATCATACCAAATGATGCGACAAATGGCGCCAGAGCTCTTTTGCTTTTGCAAGACCAAGGCCTTATAAAGCTAAAGGACGGAGTGGATATTTTAGCAACTGAAAAAGATATAGTTGAAAATCCAAAAAATCTTGAAATCGTAGCAATGGAAGCTGCAAACATTCCAAATGTATATAAGGATGCTGATTTGGCAATAATAAATTCAAATTATGCACTAGGAGCGGGACTTGACCCGGCAAAAGATGCTCTTGTAATAGAGTCTGCAGAAAATAATCCCTATGCCAATATAGTTGCAGTTAAAAAGGAAAGAGAAGGCGAAGAAAAATTCAAAAAGCTGATGGAAGTTTTGCAATCTGATGCCTGCAAGAAATATATAGAAGAAACTTATAAAAATTCAATAATCCCAGCATTTTAAAAACTGAGAGTTAAAGACCTTTGGAGCTAATAAAAGTTCCAGAGGTCTTTTTTTAAAAGAAAAATAAAAAAAAAGAGCCTTGCGGCTCTTGGATCAGGAGATGGTTAAAGTAAATCAAATTACTACTTAGGTATTTATGTATTTTCGTAACACTGATCCAAGAAGAATAATATCACAAATACCTAAAAAATTAAAGTCATTCAAAATTTTTTCTAGAGCCTGGCATAAAAGAGTCCACCAATCCGATCATAAAGGCACCTAAAAGAGCTCCAGGCATAGAAATTCTTACACCACTTAGGATAAATGATGAGAGCTTCAAGATGACTGCTGCTAGTAAGAAACCCTTAAAACCCTTGCCTTTGGGCGATGCCTCTATGTTTGTAAGCTTTTCTAGCAAGTGGTCAAGGACTGCAATTAAAATTGCAAGTCCAATCGCGGTAGAGTAAGAATGTACATAAAATTGGAAACCCAAAAATGTACAAAGTTTGGATGCTATTAAAAGGGAAAGGGCGGATATCAAAAATCTAAATAATAATTTCAAAAAATAAACCTCCTAAAATTCTTTAAAGAATTTTTCAAAAGATGAGGCGAGCGAAGTTTTGAAATCAAACTCCAGAAAACATTCGTCTAAAGCCTTATACATGGCAAGAAAATCTTCGTAATTATTGTTACCACCCATGTGTCCAATTCTAAAGACCCTATCTGCCAAATGCCCCATAGAACCAGAAAGCAAAAAGCCCTTGGATTTCATTTTTCCAAGTAAGTCCTTGGCAGAAATTTTTTGAGGACATACAACAGCTGTAAGAGTAGATGAGAAGTTGGACTCTGGATAGAGTTCTAAGTCATTTTCTTTTAGGCTTGCTCTTGTTGCAGCTGCAAAGCGCTTGTGGATGGCGACAAAATCTTCTTTAGATATTTCATCCAAAGCGGCATCTAGAGCGTAGACCAAATTTTCGTTCATGGTATAGGGAAAAGCGAAGTCGCCTTCATACTTTAAATAATTCTTTATATTTAAATAATACCCGCATATATCATTTCTACTCAAAATTAGGTCGATAGCCTTTTTAGAAAGTGTCAAAAGGGTGAGCCCCGTAGGAGCTGAAATGGCTTTTTGAGTACCACCTATTAGGATATCGGTATTTATTTCATCAAAATTTATTTCTTCTCCAAGTACGGAGGAAACTCCATCGACAATGGTAAGCATGTCATACTTTTTTAGTAGACCACAGATTTTTTTGATGTCATTTGTAAGTCCTGTTGGTGTTTCACAATGGACCATGGTTGCCAATTTGAAGGGGCCATTTTCTATTATATATTTTTCAAGTTCGTCTAGATCAAAAGATTTTCTAAAATCATTTTCATAGACACAAGCGACGCCACCGTAGGATTCTACATAATCTTTAAATCCGGCTCCAAAAAAGCCGTTTGAAAGCACCAAGACGCGATCATTTTTTTGCATAAGACTTACTACACTTGCTTCGAGTCCCATTATGGCTTCGCCAAGCATTATTATGCTCGGGGCATCTGTATTTAAGAGAGAGGAATATTTTTTTTCAACCTGTCTGTGAAAGGTTACATATTCCGGGTCCAGATCGGGATTAGTTAGAAATTTTCCCATAGCAGCAATAGCGGACTTCCTGACCTTGGTTGGGCCGGCACACATTAAATGCATATTATCACCTCGAATAGTATTCTAACATAAAAATGAGGCCGACAAAATTTTTTAAGTGTTATAATTATGAAAAAGGAGAAAAGCAATGTTTTTAAAAGTTGAAGTATATATACCAGAAGATAAGGTTGCAGAGCTTGCAAATGCTTTGAATGAGGCTGGCTATATAGGTGATGGCATGTATGATTATGTATTTTCTGCATCTAAGGTCAAGGGCTATTTTAGACCTTTAAAAAGTGCCAAACCCTACTTGGGCAAAGAGGGAGAGATTTCGTGCGTGGATGAAATCAAGATGGAATTTAGGATAGATGCCAATTGCAAGGATGAAGTTTTAAAACTCATAAGAGAGATTCATCCTTATCAGGTGCCAGTTATAAATTTTGTGAGCCTGGTTTAGAATAAGTTTAAAATTTTTCAAAGATGAAATTGTATTTTTATAAAAATATCCTGATAAAATAGATTTCTATGTTAGAATTTATATAGATGGAAATTCCAAATATTTTTTTAGAAGGTAAGATATGACAGACAAAGATATAAATGCAGAGGGAAAATTTTTAAAAAGAATTGACAGGCAAGTTGCAAGAAGAACGGTCTTTAGAAAGTTAATGGCACTTATTGTAGGAGATTTTGTTTCTTCTGTCGCCTTGGTGTTTTTTTTAAGAGCCCACCATATGCTTTCAGGAGGAGTAAATGGCATTTCGATAATCTTGGACTATGTGACAGGGATCCCTGTTGGTCTTTTGATTTTACTCTTGAATCTGCCACTTATAGTGCTGGGGCTTATTTATCTTAAAAAAGAATTTATGTTTTATACGATTATTTCCATATTTCTTTATTCTTTTTATGTGAGCATGTTTACAAAACTTATGCCAAAGGGCTTTATGGTGACAAATGACATCCTTCTTGCTGCAATATTTGGAGGAGTTTTGAGTGGACTTGGCTCTGGCATAAATTTTAGAAATGGAACATCCACAGGCGGCTTTGACATAGTTGCCGCCATTATGAAAAAAAAGCTAAACATAAGCATAGGAAATGTGCTTTTAACTTGCAACTTCTTTATAGTTTCCACATCGGCCTTTATCTTTTCTCTGGACAAGGCCTTATATACAATTTTATCCATGGCTGTTACTTATAGTCTGGTTGATAGAATCCAGCTTGGAGTCGGCAAGCAAAAGCAGATATTTATAATATCCAATCAGTACGAAAAAATTGCTGAAATAATCCAGTTTAAATTGGATAGGGGCATCACCTATATAGATGGAGAAGGCGCTTGGTCAGGAGATGCGGTCAAGATAATTTATTGCGTAGCTTCTTCTTATCAAGTTGTAAAGATTCGCCAATATGTAAAAGAATTAGACCCTAGGGCCTTTATGGCTGTTTCTGACACTGCAGAAATTCAGGGTAAGGGCTTTAAAAATACAGAAATATAAATAAAAAGACTCTTGAAGCTTGATGTTTCAAGAGTTTTTTTATAAAAATTTTAACTTTAAAAGGTTAGACTTATTTTTTATTTCCAGCAAGAGAAAGGCAGATAACTGCCAAAAGAATTATACCTATTCCACTCATGTCTATAAGACCAGTCTTGTGGCCTAAGAGGACAGCTGAGAAAAATACAGAGGCAACAGGCTCAATAGTAGCCAAAAGAGAACCAGTAAGAGGGCCAACGAGATTGACTCCGCTAAGGAAGAGGTAAAAGGCGAGGGCAGTACCCATTATAACCATGCCGGCAAGGGCTAGATAAAAATAAATATCGCCGCTATAAGACATGGCATAGGTTCTAGCAGATAGAGTTAGGATAATGCCTCCTATAAGCATGCCAAATCCTGTGACTGGTTCGGGTCCGTATTTTGAAATTATTTTGCTTGGTAATATTGTGTAGGTCATAAGGCAAAGAGCAGATACTAGTCCCCAAATCAGACCTTCTTTAGAAATCACCAAGTTGTGGATATTGAAGTGGGTGGTCAGCACAAATGTGCCAAGCATGGCAAGAAAAATCGCCAGACTTTCTCCAAGGCTGGGCAATCTTTTTTCAACTATACATACGTAAAAAACGACCATGACTGCTCCGGTATATTGCAGGACTGTTGCCGTAGCAGCATTGGTGTAAAAAATTGTTTTTAAGTAGGTAAGTTGTGTTGCCATCAAGCCAAAGACGGCAAAAAATAAGAGGACGAGAACGTCCTTTTTGTTTTTAAAAATGTCAAAAGACTTCTTTTTTTGCTTAAAAAGAGAAAAAATTATTAGAATAATTCCAGCACAGGTAAGTCTTATGCTTGAAATCCAGGCTGGATTTACCTCGTCTACTTGGAGAAGAAATTGCCCCAGAGTCCCCGAAAGTCCCCAATTTATAGCACCTAAGAGGGTCATGATTATGCCCAACTTATATCGTTTTTTATCAAAAATTTCCATTTTCAGCTCCTTAAGATTAATACAAGTATTTTACAACAAATGGGGTATAAAAGACATATAGGAGGTCGAAAATGCTGAAGAAATTA
Organism: Peptoniphilus sp. GNH; assembly: GCA_021307325.1. Taxonomy (NCBI): domain Bacteria; kingdom Bacillati; phylum Bacillota; class Tissierellia; order Tissierellales; family Peptoniphilaceae; genus Peptoniphilus; species Peptoniphilus sp. GNH. The sequence goes on along the minus strand of CP089931.1, from coordinate 1,309,025 downwards.
TTGACATACGGATTTAAGATAGAGCAAAGATACGAAAAACTCAAAAAAATTTGCAAAAAAAATGACGTGGAGCTTGTAGATATAGACAAGAGCGACCTGAATGAAAAGGTTGGATTTTTGGTTGGTCTGCCAGGATTTTCTGAAGGGGAAAACAAGATCCCAATAGAAAATATGGACACAGAGTATTTGCTTTTTGCAGGTTTTTCGCCAGATGATCTCAACAAATTTTTAAACGATTTAAGAGATGAGGCAGTTTTAGTCGCTCACAAGTCGGTCTTGACAGAAAACTCAAAAAATTGGACTATGGGTTATTTGATTTCTCATGTCATGGATGAGCACAAGTTGATGATGGTTTGGGAGAGATACAGAAAGCTTGTCCTTATGGGAGAAGAAGTTTTGAAGGTAAAACAAAATGAAAGATTAAAACTCTGCATAGACCATGGCAAAAATTTGCTCAAAAATAGAGAGCCGGCATTTGAAGATTTGGTAAAGGGCTATAACAATCTTTTTGAGTGTTTGGAAAAGCTGGGTAAGGAAGAATGAAAAATAAGATTTTAGAATTTTCGCTTATAATTAGAGAGAATGAAGATGACTACAAGATTTATTATTACAATAAAGAAAAAAATCCGGACATTTTGAGATATGGTTACAAGGAAGATTTAGAAGATCAGATATTTTTTGAAAAAGAAGGAGATTTTTTTGAAAACCATATGGGAGAGGATGCTAAGTACTTTTTTGAAGAAATAGAAAAAGCAAGTCCAAGAACTTGGACGGGTAACTATAAAAATGACTTCAGAGGTCCCTATCCAATATGGGAATTGGGTCTTGTAGTAGAAGGCGAGGAGGCTCTAAGTATATCTGGCTCGGGAGATTATCCAAAGGCTCTGATGGACTTGGTGCTTGTTTTAAAATCTTTTGAATAGAGAACTCAAAGGGCAAAGACCAGGTAGATAATCTGGTCTATTTTTATTTTTTTAATCGCTTTTTCTTCATCTTCTATTTGCAAAAGATTGTCTTTAAAATTTTTTAGTCTAAATAAGCCCTTTGTATCCTCTGTGAAGATATAGACTCCTTGACCAAGACTTTGCTCTAGAGCTTTAGACAGAATGTTTTCTGAAAAAAGTGGGCCTTTTAGCCTTTTTTTATTGTAAATTTTTAGTTTTTTATTAAAATCTGATTTGCTTGTGAGCTCTTCTGTAAAAGAGTTGTTTTGGGAACTTTCTATAAAATTTTCTCTTACAAGCAAAAGTCCGTCAAAAAACCCGTCCTCATTTACAAGTTCTACATAGGCAAAAGATTCCAAATAGGCTATGAAAAAGCCGAAATACTTTCTTTCATTTTTTAAATTTATTTTATTTACACAATCTTGTAGCATACGATCACCCAGAGAGATTATACCTTAAATAAGTTATTAAGATAAGGTCGAGAAATTCATAAAGTGTTTTCGAACCTAAAAGCAAAGAAGTTATTATCATTTTTTAAAAATACAAGTCTCAAAAAATAATCATTAAGGGCAAAAATTTTCAACAAGTAGAAAGGTCTTGATTTAACTTATCCCCAATCTTATCCACATTATCCACAGGTCTTGAATGTATAAAATTTCAAAAACAAAAAAATCAAAATAAATCGTTAAATAGGCTTAAATAAAGGGTTTTCAGACTATGATATTTTTGATAAGGGCAATTCTTAAAATGTCTTGTGTGGAAAACTTGTGAAAAGAAAAAAACTATCTCTAGACTTTTGAAATACTGGATTGTAAAAAACTTATGAAAATGATAAGACCAAAATACATATAAAAAATTTTATAGATATTTTAAAACCTTAACTAAAATTTAAAAGCAAGCATGCCTTGATTGTAAATAAAAATTGAGTCAAAAAAAATCTGCCTTTATAGGCAGATCTTTAAAGACCTAAATTAGGTATGGCTCTTACATTTTTTGATGGGCCGTATTTTTTATAGGTGTAATAGGCACAAGAGGCAATCATGGCTGCATTATCCGTACACAAAATTTTGCTAGGATAAAAAATTTTAATATTATTATCCTTGCCCAAGGCCTCGAATCTGTCCCTTAGACCTTGATTGGCTGCAACGCCACCAGAAATTACAATTTTATCTGAATTTTTTTCTTTTGCAAGGCGCAGAGTTTTTTCTGTAAGTATCTCCACCACACAGTCTTGGAAGGATCTGCAAACATCTTCCACATTTACAGCTTCCTTATTTTGTTCCAGCTTGTGGATGTAGTTTATCACAGCTGTCTTGATGCCAGAAAAAGAAAAGTCGTAGTTGTTTTCATTTAGCATGGCACGGGGAAAGTCTATGCAGGATTTACCCTTTTTTGCAAGCGCATCAACAATAGGCCCTCCTGGATAGCCAATGCCCAAAACTCTGGCAACCTTGTCAAAGGCTTCTCCGGCTGCATCGTCTTTAGTCCTTCCCATCAGGTCAAAATCTATATGACTTTTCACATCTATTAGATAGGTATGACCTCCTGATACTATAAGCCCCACAAAGGGAGGCTCCAAGTCAGGATGAGCAATATAATTTGCACAAGTGTGGCCTATGACGTGGTTGACTCCGACAAAGGGTTTGTCTAAAGAAAAAGCCAGGGTCTTGGCAGCAGAAAGCCCAACTAAAAGAGCGCCTACTAGGCCGGGGCCCATAGTGCCTCCTATTAAATCTACATCCGAAAAATTTAAAGAAGCCTCATCAAGAGCTCTTTGTATGACATCATTTATGACTTCCACATGCATACGAGATGCAATTTCTGGGACTACACCTCCATATTTTTTGTGAGTTTCAATTTGTGTTGCAATTACATTTGAAAGCACTTTTCTTCCGTCTTCGACTAGGGCAACGCTGCATTCGTCGCAGGAAGACTCAACTCCCATTACAATCATATCTTTACCTCATATATCTTTCCACATTATATAGGCATCCTTGCCTATACCATAATAATCATTTCTCTTGCCTTCTATTTCAAATCCCAGCTTGCTATAAAGTGAAAGAGCCGGTTTATTAGTAGTTTTTACTTCCAAACTCGCTCTGGCAATATTTTCCTTCTTGCAGACATCTATAAAATACTCCATAAGCCTTTTGCCATAGCCCAAAGAGCGAAAATCTTTTTTGATTGCCACATTAGTTATAAAGGCCTCGGAAAAAATACTTTGAAAGCCCATATATCCTATCACCATATCGCCATAGAGGGCGAGATAATAAGAAGATATGGGATTTTCGAGTTCGGATTGCACATTTTCATAAGACCAAGGACTCTCGAAACATTCAAGCTCCAAGCGATAGATGGAGATGGCATCGTCTAAAGTTGCCTTTTTAATTTCCATGTTTTTTTAAATATTCTCTTTGAGCTTGAGAGAGATTTAAGTAGCGGGGGAGGATTTCCGACAAGTCTTGCGCTCCAGTTTCATTAAAATTATAAAAACCGGCAAGAGCTATTGAGGATCCCCTTATTTTAGAATTTAAAAATTTGGCAAAAACAAGTTCAGACTTTAAATCAGCTAGGGAATCTTTTATAGCACAAAGATCTGGCGATACTAAAAGGCAGGGCTCTTTAAGCGATAAAATCTCATCTTTTAAGTCGCTTATATTTATTAGTTCATCGTCTTTTACAAGAGTTATTTCCTTTTCTTTTAGTTTGTAGATGCCCCTGTAAACTCTTTGCCTTCTAGCATCTACACAGGCGCATATATAGCCTTCAAATGAGCTATTAAAGCACAAAGACTTGAGAGAAGAAGTTGCAACTATTGGGATTTTTTTAACTTGAGCAAGAGTTTTAGCGACTGTGACAGCTATCCTTATGCCAGTAAAAGAACCCGGTCCCACTCCCACGCTTATAAGGTCTATATCATCAAGTTTAAGAGCAAGCCCATTTAAAAGGTATCCGATGAGGTCTACCAATTTTTCAGAGGCATAATTATAACCTCCCAAGCTTATCTCGCCCAAAAGATCTCCATCTTCAATAAGAGCCAAGGAGCAAATTTTAGTTGAAGTATCAAGTCCAAGAACCTTCATTTATAATCACCTTTTCAATTTCATCCTTTCTTTCGCCACCAAAAAATTCGACTATCCTCTTGCCATCATCTACCTTTATGAGAAGCTCCAGGCTGTTTTTGGGCAAGAGATTTTTGATAATCTCGCCCCATTCCACAAGGCAGACTCCATTTCTATAAAAATAATCTTCAAAATCCATAAAGAGAAAGTCATCTTCGGTGATTCTATAAGCATCAAAGTGATAGAGGGGAAGCCTTCCAGACTCATATTCATTTAAGATTGTAAAAGTCGGAGAAGAAATGTAGTCACAAATGCCAAGCCCCTTGCCTATTGATTGGGAAAGGGTAGTCTTGCCAGCACCCAAATCACCAGTCAAGACCAGCACATCATTTTCTTTTAGAAGACTGGATAAGAATATTCCAAAGTCATTAAACTCATCTAAATTGTTCATAATAAATTGCATAAAATCACCCTTACTATAATTATATACTATAGCCAAGTCTGATAAAAATTAAAAGTATTTATTAGCACTATCTTGAATTTCTTAAAAGGTAATTTTGTTTGCAAAAATGTCTTTAGATTTAAAATTAGTAGAAGATTATTTAAGGGGCATGATAATTAAATAAAAATAGGATCTGCTAGTTGCAAATCCCATTTTTTTGAAATTAAAATTTGTCGTAGTGAATTTTTTTGCGGTCTGCTGCTTTTGCTTTTAGTTCTTCTTTTTTGTGACCAAGACCGATGACACATTCCACATGAAAATCTGATGGTATCTCCAAAAGCTCCCTTATGAAATCTTTACAATCCCTATCATCCTTATACTTGGCCTTGTAGGTGTTGGCCCAGCAGGAACCCAGCCCCATATCTTCGCAAGCTAGCTGGATAAAGATAGCTGCAAGCGAGGCATCTTGGAAATAGGTGGGGGCATCTTTTTTAGATAAGACCACTATGGCTGCCTTTGATTTTTCTAAAAAGCAAGCTCCGGCTTCTTTAAAAGTCGAAAGAGCCTTTAACTGATTTTTATCTCTAACTAGAACAAGCTCGACACTTTTTGCATTTTTGCCAGTCGGAGCCAAAAGGCCCGCTTCCATAATTTTATTTAGGTCCTCAAGAGAAACTTCCTCATCTGTGAAGTCCCTATAAGATCTTCTCTTACAAGCTAAATCATAAAACATTTTATCCCTCCTTCTACCAATTATACCCAAATTGTTATAAGATACTTATGAGGTGGATCATGAAACTATTAGAAGAAAAAATACAAAAAGATGCCAGACTTTTAGAAGGCAATATTGTAAAAGTGGATTCTTTTTTGAATCATCAATTAGACGTAGCTTTTTTAGACAAGCTGGCTGAAGAATTTGCAAAATACTTTTCAAAAAGGGGAATAAATAAGATCCTCACAATCGAAGCATCGGGCATAGCCTTGGCAGTTTTATTATCCAAGCACATGGACGATATCCCAGTTGTATTTGCCAAAAAGGCAAAGAGCCTTAATATAGGAGATGATGTCTTTACATCTTCTGTCGAATCTTTCACTTACAAGAAAGAATACACTATAACTGTCTCAAAAAAATATCTTTCTCAAAATGACAAGCTGGTAATAGTAGATGACTTTCTCGCAGAGGGGATGGCGATGAAAGGACTTATAGATGTCGCCAAGCAAGCCGGCTCACAAATTTTAGGACTTGGGGTTGCCATAGAGAAGGGATTTCAAAAGGGAGGCAAGTTTTTAAGACAAGAAGGCTATGACCTCTGTTCGCTTGCAATAATAGATGAAATAAAAGAAGATGGCATAGTTTTTAGAAAATAAAATAGGCGATGAGCGTTTTTTAAAACAGCTCTCGCCCATTTTTTTATGTATAAGAGAGGACAATCCCCTCTTGTTTTAGTAAGCTTCAACCCAAAGTTCGAAGTACTTTTGTGGGTGCGCACATGCAGGACAAACTTCTGGAGCTGATTTTCCTTCGTGGATATAACCACAGTTTAGGCAGTGCCATCTCACAACTTCGTCCCTTTCAAATACCTTTCCTTCTTCGATATTTTTTAGAAGTTTCAAGTATCTTTCTTCGTGGGCTTCTTCAACTTCACCGATTTCAGTAAAAGCTTTAGCAATATCTTCAAAGCCTTCTTCCTTTGCAACCTTTGCGAATTCAGGATACATTGAAGTCGCTTCTTCATTTTCTCCAGCAGCTGCAGCCTTTAAGTTGGCCTTAGTGTCTGTAAGTTCAACTGGGAAAGATGAAGTAATTTCAATAGTCTCTCCACCAAAACCACCTGCTTGTAGGAATTTGAAAAATCTCTTTGCGTGTTCAGATTCATTCCTTGCAGTTTCGGTAAAGATATCCCTTATTTGAATGTAGCCATCTTTTTCAGCTTGCTTTGCATAGAAGGTGTAACGTCTATTAGCTTGACATTCACCTGCGAAAGACTTCATAAGATTTATTGCTGTTTGTGTACCTTTTAAATTTTTAGCCATATTATTCACTCCTTAAATAATTTTAAATAAATTTTCCCCGATAATATATATGCCCCAATTATCATTTACTAAACAAATTGATAAAAACTTTTTTGAAAATGTGTAAGACATAAAAATATTTATTCAAAAATGAGCCCATAAACCAGTTAAAATGGCCAAAATTTTATAAAAAGGAGTCAAATATTATTTTTTAAAAAACTTTGCCAATAAAAGCCCCAAAAAAACACTTGCTAAGTAGGCAAGCTCTCCCAAAAATGTGAGAATGATGAAAGCCTTAATATTTTCTCTTTTTATTCCAGAGCTTATAAGATTTAAGATAAGCTAAAACAACAGGGCGAATATATTATAGATAAGAACCTTTTTAAAGCTTCTTTTCAAAATAATCTCCTCCTTACAAAAGCTTAAAAGCAAAACCAAAAATTTCCGTAAATTTTATTTTCAATCCAAATTGTATCTGTAAAGCTTCCTATAAAGAGTGGACAGATTAATCCCGAGCTTATCGGCAATCTCTTGCTTTTGAGATGTAGATGAGCCAAAATGCCTTACATACATACTTAAAACATCCTTTTCATACTTATCCATAAGAGTCTTTAAAGTTTCATTTTCTATATCAACACTTACACTTTGTTTAGAGTAGTCGGGCGATGGAGCAGATACAGTTTTAAATTTAAGGGGCAAGAGATCTTGCGAGATTATCTGATCATTGGAAATATTTACCAGATACTCTATTATATTTTCTAGCTCTCTGATATTGCCGGGCCAAGCATAAGACTTCAAAATATCCATAGTAGCAGGAGATAATATCATGCCATTTTTGTTTAGCTTCTTGCAATATTGCCTTAGCTTGAGATCGGCTATAAGAGGTATATCCTCTGGTCTCTGTCTAAGAGGCGGTATATTTATAGGTATTACATTTAGTCTGTAATATAAATCATCTCTGAAAGTATTATCTAGCACCATCTTTTCCAAATTTTTATTAGTCGCAGTTATGAGCCTAAAATTTATCTGAATTCTCTTTTTGCCGCCAAGACGCACAAAGCTTCTATCTTGCAAAACCCTCAAAAGTTTAGGCTGCAAGTGGATTGGCAAATCCCCAATCTCATCAAGAAAAAGAGTCCCCCCATTGGCAAGCTCAAACCTGCCGAGCTTACCTCTTTCATTGGCACCAGTAAAGGCCCCCCTTTCATAGCCGAAAAGCTCCGACTCCAATAAGTTCTCGGGAATAGAAGCACAATTTATAGCGACAAAGGGCTTATTTTTTCTGGGCGAATTATTGTGAATCGCCCTGGCAAAAAGCTCCTTGCCAGTCCCACTCTCTCCCCTTACCATAACAGTGGAATCGCCTCCTGAAGAAATCCTCTTGGCAAGATCCAAAGTAGCCTTCAAACTTGGACTCTCGCCGACAATATCAGCAAAACTTATCTTGTACTTAGAACCCAAGATATCATAGGCAGACTCAATCGCATCCGAATAAGACTCGATTTGAGCAATAGAAGAAATTATATTATCATCAAGACTTGTCAAAATTAGCTTTAGTAAAAATTCCCCACCCATAGCAGATTTGACAAGTTGTTGCTTTTTGCTATCGTCAATAGTCATATTCACAAATACATCAGACAGATTTTTCTCAACAAGATCATGAGCCTCTATATTTAAAATATTAAGAGCCTTGGAATTGAAATTTTTGATATTAAAATTTTGATCTGTAAAAATTATCCCCGAATCTATAGAATTTACAATATTGCTTATTTCCTTATTTCTGACAGTCAAATTATGGTTTGCATCCTCATAGCTCAAATTGCCAGCTATAAGAGATGAAATTTTCTTTAGAAAGATTTTGATAGCCTCGAGATTGTTATAAATATAATTTCTCTGATCCTGATCAAAAGCAATAATCCCAATAACACCAAGACAAGTAAGATTATTTGACATGATAGGATAACCAAGAGTAGCAATCTCATCGCAAGTGCTAGCCATATCACAATTTAGACATCTCTCGCTGAGATCTTTTTTTATTATAATTTCTGAAGATTTGTTATTTATTATGTAGTCATAAGAACAGCCCTTGGGCAAAGTTTCGCCGATAAGCTCCTTGTATTTGCCAGTAGCCGCAATTCTTTTAAGAGAATTGTCGACCACAGTAACATCAACCGACAAAACAGAAGCAATAGCCTCGGCAGCCTCTTGAACCGAGCTTTGGATGCTAAAAAGATTTTTCAAATAAAAGACCTCCATAATTCTTTTGCATTTTTGCAAAAGAATTACTCATTTTGCAAAAATGCAAAATGAGTATATCATATGTGCCGTATTTGTGCCAGATTTAAAATTGGCATGCAAATTGCTTGTATTATAACTTTGAAGGCAATTATAATTATTTTATATATTTTAAATTTAGAGAGGATGATTTAATTGACGCAAATGACTAAAAGAGAGAGGGTTATGGCTACTCTGAGAGGAGAAAAAACAGATAGACCTCCTATCACAGCTTATAGACACTTTCCAAAAGTTGAAAGAGAACCTAAAGATTTGGCAAATATAATGCTAAAGTGGCAAAAAGATTATGATTGGGATATCGTAAAAGTTCATCCATCGGCTGTTTATATGCAAGAGGCTTATGGAGATAAGATCGATTATGTGAATTATGAACAAGAAATTTTTCCGACAAAATTAAGTTCAGCTGCAAGGGGTTATGATCTTAGTGTATTTAAGATTTTAGATATGACTAATCAAGTTTTAAAGGATCATGTTGAAGCTATCAAATACATAAGGGATGGATTGGATGAAGATGTGCCTATCCTTCAAACTGTTTTCACACCTTTACAAATTATAAGTGGAGTTTTTGATCTTCCTTTCGTTAGAAGACATTTTCCAGCAGCTAGAGAAGAAAATCCAATTTTCAAGATAATGGAAGAACATGAAGAAGAACTTTTAAAAGCGCTTGATAATATAACAGAAACGTATATAAATTATTGGAAGGCTTTAAAAGAGGTTGGATGTGATGGATTCTTCCTTGCTGGCATTTCATGGGCTAGAACAGACTATATGAAGTTTGAAGAATGGGAAAAGTTTGTAAAGAGATTTGACGTTAAATTTTCTAAAGCTGTTAAAGCTGATGGCGGAATAATTATGTATCATACATGTGGTATTAAGTCTAATCCTGATAGATTCAAGGATTTTCCTATAGACATTCTTCATTGGGACCAAGGTGCAGAGGACAACCCTTCAATAAAAGAAGCATCAGCTTATCTTGGCAAAATAACACCTATGGGTGGCGTTGATGAGATGATTTTTGGAAATAATGCAGAAGAAGAAATAGCTAGACAAGCTAAAAAAGCTATAGAAGAAAATAAGGATATACCTTTCATTTTAGCACCATATTGTTCAGTTTCTATACATTCAACAGACGCTGAAATGAGAGCTTTTAGAGATTCAGTAGAAAAGTAAAAATTAGGAGGAAAACATGACAACTCAAGCGACAATAACTTGTATCGTATTTGTTGCAACTATGATTTTATTAATATGGCAACCCATACACCCTATTATAATAGGAGCGTTGGTGCCTTCAGTTTTGGCATCTTTTAAAATTATAGAAGCAAAATCAGCATATATGGAATTTGCGAACACTACAGTAGTATTCTTCTTAGGACTATGTGTAGTTGGAGAAGCCTTCTTCAAAACAGGGCTTGCAGATTACATTGGAGGAAAAATAATTGGACTAATAGGTGGTACTGAAAAGGGACTTATAGTTGGAACTGGTCTTGTAGCTGGCGGACTCTCCGCTTTTCTAAATGATACAGGCTCAACAGCATGCCTAATGCCTATAGTTAGTTCAATGTCTGAAAAGGCAAAAGTAAACAAGTCTAAACTTTTAATGGCACTTGCTTATTTTGCATCTCTTGGCGGAACAATTACTTTAATAGGAACAACGCCCCATATAGTGGCAAATGGTATACTTGCTGATATGAAATTAAGAGAATTTACATTCTTTGAATATGCAAAGATAGGTCTTCCCCTTCTTGTTGCAGGTATTATTTATATGATATTCATAGGAACAAAGCTTTTGCCTGTAAAAGAAATAGACATGGGAGAAGTTAAAGAACCGGTTTACAACAAAAGCAAAATGGTAATAATAGCTCTTATATTTCTAGGAGTAGTTTTGTGTATGGCAACTAAGGTTATACCAATGCATGTTGCTGGTGTTTTCGGAGCAATTTTGGCTGTTTTGACAGGATGTATAGATGTAAAAGATGCTGTCAAGTCGTTTTCGGCTACTACAATATTCTTAGTAGGAGGAATTTTCCCTCTAAGTAAAGCTTTGGTATCTACTGGCGCAGCAGAATACTTTGTAAATAAATTAAGTCCTATTTTATCAGGAATGCCTCCAGTTGTAGTTATTGGTGGAATAGCGCTTTTGATGCTTGTAGCTACTCAATTTTTGCTTAATTCTTCAGCAACAGTTTTGATTCTTCCTGTAAGCATTTTAATTTGTCAAGCTAGTGGAATTAATCCATTGGCGGGTGCTATGGCTGTATCAGTATGTGCTTCAGGTGTATTCACTACACCATTTGGAACAGGACCGAACTTATTGGTTTGGGAAGCTGGCGGATACACAATGAGAGACTATATTAAGTGTGGATTCCCACTGCTTATAGTATTTTGGCTAGTTACAACTGCCCTCTGTTCAGTATTTTATCTATAAAAATAAATATATAAATTATTTGAACGGAATGGGAGGAAATTGTGGATTATAAAGAATATTTAAAACAAGAACTTATAACAGCGTTTGGATGCACGGAGCCAATAGCAATAGCATATGCTTCAGCTAAGGCTTCTGAAGTGCTTGGAGCTAAACCTGAAAAATTAGAAGGAATTTTTTCGGGGAATATTATAAAAAATGCTCACAGCATAACAGTTCCTGGTACTGATGGAAGAAAAGGAATTGAAATATCAATAGTTGCTGGTGCTTTTTTAGGGAATGCAGACAAGAAACTAGAAGTTTTGGCGGATATTGATAAGTCTAAACTTAAAGAATGCGATCAATTTATAAAAGAAGGAAGTGTAAGTGTAGAATTAAAACCTAATACTGCAAACTTATATATAGAGATAATCGCTAAAAAAGGTAAGGACGAGTCTAGAGTAATAATAAAAGACGATCATACTAATATAGTATTGATTGAAAAAAATTCTGAAGTGATTTTCGAAAAGTCTGTAGGCACTGAAGAAGATAAGAAGGTCGATTTTTCGTTTGAAAAAATATATGAATTTTCAAAAAGTTGTGATTATACTGATATAAAGGACATTTTCGATAAAGAAATTGAGTACAACTATGCCATAGCTAAAGAAGGAATAACCAATAATTGGGGTTCTAACATAGGCAAAATCATATTAGAAAACTCTAATGGTGATTATTTTGAAAGTTTGACAGCTTATGCAAGTGCTGGCTCGGATGCTAGAATGAGTGGAGCTGAGAATCCAGTTGTTATAAACTCCGGTAGTGGAAATCAAGGAATAACTTTGTCTGTACCGATAATAAAATATGCGCTAGATAATAAAGTCGACAGAGATACTCTATATAGAGCTTTAATATTTGGAAATTTAATCGGATTATATTTAAAACAAGGCATAGGAAAGTTGTCTGCTTATTGTGGAGTTGTTTCGGCGGCCTCGGCATCCATATGTGGGATTGCTTATATGGAAGGTAAACCACTAGAGACAATAAAGGAAACTATATCTAATGCTCTAGCTGTAAATTCTGGACTTATATGTGATGGTGCCAAGGCTTCTTGCGCAATGAAAATAGCATCGTCTTTGAGAAATGCTTTCCTTGCATACAGACAAGCCTTATCAAATAATTCATTCCATTCAGGAGATGGAATAGTAAAAGATGACATTGAAAAAACGATAGATACAGTAGGCCATATTGCTAGGTATGGTATGAAAAAAACTGATGAAGTTGTTTTAAATGAAATGATAGAAAATAGAAACTATCTAAAAGAATTTGAATAAAAAATCCCGGGATTTGGATTCCCGGGATTTTTTTATTTTTTCAACTCCTAAATAAAATTATACTTTTCAAATTTACTTATTATTTTTTTTAAAAATTTTCATATTAAGGATAAGTGTTCCTATTATAACTAAAGCCAAACCTATGAAAAGTAAAAAAGTAAACTTTTCTTTCAAGAATATTATCGAAAGAATTGTTCCGAATATTGGAATAAATAATTTATAAATTCCAAACTCTCCAGCACTATGATATTGAAGTATTATAGTCCAAAGAGAAAAAGCGGTGGCTGATATGAAGGCGCCATAGGCTATCATGATAAAGGCTAGGGGACTTATGTTGAAGGCGGATTTTTTTAAGAAAAGGCCTCCCAAAATAAGGACTAAACCGCCTAGGGCGAATTGACTTCCTGTTAAGAGGAAGGGGTCTTGATTTCTTCCTCTTAGTCTAACGAGTATGGTTGCAAGGGCATTGAAGAAGGTGGCTATTAGGATGAAGCCTTCTCCTTTTAGGCTTATTCCTCCGCTAGCATCGCCTTTTAAGTTTGTGACTAGAATGCCTGCTGTTCCTATGATGACAGCTAGTACTTTGTTTAGGTTTAGTTTGTCGCCGGGGACAAGGGCCGCTGCCATGATGACGATTAAAAATGAGCCAAAGGCTTGGATTATTGAGGCTTTTACTCCGTGAGTGTTGGAGAGTCCTATATAGTAGAAAAAGTACTGAAAAGTAGTTTGAACTAGGGATAGAATTATGACAAATTTCAAGTTAAATTTAGAAAATTTGCCCTCCTTGGTCTTGAAGAATTGATGATAAAAAAGGGCTAAGATTCCTGCTGCGAGAAATCTCACTCCTGCTATCAAAATCTTTAGGCCGAAGTCATCACTTGGCACTTGCATTACCTTATAGGTCGTCTTGATAAGGGGGATTGCAGACCCCCAAAGCAGCATTGCAAATAATGAAAGTATTATTGCATTTTTTTTATTTTTAAATATTTTTTCCATGTATATAGCTTATCAGAAAAGCGGTTATTTTACTAGTTTTTACGCTGGAAATGATTTTTTCTCGGGGCTTATTTTCTTGTGTTTTTAAGTTTAAAATTTTAATTTTTTAATTGAAATCATCGTTGAATTTGGCAAAGATACTGATATAGTAAGTATTATATGATTATATATTTGTACTGAAGGGGGGTTGCAGATTTGGAGCTTGATAAGATGGTTTTGGATGAGGAGCTGGAGTGTGCTTTGGAGATTGGGGCGCAGATGTTGAAGTCTGGAGCTGAGATAAGTCGGGTTGAGGATACTATTGAAAGGATATGTAGAAGCTTTGGGGCTTTTGAAGCTGATGTGTTTGCCACTCCTTCTCTTATTGTAGCCAATTTGAGAACTGAGTCTGGATTAAATGTCACTCAGGCTAGGCGTATCAAGGGCGTGTCTTATAATTTGGAGGCTCTTTCTGAGTACAATGACTTATCCAGGACTATTTGCCGGTCTAATTTGAAGGTGGATGAGGTCAAAAAGAGAATAGAAAAGATAAAGAAAACGGCTGGTGTAAGTTTTCCTCTGGTTGTTTTTTCCTATACGTTAACTTCTGCAACTTTTACTGTATTTTTTGGTGGAGGGGCTTATGCCGCTTTTATATCTGCCCTTATTGGTTTTATAATGTGTTTTGTGGAGAAAGGATTAAAGACTGCAAGGATAAATAGGTTTGTGGTCATTATTGCCTGTGGATTTACTATATCATCTCTTTCTAAGATGGCTGCTTTTTTGGGGCTAGCCCAATCAAGAGGTGTGATCAGCATGGGGGTTACCATGGTTTTGATTTCTGGTCTGCTTTTTACTAATTCTATCAGGGATATGTTTATGGATAATATTTTGTCTGGGGCTATGAAGTGCATAGAGGCTCTTTTTATAGCTCTTGCCATTTATATAGGATTTGCCTTATCTGTTATGGTCATGGGAGGTTGAGAGTGAAGGAAGTAGTACAAATAATGGCTGCCTTTATGGGTTCTTTTGCCTATGCCATTCTTTTTAACATAAGAGGAAAAAAGATGCTCTGGGCATCTGTGGGCGGCATGATAACTTGGTCGATTTATATATTGGTAGGGCTTTGGACTTTGAATGAATACTATAAATATTTTTTAGCGTCCTTGTTTTTAGGTGCTTATTCGCAAGTTGTAGCTAGAACGACTAAGACTCCTGCGACTGTCTACCTGACAATAGGTTCTATTCCCCTTGTGCCGGGGAGGGCTCTTTTTATGACTATGGAGTCCTTGTTTGCAAAAAATCTACACGCAGCCTTCACTTACGGCTCTACTGTTGTAAACATAGCTATCGCCATTACTGGTGGGATGGTCTTGGAAATAGTGTTTACAAACTTGTATGATTTTTATAAGAAGAGTAAGAACAAGGTGTCGCTTTCTAAAAGGCTCTAAAAATTTTGGAGCCTTTTTATTGTGAGTGTTTTAAATTATAATAAAATTGAGGTGAGGGCTTATGCTAGAGGCTAATATATATGGAATTAATAGATCTCTTATTCCGAGGCTATCCAATCTTGAAAAGGCGTGGAAGGTGGACACCAGCCTTCCTATTTTAGATAATGAAATTCTAATAGAAGTGAGTGTTTTAAATTTGAATAAGGCTAGCTTTGAACAGATTTATGAGACTGCAAGAGGAAATAGGCAGACTATGGCAGAGCTTATTTTAAACATAGTAAGAGAAAGAGGAAAGCTACATAATCCAGTTACTGGAACTGGAGGGATGTTTGAGGGTCTTGTAATGGAAATGGGCGCTTCTTATAAAAAGTCGTCAAAATTAAAGGTTGGCGACAGGGTAATAAGTCTTGTGTCTCTTATAGCAACTCCTATCATAATAGACGAAATAAAGTACATAGATTTTGAATATGGTCAAGTTTTTGTAAAAGGCAAGGCCATCCTATTTAAAAATTCTCCGATAATAAAAAGTCCAGACAAGCTTCCACTAAAAATTACTTTGGCGGCCTTGGACATAGCTGGCACACCTGCGACTGTAAATCGTCTTGTAAAAAAAGACCAAAAGGTCTTGGTTATAGGAGCTGATAACAGGGGAGGTTTTCTCTCGGCAATAGCTGCCAGAAAAAAACTAGAAAATACTGGAAGACTAGATGGTTTTGTTTTGGGTAACAGCCTTAATAAGAGCACCTACAAGGATATATTTACTCATTTGAGCAAGTTGGACTTGCTTGATGTGAGAAATTTATTTAAAAACCCCAACTTTGAGTCAAATTATTACGATGTGATTATAGACTCGACATCTCTTTCTAGTATGAGTTTGGTTGATAGTCTTCTTGTAAAAAACAAGGGCAAAATCTTCTTGCCAGAGCCGGGGACCAAGGCCTTTGATATAAGCTACAACACCGAGTCCATGGGCAAGGAAGTAGAAATAATATCTTACAGAGGCTATTTGGAAAATCATACAGACTTCACTTTGGAGCTTTTGAAAGAAAATGAGGCCTACTTAGATTTATTTGAAAGTTTCAGCTTGGTAAATTTAGCGGAAAGAGAAACAGAAGATGAGCCCCATGAGATGATTTGCCTTCCTGATGACAAGGGTGTCTTAAAAAATTTTATAATGAAAAGTCCTCTTATAAGAAAAACGGTTCAAAGTGCCATAAAAGTTTCTAAATTTGACTGCACAGTCTTGATAACGGGCGAATCGGGAACTGGAAAGGAAATGATAGCAAAAATAATCTATTCCCATTCGAAGAGAGTAAACTCGCCCTATGTGAGATTAAATTGTGCCGCTATACCATCAAATCTTCTTGAATCTGAACTGTTCGGATACGAGAAAGGAGCCTTCACAGGAGCTCAAGCAGGTGGCAAGACGGGGCTTTGGGAGATGGCAAAGGGAGGCATAATTTTGCTTGATGAAATAGGAGAGCTGCCTCTTATGCTTCAAGCTAAACTTTTAAGAGTGCTGCAAGAAAATGAGTTTTATAGAGTCGGGGGTACTAGTCCCATAGAAAGTGATGTAAGAGTGCTTGCCATAACAAATAAAAATCTAATCAAGATGGTGGAAAAGGGAAGATTTAGAGAAGACCTCTATTACAGGCTAAACGTCTTTCCCATATATGTTCCTCCTCTCAGATATAGAAAAGAAGATATCAGAGATTTGATTGGAGTCTTTGTAAATGCTTACAACAAAAAATTTTCTCTAGAAAAAAGAGTAGACCCAGAAGTCATAAAGAGAATGGAAGAATATAATTGGAAGGGCAATATAAGAGAGTTGGAAAATTTTGTCCAAAGACTCTTAATTGAATCAAACAAAAATGTAATAGGTTTAGAAGTATTAGATAGATGTATAAATGGTGGTGTCATAGCAAGCAAGGAAGACTTTGTAAAAGACAAGATAAGACCAGATCAAGACTATAAAAGCTATATGGAAGAAGCGGAAAAATCACTGCTTTTGTCTTTGAGAAAAGAAGGACTAACGACCAGACAGATGGCAAGTAGATTGAATATATCCCAGGCCTCTGTATCCAGAAAAATAAATAAATTTGAAATAGAGTGAGTCGAAAAAATCGACTCATTTTTAATGTATAGATACATAAATGAATAGAAATCATTTTCCTGATACAAAAACTAATCAAAACTTATTCCACAAAAAACAAAGAATGTGTAAAACTTAACATTCGCCTATAAAAATATCTTGGCACGATACTTGCTTATATATAAAGGCAGAAAGATATTAACTTTTCTGAATTTTATAATTATATAGGAGGGAGGTAATTATGAAAAAGGAATCTCTAATAAGACTTAGGATGAGTCAGGCAGATGCTCACTATGGCGGAGATCTGGTAGACGGAGCGAGAATGTTGCAACTTTTTGGAGATGTGGCAACTGAGCTTCTGATACAAAATGACGGAGATGAGGGCTTATTCCTAAATTATGACAAGGTGGAATTTTTGGCTCCGGTCTACGCAGGTGATTACATAGAAGCTATTGGCCATATAACTGAAGTTGGAAATACGTCAAGAAAGATGGTCTTTGAAGCGAAAAAGGTAATTGTGCCAAGAAGGGACATAAACGACTCGGCTTGTGATGTGCTAGAAGAACCTATTGTAGTTACAAGAGCAAGTGGAATTTGCGTTGTAAAAAAAGAAAATCAAAGAAAGTGAGGTCCGGGAGATTATTTATGGAAAAGCTAATTATTACTTGTGCCATTTGTGGGGCAGAGGTAACAAAAGAAAATAATCCCGCCGTGCCTTATACAGTAGAAGAAATTGCTCGTGAGGCTTACTTGGCCTACAAAGAGGGAGCTGCCATAATCCATCTTCATGTGAGAGAGGATGATGGTACACCCACTCAAGACAAGCAAAGATATAAGATTTGCATTGATGCTATAAGAGAAAAGTGTCCAGATGTCATAATACAAGTCTCCACAGGAGGAGCGACCGGAATGAGCGATGAGGAAAGGCTTGAGGTTTGCGAACTAAATCCAGAGATGGCAACTCTAGATTGTGGTACTTGTAATTTTGGCGGAGATGAAATTTTCGTAAACACAGAAACTACTATAAAAAATTTTGCAACTGTAATGAACAAGTTGAACATAAAACCAGAAATTGAAGTTTTTGACAAGGGTATGGTAGATTATGCCATCCTCTACAACAAGCAGGGCTTTTTAAAATCGCCCATGCATTTTGACTTTGTATTAGGTGTTCAAATGACAGCAACTGCAAGAGACCTCGCTTTTATGGTGGACTCCATACCTGAAGGCTCCACATGGACAGTGGCAGGCATGGGAAAAAATGAAATGCCTATGGCAATGATGGGAATAGCCATGGGAGGTCATGTGAGAGTCGGCTTTGAAGATAATGTGTATTTGAAAAAGGGTGTTCTTGCAAAAAGCAATGGAGAACTTGTAAGGAAAGTTGTTGATATGGCAAATCTCTTGGGAAGAGAGGTTGCCAGTCCGAATGAAGCTAGAAAGATTTTGAATATAAAAAAAGAAGGGTGAATTAAATGAGAAAATCGTACATAAGGTATATTACTATATTTTTGACACTAGTAATGATAATGGGACTTTTCGGATGTGGACGTCCATCATCTAAATCGGCAGAAGGAAATAACAAAAAGACAGAAGCGAAGGCTTCAAGTGATGAGCCAATCATGGTAAAAATCGGTCACACAGACTCATCATCAAGATCTACTCACCTTGCAGCTGTGGAACTTGGAAAGTTCTTAGAAGAAAAGGCGCCCGGCAAATTTAAGGTAGAGGTTTATCCCGATGGACAATTAGGAGACTCACCAGATTTATTTGCAGGAGTTAAACTTGGCACAATGCAAGTTGCTTTTGACCTTTCAAGTGTTGTATCTTCAGCGGCTGGAGATGGAGCGAGTGTTATAGACCTTCCTTACCTATATCCTACTTATGAAGACTGGATTGAAGGAACTTTCAAAAATGGAGGACTTGAAGCTTACAACAAGACTCTTGAAGATGCTGGATACTACTGCTTAGATATGTTCTACAATGGTATGAGACAAGTTATTTCTGCAAAAGGAAATTATCACAATTCAGCAGATTTAAAGGGACAAAAGATTAGAATTGCTCAAACTGAATTAAACATCGAAATGTGGAAGGCTATGGGAGCAAACCCAACACCTATGGCATGGGGAGAAGTAATAACATCTCTATCTCAAGGTACAGTAGATGCTCTTGACCACTCACTAGGAGTATTTAATGACTTCAATCTTCACGAAATTGCACCTTATATAACTCTAACTAATCACGCATCTTCGCCTTTCCCTCTTATCTGTTCAAAAGAGTGGATAGATTCTATGCCTGAAGCTGAAAAGAAAATTTTCATGGAAGGTGTCAAGATGGTAGCTGAAAAACAACGTGCAGAAGAAAGAGCTAATGAAGAAGGCTATATAGAAAGATTTAAGAAAGAGGGAGCTACTGTAGAAGAGCTTACTAAAGAAGAAGTTGCGGCTTTTAGAGAAGCTGTACAACCTGTATATGATAGCCTAAGAGCCAAAGTTGGCGACGAAGTAATGGACATGTTTTTGAACACTGTTCCTAAGAAATAAGAGGTCCGGCTAAGGCCGGCTCTCTTTATAAATTGAGGAGTGCAAAATGAGGAAAAAGTTAATAAACTTCCTCGATCAAGTTGAAAATATAGTTCTAGTTGGCATGTTTGTGGCGATGGTTTTGGTTATATTTTTTCAAGTAATAATGAGGTATGTGTTTCACAATTCCTCATCTTGGTCTGAGGAGCTTGGTAAATTTATATTTGTTTGGATTTCCTGGCTGGGTATTCTTATTGGGCAAAAGAAAAATGAACACATAAAGATTACCTTAGTAGTGGATAGACTTCCCCAAAGAGGTAAACATTTTTTAAATCTTTTATCTGATCTTATTGTTGTGGGGATTTGTTTTGTAACTGCTTACTATGGGTTTTTCTTGGTTAAAACTCAAGCTTCGACAAGGTATGCAGGTATAAAGATTTCAATGAGCTGGGGGTATCTTGCTGTTGCAATAGGATGTTCTCTTATGGTTTTAAGATGTCTTTTGACTTCTTATGGGCATTTGAAGGCTATGATAAAGGCAAAAGAGGTGTAGTATGGCAGTAGGATCATTATTTATTATATTATTTGTAATGCTTATGATTGGCGTGCCGGTTGGATTTGCAATTGGTGGAGCCACCATGATTTCTATGTGGTTTTTCTCAGATCTCAACATGGTTGTCAATGCACAATATTGCTATTCGGGTATCTCATCTTTTACAGTAATGGCTATTCCATTTTTCATGTTGGCAGGCTCAATCATGTCAACAGGTGGAATTGCTAAAAGGATTGTAAGTTTTGCATCGGCTCTTATTGATTTTGTAACAGGGGCCCTTGGTTGTGTAACTCTTTTATCGTGTATGTTTTTCGGAGCTCTTTGTGGATCTGGAATGGCTACTACATCAGCTATTGGTGGAATGATGATTCCAGAGATGACCAAAAAAGGTTATCCGTCTGAATATGCGGCCACGATAGTTTGCTTTGGAGGTATAATAGGACCTATAATTCCTCCTTCTTTATCGTTTGTATTGTACGGAGCGGCGACAGGAGTTTCTGTGCCTCAACTTTTCTTGGCAGGAGTGCTTCCCGGAATCCTGCTTGGCCTTGTATTTATAATTTTAAATATAGCCACTTGTAAAAAACGTGGCATAGATGTCAAATCATCACATGAAAGTTTAATAGATGGAGAAGTTAAAAAAGTCCCAGCTGGTCAAGCTATGAAGGCTAGAGCCAAAAAAGTTTGGATAAGCTTTAAAGAGGGAATATGGGCTTTACTATCACCTCTTATTATCTTGGGTGGCATCTATTCGGGAGTTTTTACCCCGACAGAAGCTGCTTGTGTTTCTGTAATATATTCGGCTCTTGTGAGCTTGCTAGTTTACAGAGATATGAAGCTAAAAGATCTTTACTATGTTGTCTTGGACTCGGCTGTTCTAAATGGGGTAACATCTTTCTTGCTTGGTTATTCAACAGTATTTTCTACCTTTATGACCTTCGAGAAAGTGCCACAGATGATAACTGTATTTTTGACAAATGTGTCGGACAATCCTTTGGTTGTTCTATTATTTATAAACTTGATACTACTTTTGGTAGGACTTTTCCTAGACACAGTTCCTGCCATAATAGTAATGGCACCCATGCTGCTGCCAACAGTGAAGGCTCTTGGCATAAATCCAATTCACTTTGGTGTAGTTATGGCTGTTAACCTTGCGATAGGTTTGTGTACACCTCCTTATGGTTGCAATCTCTTTGTTGGGGCAGCGGTTGCCAAGATAAAATTGGAAGCCATGTTTAAGGACATAGCGCCTTATTTTGCGGCAGCTATAATAGCCTTGGCAATAATCACATATGTGCCATGGATATCGTTGGCTCTCCTATAATTTAATATAAATCCGACAGAAGAGAAGTCTTATGGCTTCTCTTTTGTTGCGGGAAAATTTAAGCCTACATATGATTTGCGAGTTTTTTAAGTATGATATCAAAAAATGAATCTTGTAATTATGGATATAATATTGTTTCAACTTGATATAAAATTTAGAAAAAATATCTTATAATATGAGCAGGAGGAGAATATGTTAATTTTAAAAGCTATAATACTTGGAATAATTGAGGGAATCACAGAGTTTTTGCCGATTTCTTCAACTGGTCATTTGATAATTGCAAATAATTTTGTGGGCTTTCCGTCTGCTAGATTCGAAAATGCTTTCAACATAATTATTCAACTTGGAGCCATTCTCTCGGTGGTTTTTATATATTTTGATAAACTAAACCCCTTTTCTTTGAAAAGGATTGAAAAGAGAGAGGAGATTTGCACAGCTAAACTTTCTTTTAAAGAAAAATTTAAACTAGCTCTTAAAGCCTATGATAAAAGGACTATGAGTTTATGGATTAAGATTATCGTGGGAGTTTTGCCTGCTATGATTTTGGGGCTACTTTTAGATGACTATATAGATGCCCACTTTTTCTCTACGAAAGTTGTTGCAATAAATCTCATTTTTTACGGACTCATAATAATTTGGATTGAAAGCTCTTTTAAAAAGAAGGCCAAATTCAAAACTGTATATGATGTTGGATTTTCGACCTGCTTTTTAATTGGACTTTTTCAATGTCTAGCCATGATACCAGGCACATCGAGATCTGCTGCTACTATAATTGGAGCCATGCTTCTTGGCCTATCGAGAACAGCTGCTGCTGAATTTTCGTTTTTCTTGGCAATTCCAACTATGCTGGGAGCGACTCTTTTAAAAATGTTAAAACTTGGTTCTAGTTTTTCGACTTACCAATTTTTTATAATTTTTATAGGCGGCTTAGTCTCTTTTATAGTTGCCCTTGTCGTTATTAGATCGTTTATGAGGTTTGTAAAAAGACATTCATTCAAACCCTTTGGATATTATAGGATTTTATTGGGCTTGCTCTTGTTTGTTCTTATGTTAATGGGAGTGATTTGATGAAGATAAAAATTGGGCTCGTTCAAAATGCGCCGGGCGATGATTTTTATAAAAATGTCGAAAGGGTGCTTGCTCTTTCTGAAAAGCTTCTCGATGAAGGGGCAGAGGTCTTGGTATTGCCAGAGCTTTTCACCTGCCCTATGAGAAGGAGATTTTTTAAAGAATTTGAAGAAGAAAAAGAGGGTTACACTTATAAAAAGTTAAAGGATTTGGCAAAAAGAAGGGGAGCTTATATAGTTGCAGGCTCGCTTCCAATAAAAGATGGAGAAAATCGCTACAATAGGACCTATGTATTTTCAGATGAGGGTCGTGAGATTTTTTCTTATGACAAGACTTATCTTGCAGATATCTTGGTTAAGGAAGGTCTTTATTCAAACGAGTCTGAAATTTTTTCGAATGGTAAGTCCTTGGGTATTTTTGATTTAAAGGGGATAAAGGCGTCTGTGCTTATCTGCTATGATTTGAGATTTCCAGAACTTTTTTCTCAGCTAAAAAGAAGGGGCGTGCAAGTGATTTTTATGCCAGTTGGCTTTGCGGACTTAAATGGCAAGAATCATTACAGGCAACTTTTAAAGGCTAGGGCCTTGGACTATGGAATATTTACTGTGTCAGTAAATCAGGCAAAGGATGATGGCCTTAACAAATACATCTATGGCTCTTCCGCTTCGTATGGGCCTTATGGAGATGAGTTAATATCTTTTTCTCAAGCAGAAACTTGCGGGATTTTAGAGCTGGATACAGATGAAATAGCAGCTGCAGAAGAAAAACTCGGTTTGGATAAAGCGAGAGATATCCTGAAAAAAAGATAGATTTTAGATTAAAATATAAAATATGTAAATAAAAAGACCCCAAAGCAAAATTTTAATTATGCTCTGAGGTCTTTTTTGTCCTAAAATTTAATACTATCTTCTTTTTAAGGCGCCCAGAAGTCCTCTTGCTATTTCTCTTCCTATTGTCCTTGTCATGGAGCCTAAAATAGAGTCTAAGCTCTTTTCCAAGTAAGTTTTTTTGTTGGAGGAAGATTTAAAATGCTTGTCTACTTTCTCATCTAGAGTTTTCTCTTTTAAAATAGTTCTTTCTTTTAAAATTTCATATGCCGATTCTCTGTCGATGGGGGTTTTGTATTTGTGATAATAGGTTGAATTTTCAAGTAGACTCTTGATTTCATCAGAAGAAAGAGGTTCAAAGCTCGACTCTGGTGGTCTTATCAGAGCTTTTTCAACAGGGCGTGGACTTCCGTCTTCGTCCAAAAAAGAGACCAGAGCCTCGCCTGTTTTGAGATTTAAAATCTCGTCTTCAACCTTAAAGCCCTCTTTAGGTCTAAATGTTTTAGATATCTTCCTGACAGCTTCGAGTTCTTTTGGTGAGAAGGCCCTTAGCTGATGAACGATTCTATTGCCGAGTTGATTTAGCACTTCTTCGTCTATATCCAGAGGATTTTGTGTTATGAAAAATATGCCGACTCCCTTGGATCTTATGAGTTTTACAACTTGTCTTATTTTTTCTAGTAGCTCCTTGGGGGCCTTGTCGAAAAGCAGATGAGCCTCATCAAAGAAAAATACACATTTGGGTTTTTCTGGATTGCCAACTTCCGGCAAAGCCTCGAAAAGTTCACTCAAAAGCCACAACAAAAAGATGGAATAGATTTTTGGCGAGTTGATAAGTTTTTTAGCATTTATTATGTTTACTTGCCCCATGCCAGATGGACTTGTTTTTAGAAAGTCCTCGATACTTATAGCGGGTTCTTGAAAAAACTCGTTTCCGCCTTCGCCTTCTAGCACCAAGAGTTTTCTTTGGATGGCAGAGATGGATTGGCTAGAGATTAAGCCGAATTCTTCCGAAAGACTCTTCTTATTTTCTGCTATGTAATTTAAGAGAGCTTTTAAATCTTTCAAATCCAAAAGCAAAAGACCGTTTTGATCTGCAAATCTAAATGCCAAATTTAAAATGCCTTCTTGAGTTTCATTCAAGTCCAAGATTCGAGCCAAGAGGACAGGCCCCATTTGAGATAGGGTTATTCTAAGACTTGCGCCTTGCTTACCATACACATCCCAAAGCGTAAGAGGAAAGCCCCTAAAAGCGAAATCCTCAATCCCTATTTTTTCAATTCTTTCACTCACCTTGGAGTTTGCACTGCCGGGATTTGTAATATTTACAAGATCGCCTTTTACATCTGTTAGAATTGTGGGAACACCTATCGAAGAAAGATATTCGCATATGACCTTTAAACTTATTGTTTTACCGCTACCAGTTGCGCCAACTATAAGACCATGTTGGTTAAATTTATTGTTCAGCAAAAACACTTTTTGTGTGCCCTTGCCTACAAGCATTTTTTCCATACAACCTCCTTTATAAAAATTATATCATAGTAAGTTTTTTTAATTTCACTAAAATTTAATAAATCGAAAGACTTCATGTGATATAATTTTCTATTAGAAGATAATTACTATATATCCAAGCACCCACAAGGAGGCAGAGCGGATGGACGGAGTATTAGATACTCAAATTATAAAAATTTCTTCTATTAAAGAAGTTGAAAAAATAAAGAAGGCAGGAAGTTTTCTTGCAGAGGGCAAATTGGTTGTATTTCCTACTGAAACAGTCTATGGACTAGGCGCTGATGGCCTAAATAAAGAGGCTGTTGAAAAAATTTTTATAGCCAAGGGTAGGCCTCAAGATAATCCTCTCATACTACATATAGCTGACAGGGAGTCCTTAGAAAAATTCACCAAAAATATCCCGGCAGTTGCTTATGATTGCATGGAAATGTTTTGGCCGGGTCCTCTCACAATGATTTTGGAGAAAAAAGACCTAGTCCCCGATGCGACCTCGGCAGGACTTGATACTGTTGCAGTGAGGATGCCTTCTCATGAAATAGCAAGAGCAATTATAAAAGAGTCGGGCTGTGTTATAGCAGCTCCATCAGCAAATTTATCTGGAAGGCCATCGCCTACAAGAGTGGGCCATGTAATAGAAGATTTAAAGGGCAAGGTTGATATAATCGTAGATGGAGGGCCTGCAGAAGTTGGAATTGAATCTACAGTCCTAGATCTTACCGTAAATCCACCGACCATTCTAAGACCAGGCGGAGTCACTCTTGAAGATTTGAAAGTTTTGATTCCAGATGTGGAAGTAGACCACACCATTATAGATCCCTTGGATAAGTCTGTGCCAAAATCACCAGGACAAAAATACAAACACTACTCCCCAAAGGCTGAGGCTATTTTATTCGGAGGAAATCTTTCAAACGTAGTAAGAGAAATAAATAAAAGGCTGGCAGCTCAAGAAGGCAAAAAGACCGCTGTTTTGGCTACCGAGCAAACCCATAAAGACTATGTTGGAGTTGACCTTTTAATCAATTTAGGCTCTAGAGAAAATTTACAAGAGATTGCAAAAAATATATTTGATGCGCTTAGAAAATGCGACGAAGAAAATGTAGATATAATTTTTGTTGAAGGATACGACATAAGAGGAATTGGACAAGGTATAATGAACAGGCTTTTAAAGGCTTGTGCCGGTAGGATAGTTTTAGGACTTTAAGGAGAAATTATGAAAATATCAATGGGCTCAGATCATGCTGGTTTTGATTTGAGAAAGGAATTGGCAGATTATTTAAGAGAAAAGGGACACGATGTCATAGACTGTGGCCCCGATTCAAAAGAGTCGTGCGATTATCCCGACTTTGCGAAAAAAGCTGGAAGACTTTTACAAGAAAAAGAGGTTGACAGGACAATCTTAGTTTGTGGATCTGGCATAGGTATTTCCATAGCGGCCAACAAATTAAAAGGGATTAGGTGTGCTTTGTGTTCGGAGCCCTTGTCAGCCGAGCTTTCAAGAAGACACAATGATGCCAATGCCTTAGCTATGGGAGCAAGACTTATAGGATCTGATATGGCAAAAAAGATAGTGGATATTTTTTTGACGACTGATTTTGAAGGAGGTCGTCACAGTAGAAGAATAGAAAAAATAGAGGAGTGAAAAAATGGGAAAAGTACACGTAACAGATCATCCGCTTATTCAACACAAGCTTACAATCATGAGAAAAAAGGAAACTTCATCCAAGGCCTTTCATGAGCTGGCAACAGAAATTGCCATTCTAATGGGCTATGAAGTCACAAGAGACTTGGAGCTTAAAGATGTAGAAATCGAAACCCCCCTTACAAAAATGATAGGCAAGCAAATTTCCGGCAAGAAGTTCGGACTTGTTCCTATTTTAAGAGCGGGGCTTGGAATGGTAGATGGATTTTTGAACGTGGCACCTTCTGCAAGGGTTGCTCACATTGGTATGTATAGGGATCCCAAGACCTTAAAACCTGTGACCTACTACTCTAAATTTCCAAGCGATGTAGCAGAAAGAACTATGATAATCTTGGACCCCATGCTTGCAACTGGTGGATCTCTTATAGAAGCCATAAGAGAACTAAAGGCGCAAGGAGTGACATCCATAAAATCAGTAAACCTTGTTGCCGCACCTGAAGGACTAAAGGCTGTCCAAGAAGCATACCCCGATGTAGATATATATGTGGCAGCCATAGATGAATGCCTAAATGACCATGGATATATCTTACCAGGCTTGGGAGATGCCGGGGATAGACTTTTCGGAACTAGATAGGAGAGATTTAGTATTGTTTAAGACGGCGATAACAGCCAATTACAAATTTTTTGCCATAGCATTTGTCATAAGTTTTGTCATAAGTCCGATTTTAATTAAGATTATGCCAAAGCTTGGCTATATAGACATACCTAAGGATAAGAGAAGAATTCACAAAAAAGCCATGCCTCTGGGAGGAGGTTTGGCAATTTTCATAGCATTCTTAGCAACTGCCTTATATGGACTCTCTTTAAATAGGGAGTACATCTGTCTATTCATAGGAAGTGGACTTATAGTAATTTCTGGTCTGATAGATGACAAGCTAAATCTGTCACCAAAAAAGAAACTGATGTTTCAAATTTTGGCTGGGCTGACCTTGATTTTTGGTGGAGTCAAAATAAACTTCTTTACCAATCCATTTTTCGCAAAAGATTTGATTTGGTTATCCTATTTGTCCATTCCAATCACTCTTTTTTGGATAATAGGAATTACAAACACTGTAAACTTAATAGATGGCTTAGATGGACTAGCGGCCGGAATATCAATGATAAGTGCTGCAAGCATATCTTTTATAGCATTTGCTGGTGGGTCTTTTGATCAAGCACTTATGGGAGCAATCCTAGCGGGGGCTTGTTTGGGATTTTTGCCCTACAACTTCAATCCAGCTAAAATATTTATGGGAGACACAGGGGCTCTCTTTTTAGGATATGTGCTTTCTTATATATCAATTCAAGGCTTCATGAAATCAGCCACAGTGCTTACCATTTTTGTGCCTGTTTTGATTTTGGGAGTACCTGTTTTTGATACGACCTTTGCCATGATAAGGAGAAAACTTTCTGGTCAAAGTATCATGCAGGCAGACAAGGGACATTTGCATCACAGACTTTTAGGTCTAGGACTAAGCCAAAGACAGACAGTTTCAATCCTCTATATCATATCCATGATTTTTGGTATATTGGCAAATTTGATAGCGGACTTTAACACTCAAAAAGGTCTTTTGATATCCGCTTTAATTATAATAGGAATAGTATTGGTTGCTTGGGCAAGTGGCATGTTTAAAGGACCCAAGGCAAGTGATAAGAGCAAGGAGGAAGAATGAAAATTCTAGTGGTTTTTGGAACCAGACCCGAGGCAATAAAAATGGCTCCGATAGTAAAGGAGCTTGAAAAAAGAAAAGCTGATTTCAAAGTTCTAGTAACTGCTCAGCATAGACAGATGTTGGACTCAGTTTTAGAGATTTTTGATATAAAACCAGACTATGATCTAAACATATTCAAAAACAATCAAACTCTTACAGATATAACAGTAGCAAGTCTACAAGGACTTGAAAAAGTAATAAAAGAATACGAGCCGGATGTGCTTTTAGTTCAAGGAGATACGACAAGTGTATTTGCCGGTGCTTTGGCAGCCTTCTATCAAAAGGTAAAGATAGGTCATGTGGAGGCGGGACTTAGATCTCACAATCTTTACTCCCCCTACCCAGAAGAAGCAAATAGAAAACTCACAGGGGTCTTGAGCACTTATCACTTTGCTCCGACCGAAGGTAACAGACAAAATCTTCTAAATGAAGGCTTTGACGACAAAAATATTTATCTTGTAGGAAACACCGTAATAGATGCTTTGCATTATGCAGTAAAAGAAGATTACAAATTTGAAGACCAGATTTTGAATGATTTAGATTATGAAAACAAAAAAATAATCTTGCTCACATCGCACAGGAGGGAGAACATAGGCGAGCCTATGGAAAACATTTTCAGTGCAGTTAGAGATGTTTTAAAAGACCACGAAGATGTGGAAGTTGTTTTTCCGATTCATTTAAACCCAAAAGTAAGAACAATCGCAAAAGCAATCTTTAAAGACCATCCGAGAGTTCACTTGATTGAACCCTTAGACTATCTTCCGTTTTCAAATTTAATGAAGAGAGTTTATATGGTGGTAACAGACTCAGGTGGAATTCAAGAAGAGGCACCGGCACTTGGAAAGCCTGTAGTGGTTGTGAGAGAAGAAACCGAGAGGATGGAAGGTGTGGATGCCAAGACGGCAGTTTTGGCTGGTACCAAATATAAAAAAATTTATGAGACAGTAAAAGAACTCATAGAAAATGATAAACTCTACAAATTAATGGCTCAAGCTATAAATCCATACGGAGATGGAAGGTCGGCAGAAAAGATAGTAGAAATCTTATTAAAAAGGTAAAGAATAGGTGAAAAGATAGTTAAAAAAATAGTTAAAAATTTATCTAATTCTCTTGAATTTTCTTTACAAAGGGATATAATAATAAATAGAGATGGTACAAAATGATTACATACTTAGGAGGTATTTATGAAAGGCAAAACTATAAACGAGATTAAAATTGGCGATAAGGCTTCTTTCACCAAGACATTAACTGAAACAGATGTTTATTTGTTCGCAGGAATCACAGGAGATTTGAATCCTGCTCACATAAATCAAGTTGCTTCAGAACAGACTATGTTCAAGGGAAGAATTGTTCACGGAATGCTTACAGCTGGATTGATATCGACAGTTCTAGGCATGTATTTACCAGGCCCAGGAACCATCTATATGGGACAAGAGCTAAAATTTACAAAGCCGGTTCATATGGGAGATACAATCACAGCTGAAGCGGAAGTTGTAGAAATAATAAAAGAGAAATTTCTAAAGATTAAGACTACTTGCACTAATCAAGACGGAGAAATCGTAGTTGACGGATTTGCGCAAGTTATGCCGCCTCGTTAGGATTTGTCAGTTATAAGTCAGTAAATTTATAAGAGAATAGGAGGATAAAATGAAAGTAGTTATCGCAAGTGCGGTTAGAACACCGATAGGCTCATTTGGTGGCGCTTTTAAGACTGTTTCAGCAGCGGAACTAGGAATTGTAGCAGCAAAAGAAGCGCTAAAAAGAGCAAAAGTAAGCCCGGATCAAGTAGACGAAGCCCTAATTGGAAATGTACTCCAAGCAGGACAAGGACAAAACGTTGCTCGCCAAGTTGTATTGGGAGCTGGCATGTCAGAAGATACTCCAGCAATCACAGTTAACATGGTTTGCGGATCGGGTTTGAGGACAGTTTCTCTAGCAGCACAAATGATTAAAGCGGGCGATGCTGAAATCGTTCTCGCAGGAGGAACAGAAAGCATGTCATCAGCACCTTACTTACTTCCAAAAGAAAGATGGGGAGCAAGAATGGGCGATGGAAAAGTTGTTGACGTAATGATTAAAGACGGTCTATGGGACGTATACAACAACTACCATATGGGAATCACAGCTGAAAATGTTGCTGCTGAATATGGCATAACAAGACAAATGCAAGATGAAATTGCAACAAGAAGCCAAAACAGAGCAGAAAAAGCTAGAGCTGAAGGCAGATTTAAAGAAGAAATTGTTCCAGTAGAAGTTAAGGGACGCAAGGGCAAGGTTACAGTTGTAGATACTGATGAATACATCAAAGAAGGAGTAACTGTTGAAGGACTTGCAGGATTAAAGCCAGCCTTCAAACCAGACGGAGGCACTGTAACAGCTGCAAATGCTTCAGGTATCAATGACGGAGCAGCTATGCTAGTTGTGATGACAGAAGAAAAAGCTAAAGAGCTTGGAGTAGAACCTCTAGCAGAAATCGTAGCTTATGCTGATGCAGGTATTGATCCTAAGGTAATGGGAACAGGCCCAATTCCTTCTTCAAGAAAAGCTCTTAAAAAAGCAGGCTGGACTGTTGAAGATCTAGATCTTGTTGAAGCTAACGAAGCTTTCGCAGCCCAAGCAGGAGCTGTTTCAAAAGAATTAAAACTTGATGACGAAAAAACCAATGTAAACGGTGGAGCCATAGCTCTTGGACATCCAATAGGAGCATCAGGAGCCAGAATTCTTACAACTCTTCTTTATGAAATGAAGAGAAGAGATGCAAAAAAAGGTCTTGCAACACTTTGCATAGGCGGAGGAATGGGAACAGCAATACTAGTTCAAAGATAAGAAGGGAGTATCCATGGATTACAAATATCTTCTATTAGACAAAAAAGAAGACGGAGTTCTTCTGATTACAATAAATAAAGAAAAAAGTTTAAATGCTTTAAATTCAGAAGTTTTAAAAGAAATCAAAGATTGTTTTGAAAAAATAGATACAGATGATTCTGTAAGTTGTGTAGTGTTTACAGGAGCGGGCAAGGCTTTTATAGCAGGAGCTGATATAACTGAAATGGCACCCCTAAATGCGGGAGAAGCATATGCGTTTGCAAAACTTGGAATGGATACCATGTTCAGGATTGAACAACTATCAAAACCTGTAATAGCAGCTGTAAATGGATTTGCTCTTGGTGGAGGATGTGAACTTTCTCTAGCATGTGATATAAGATTGGCATCTAGCAAGGCTAAATTTGGTCAACCTGAAGTGGGTCTTGGAATTACACCTGGATTTGGTGGAACTCAAAGGCTAATAAGGACAATAGGACCTGGATTAGCTAAAGAACTAATCTACACAGCAAAGATTATTGGAGCTGAAGAAGCTAAGGAAATGGGACTTGTAAACCATGTTTATGAACCAGAAGTACTTATAGAAGAAGCTCTAAAATTGGCAAGTCAAATAGCTAAGAATGCTAAACAGGCAGTTAAGTATTCAAAGGCAGCTATTAACAACGGTATTCAAACAGATATCGAAACAGGCATGTCAATCGAAAGAAACGTATTTGGCCTATGCTTTGCAACATATGACCAAAAAGAAGGTATGAAGGCATTCGTAGAAAAAAGAAAAGCGGAATTTAAAGGAGAATGACAATGAAAATAGCAGTAATCGGATCAGGTACAATGGGAGCAGGCATTGCTCAAGTATTAGCACCACTTCACAAGGTAGTAGTAAGAGATATAGCACCAGAACAACTTGAAAAAGCAAAAGCTCTAATGGAAAAGAACTTTTCAAGAAATGTTGAAAAGGGAAGAATGACAGAAGAAGCTAAAAAAGCAGCTCTTGCAAATGTAAGCTACTCAGCAAAGATGGAAGATATAAAGGATTGCGACCTTGTAATCGAAGCAGCAACAGAAAACCCAACAATTAAAAAAGCCATCTTCAAGGAATTGTGCGAAAATGTAAAGAAAGAATGCATACTTGCATCAAATACTTCATCTCTTTCAATAACAGATATCGCAGCAGCAACTTGCAGACCGGACAAAGTTATAGGAATGCACTTCTTCAATCCTGTTCCAATGATGAAACTTATAGAAGTAATCAAGGGACAATTGACATCTGAAGAAACTAAAAACAAGATTGTTGAACTTTCTAAAGAAATAGGAAAGACTCCAGTTGAAGTAGAAGAGGCACCAGGATTTGTAGTAAATAGAATTCTTATTCCAATGATAAACGAAGCTATCGGAATATTGGCAGAAGGTATTGCATCAGCATCAGATATAGATGAAGCTATGAAATTGGGCGCAAACCACCCAATGGGACCTCTAGCTCTAGGAGATCTTATAGGACTTGATGTAGTTTTGGCTATAATGGATGTACTTTATACTGAATTTGGTGATTCTAAATACAGAGCTCATCCACTACTAAGAAAGATGGTAAGAGCAGGTCTACTTGGAAGAAAGACCAAGAGAGGCTTCTTTGACTACAATAAATAAAAATTAATTTTATGAGATAAAAATCTGTCGGAGGATTAGTCCCCGGCAGATTTTTTTATTTTTTAAAATCTTTGAGATTGCAAAAATTTTAAAAAATATATTTATTAAAAGTCGGAAAACATAAAATTCAACTTATTTATTTGCATTTTTATATTTTTAATGTGATCTCTTATTAAATATATTAAATATAAAAATTTACCCGTAAGGTGATTTTAAGTTATCTATTTACATAGATAAGGCACTATATTAAAATGTTTAGAGGAAATGAGGTACTTCCTTGGGAAACCTAAATGCAAATATGCTGATGACTTCTACTTTTGTAGAGACATCAGCTTTTTTTATAAGGAGGATTATATTTATGATTGCATCGCTTGGAATGATTTTATTTTTGGGCTTTGTATCAGGGGGAATTTTCAAAAATTTTAAACTGCCTTCCATAGTTGGGATGATTTTATTAGGTATTCTTATAGGACCTTATGAACTTAATTTAATTGATTCTAATATTTTATCTATGTCTGCAGATATACGAAAGATGGCATTGATAGTTATTTTGTTGAAGGCGGGACTTTCGCTTGATATTGATGATTTAAAAAAGGCGGGAAAGCCAGCCTTGCTCTTGTCTTTTATACCTGCATCTTTTGAAATTGTTGGGTTTTTCATTTTTGCACCAATAATACTTGGGATAAGAAGAGTTGATGCCCTTGTTATGGGTTCTGTTATGGCAGCTGTTTCTCCAGCTGTGGTGGTTCCTAGAATGATAAGCTTGATTGAAAAGGGGTATGGTAAAAAGAAAGCTATACCTCAGATGATTATGGCTGGTGCATCTTGTGATGATATTTTTGTAATAGTACTTTTCACATCGTTTTTGAGCATGGCAAAGGGGGAAAAGTTTAAAGTTTTTGACTTAATAAATATCCCTCTTTCTATAATTTCTGGTGTAGTAGTTGGTTTATTAGCTGGATATATTGTGGTTTATTTTTTAAAAAAGCTAAGCAATATAGAGAAATTACAAAATGCAGGAAAAATTTTAATAATTATATCAACATCATTTTTGCTTATGGGGTTAGAAAAAGTTTTAGAAACTAGTATGCCCATGTCTGGCCTTTTGGGAGTGGTTAGCATGGCTCTTATCATAAAAATTAAATCGCATGAAACAATAAGTAAAAATTTGGCGAAAAACTTAGGCGTAATATGGACATACGCAGAAATATTTTTGTTTGTTCTTGTCGGAGCTGCAATAAATATAAGCTATGCTTTTGAGGCTGGATTTGCGGCACTTGTAATCATAGCGGTTGGCCTTATTTTTAGATCTGTTGGACTTTTATTGGCTATAAGCTCAGAAAAGTTTACAATAAAACAGAGAATTTTTTGCCTTATATCTTATTTACCCAAAGCTACTGTTCAGGCGGCGATTGGCTCTGTACCTTTAGCTTCTGGGTTGAGGTGTGGGCAAATAGTGCTGACCATAGCTGTTGTTGGAATTTTGGTAACTGCTCCAATAGGAGCTTTGGGTATAGATTTATCATATAAAAAACTTTTAGATGAGAAATAAAAAATAGAAAAATTTATAAATAATATTTCAATCTAAAAAGTGCTGTGATATAATTATGATATCAAAAAGAAGTTAGGAGTTTTGTCAATGGAAGATAGTAAAAAAATTGAAGAAAAAGTTTTGCGTGGCGCAAAGATGGGAGGACTTGTCCTAATTATATATGTGATTTTGTTGGGTCTGTCTGTATTTTCTTTTATAAGATATATTAATGGACCGGCTGAAAAATCTATGCTAGATAATATATTATTTGGACTGGCGATTGTATTTGTTGCCTTAGGTTGGATTTTGCTTTTGGGATTGAAAGTTCTAAGACCTCAAGAGGCATATGTCATCACAGTTTTTGGAAAGTATATGGGCACCTTGAAGGAAGAGGGATTTTATTTTTTAAATCCTTTTGCCAGGGCCTTTAATCCTGCTGCTGATACTAAATTGGGTCAAAGCGGCGATGTGAGAGATTCTAAAGTTTCGATTAAGCTTGGCAGAGATGAATCTGTGCAGGCAACCAATATATCTGATAAGAGAATATCTCTTAAAGTGATGACACTTAATAATAGCAAGCAAAAAATAAATGATGTTCTTGGAAATCCTGTAGAAATTGGTATTGCTGTGATGTGGAGAGTAAAGGACACGGCCAAAGCGGTCTTTAATGTTGATAACTTCAAAGAATATCTCTCCTTGCAAACTGACACAGCTCTTAGAAATATTGTGCGCCAATATCCCTACGATTTAAATTCAAATTTTCAGATTGATACAACGGGAGATGGCGAACCTGATGACGGGTCTTTGAGAGGGTCTAGTGAAGTCGTAGCTAAAAGAATAAGAGATGAAATCCAAAATAGGGTTGAGTTTGCTGGACTTGAAATTGTGGAAGCTAGAATTACTCATCTGTCCTATGCACCAGAAATTGCAGCAGCCATGCTCCAAAGACAACAAGCATCTGCCCTTATAGATGCAAGGTCTATGATTGTGGATGGTGCTGTTGGAATGGTTGAGATGGCACTTGAAAAGCTAGCTGAAAACAAGGTTGTAGATTTGGATGAAGAAAGAAAGGCTGCAATGGTTTCCAATCTCATGGTTGTACTTTGCGGTAACAGCGAGGTCAGCCCGGTAATAAATTCTGGAAGCTTGTACTAATGGCTGAAAGAAAACAAATCCCCTTGCGCATTTCGAAAGATTTATGTGACAAAATAGCAGCCTGGGCAGAGGATGATTTTAGATCTCTTAATGGTCAAATTGAATACTTGCTTACGGAATGTGTTAGACAGAGGAAAAAAGATGGAAAATATGTTTCTGAAGAATTGGATAAGCCTTTAGATATAGATATAAAATAAAAGGGATAAAGAATTTACAAAAAGACACCCTAATCAAGTAGGGTGTCCATTCTGTAAATAATTGCTACAAGATAGGATCTAAGTGCTTGACCGCTGGGGTCAAAAAATCTTCCTGCAAGTCCATGGTCATTATTAAAGCCTGTGATTATTCCGAGTGAAGAGACTTTATATACGCAGTCTTTTGCCCAAGCTGGAATCTTCGCATCATCTGAAAAATTTTCACAAGAGCTATTTACCTCTTGATGAGTAGAAAACTCTAGAAAATTTGATACGATAGTTGCCATTTCAGCTCTACTTACTGTTTGGTTTGGCTTTATGGTGCCATCGGGATAGCCCTTTATTATAGAATGACTTTTGGCCCACTCTATGTAGGGTCCATAATAGGTATTTATATTTGAGTCGGGAAAAGTCGAAGTCTTATAAGAGGATATGTCGGCATCTACATATCGACCAAGGGCTGTTATAAGCATTGCTCTTGTCACAGATAAATCTGGTGAAAATGTAGCAGGGCCTGTTCCTTTTATATATCCCTTTTCAAAGCAATAGTTTGCATAGGGACTTGACCAATGATTTTCAAGATCTAAAAAATTACATTGATATCCTTCGCTGGCATATGTAACAGTGATTAGAAAAAGAAAAATAAAAGACAAAAATTTCTTCAAAGCTATCACTCCTTAATTATTTTATTTATATATTGTATAATAATTAGGAAAACTTATCCATAAAATATAAATATACAGAAATAAAGGAGTTTAATTTGAAACAGGAAAAATCTTTTACAAGAAAACTATTACTTATGCTGGGGGCTTTGATATTTCTAAGTCCGATAATATATTTTGAATTTGTAAAATCGTGTAGGATAGAAAAATATTCATCTACATATGTGATATTTTGGGCGGTTGTAAACTTGGCAACAGCCTATTCCATTAGTGAAATGGGAAGATCCTATTTTAGAGTTTTGGGCTTGGAAGAATTGAATATGAATAAATTTGCCTTAATAGCGCATCTAGCAATCATCTGCATATTTTTGCTGATGGCAAATTGCTATTTTATTTATGAAATTTACGGAGTTAGAAGTGACATATTAAGGTTTTTGGGCAATCAATGGGCATTTTTGGTTATAATAGTTTTTTTTATTGCAATTACAAGTTTTGGAAGGATGCCTGAACTTGCTGAAAACAATGGCATAAGAGTCTTTACGCTAAGACCTGTAAAGTTTGGTTTGATGGGTGGCAATGAGAGATTCGGCTGTCATATAGGCTCTTTTAAAGACGGATTTGTAGTTGGCACTTATAGCTTTTTTTATGATGGCGTGAGAACTATAAACAAGGCAAAAGATGGAGTCCTTGTCATAAAAGGAGAAGATGCAGATGGCAAATATGTGATAAATGTATCGGCTCCAAAGAGCAAGAAAGCCTTGGAAGATATATTTAAAAGTGAAAAGACTAAGGCTCTAAAAGCAATAAATATAAAGTTTTAAAATAAATAATATGAGGTTATATCATCGACAAGTTCCAAGGGGGATTTTGAGATGTTTATAATATAAAAAAATCATTTTTAGGAGGAAAAAATGAAAAAGAAATTAAGCGTAGTTTTGCTAATGCTATCATTTCTTCTAATCTTGGGAGGATGTAGTCCAGTAAGTTCAAACTACATAAAAGAAGTCGAAAAAGTAATGGCTTGGCAAGGCGTTGAAGCAAAGACTGAAGGTAAAGTTAAAATTGAATATGACGGCGAAAAGATGGAAGTTCCAATCAAGGTTCAAGCTCTTTCTAAAGGACAAGACAAGGCTTATATTAAGATGGATATGGACCTTGGTTCCGTAGGAAAATTTGCATCTAAATCTGAAGATAAACTTCCTCTTGATCTACCAAAGACCATAGCAATGGAAATGTATGTGATTGATGGTCAAGTCTATATCGGAAAAGAATATTTCAACACTCTTGCAAAATCGTTTAAGAGCAAGAGCGAAATAAAAGAAGACTTTGTAAAATTGCCAATTGATTACAAATTATCAGGACCACAACAAGAAGCGGCTATGCAATATGTGCAAAGCACCCAATATCAAAAAGATTTTCTAAATGTACTAAAGGTTGCACTAAAGGACTTTAAACCGACAAATGAAATTAAAATGTCCGATGGAAAATATGTTTATGAAGCTGATGGCGAAGCTATTTTGAAAGATTTTACAGCTGCCATAGCTACAACAGTTAAAAATTGGAATGAAACATCAAAAGCCCTTAAACCAATCCTAAAGGGCATGGATATAAAAGTTTCAGATAAGGAACTTGAAGATGCAGTTAAGGGATTTGACCTTGAAAAAATGACTCAATCCTTTGGCGATGCAAAAGAACTTATAAAGCCCCTAAAAATAAAGGCAGAAATTGAGTTTAAGGAAAATGAATATGAACAAAAACTAGAAGTTAAATACAAAAACGAAAAATTTGGCTTAGAACTTGAAATGGAATCGGAAAGCAAGAAGTCAAACAAAGATATCAAAGCGCCTACAAGTGTAAAGGCTCTTACGGAAGAAGAACTTAAGAGTATCTTCAAGACCAGCAATTTCTTTGTAAGTGTAAATGACAAAATGCTTGATTTTGATGTCGAACCAATAATAGAAAATGGAAGAACTCTTGTTCCTTTCAGGACACTTTTTGAATCCTTGGGAGCAGAAGTAAACTGGGATCAAGAAAACAAGATCGCTAGCTGCAAGAAAGACGATAAGGAAATAAAAATCTTTATAGGACAAAATAAGGCAGAAGTAAATGGAAAAGCTATTGAACTTGACTCTCTTCCAAAAATTAAAGACGGAAGAACCCTAGTGCCACTTCGTTTTGTATCTGAAAACCTTGGATACGAAGTAGAATTTGAAAAAGCAGGAGATGCTAAATTCATATCTATAATGGACAAGGAATACGCAAAGAAGCACAAGGAAGAAATGGCAAAGCTTGAAACACAATTAAAGGATTCTCAAAAACAAACTGAAAAGAAAAACTAAAGATATAAAAAAGCCCCAAAATATTGGGGCTTTTTTTATAGCATTTTATTAGCTTTTAAGGTAAATAAAGCTCGCCTACTTAAAATATTTGGAAGACTTTATATAAATTAGGTTTAAAAATTAAGAAGGCTTGTCTTTTCATAAGATGAGTTCTCCTTGGATATAAAAAGTCTAAAAGCTTGAAAATTTCGTATGTCTAGTGTATTATTGACTTGATAATATAGACTTATCTCAAGGAGGAATAAAAATGGCAAAAGGAAAATTTGAAAGAACAAAACCCCACGTAAATATAGGCACAATAGGCCACGTAGACCACGGTAAAACAACCCTAACAGCAGCCATAACCCTAGTAATGAACAAGAGATACGGCAGCGGAGAATTCGTAGACTACGCCCACATAGACAAGGCACCAGAAGAAAGAGAAAGAGGAATCACAATCTCAACATCACACGTAGAATACGAAACACCAAATAGACACTACGCTCACGTAGACTGCCCAGGCCATGCCGACTATGTAAAGAACATGATCACAGGAGCAGCCCAAATGGACGGAGCCATCCTAGTAGTATCAGCAGCAGACGGCCCAATGCCACAAACAAGAGAACACATCCTACTAGCAAGACAAGTAGGCGTACCAAAAATAGTAGTATTCCTAAACAAACAAGACCAAGTAGACGACCCAGAACTAATCGAACTAGTAGAAATGGAAGTAAGAGACCTACTATCAGAATACGACTTCGACGGAGAAAACACTCCAATAGTAGTAGGCTCAGCCCTAAAAGCCCTAGACGATCCAGAAGGAGAATGGGGAGACAAAATAGTAAAACTAATGGAAGAAGTAGACTCCTACATTGATGAACCAGTAAGAGACATCGACCACCCATTCCTAATGCCAGTAGAAGACATCTTCTCAATCACAGGAAGAGGAACAGTAGCAACAGGAAGAGTAGAAAGAGGAACAGTAAAAGTCGGCGACACAGTAGAAATCGTAGGCCTAACAGAAGAAAAGAGAAACGTAGTAGTAACAGGCGTAGAAATGTTCAAGAAAATGCTAGACCAAGCTCAAGCAGGAGACAACATAGGAGCCCTACTAAGAGGCGTACAAAGAAACGAAATCGAAAGAGGACAAGTACTAGCAAAACCAGGAACAATCCACCCACACCACAAATTCCAAGCAGAAGTATACGTACTAACCAAAGAAGAAGGCGGAAGACACACACCATTCTTCAACGGATATAGACCACAATTCTACTTCAGAACAACAGACGTAACAGGCGATATCCAACTAGCAGAAGGCACAGAAATGGTAATGCCAGGAGACAACGCAACCTTCACAGTAACCCTAATCACACCAATAGCAATGGACGAAGGATTGAGATTCGCCATAAGAGAAGGTGGAAGGACAGTAGCATCAGGCGTAGTAACAAAGCTACTAGACTAATACAAATAAAAAACAAAATGAGCGGCGAGAGTCGCTCTTTTTTTGTATTAAAATGTAAATTTTATTTAAATTTTAGAAAGCAAGGATAAGTAAATTAAGCAAGGGATACGATTAAGATTTTACTTAATAGAATACGAGGTGTATAATTTATATTGATAAAATATATTACTTAAAAAATATCAATTAAGAAGGAGGAATAAGTTTGATTGAGGTTAAAAATTTACATAAGTCTTATGGACAGGGACAAAATAAAATTGAAGTTTTAAAAGGAATAGATTTGAGTGTAAAAAAAGGAAAATTAGTCTCTTTGCTCGGACCATCAGGCTCTGGAAAATCGACTCTTCTTAATATTTTAGGGGGTATAGAGTCGATTGACGAAGGAGAAGTTATAGTTTTTGAAAACAACTTAGCTAAAATGAAGAAGAAAGACTTGGAATTATACAGGAGAAAGCATGTCGGATTTGTCTTTCAATTTTACAACCTAATAGGAAATTTGACCGTTAGAGAAAATATTTTGACTGGGGCATATTTATCTGACAATCCTTTAGATATTGATTTGGTAAGCGAGAGTTTACATATAAAAGATCAACTCTTCAAATTTCCCAATCAAATATCGGGGGGACAAGCTCAGAGGACATCCATAGCTAGGGCTATGATAAAAAGGCCAGATCTTTTGATTTGCGATGAGCCGACTGGAGCCTTGGACTTTGAAAATGCAAAGAGTGTTTTAGATTTGATTGAATTTTTAAACAATGAATATGACACTACTATCATCCTTGCGACTCACAACACTCAGATTGCAAAGATGTGCGATTTGATTGTAAATTTGAGAGATGGCAGGATTAAAAGTGTAGAGGAAAATGCAAATAAAGTGGCTGCGAAGGAAGTGGTATGGTGATGAGAAATCCCATTAATAAAAGAATCTTTAGATTGTTACTAAAAAAGCCTGCCTCATATTTTCCTATTTTTATAGTATCTCTTATATTTGTGACCTTCACCTCGTCTTTTTTTCTAGCACAAAACTCAGTCGAACCTCTTTACTACAAAGGCTTGGAAGAGGGCAAGGTGGAAGATGGCAATTTCATCATGGATAGGAAATTGACCTCAGATGAGATAAAAGATTTGCAAGAAGAAAATGTAAAGATTTATCCGAGCTTTTATAAGGAGATTTCGTACTCTTATAAGGGAAAGGACAATCAAGAGGCGATTTTAAGAGTTTATCAAAATAGAAAACAAATAAATCTTACATATTTTAACGAGGGCAGAGAACCGAGGATGCCAGGTGAAATAGCCATTTCTGCTAATGCTGGTCTAGTAAATAAGCTAGCCATAGGAGATTTTTTGGACATTTCTAACAAAAAATTTAAGTTGGTAGGGTTTTTTGCAAGCCCTGATTATTCAACT
Organism: Peptoniphilus sp. GNH; assembly: GCA_021307325.1. NCBI lineage: Bacteria > Bacillati > Bacillota > Tissierellia > Tissierellales > Peptoniphilaceae > Peptoniphilus > Peptoniphilus sp. GNH. The sequence goes on along the minus strand of CP089931.1, from coordinate 1,267,633 downwards.
GTTTTAAAAAATCAATCTGACATGGTTATGGATACCAAACATTTTTCCTTGGCCTTGATGACTAAAGAAGACTTTGACAGTTTTGAAAAAATAAAAACTACTTACCAATACTCCTACCACAGCGAGAGCAAATTAAAAGAAGACGACTCGATGGATAAGCTGGAAAATATTATGACAAGAGCTAGCAAGTATGGCCTTGTATTAGGTGGAGTAGATTTTTACAACAATCGCTGCATCCAATACTTTATTGACGATATGGGCGGAGATGTCCCCATGATGACAATTGTAATGGTCATTGTCTTTATAGCCTTGGGATTTATGACAACTATCCAATCTAAAAGTTTGGTAGAAGATGAGTCAGCTGTCATAGGATCTTTATTGGCATCTGGATATACAAGTAAGAGCTTGATTTTTCATTATACACTTGTGCCGGTGTGTCTTGTAAGTTTGGCTGCTGTTGTGGGTAATATAATTTCTTATTTAATTGGTTACAAAATCTATGCCAATCTCTACTATGAAAGCTATAACATAATAAAATTTGTGCCAATATTTTCTTTAAAATCCTTTTTCGTCACAAGTCTTGTGCCAGTTTTGATTGTATCTATTTTGAATCTTTTGGTTTTGAGCAGGTATTTTAGGCTGTCTCCACTCAGGTTTTTGAGAAAAGATTTGAAGAAGAAGAGCAAGAACACCAGGTTCAAATTAAAAAACACAGCTTTTAAAAAAGCCTTTAAAATAAGAGTATTTTTAGACAATTGGGTCAACATTGCCGCACTTTTATTTGGAGTTTTTGTCGCCAACCTACTAATAGTATATGGAATAAGCATGAAGCCCATCATAAAAAATTATGTAGAGCAGATGAAAACGGAGATGAAATATAAAAATATCAGCGTCTTAAAGGCGCCGATGGATGTTTTGCCTGAAGAAATGAAGGGCAAGATAATCGATTTAAAATTCAAATTGCCGGATGAAAAAATTGATGACAATAAAAAACTTGAAATATATGGTCTAGATAAGGGATCACGCTATAATGAGAAAGGTTTGGATGATTTAAAGGATAAGGAAGTTATAATTTCAAATGCCTTTGCAAAAAAATATAAATTATCTCTAGGAGACCACTTCTTTATCAAAAAACCCCATAGTGATACCTATAAAGAAGTAGAGGTAAAAGAGATATTTGATGATATCTATTCTATGAAGGCCTTCATGCCCCTCGCAAACTTGAACAAAATTCTAGAAAAGGCACCAGATGATTTTAATGTTTATTTTAGCGACAAAACTCTAGATTTACCAGAAAATTTACTCCTTACTGAAATCAATCAGAAAAAAACTGGAGACTATCTAAACAACTTCATAAATAATTTTGATGGAGTCTTTAAATCAATACTGGTGGTGGCTTTTGTATTTTATATAGTCTTGGTATTTACAGTAAGCAAACTCATCTTAGAAAAATCCAGACTGAATATATCTTATCTAAAAATTTTCGGCTACAAGGACGATGAGATTACTAAAATTTATATGAGAGGCATAATTTTTGCCTTGCTCTTGTTTGAAATAATAAGTCTACCCATCTTTGACAAACTCATGGTTTATATGTTGATTTTGGCATTGTCAAAAATAGATTTTTATATAGTGGCAGAGATTCCAAAAATAGCTTATATTTACATGATATTGGCAGGAGTTTTGATTTTTATCATAGTCCAATTTTTGCAAAGAAGAAAAATTTCTAGATTGAACATGGTTGAAGAACTAAAAAATATAAATGGATGAGAAAAAGAATGACTAAAATGTGAAAAATATCTAAAAAATGCAGACGTTTAAAGTATATAGCTTGTAAAAATTAATGGAACTTGATACAATAAATGGGAACAGTAAAAACCATGCGGGATAAATTCGGAGGTAGTATGAAAAAAGTTGCCATTATGGGCTTTGGAAGAATAGGAAGAGATATATTAAGAGAACATCTCTTAAAAAGAGATGATAAGTTTGAAATAACTCATGTAGTTGATATTTCAGCCAAGGGAAAGATTGACTTTTTTGCCAATCTATTCAAGTATGATTCAATCTATGGAAAATACCAAGGTCAAGTTAGCTCGGATGCAGAACATTTGATAGTTGATGGTAAAAAGATTAAATTCTTATCTGAAGGTGACCCCTTAAAGATTAATTGGGCAAAAGAGGGGGTTGATCTTGTAATAGATTCAACAGGTGTTTTTAGAACAAGAGAAAAGGCCCAACTGCATTTGGATGCTGGAGCCAAAAAAGTAATCATAACAGCTCCAGGGAAAAATTCTGATGCCACAATAGTTATGGGAGTAAATGACAAGGATTATGACCCTAAGAAGCACAACATAATTTCAAATGCATCTTGCACGACAAATTGCCTTGCACCCATAGTAAAGGTCTTGAATGATAACTTCAAAATAAAAAGAGGTTTCATGACAACTGTCCACGCCTATACAAACGATCAAAACATTCACGACTCCTACCATTCTAGCGATTATAGAAGGGCAAGAGCGGGAGCTGTAAATATTGTGCCCACATCGACAGGAGCAGCCGAAGCGGTTGCCTTGGTTGTGCCTGAAGTGAAGGGAAAATTGACAGGATATGCCTTGAGAGTGCCAGTTATAACGGGTTCTATTGTGGACTTGTCAGTCGAACTCGAAAAAAATGTGAGCGTTGAAGAAGTAAATGCCGCTGTGAGAAAGGCTGCAGAAGGAGAGATGAAGGGTGTCTTGGAATATTGCGAAGATCCGATAGTTTCTTCCGATATAATAAAAAATGACCACTCAAGCATCTTTGATGCAAAACTTACTAAGGAAATTGATGGACTAATCAAAGTCGTATCATGGTATGACAACGAGTGGGGATACTCTAGAAGAGTAGTAGACCTTACAAATTTGGTTGTAAGCAAGATGTAGTAAAAAGGATTAAAGTGCAGACTGAGAAGTCTGTACTTTTTTTATTTTTACGATGATTGCAAATAAAATGGGGACACTAAGCTCATGTAAAAATAATTTAAATGAAGTTCGATAATTTAGGAATTTTCTAGGACTTTTATCAAAACCCATTAAATTTTTAATAACATCTATAGACAGTTCTGCCAAATCCGTCTTTTTTGGATAATACTCTCTTAGAAAATTATTAGAATTTTTATTACTTCATCTTTGCCATGCTGAATATAAATAAGCGAAGCAAAAGTCTATTCCGAGTTTTTCAACTTCATCAAAGAAAGCAAATTCTACCTCTATCAGATGCGAAGCTTTTTAAAGATTCTTTGGGTAATGAATTATTAGTTTACTAATAGTTTCAAACATAGAATTTTAATAGATGTAGCTATGTTGAATCTTCCTCTTTTCTCTTTGTTTTTTCTAGATTTACCTTTTCTTCTTAATTTGGACATATAAAAGTTTATTATTCCCGAATATCACCAATTATATATTGTTTTAAAGCTTAATTTGCCTTTATAAATAGTGCCTGCTATTTGCTTTGGTGACCACCTTATACTCAAATTTTCTGGATTTTGGCTGCAGTCTTTCGCTTTTTGAAACGCTTGGGATATGTTAAAATGTTTTCCATGAAAAGAGTGTACTATTTTTTTGGATTCATCTTGCTTATGTCTATTATTGCAGGAATTTACTATCCCAAATATAAGAATAAAGAGATTATAGAAATTGAAAACAAAAAATTAAAATTGCTAGACCAAGAAAATTATGGCAAACTTTGCAAGCTAGATAATTTTCCTAACGCCAAAATTTTTGCTGACAAGGATGTATATATCTTTGTTGTAGATGGATTTTCAAAGGATAAAGAAGACAAATGTAAATTTTTTAAAGAATTAAAAAAAACTGGTACTTACTTCAAAAATTATTATCAGGCTTCTTCTTTGGGACATATAGATGATGTTAATATGTCAATCCTCTATTCCATTTATCCGAGAGTAAAAAGTGACAACAAAAACATAATAGCGGCTTCTTCCTACAAATCTCTGGCTACTTATTTAAGAGATATGTCCTATGAAAGTGCTGGATTTTTACCTGAAAAAGACTATTTGAATTATGAAGATTTAAAGTTTGACATCTTGCTAAAGCATGAGAAGGAAATTTTAAATTTTATAAAAAATGGCAATAAGAAAAAATTTCTCTATGCCAATTTCAAGGTGAAAGACTCCAAGTCCATGGCAGATTTTGACAAGCAGATGCAAGACATAATTTCAAATCTCAAAGAACATAAAAAATTGAACAGCTCTCTTATAATATTTCTAGGAGCAAGCTCTAAAAAAGCGAATGAAGAAAAAGATGAGAACTTAAACATGCCTTTAGTTATGACAAGTTGTCCGGCATATGTTAAAAATGATTACATATCAAATCTGGATTTGCTTCCAACTATCCTTGGAGGTATGCAAGTTAAAGAAATCTACCCATTTTTTGGCAAGTCAATATTTTCGAAAGATTTCAGAGCCTTGACAATTTTAAAGTCTTATAAAAAAAGAGAGATCTATTCTAAAAAGTTTAAAATATCTTCAAAAGCTTGTCTGGGGAAAACTCAAATAGAAGCAAGAGACGCCAAGGGGCAAGAAATCAATTTAGCTGAAAATGAAGTTTTCTTGAGGGCATCTCACTATATGACTGATCTATCGGAATATCTAACAAGTGGTAAGGCGGCAGAGCAGGTCTTTAAAAATAGAAATAGAGCCATCTCTTTTGATAAAATAAAAGATGAATTTATAATAATGCATGCAGGTGGAGAGATTGCAGGTATTAGCTATTGCAATTTAAAAGAAGCAATAGACAAGCACTATGATCTTGGAAAAAGATATTTTGAGCTGGATTTTCAAAGGAGTAAGGACGGAAAAATAATTTTATTGCACGATTTTGGAGGTTTTGTAAAAAAGTTTTTTGAAGTAAAAGAAGATGTACTCTATTCAGAGGCAGAATTTATGAATTTCAAGTCAACTCATGGCTACAAGCAGATGAATATCTATACTTTAAAAAAATGGCTGGAAAATCATAAGGATGCCTATATAGTGACTGATATGAAAAATGATAATATAGCCATGCTTAAAGAACTAAAGGAAAAGCTCGGCAATGCTTGGGTCAATATACTTCCTCAAGTCTATTCTTTTAAAGAATATCAAGAAGCAAAAAATCTTGGATTTGAAAAAATAATCCTCACCATGTACAAATTAAACGAAAAATCCAGTAGTATATTAAATTTTATAAAAAGAGAAGATCCCTTTGCCATAACAATGAATGTGAAACTTGTTGACACATACCTGGGGCAAAGCATTCTAAAAACGGCAAAAAGAGTCTTTGTCCATACAGTAAATGATAAAAAAGAGTTAGAGAAGCTAAAAGATATGGGAGTAGATGGATTTTATACAGATAGACTTTGAAAAACGTTAAAATGTGATTGAAGTCTTTGAAATATTCAATTTTAAAATTAAAATATTTAAAATATCAAGACAAATTATAAATATTAGTCTAAATACATGGCAAAAACAAGCCTTTTAACTTGAAATCAATACCTATATATGCTAGAATACATCTGTTATAAATAAGTGAGGGGGAAGAAAATGAACACATTACTTTCAATTATAATTGTAATTACAAGCATAATAATTATAGTTGCTGTGGCAATGATGGAAAGCGAACAAGCTGGTCTAGGCACTCTAGACGGCAGCGTAGAATCTCTCTGGGGCAAGAATAAAGGCTCAGGAAAAAAAGAGATTTTAAACAGGACTACCATAGTAGCATCCATAATCTTTGCGATTGCTCTAGTTGTCATGTCAGCAATCTAAAAAAGCGGGAGGATTAGATGATAGTAGAAAATATTTTGTATGTAGCTCCAATTGTTGGTGTTATTGCACTTCTATTCGCTCTTTTTAAGTCAAGTTTTGTAGCAAAACATGATGCAGGAAATGAAAGAATGAAGGAAATTTCATCATATATACATGATGGGGCTATGGCTTTTTTATCAAGAGAATATAAGGCATTATTAATTTTTGTAATCGTATTATTCGTTATACTGACTCTTGGTATTAACCTAAAAACAGCTATTTGTTTCATTTTTGGTTCCTTATTCTCTGCAATCGCAGGCTATATAGGAATGCAAGTTGCAACAAAGGCAAATGTTAGAACTGCTCAAGCAGCAAAGACTCATGGCTTGGGAAGAGCACTTGATGTTGCTTTCTCGGGTGGCGCTGTAATGGGCATGTGTGTAGTAGGACTTGGAATCATAGGTATTTCAATTGCTTATTGGATTTTTAAAGATGTAAATATAATAACAGGCTTCTCCTTGGGAGCTTCTTCAATCGCTCTTTTCTCAAGAGTTGGTGGAGGAATCTATACCAAGGCAGCAGACGTTGGAGCAGACCTTGTAGGTAAGGTTGAATCAAACATCCCTGAAGACGACCCTAGAAACCCAGCTGTAATAGCCGACAATGTTGGAGACAATGTTGGAGACGTTGCAGGTATGGGAGCTGACCTTTTCGAATCTTATGTTGGAGCTCTTTTATCTGTAATAACACTTGGTGTTGCAGCCCATGAAGCCATAGGTGTAGCTTATGGATTGGGAATTGCAGCTGTCGGAATATTGGCATCAATAATCGCAGCCTTCTTTGTAAAGGGCGACAAAAACCCACAAAAGGCTCTAAACGGGGGAACTTATATAGCTTCTATTGTAACAATTATAGTAGCTTTCTTCATGTCCAAACATTTATTTGGAGATTTCAAGGCTTTCGTACCTGTAATAGCTGGTATTTTGGTAGGTCTTTTGATTTCTAAATTCACTGAATACTATACATCAGATGAACATAAACCAGTAAAGCATATAGCGGAAGAATCTGAAACTGGCCACTCAACAAATATAATAGCTGGTCTTTCGGTTGGTATGATGTCAACAGTAGGCCCTATAATAATGGTTGCAATCGGCATTATCGTAGCCTATGCAGGTGGTGGCGGAACAAGCAATCCTATAGAAGGTCTATATGGAATAGCACTTGCAGCAGTAGGTATGCTTTCAACAGCTGGTATGACAATTGCAGTTGACGCTTATGGTCCAATAGCAGACAATGCTGGTGGTATAGCTGAAATGTGCGAGCTTCCAGAAGAAGTAAGAGAAATCACAGACTCTCTTGACTCAGTAGGAAATACTACTGCAGCTATTGGAAAGGGATTTGCAATCGGTTCAGCCGCTTTGACAGCCCTTGCTCTTTTCGTATCATATATCGAAGCAACTAAGCTTCCAAATATAAACATAGTAAAACCTGAAGTAATAGCAGGAGCTTTTATAGGTGGTATGCTTCCTTTCGCATTCTCTGCTATGACCATGAGCGCTGTTGGTAATGCAGCCTCAGCTATGATTGACGAAGTAAGAAGACAATTTAGAGAAATCCCAGGCATCATGGAAGGAAAGGCTAAACCGGAATATGCTAAGTGCGTTGACATTTCTACATCAGCAGCTCTTAGAGAAATGATTGTTCCAGGTCTTATAGCAGTAATTGTTCCAGTTTTAGTAGGAATTCTTTTGGGAGCAGAAGCTCTTGGAGGACTTCAAGCCGGAGCTCTTGTAACGGGCGTTCTAATGGCAATCTTCATGTCAAATGCCGGTGGAGCTTGGGACAATGCTAAGAAGTATATAGAAGGTGGCACTCACGGCGGAAAGGGCTCTGATGCACACAAGGCCGCTGTAACAGGAGATACAGTCGGAGATCCATTTAAGGACACTTCAGGTCCTTCCTTGAACATCCTAATAAAACTTATAACTGTAGTTTCATTAGTGTTCGCACCCCTATTTATAAAATTTGGAGGAATACTCCTTAAATTCTAAAAAACAGAAAGAGGCCTTCGGGCCTTTTTTGTTTCCGAGATAAAATTGTAGTTGAGGCTTGATTTAATATAATAAAGCGTCTATCCAGAGGTGTTACATGAAAATAAAATTTGATTTAAATAGTGCAATTCTACTCTTCATAGGTGCCATAATATGGGGATTTGCTTTCGTTTTCCAAGCAAGAGGGATGAATCATATAGGACCTTTTACCTTTACCGCTCTAAGGTCTATAATAGCGTTCCTATTCTCCTTGATAGTAGTAGTGATGCTGCCAAGCTTATCCAAGACCCAAAGAGAAAAGACCAAAGAAAATTATTTGAGTAATATAGCAGCTGTGAGAGGCGGAATTTATGCTGGTATTGTAATATTTATTGGAATGAGTTTCCAACAAGTTGGTATTATCTATACAAGCGCCGGCAAGGCTGGGTTTATAACTGCCCTTTATATTGTAATGGTTCCCATTCTCGGGCTTATTTTCAATAAAAAGATGCTTCCCATAAAGGTCTGGTTATGCCTTTTGATTTCAATTATAGGCTTTTATCTTATAAGCATAAGAGGTAAAGTGCACATATCAAAGGGGGATCTCTACGTCTTTATAGGTTCTTTGTTTTATGCCGTTCACATATTGATTCTTTCACATTTCTCCCCGAGAACAGACGGTATAAAGCTAAATGGTATGCAATTTTTAGTGGCAGGGATTTTATCTCTTTCTGTTGCCGTCTTTAAAGAAAAAATAGATATAAAGTCCATATATGAAGCAGGTTTAGACATCCTCTTTGTGGGGATTTTATCTTCTGGTGTAGCCTATACCCTTCAAATTATCGGACTAAAGAAAATGGATCCGACCTTGGCGACTATGATATCTTCTACCGAGTCAATTTTTGCGGTGGTGGGAGGAGTTTGGATTCTAAAAGAAACTCTTACAAGTACAGAGTTTATAGGATGTTTTTTGGTATTTTTTGCGACCATATTCGCCCAGCTGCCAGAAGGATTTTTAAAGAAAAATAAAATTTCTAAATCAGCAGATTAGATTTTCGATCTGCTGATTTTTTATTGAAATGGCAGTACAATTTATATAATATAAAGCTAGAAAGGAGCAAGAAATGGAATTTACTAAAATAGAAAAAGCCTACGAAAGGATAGGCAAAAAGGTTAAAAAAACGCCTTTGATACCTTTAAAAACCATAGGACAAGACGCTTATATAAAAATGGAATCACTTCAAATTACAGGCTCTTTTAAAATAAGGGGAGCTCTAAATAAGATTTTAAGTCTTTCAAAGGAAGAACTGGAAAAAGGAGTTATCGCTTGCTCTGCAGGAAACCATGCTCAAGGGGTCGCCATGTCTGCTAGAGAGCAAGGCATAAAGTCTACAATTTGCATACCAAGCATAGCGCCAATTTCAAAAATTGAAGCGACTAAGGCCCTAGGAGCCGAAGTTGTTTTGGTGCCAACGACCTTTGATGATGCCAAAAAAAGGGCATATGAACTTGCAAAAGAAAATGGATATACCTTTATTCACCCTTTTGATGACGAAGAAGTAATTGCAGGTCAGGGGACTATTGCGATAGAAATTTTGGAGCAACTTTCTGATGTTGATATAATAGTAGTACCCATAGGTGGTGGAGGACTTATATCTGGAGTTGCTCTTGCAGCCAAAACTTTAAAGCCAGAAATTCAGATAATAGGTGTTGAGGCTGCAACAGCTGCATCCATGAATGAGTCAATAAGACTTGGAAAAATTATAGAACTTACAAGTGCCTCTAGTATGGCCGATGGGATAGCTGTAAAAAGACCAGGAGAGCTTACTTATGCCATAACCAAGCAATACGTCGACAAGATTGTCTTGGTATCCGAGTCGGAAATTTCAGGAGCAGTCTTGGCTCTTATGGAACAAGAAAAAATAGTAGCCGAGGGTGCAGGAGCTACTAGTGTGGCTGCTCTTATGTATAATAAATTCGATTGCAAGGACAAAAAAGTAGTCTGCCTTTTATCCGGAGGCAATATTGATATGACGAGAATTTCCAAGGTAATAGAAAAGGGACTTTATAAGACCAAGAGGACTATGGAAATCATAATAAACTTAAATGACTATCCCGGTGAAATGAATAAGCTCACTAAGCTTTTTGATGATATAGGAGCCAATATTGTAGGAATAAATCAAGAAGTGGACTTGTTTGGAGATTTTATAGATACAATGAGGGTAAGAGTTAAGCTAGCAACAAGAGATCTGACCCACCAAGATGAGATTAAGCTCGCTCTTAGCTCGGCAGGATATGAATTTTCTTGACAAATAAAAATAAAGCGGATATACTTTTAATGTTAATTATCCTTGCACTGGTCTATTTGTGTAAAGACAAATTGGATGGTGCCATTTAGTCCATAGGGAGGTGAAGAGATGAAACACTACGAAGTTGTTTTAATGTTTTATCCTAAGTTTGAAGAAGAAAAGAGACAACAAGCTTTCGACAGATTGAAATCTATTCTTGAAACTGAAGGCAAAGTAAACAAAGTTGACGACTGGGGTATGAGAAAGTTAGCTTATGAAATTCAATATAACAAAGAAGCCTACTACACACTTGTAGACTTTGAAGCAAATGCTCAAACAGTTAAGGAATTTGATAGAGTTGCTAAAATTCTTGATCCAGTTATGAGACACATGATTGTAAACTTAGATAAATAAGGAGTCTAAAATGAACCTTGTAGCCTTATTCGGAAGATTAGTAAGAGATCCAGAGCTCAGATATACTCAAAGCCAAATGGCATATTGCAGATTTACTGTAGCTGTGGATAGAAGAATGTCAAGAGAAAAAAGACAAGAAGCGGAATCAAACAATCAGCCAACAGCAGATTTTATAGGCTGTGTGGCATGGGGAAAAACAGCAGAAATCATTTCACAATATTTTCAAAAGGGCTCTCAAATTGCCGTAGATGGCAGGATCCAAACTGGGTCTTATGAGAGAGATGGAAGAAGAGTCTACACAACTGATGTTGTTGTCAACAATTTCAGCTTTATAAACTCTTCTCAACCAGGACAAGCTGGAGGCCAAAAGCCTCAAAGACAAAATCCAGCTCCACCTGTAAATTCTGCCTATGATCAAGGCGGAAGCTTCGGAGATGACGACATGAGTGGTTTTTATCCCGTTGACAATGATGAGATTCCATTCTAAGAGCATAGAAAGGATTTTAAAATGCAAAGAAGATTTAGATCTAGAAGAAAAGTTTGTGCATTTTGTCAAGATAAGGAAAAAGAAATCGATTATAAAGACGTGCAAACTCTAAAGAGATTCATTTCTGATAGAGGAAAGATTCTTCCAAGAAGAATCACTGGATCTTGTGCTAAGCACCAAAGAAAGATCACTCAAGAAATTAAAAGAGCAAGACAAATCGCACTTTTACCATATAGTGCTGAATAAAAGTAGATTCAAAGCCAGGTCTGATAAATTCGGGTCTGGTTTTTTATTTGTTTAAAGTCATAAAAACAAAAGATGCTTTTTTAAAAATAAATTAAAGAGTATAAAATAAAAATAAAATGGACTTACAAAGCTTAGAGCCATAAGAGGTGAGTTTTGTTTTATATAAAAATTGCTCAAGATGTGTTAAACTTAGTATGAGGTGATAGATTGGAATTTTTTAGCAAAAATTTGAGAACGAATCTTTTAATAATTCTCAAATCTATTATGATTGCAATCGGGGGAATGTTTTTCCCTATTTTATACATTTTCTTTCCCAATGACATTTTATATGTCGGGGTCAAAGAAGGAATAGTAAAAGGAGTATTCGTATTTATTTGCGTAATGGGTTTTGTCGGAGTAAGTCTTGGCGTAAATTTTGCTATGACCTTGATGACTATATTTTTGCCTGCAATAATTTTAATGCATTATATGATTTCAACTAAAAGAAAGGCTAAAAACACCATCTTGGTAGGAGCCTTGAGTATATTTGTCTGCACAGGTCTTGTACTTTATTCAAGTGGACTTAAACCCGAATACTTTTCATCTGGAAAGGCTTTGGAAGATTTTTTACATTTAACTGAGTCTGTGAATTTGAAAAATTTTAAGTTAAATGCCTCAACTCAGCTGGCTTTAACCGAGCTTTTTAATGCTTTTGTTTCAACTCTTCCTGCAACTTTACTGTGTATGGCTCTTCTAATATCTTATTTGAGTTTGAGTTATACTGGAAGGAAACTTCTAATTGAAGGGCAAGCAATAAATCAGCCACATAAGTTTAGTTATCTAAAGTTTCCAAGAGCCTTGGGCTTTATCGGCCTTATCATTGGCATCTTGAGCCTTGCTTTTGCTGATAGCTTAAAAGCTTATGAGACTTATGTTTTGAATTTAACCTTGATTTTGAATTTTATATTTATAGCTGAAGGGTTGGCTCTTGCTTTTTTTCAATTGGACAAGATAAGAGCACCAAGATTTGTAAAATTTGTACTTTTTCTGCTTATAATTTATTTCAACCCTTTGCAGATAATGGTAGCTTTTTTGGGAATGCTTGACTCCGTTTTAAACTTTAGAAAGCTTCCCGATGAGGTGATTTGATATGGATGAAGATTTAAAACTTAAAGACTTTATAGGATATTTTATAGCTAGCGGAATTTTGGTTGTAATTTTAATTATATTAAAGCCAATTCTGGGTCTTGTAGGTCTTATAGCCTATGTGGCTGGCATTTTTTATGTTGCTAAGACCATAGAAATAAAAAACAAGCTCAGTAAGGAAAATCAAAAAAGACTTGTGAAGGGGACGGATTCTCTTGCTAAAAAGGCTGTCTTTAATATGCCTTTTCCTCTTGTAGTAACTGACAACAAGGGCAAAATCCTCTGGCACAACACAAATTTTCAAAAAATTTTTGGAGAAGATTCCCTAGTGGGTATGGATTTTAAAAGTCATATAGATTTGGGCGGGGATGATACAGAGAAAAAACTAGACCAGGGCAAGGCTGCGGATGTGGTGATAAAGGACAAGCACTACTTGGTATATCCTGCCTATTCCAAAGATTTAGAAAATGACCAACTTGGTATGTCGCTTTTTTATTTTATAGATCAAGACGACTACGAGAATTTGAAAGAAACCTTTGATGCCTCATCTCCAATAATTGCAAAAATTCAAGTTGACAATTATACAGAGGCAATAGATTCTTGCGATGAAATCAAACAACCGATTTTAACAGCTGAAATAGATTCCACTATTAGACTTTATTTTTCCGAGTACAATTCCCTTGTAAAAAAAGTAGACCAAGATGAATTTTTAGTTTTGATGAATGCTTGGGGCTTAGAACAAATAAAGGCCAAGAGGTTTGACATACTCGATGATATGAAAGAGCTTTCGGTTGGCAACTCTATACCTATTACTCTTTCGATAGGCGTTTCTTGTAAGAGCTTTGATTTTAAAAGTGCCTACGAAGAAGCCGACACATCTTTAGATATAGCCCTTGCAAGAGGTGGAGATCAGGCAGCTATAAGAAGCGGAGAGTCATACGAGTATTTTGGGGGCAAATCCAAGGCTGTTGAAAAGAGAAACAAGGTAAAGGCTAGAGTCCTAGGCACAGCCCTTAGGCAACTTATAGATCAGGCGAGTGATGTTTACATCATGGGTCACAAAAATGCTGACATGGATGCAATAGGATCTGGGATAGGGGTCTTGGCTGCAGTTAGAAATAGGCAGAAGAAGGGATACCTAGTACTGGACAAGTCTAATCCTTCAATAGATAATTTAATTTCCAGAATGCAGCTTGAAGAAGCAGACCTTTATACAAGAATCATAACTTGCGAAGAAGCAATAAACAATATAAGCTCCAATTCACTAGTTATAATGGTAGACAACCACAAACCGTCATTTACAGAATGCCCAGAGATTACAAATATGGGAAACAAGATCGTAATTATAGACCATCACAGGAGAGGCTCGGAATTTGTAATTGACCCTGTGCTTACCTATATAGAACCTTACGCATCATCAACCTCTGAATTGGTTACAGAGATGCTCTCATATATGGCAGATGACTTTGTGCTTAGTCAATTCGAAGCTGATGCCCTTATGAGTGGTATAGTCGTAGATACTAAAAACTTCACCTTCCAAACGGGAGTAAGGACATTTGAAGCGGCATCTATTCTAAGAAGATATGGGGCTGATATGCAAAGGGTAAAGGCCCTTTTTCAAGATGACTATGACACCATAAGGATGAGGGCAGAGGTTGTAAATGCTGCTCAAATTTATAAAAATGACATAGCAATTTCAACTTTAGAAAGGGAGTCTGGCAACTCAATCTTAATAGCAGCTCAAGCAGCCGATGAACTTTTAGATATAAATGGAGTGATGGCATCTTTTGTCATAACAAGAGCCAAAGACAAAAACCACATCTCGGGCAGATCTAAAGGCGAAATCTCGGTCCAACTTATCCTAGAAAAGCTGGGTGGGGGCGGACATTTTAACATGGCTGGGGCCCAAGTTGATGGAAGTATAGAAGAAGCTAAAAAAGCGCTCATAGGCGCTATTGACCAATACTTATTAGAAGGTGAGGAAAAAGCATGAAAGTAATATTATTAAAAAATATAAGTGGACTTGGAAAAGAAGGAGACTTGGTGGATGCTAAGGATGGCTATGCCAGAAATTTTTTATTTCCTCGCAAGGCTGCCATAGAAGCAAATCCAGAAAATCTGGCAAAGTGGAAAGAGGACAAGAAAGAAGCCGAAGCCAGAGAAAGACAAAATATAAAAGAGGCCCAAGAGCTAAAAAAAGTGCTTGAAAAAAATATTGTTCACATAGAAGCCAAGGGCGGCGAAAAAGGCAGACTTTTTGGTGCTATCACATCTGCTGATATAGGAAAAAGACTAGAAGAAGAATATAAGATAGAAGTCGATAAAAGAAAGATAGAACTAAAAGACAATATAAAACAAGCTGGAGAGTATAAAGTTCCATATAAAATTTATCAGGGAGTAGTTGCAGACTTAAGAGTACACATATCGGTGAAATAAGATGGACGATTTAGCACTAAAGATACCACCACATTCAGAGGAGGCAGAAGTTTCTCTTTTAGGAGCCATGATGCTTTCCAAAGAAGCTATTACATCCGCTGTCGAGGTACTAAGAGCAAAGGACTTTTATTCAGGAGCACATTCTGATATCTATACAGCTATGGTGAGTCTTTATAATTTAAACATGCCTGTGGATATAATCACAGTTTCCCAAGAACTAAAAAAGTTTAATGCTCTGGAAAAAGTCGGTGGCTTTACCTATCTATCAGATTTGTGTTCAAGTGTAGGAGCTGTTGGAAATGCTCCCTACTATGCAAAGATTATAAAAGAGAAATCTACCCTAAGAGAACTTATAAAAACTGGAGACGACTTGGTTAGCTCATCTTATGATCCGGCATCCACATCCGAGTCTGTACTTGAAAGAGCAGAGCAGAGTCTTTTTAACATAACACAAGATGCGAACAAGCAGGGTCTAGTTCCAATAAAAGAAGTTCTACTGCAAAACTTTTCGGAAATGCAAGAAAGAGCCAAGAATAAAACGGGGCTTACAGGTCTGACAACAGGATTTGCAGATTTAGACCTAAGACTATCGGGGCTACAAAAATCAGACTTGATTCTCTTAGCCGCAAGACCTTCTATGGGAAAGACTGCTCTTATGGTAAATATTGCATCAAATGCAGCTCTAAAAGCAAATGCCAAGGTTGCCATGTTCTCGCTCGAAATGAGCAAATCACAACTTACTCAGAGAATAATATCATCCAACACCCATTTGAATCTACAAAAAATCATATCGGGAGATTTGAATAGCGAAGAATGGACCAAGGTAGTGGACATCTTGCCAAAACTTTCCACCTTGGATATAGAAATAGATGACACTTCGGGCATATCGCCTATAGAACTAAAGGCAAAATGCAGAAGACTTAAAATGGAAAAGGGCTTGGATTTAATAGTAATAGACTATTTGCAACTCATGCAAATGGGAGGTAGAGTCGAGTCTAGACAACAAGAAATATCCGCCATATCCAGAGCCTTAAAAGGAATAGCTAAAGAGTTGGAAGTGCCAGTCATAGCCCTATCACAACTCTCAAGACTACCGGAAACAAGAGCAGACCACAGACCCATCCTCTCTGATTTAAGAGAATCGGGAGCCATAGAACAAGATGCTGACGTAGTCATGTTTTTGTATAGGGACGAGTACTACAATGCAGATACAGAAGAACCAAATGTTGGCGAAGTAATAATAGCCAAGCATAGGAACGGCCCAACAGGGACAGTCAAGTTAGTTTTTTTGCCAGAATTCACCAAATTTGTAAATATGAAAAAACAATAAACTAGCGACAAAGATACTCGCTAGTTTATTTTATAATCTATTAATTTATTTAAAATTTTAGAAATCAGTCATTTTTATAACCCAAAAAATTTGCAAACTTTTTAAGTTCATCGGGATGAGCTTGAAAAACTTTGTTTATTTTCATGTAATGGACTTTATAAAAGAAATCTCTAATCTTACTAAGAAGTGGCAGTTGTTCAAAAGAAAATATCAACTTATCTCCCAAATCTTTTTTAACCACAAAATCAGTAATAATAACCTCGTAATCAGAGTTTTTGATTTCTTCAAAATCAATTTGAAAATTACCATAAACATCTGTGTGTATATAGTTTGGCGACATAGTGTTTATAAGATCTGCAAGAGTCCTCGCATAGTATTGATCATAGCGACTCACAATCAAAGCCTTTGTAACAGATTGTGCTTTTATAAGCTGGGGTATAAGATTTGGCCAGAGCGTATAAACTGTGTAGATAAGGTTTTGGACCTTGTGCTGTGCTTTTGGATAGAACCTACACATATATTCTGTCAAAAAGACTTTAACATCATTATGGAAATCTATATTAAAGAATTTTAGATAATTCAATGAGTACTCCGAGTGATCGAGGAAAAAGTCCTCAGCGTCTACATTTGAAATTTTAAATCTGAAAAAAGTTGCTAGATCCTTATAGAATTCTAAGGAGTCTGGGATTTCCAGATTATATTTTTTTTGAAGGAAGGAAATTTTTTCCAGATAAAATTCATAGTTAGCCTTTGCCTTCATAAAATTTTTAAGCCGGTAGTCCAAATCATAGAAAAAGAAGAAGAATTCCTCATTCAAGAAGTAGGACATAATCTGATATGCTGTAAAAGTTTTATTTGCTCTAAACTCTGGGAAGGCCCTTTCTAAAAAGGCGCTAATCTCAGGCTTTTTGGCCAACTCTTCGATTTTTTGATACAAGTCATCATCTGTGGAGCTGATAGAAATTTTGTGAGATTTTTTTAAACGGATTGACGCAACTGCAAGCACAACCTTTATATATTCAAATTGGTCAGGATATATGCGATTTTGCACATAGTTTGTTATATGCCTTGCAAATGCGTTAGCCTCTTCTTCTCTCATAAAATCTTCAAATGGCCAATAGAGAGGATCTGGATTTGTTTCAATAAAAAGATTTACATAAAATTTTTGAATTTCACTTTCAGAACCTTCAAATTGCAATTTTGAATAAGAAAAAGTCAGATCATAAAAATCTGGAAGGCCATTGTTTAAAGTTTGTATAGCTCGAAATATAGAAGATTCACTAGTATTTAGATCAATTGCCAGATCTAATTTCGATTTATAGTCGCAGAAAAAAGTGCGTTTCAATATTCTGACAATAAGTGACTTATCAAGGAAAATCCTTTGCATAGTGACAAGACCGAAATTTGAATCAAATTTAACTCTTACCATAGACCCAGTATAATCAAATTCACACAAGTCGAAGAAAAGATCGTGCAATCGGTCTATATATGAACGAAGTGTTTTTTTGGATGTTCCAATATATAAGACAAGCTCATTATATTTCAACCACTTTCCGTTATTTCTATAAAAACAAGTTATAAGTTTTATAATCTTTTTTTCCTGTTCAGTAAACAACATGTTCATACCTCCGTAAAATGGTATCATAATTATTTTTCTATAATTTTAAAAAAAAATCAATTCAAAAATGTTTTTATTATGGAAAAAATTGAAAAATAAAAGTACATAAAATTTGTGCAAATATCACAAATAATTAAACTTAAATAAAAAATCTTTTATGATTTTTAATATTCTTCAGTAGAATAAAAAATATTTTATGCTGTTTCATATTTTTTAGTAAAATAAAAAATCTCTTATAATTTCTCGCATTCTTTAGTAAAGTAAAAAAATTTTCAAAAAAAATTCTAGCTAGACTGCTAGAATTTCATATTATAAGTTATAAACCTTTATTTAGTCAAGAAGTCCACCCTTGGTGTAAAGTTTATAGTAATATCCCTTTTTGTCCATCAACTCGGAGTGCTTGCCTCTTTCTACAATGCCATTTTCAGTCATGACTAAAATCAGATCTGAATTTTGGACTGTGGTAAGCCTATGGGCTATTGTAAGAGTGGTGCGACCCTTGGAGAGTTCTTCTAGAGATTTTTGTACTATCATCTCGCTCTTGTTATCCAAGGCTGATGTGGCTTCATCCAAAATTAAGATGGGTGGATTTTTCAAAAACACTCTGGCTATGGATATTCTTTGTTTTTGTCCGCCCGATAGTTTCACGCCTCTTTCTCCACAGTAGGTGTCAAATCCATTAGGCAGGTCCATAATAAAATCGTAGGCACCTGCCATTTTGGCAACTTGGATGACTTCTTCAAAGCTTGCATCTTGACGACCATAGAGGATATTATCTCTTATGGTTCCGGAGAAGAGGTATACATCTTGTTGGACTATACCTATATTTTCACGCAGAGATTTGATGGTCACATCTCTTATATCCTTTCCATCTATTAGAATTTGTCCTTCATCTATATCGTAAAATCTTGGGATTAGGTTACAAATTGTGGTCTTGCCAGACCCTGATGGGCCTACCAGGGCGACATTTTGTCCGGGTTTTATCTCGAAGCTCAAATCTTTAAATACATAGTCCAAGTCTTTTGAATATTTGAAAGAAACATTTGAAAAAATCAAATCCCCCTTTACATTTTTTATGTCTTTGGCATCTTTTTTGTCTGTGATATCTGGCTTTATGGCCATAATCTCTGAAAATCTTTCGATGCCTGTTATGCCTTTTTGGAACTGCTCTGTAAATTCGACCACTCTTCTAACAGTGGCAAGCATAGAAGATACATACATTACATAGAGAATCATATCGGATGGATGAAGCCTATTTCTGTACATGAAGTAGCCACCAGTCAATATAAGCGCTAGGTACATAAGCCCGTCAAATGTTCTAGTGACAGTCATAAAACCTGCCATGGACTTGTAATAATCTTTTTTTATGCCGAGAAAATACCTGTTGGACTTTTGGAATTTTTTGCGCTCCAAATCTTCGTTAGTAAAGGAGCGAACAACTCTAATGCCAGATATGGAATCTTCTATTTCTGAATTCAGATTGCCTATATGAATCCTCTGATTTTGTTGGGCATTTTTCATCCTCGTTCTGTAAGTTGATGCCATTATTATCATAAGTGGGATGATGGCATAGATTATAAGTGTCATAGGAAGATTTATACATGCTAAGATTATAAAAGATGCCAAAATTTTTAAAAATCCGATGAAGTATTCCTCTGGGCAGTGGTGGGCAAACTCTGTTATATCGAAAAGATCGTTAGTTATCCTAGACATGATTTGACCAATTCTACTTTCATTATAGAAAGAATCGGACAGCCCTTGCAAGTGGGAGTAGATGTCCCTTCTCATATCAGTTTCGATTTTGGCACCCATTATATGACCTATGGATGCCATGTAGTATCCAGAGATTATGTCAATAATTTTTATAAAAACAAAAATTGCTGCGAGTTTTAAAATGTAGGATATACCAAAAGCTGACGGATCATTTATGGCTTTTGATGATAGGGCTCTTAAAATAAGTGGCAGAACAATTTCTGCTATTGTCGTAAAACCGGCACAGCCTAAGTCCAAAAATAGAGTCTTTTTATATTTTTGGAAATAAGGCAGAACTTTTTTAATCGTCTTAATCATTTAATTACCTCCAAATTACAATTATAGCATAAGAAAAAGCCATTTCGTTTGACAAAGACGGCAAAAATTAATATACTCTTATTTGAAATTGGAGGAAATATGGAAAATTCAGCTAAGAAAATTGCTAGGTCAACCTTTGCAATTGTTTTTTTTGCTCTTATCGGGAAAATCCTGGGGCTTTATAGAGAAATAAAAATAGCGTCGATTTTCGGCTCGGGTATAGAAAAAGATGCCTTTACCCTTTCACAATCAGCGACAGCTATCATATCCGCCCTTATAACAGCCGCAATAGCTACGACCTTTATACCAGGTCTTCAGAGAATGGAAATGGAGCTTGGAGAAGGACACAAGCTTAAATATACCAATAATATGCTCTCGACAGTGACAATAATTTCTGGACTTGTCACTATTATAGGAATCGTCTTTGCAAAATATGTATCCATGTTGACAGCCTTTTTGGCGCCAGAAGAAACATTCAACTTAACTGTAATACTTACAAAAGTGGGCATGCCTGTTATGATTTTTTCTGCAATAGTTGGAGTGTTTACAGGCTTTTTGCAATATCAAGGAAGGTTTGCCGCAGCAGGTGCCATAGCCATCCCCCTAAATATAGTCTATATTGTGTATTTGGAAATATTTGCCAACCATAAAGGGGTCATAGGTTTGACTGTGGCTGGGGTGCTTGGAATTTTGGCTCAAATTATATTTTTGCTGCCAGATGCTATAAAAGAAGGATACAGGCCACAGCTTGTTGTAAATTTCAGAGATAAGTATGTAAAAGAAGCCTTGATACTATCTATCCCCGTTCTCATATCCACATCTATAAATGATTTGAATGTAATTGTAAATAGGACAATAGCAGGTGGACTAGGAAAAGGGGCTCCGTCTAATCTGGACTATGCCAACAAGCTCAATTTGATGATACTTGGCATATTTATAACAGCCATAACAGCTATTATATTTCCAATTTTGAGTAGGGAATTTGGATCTGGCAATATGATCCATGGAAAGAGAGTCATGAATGCCGGCATTAAGACAGTTTTATTTATAACTGTTCCTGCTACTGTGGGCCTTATTATTTTAGCAAGACCCTTTGTAGATATAGTCTATCTAAGAGGAAGATTCACCTTAGAAGATGCAAGAGAGGTCACATCTACTTTAAGATGCTACACCATAGCTTTGATTTCAATTTCTGTGTCAAATGTCTTAAATCGGGTCTACTACTCCCTTCACGACACCAAGACGCCCTTTGTAATTGGAGCTATAAATGTAGTTGTAAATGTGCTTTTGAATCTTCTTGTCGCTCATAAATTTGGCATTCAAGGTCTGGCATCATCAGTTTCTATAGCAACTACTATTGCAGTCTTTATATCTTTTGTACTATTGAAGAAAAAAATTGGCAATTTGGGGACCAAGTCTTATGTCAGGGCTTTGATTAAAACAATCATGGCATCCTTTGTCCTTGGCATAATCTGCCTGGCATATTTCCCCTTGGAAGCACCAGTTGTTGCAGTTTTAGGAGGAATTTTGGGAGCTAGAATAGCCAAACTCTTCCTCTTGCTTGCTCTTGTTGTGCTTGCTATGATAGCCTATGCTGGCACCTTATACATCCTAGGAGTAAGAGAAATAAAAGACCTTGTTAAGATAGCAAAGCTTAGAATGGCAGAAAGAAAAAATAAAAAACAAAAATAAGAACAAAAATAAAAAACAAAGATAAAAAACAAAGATAAAAAAGCCTCTCCATACCAAAAGGGTAGTGGAGGGGCTTTTATTATATTAGATTTCAAATTCCTGACCATCGTTTTTAATTACATGAATTTGACAAAAGTCGTAGTCTGATTGGAGCTTGTTTTTGAATTTTTCAGATATGGAAAATTCGCCCCACATATGCATAGGAAAAAAATGCTTGGGCCTTAGGGTCTTGATGTAATAATCGCCAGCGAGCCAATACGCATCCTTCATACGGGGGTCAACTGGAGCCATTACAAGGTCGAAGTTTTCTTTCTTAAACTTATCCACTTCGCCCTTGAACCAAATCTCCATCCTCTCGTGTTCTTCTTTAGAGTACCTATCCCAGACCCACCAATTGTGGTCGCCAGCAAAGAGGATATGTCTTTTCTCAACTTCCAAGCTCAAAAGGACTCCCTCATCGGTGGACTCTTCAAAGTGAAGTTTTAAATCATCCAGCTCGATTTCATCTTGAGGCTTTACTAGACGGATATTTTTTGGAAAAGATGAATCCACTTCTATATCGTCGCTTAATATATAGCACTTGGCATCATAATCAAAGATGACCCTGTCAAAGTGGTCTGCGTGCCTATGAGATGAGATAAAATAAACCTTTTTATCTCTAGGTAGACGGAGATTTCCCTTCCCAAAATAATCAAAGACCAAAAAATTATCCTCCAGTTCAATCGTAAAACAGGAGTGGTGAATGAATTTTACTAGCATATTTCCTCCAATTAACATTTATCTATCTTATAATTTATAATTTTTCATCACAACTATTACACATATACCCATTAAAATGGGTACCATAGATATGAAAGGGGAAAATAAAATGGAAGATCAAAAAAATGATTTACAAAATTTTGAATATACCTACAAAAAAAAGAAAAGAGAAAAGGGCAAAGTAAGCGTGATATTGGCTCTGGTACTCTCTCTTATCGGAGGAGCAGTTGGAGGCTCGCTTGGATATTTTGCAGCTGCAGAAAATTTCAAATATAAATATCAAGTAACAGAACAAAATATACAAAGCGCCGCTGCAAAAGATGAGTCTAAAAAACTTGTGGTCAACACATCCACAAGCCCGGTATCGGCAGTTGCCAAGAAGGCTATGCCATCAATAGTAGGAATCACAACCACTATGATAGAGGAAAAAGACACCATGTTTTTTGGAAGGGTAACTCAAGAAATCCCTGCTACTGGCTCTGGAATAATATTAAATAAAGAAGGATACATCTTGACAAATGCTCACGTGGTAAATGACGGAAAGGTGACAGATTGCAAGGTAATGCTAGATGATGGCACCTATGTAGACGGAAAAGTCGTCTGGACAGATAGGACCTTGGATGTGGCCATAGTAAAGGTAAAAACAGATCATGAACTTGTGCCAGCAAGCCTTGGAGATTCGGATAAAATTTCCATAGGTGATTTGGCAGTAGCAATAGGTAATCCAATAGATCCTGCTTTTCAAAGATCTGTAACATCAGGAGTTATATCTGGTCTAAATAGAGTTGTCGGTCAAGTATCAGGCGGAGGATATATGACAGGGCTTATCCAAACAGATGCAGCCATCAATGGAGGAAACTCTGGCGGAGCCTTGCTAAATGCAAATGGCGAGGTGATAGGTATGAATACTGTCAAAGTGTCAACAGCAGAAGGTCTTGGATTTTCTATTCCAATAAATTCAATAAAACCAATAATAAAAGAAGTGCTAGAAACAGGCACCTATAAGCCACCAGTTCTAGGCATTGACCAATACGATGTCGAAGATGCCCAAAGATTTATGAGAAAGGATTTGGGAGCGGAAAAAGGCGTTTTGGTAATAAATGTTTACAAGGATTCACCAGCCCACAAGGGCGGTATCAAGCCAGGAGACATAATCACCAAAGCAGGAGATGTGGATGTAGTAAATACAGACTCCCTAAAAACGGCAGTCTACAAGGCCAAGATAGGCGACACCATGAAATTTAAAGTTCTAAGAGACGGAAAAGAAGTTGAACTTGAAATAAAATTTGAAGAATATCAAATTTCTAAAGACCAAAACAAGGACCAAGTCTTTACAATAAAATAGTTAAAGGGTCTATAAGGACATGCCCTCTTTACCGAAAAAATGGTGAAGAGGGCATTTTTATATTTTTATATAATTTATAAGCCATCTTCATGATATAATTAAAAATACTGACAGATTAAGAACTTGAAGATGCTATTTAAAATTTTTGCAGGTTTGTAAAAAAGCGGATTCAGCAATGAGTGTAAAATGAAAGTAAGGTGATTTAATGAATGATAAAATTCAAAACTTTTCAGAAATTGGAAAACTAAAAAAGGTCATACTACATCGCCCAGGCAAGGAGTTGACCAATCTGGCACCTGATCACATGGATGAGTTGCTTTTTGATGAGTTACCATTTTTAGATGCGGCCATAAAAGAGCATGATTATTTCGCCAAGGTATTGGAAGATGAGGGAGCGAGAGTTTATTATCTCGAAGAGCTCGCAGCAGATTCCATAAAGGATGAGGAAATAAAAAAAGAATTCATTGAAGAATTTTTAGAGCAAGCCGATATAGAGGTCAAAAGAGAGAAGGCCTTTCTAAGAGATATGTTAATGGAGCTTTCCCAAGAAGACTTGGTACTCAAAATGATGGAAGGCACGAGAAAATCAGAACTTAAGCCCTATGAAAAAAGATATCTACACGAGATTTTGGATCAGGACGCATTTTTTGTGACAAAACCAATGCCCAATCTTTACTATACCAGGGATCCATTCTCACTTGTGGGAAATTCGGTGGGCATTTTTAATATGTGGTCCAAGACTAGAAAGCGGGAAAGTATTTTTGGCAAATATATCTTCAAATACCACGATGAATTTAAAATTGCAGATCAAGATTTGCTCTATACCCCAGATATGCCAGCCTCAATAGAAGGAGGGGACATACTCATACTATCAAAAGAAGTAATAGCAGTGGGGACATCTCAAAGGACTGGAGCAGTTGCCATAGAAGAGTTTGCAAAAAGAGTGCTAAGACATTCAGACTTCAAAAAAGTTTTGGTATTTTCCATTCCCAAGAAAAGAGCCTTTATGCACTTGGATACGGTATTTACTATGGTCGACAAGGATTTATTTACCCTGCATCCAGAAATCGAAGAATCCCTTTGCATCTATGAAATAAGTCTAAAAGACGGAGAAATAAGCGTAGTAAAAGAAGAATCCAAGATAGAAGATGTCTTGAAAAAACATCTTGAAATCGACAGAATTGATATAATCCGTCAAGGAAAAGGAGGACTTCTTGATGCGTCAAGGGAACAATGGTCTGATGGCTACAATACCCTTGCAATAAGCCCGCGTGAAGTTGTGGTATATGATAGGAATGTAGTTACCAATCAAATCTTAGAATCTTATGGAGTAAAACTTCACATAATAAAATCTGGAGAGCTCTCAAGAGGAAGGGGAGGCCCCAGATGCATGTCAATGCCAATTGTAAGAGAATAAAAAAAAGACTACTTTTAAATAAGTAGTCTTTTTTTACATACTCAAAAAATTCACCAACAAAAAAACATTGGTCTTTGGTTTTACGTGCATACGAGGTATCGCCAAGGGATTGATTTTATTTATCTTTCCAGGAAGCTTCTTGGCACCGACAAAGCCAAGCTCAAGGCCGGACTCTCTAGTCGCCTTAAAGATAATGTCATTTACCATGGACCCTGGATAGGCAATAGCAAAAGGAAAATCAGAAGTGCCATATCTATAAATCACTGAGTTATTCCAGATTAAATCATTTTTCAACTTCAAAAAATAATGCTCGTCACTTTCCCCGTCTAGAGGAGCACTCATGAGAGTCTTGCCCTTGTTGGGGCCATCATAGAAAGGATCGTGAAGATTGTAAGAATGAGACTCTATGTCAAAACATCCACTCTCATACATCTCTCTTATATCTTGCCATGACAGATATCCCGGCGTGCCGACCTTGGAGCCAATCACAAAAACAGTAGCTCTTGCCTTGTACTTTTTTAAAATAGGCAGGACATTAGTATAATTATCCTTGTAGCCATCATCAAAGGTAATTAGCAAGGATTTTTTATCAATAGACTTTTTAGAAAGGGCATCTTTTACATCTCTCATAGAAAGAAATTTAAAAGATCTATTCGAAAGAGCCTCTATAATTTTTTCAAATCTTTCAGGCTTCATAACATACTCATTAAACTCATCGCTATCCCTTACGCTGTGAAAAGTGATGACTTTCAAAGTCGAGTCCATCCTAAATTTCAAAGCGATAAATCCCAATAAGATGACTACAATAAAGCCAAATAAAAATTTCTTTTTCAAAATATCACCTAAAATATCCTATCATATCGGTTTAATAAAATCACCTAATAATATACAATTGTCATATGAAGAAAAAAAATAATATCCAAGTAAAAGTAGAAAAAATTGAATATCCAGCGTGGGGTTTTGGCACATTCGAAGATAGGGAGTACAAATTTAAAGGAGCCATACTAGGACAAAAAGTCGAAATAAAAAGAACAAGGGGAAAAAAGGCAAAACTCATAAAGATTTTAGAAAAATCAGACCTAGAAGAAAAATCATCTTGTCCTCACAGCGATTTGTGTGGAGGATGCAGCTACCAAACTCTTTCCTACAAGGCGGAAAATAATTACAAGAAAAAACTCCTAGAAGACTTGCTAAAAAATAACTCAATAGAAACAGACCTAGACTTTCAAGAAAGCCCAGAGCATGAAGGCTACAGAAACAAAATGGAATACACCTTTGGAGACGAATATCTGGGTTCAGACTTAGCCCTGGGCCTGCATAGAAAAGACAGATTCTATGAAGTAGTAAACACTGACGGATGCAAGATAGTTCATAGAGATTTTGACATAATAAGAGAAAAAGTCAGAAAATATTTTGACGAAAAAGGCTTTAGCTTCTACAACAGGAAGACCCACCAAGGGATTTTAAGACACCTTGTAATAAGAAGGGGATTTTCTACAAGAGAAATAATGGTAAATCTAGTAACCACAAGAGAGGCTGAAATAGAAAAAAGCTTCATAAACTACCTCTTATCACTCGAATTAGAAGGACAAATAAAAACAATCATCTGGACCAAAAATGACTCCTGGTCAGATGCTATAATCCCACAAGAAGTAGAAATACTATATGGCGAAGGATATATAAAAGACAAAATAGAAGACAACATCTACAAAATATCCCCCTTCTCCTTCTTCCAAACCAACACCCAATCAGCAGAAAAACTATTTAGAATGGCAATAGATATGATTGACCCCAAAGACAAAACAATCTATGACCTTTACTGTGGCGCAGGCACCATAGGCATATCCATAGCAAAGCACGCCAAAGAAGTAATAGGATGTGAAATAGTAGAAGAAGCAGTAAAATCAGCAAGAGAAAATGCCATCTTAAACGGACACGAAAACATAAGCTTCTATGCAATGGACGTAGGAGAATTTTTGCAAGAAAAGGGAACAGGCATGGACCTTGCAATAGTCGACCCACCAAGAGAAGGCCTCATGAAAAAAGCCATAGAAAATTTACTAAAATATAAGCCAAAAGAAATCCTATATATATCCTGCAATCCCGAAACCCTTTGCGATAACCTAAAAGACTTCAAAGAAGCAGGCTACGAAATAAAAGCCTTAAAAGGCCTAAACCAATTCCCCCGCACCCGCCATGTTGAGAGTGTAGTATTGATGTCAAGAAAATAATATAAGAGGTTATAAGACTGTTGAAATCAATGGCTTTTGGGGTTTTAGAAGAAATCCTAAAAGCCATTTTTCTATTTGAAAAATACCTTGTGGGAACATATTAATAGTAAAAATCGTAGGGGTGTGTAGACAGGATAGATATTTATAGGGAGAGTGAACAGAATAGATATATAAAATATATTAAAAAAAGAGCTAGCCAAAAATAAATAGGCTAGTTCTTTTAGTTAGAAAGGAATCTGATCATCACTTGGAAAATCAAATCCTGAATTAGAATCATCAGTAAAATCTTTATTGTATTCACTGTGGTCGCATAAGATTCCATCTATAAAAAATCTTGTTTTAGCCCCACAAGTTTCGCAGTATCTGGCATTACTTGGGTTATGATGTATTTCACCAATATCATCAAAGCCATTAAAATTCTGAGTATGAATTCCTTCACAATCATTATATAAGTTCGTTCCACATATTTTGCAAAATAATGCATCATCACTAAATTCTTCGTTTCCACATTTAGGACAAATTTTTACTTTCATTGTTGATTCATCAAATTCTACACCATCTTCATAAAGCATATCTCTTTCACCTCTTTTTTCTGTAATCTCTTTAATATAATCTTTCATTGTAGTGGGACTTCCACATGTTGAGCAGTAATAATCAGTTAATTTAACATCATGATCCTTGTTATCAGAACAAGAGTTATATATAGGAACCCCACATATAGGACAAAATTTTGCATGAC